>NZ_AP018438.1:0-770000 GCF_055380705.1 Pseudomonas sp. MAFF 730105
GAGTTTCGCCCCCACTTGTACAACGACCTCAGGCCCGGTTATCCACAGAGCTTATCCACTGACCGCCTGTCGTCTTTTTATGAGTTAACGCATTGATAAATCGTGGATGAGGATGAACCTGCGTGTGGATAAGTGGACGTCTGCTCGCTACAATGGCCGCTTGTTTTTGCCTCACCGGCTTTCAACTTAGGGGATGTCCGTGTCAGTGGAACTTTGGCAGCAGTGCGTGGAGCTTTTGCGCGATGAGCTGCCTGCCCAACAATTCAACACTTGGATCCGCCCACTACAGGTCGAAGCCGAAGGCGACGAGTTGCGCGTCTACGCACCGAACCGTTTCGTTCTCGACTGGGTCAACGAAAAGTACCTGGGTCGGGTCATGGAGCTGCTCGACGAGCATGGCAATGGCATGGCGCCTGCGTTGTCCTTATTAATAGGCAGCAAGCGCAGCTCGGCCCCGCGCGCGGCTCCGAATGCACCGCTGGCTGCTGCGGCCTCCCAGGCCCAGGCTGCCGTGGCACCGGCAAGCCCGGTCGCCCCGACTCCCGCGCCAAGCAAAAGAAATCCGCAGAAAGTGGCCGAAGCCAGTGAAGAGCCCTCCCGGGACAGCTTCGACCCGATGGCGGGCGCCAGTACCCAACAGGCGCCGGTACGCGCCGAGCAACGCACTGTGCAGGTCGAAGGTGCGCTCAAGCACACCAGCTATCTGAACCGCACCTTTACCTTCGAGAACTTCGTCGAAGGCAAATCCAACCAACTGGCCCGGGCGGCAGCCTGGCAGGTGGCGGACAACCCCAAGCATGGCTACAACCCGTTGTTCCTGTATGGCGGCGTGGGCCTGGGTAAAACCCACTTGATGCACGCTGTGGGTAACCACTTATTAAAGAAGAACCCGAATGCCAAGGTCGTGTACCTGCATTCCGAGCGTTTCGTGGCCGATATGGTCAAGGCGCTGCAACTGAATGCCATCAACGAATTCAAGCGCTTCTACCGTTCGGTGGATGCGCTGCTGATCGACGACATTCAGTTCTTTGCCCGTAAGGAACGCTCTCAGGAAGAGTTTTTCCACACCTTCAACGCGTTGCTTGAAGGCGGACAGCAGGTCATTCTCACCAGTGACCGTTATCCGAAGGAAATCGAAGGCCTGGAAGAGCGCCTGAAATCGCGTTTCGGCTGGGGCCTGACGGTGGCCGTCGAGCCGCCGGAACTGGAAACCCGGGTGGCGATCCTGATGAAGAAGGCCGACCAGGCCAAGGTCGAGCTGCCGCACGATGCCGCGTTCTTCATCGCTCAGCGTATACGTTCGAACGTGCGCGAGCTCGAAGGTGCGCTCAAGCGGGTGATCGCGCATTCCCACTTCATGGGGCGCGACATCACCATCGAGCTGATTCGCGAGTCCTTGAAGGATCTCCTGGCGCTTCAGGACAAGCTGGTTTCTGTGGATAACATTCAGCGAACTGTTGCTGAATACTACAAAATCAAGATATCCGATCTGCTCTCCAAACGCCGTTCGCGTTCGGTGGCCCGGCCGCGCCAGGTGGCCATGGCCTTGTCCAAGGAGCTGACCAACCACAGCCTGCCGGAAATCGGCGATGTGTTTGGCGGACGCGACCACACCACGGTGTTGCACGCCTGCCGCAAGATCAACGAACTTAAGGAATCCGACGCGGACATCCGCGAGGACTACAAGAACCTGCTGCGTACACTGACCACTTGATGACCACTAGCGCAGCTTATTAAGGCAAGGGACTAGACCATGCATTTCACCATTCAACGCGAAGCCCTGTTGAAACCCCTGCAACTGGTCGCAGGCGTCGTCGAACGCCGCCAGACCTTGCCGGTACTTTCCAACGTGCTGCTGGTTGTCGAAGGCCAGCAACTGTCGCTGACCGGTACCGACCTGGAAGTCGAGCTGGTCGGTCGTGTGCAGCTTGAAGAGCCGGCCGATCCGGGTTCCATCACCGTGCCAGCGCGCAAGCTGATGGACATCTGCAAGAGCCTGCCCAACGATGCGCTGATCGACATCAAGGTCGATGAGCAGAAGCTCGTGGTCAAGGCCGGGCGCAGCCGTTTCACTCTGTCGACCCTGCCCGCCAACGACTTCCCGACCGTGGAAGAAGGCCCTGGTTCGCTGACCTGCAGCCTTGAGCAAAGCAAGCTGCGCCGCTTGATCGAACGCACCAGCTTCGCCATGGCCCAGCAGGATGTGCGTTACTACCTCAACGGCATGCTGCTGGAAGTGTCTGCCGGTGTTATCCGCGCTGTTGCCACTGACGGTCACCGCCTGGCGATGTGCTCGATGCAGGCTGATATCGGTCAGCCGGATCGCCACCAGGTGATCGTACCCCGCAAAGGTATCCTGGAGTTGGCGCGCCTGCTGACCGAGCCGGACGGCAACGTCAGCATCGTGCTGGGCCAGCACCACATCCGCGCCACCACCGGGGAGTTCACCTTCACCTCGAAGCTGGTAGACGGCAAGTTCCCCGACTACGAGCGTGTGTTGCCTAAAGGCGGCGACAAACTGGTGCTGGGTGACCGCCAGGCGCTGCGCGAGGCCTTCAGCCGTACCGCGATTCTGTCCAACGAGAAGTACCGCGGCATCCGCCTGCAACTGGCCAGCGGTCAGTTGAAAATCCAGGCGAACAACCCGGAACAGGAAGAAGCGGAAGAAGAAGTGGGCGTTGATTACAACGGCGGCTCCCTGGAAATCGGCTTCAACGTCAGCTACCTGCTCGACGTGCTGGGTGTGATGACCACTGAGCAAGTACGCCTGATCCTGTCGGATTCCAACAGCAGTGCGTTGGTGCAGGAGTCCGATAACGACGATTCGGCTTACGTTGTCATGCCGATGCGTCTGTAATAATCAGCAGAAGCTAGATGTCCTTAAGTCGCGTCTCGGTCACCGCGGTGCGCAATCTGCACCCGGTGACCTTCTCCCCCTCCCCCCGAATCAATATTCTTTACGGCGCCAACGGCAGCGGCAAAACCAGTGTTCTGGAAGCCATACACCTGCTGGGGCTTGCCCGTTCGTTTCGCAGTACCCGCCTGTTACCGGTCATCCAGTACGACCAACTGGCCTGTACGGTCTTTGGACAGGTGGAGCTGGCGGAAGGTGGGCAAAGCGCGTTGGGCATTTCACGGGACCGGCAAGGCGAGTTCCAGATCCGCATCGATGGCCAGAACGCCCGCAGCGCCGCGCAACTGGCGGAAATCCTGCCATTGCAGTTGATCAACCCGGACAGTTTCCGTCTGCTGGAGGGTGCGCCGAAGATTCGCCGACAATTCCTGGATTGGGGCGTGTTTCACGTGGAGCCGCGCTTCATGGCGACCTGGCAGCGCTTGCAGAAGGCGCTGCGCCAGAGAAACTCTTGGCTGCGACATGGTACACTTGACGCCGTTTCGCAAGCGGTTTGGGACAGGGAACTGTGCCAGGCCAGCGCTGAAATCGATGAATACCGCCGCGCTTACATCAAAGCCTTGAAACCGGTCTTCGAGCAGACCTTGAGCGAGCTGGTTGAGCTCGAGGGCCTGACGCTCAGCTATTACCGAGGCTGGGACAAGGACCGGGAACTGAGCACCGTACTGGCTGGCTCGCTGCAACGGGACCAGCAGATGGGCCATACCCAGGCTGGACCTCAACGCGCTGACTTGCGCCTCAGATTGGGCGCCCATAACGCCGCGGACATTTTGTCCCGGGGTCAGCAGAAGTTGGTGGTGTGTGCCTTGCGTATTGCCCAGGGGCACCTGGTCAGCCAGGCCCGTCGCGGTCAGTGTATTTATCTGGTGGATGACCTGCCGTCCGAGCTGGACGAGGCCCACCGTCGGGCGCTTTGCCGTTTGCTGGAAGACTTACGCTGCCAGGTTTTCATCACCTGTGTAGATCACGAATTATTGAGGGAAGGCTGGCAGACGGAAACGCCAGTCGCTCTGTTCCACGTGGAACAGGGCCGTATCACCCAGACCCACGACCATCGGGAGTGAAGGCATTGAGCGAAGAAAATACGTACGACTCAACGAGCATTAAAGTGCTGAAAGGCCTGGATGCCGTACGCAAACGTCCCGGTATGTACATTGGTGACACCGACGATGGCAGCGGTCTGCACCACATGGTGTTCGAGGTGGTCGACAACTCCATCGACGAAGCCCTCGCTGGCTACTGCGACGACATCAGCATCATCATCCACCCGGATGAATCCATCACCGTTCGTGACAACGGTCGGGGCATCCCGGTAGACGTGCACAAGGAAGAAGGCGTTTCCGCGGCCGAGGTCATCATGACCGTGCTGCACGCCGGCGGTAAATTCGATGACAACTCCTACAAGGTTTCCGGCGGGCTGCACGGCGTAGGTGTCTCTGTGGTCAACGCGCTGTCCGAGGAGCTGGTGCTCACCGTGCGCCGCAGCGGCAAAATCTGGGAACAGACCTACGTCCATGGTGTACCCCAGGCACCGATGGCCATCGTTGGCGACAGCGAAACCACCGGTACCCAGATCCACTTCAAGGCTTCCAGCGAAACCTTCAAGAACATCCACTTCAGTTGGGACATCCTGGCCAAGCGGATTCGTGAGCTGTCCTTCCTCAACTCCGGTGTCGGCATCGTCCTCAAGGACGAGCGCAGCGGCAAGGAAGAGCTGTTCAAGTACGAAGGTGGCCTGCGTGCATTCGTTGAATACCTGAACACCAACAAGACTGCGGTCAACCAGGTGTTCCACTTCAACATCCAGCGCGAAGACGGCATCGGCGTGGAAATCGCCCTGCAGTGGAACGACAGCTTCAACGAGAACCTGTTGTGCTTCACCAACAACATCCCGCAGCGCGATGGCGGCACCCACCTGGTGGGTTTCCGTTCGGCGTTGACGCGTAACCTGAACAACTACATCGAACAGGAAGGCCTGGCGAAGAAGCACAAAGTCGCCACCACCGGTGACGATGCCCGCGAAGGCCTGACGGCGATCATTTCGGTGAAAGTGCCGGATCCGAAGTTCAGCTCCCAGACCAAGGACAAGCTGGTGTCTTCCGAAGTGAAGACCGCGGTCGAGCAGGAAATGGGCAAGTACTTCTCCGACTTCCTGTTGGAAAACCCGAACGAAGCCAAATTGGTGGTCGGCAAGATGATCGACGCCGCGCGTGCCCGTGAAGCGGCGCGCAAGGCCCGTGAGATGACCCGCCGCAAAGGTGCCCTGGACATCGCCGGCCTGCCGGGCAAACTGGCTGACTGCCAGGAAAAGGACCCTGCCCTGTCCGAACTGTACCTCGTGGAAGGTGACTCTGCTGGCGGCTCCGCCAAGCAGGGACGCAACCGCCGGACCCAGGCCATCCTGCCCCTCAAGGGCAAGATCCTGAACGTCGAGAAGGCGCGCTTCGACAAGATGATCTCCTCGCAGGAAGTCGGCACGCTCATCACCGCGCTGGGCTGTGGCATCGGCCGCGAAGAGTACAACATCGACAAGCTGCGCTATCACAACATCATCATCATGACCGACGCTGACGTCGACGGTTCGCACATCCGTACCCTGCTGCTGACGTTCTTCTTCCGTCAGTTGCCGGAGCTGATCGAGCGCGGCTACATCTATATAGCCCAGCCGCCGCTGTACAAGGTCAAGAAAGGCAAGCAGGAGCAATACATCAAAGACGACGACGCCATGGAAGAGTACATGACGCAGTCGGCCCTGGAGGATGCGAGCCTGCACCTGAACGAAGACGCCCCGGGCATTTCCGGTGAGGCTCTCGAGCGCCTGGTCAACGACTTCCGCCTGGTGATGAAAACCCTCAAGCGCCTGTCCCGCCTGTACCCACAGGAACTGACCGAGCACTTCATCTATCTGCCTGCCGTCAGCATGGAGCAACTGTCCGATCACGCAGCGATGCAGGATTGGCTGGCCCAGTACGAAGTCCGCCTGCGCACCGTCGAGAAGTCCGGCCTGGTCTACAAAGCCAGCCTGCGTGAAGACCGCGAGCGTAACGTCTGGCTGCCGGAGGTCGAACTGATCTCCCACGGTCTGTCGAACTACGTCACCTTCAACCGCGACTTCTTCAGCAGCAACGACTACAAGACTGTTGTATCCCTCGGCGCGCAACTGAGCACGCTGCTGGATGAAGGCGCCTACATCCAGCGTGGCGAGCGCAAGAAAGCCGTCACCGAGTTCAAGGAAGCCCTTGAATGGCTGATGGCCGAAAGCACCAAGCGCCACACTATCCAGCGATACAAAGGGTTGGGTGAGATGAACCCGGATCAGTTGTGGGAAACCACCATGGACCCGGGCTCGCGCCGGATGCTGAAAGTGACCATCGAAGACGCCATTGGCGCGGACCAGATCTTCAACACCCTGATGGGTGATGCGGTCGAGCCTCGTCGTGACTTCATCGAGAGCAATGCGCTGGCAGTGTCTAACCTGGATTTCTGATCCTGCGGCAGTGCTGCTACAAAAAAAGCCAACGCTCATGCGTTGGCTTTTTTTTACGCCTGAAAGCAGCGATTCCATGGCAGACCGTGCGGTCGAAAATCGGGTAACCCGGTAACACTTCGGAACAAATCCTTCATTCTCAGTCCCTTGCATATCGGCCTAGACCCCCGGGACCACGGGTTCTCAGGTTTTCTGGCGTAAAACTTGCGTGTTAAATAAACAACACCTCGTTTCTTTAAATTTACAAGAGGCGGTGGTACGAGGCGGTACGAATAAATTCAAGATCAAGGGTAGTCTCAATGAGTGGTACGCAAACTTCCAACAATCTGGAGCAAGGGCTCAAACCCCGTCATGTGACGATGCTCTCCATCGCCGGCGTGATTGGTGCCGGGCTTTTCGTAGGCTCCGGTCATGCTATCGCTGCGGCCGGTCCGGCCGTGCTGTTGGCCTACGCCGCCGCCGGTGCATTGGTGGTGTTGGTGATGCGGATGCTGGGTGAAATGGCGGTGGCTTCGCCGGACACCGGTTCGTTCTCGACTTACGCTGATCGTGCGATTGGTCATTGGGCCGGCTTCACCATCGGTTGGCTCTACTGGTGGTTCTGGGTGCTGGTGATTCCCCTGGAGGCCAACGCTGCTGCAACCATCCTGCATGCCTGGTTTCCGAATGTGGCCATCTGGGTATTCACTCTGGTCATCACGTTGCTGCTGACGATCACCAACCTGTTCAGTGTGAAGAACTACGGAGAATTCGAGTTCTGGTTCGCCTTGGTCAAGGTCATAGCGATCATTGGCTTCATTGTTCTTGGTACGTTGGCGATCTTCGGTCTTTTACCCAACAGCCAAGTCAGCGGTGTTTCGCACTTGTTCGACACCCAAGGCTTCCTGCCAAACGGTATGGGCGCAGTGTTGGGCGCGATCCTGACCACCATGTTTTCGTTCATGGGCACTGAGATCGTGACCATTGCGGCGGCCGAATCGAAGAACCCAGGGCAACAGATTTCCAAGGCCACCAATTCGGTTATCTGGCGGATCGGCTTGTTCTATCTTGTGTCGATTTTCATGGTCGTATCCCTGGTGCCATGGAATGACCCGCTGCTCGCCAGCGTGGGCTCTTACCAGACTGTGCTGGAACGCATGGGCATTCCCAACGCCAAGCTGATCGTCGATATCGTGGTGCTTGTGGCGGTGACCAGTTGCTTGAACTCGGCGCTCTACACGGCGTCGCGCATGATGTTTTCGTTGGGCAAGCGCGGTGATGCACCGGCCGTTGCCCAGCGCACCAACAAGAGCGGCACGCCTTACTGGGCGGTGATGCTTTCGACCGCTGCGGCGTTCCTGGCGGTGTTTGCCAACTACGTGGCCCCGGCGGCGGTGTTCGAGTTCCTGTTGGCCAGCTCCGGCGCCATCGCACTGCTGGTGTATCTGGTGATCGCGTTCTCGCAACTGCGCATGCGCAAGCAACGCATGGCCCGTGGGGAAAAAATCGCCTTCAGCATGTGGTTGTTCCCAGGCTTGACCTACGCGGTGATCATTTTCATCGTCGCGGCCCTGACCATCATGCTGTTCCAGGAAGCCCACCGTGTGGAGATCCTGGCGACCGGGCTGTTGAGCCTGCTGGTAGTGGTCTCCGGATTGCTGGTGCAGCGCCGCCGGATTGCAAAAACAGGAAGCCTGGTACAGGCACGCGGCTGATTTGATCGTTCCCACGCTCAGCGTGGGAATGCAGCCAGAGACGCTCTGCGTCTCAAAGAGCCGAACGCAGAGCGTCCGTTGAGGCGTTCCCACGCAGAGCGTGGGAACGATCAACCTAGCTCGCCACCGATGTTTCGCTTCCCGCCGTCACACTCTCCAACCGATACCCATACCCATAAATCGTCAACAACTGCCAACCTCGGTCCGCCGTCAGGCCCAGCTTGTTGCGTAGGCGATAGATATGGGTGTCGAGCGGACGGGACGAGGTCATTTCTTCGTGGGTCCAGAATCGCTCGTAGAAATATTCCCGGGACAGTGGGCGACCCAGGTTGGCGAACAGGCAACGGGCCAGGCGGTATTCCCGTTCGGTCAGGCTGATCGGGATACCGGCTCGGGTTACGGTCAGCTCGGCGTCGTCGAAGGCCAGGTCGTTGAACACCAGCACGTCGCTGGCCGGAGCGCGTTGCAGGTTATGACGACGCAACACCGCGGTGACCCTGGCCTTGAGCTCGTTGGGCCGGAAGGGTTTGCTCACGTAATCGTCGGCGCCGGCATTGAGCGCCTGGACGATGTCGTGTTCGCCGTCCCGGCTGGTGAGCATGATGGCGGCCGGTGGCGCATCCATGTGCTCGCGGGTCCAACGCAGCAGTGAAAGGCCGCTGATATCGGGCAGTTGCCAATCGAGGATCAGCAGGTCGAAGGTCTCCCGCCGCAGTTGCCGCAACAGGTCTTCGCCACGTTCGAAACTGTGCAGGGTCCAGGTTTGCTCACCCCTGCCGGGGATCTGTTGCAGTGTCTGTTCCACCCGGCGCAGCTCGGCCGGTTCGTCATCCAGTATGGCGACACGCATGGGACGCGATTCCTTGATCTCGAAAGTAACGGACATCATCAGGGGCACGCAATCTGCCATTTTTATTGCCGTTCCCCTGTCGCAGGCTGCGACAATACCGGCTCACGGCGCAGAGGGAAAGGCAACCGCACGCCGCCCATCGAGTCCGCTATAGTCTTGGGCTTCACATCAAACAAGAAGCCACTCCTCTCTCATGTTCGGTCAGGGCATCCATGAGTCATCCGCGTCGCAGTGAAAGCCGTGAACCCACCCAGGCCCAGCGATTGTTTCGTCAGTTGGTGCGGGAATGGTTGTGGATAAGTCTGCTGCTGTTACCGGTGACGGCGCTGTTGTCGCTCAGTGTCCAATCGGCTCGCCATGGATCGAGCGTCGTATTATCGGTGTGCCTGGTAGCCTGCGTGCTGGGACTTTTACTGCTGCGCCCTCACTTGGCCCTGTGGACAATGGTGGGTGGCATGGCGGCGGCATTGTCGATCAGTGCTGTGCTGGCGTTAGAGGGCTGGTGGTGGTCGCCGCTGGCGAGTGTATTGGGCATGCTGTTTGGCTACCTGATCTGGAACTGGCGACGCCTGAGCGTAGTGCTGGCCTATTTCGGCTGGGAGCTGGCGCGCCTGGACGCGGAGCCGAAAGTGTTTCCGGAACGCCGACGCACCCCCTACACCGGCAGTGACCGCCTGCAGGGCCAGATCATGGCCCTGGAACAGGCCATGGGCAGGACCCGCGACACCCGCCGCTTCATTGCTGACGGCCTGGAATACCTGCCCGTCGCGACCATGATCAGCGATCCGCAAGGCCGGATATTGCTCGGTAACCGCAAGGCCCGGGATCTTTTCGGCCATGTCCTGGCAGGCGGCGATGTGCTGGAACAGCTTGTGCAACTGGGGTACCCAGCGCTGGAGCGTGAACCCCATCACCGGTTATCCACACTGCCCTTGGTGGAGTTTCGCGACACTCGCGAACGCAGCCTGCGCCTGGAGCGTGCCCCGCTCATGCCGGTGGACGGTGATACGCCCATTGGCTGGTTGCTGAGCCTTATCGACCTGAGCGCCGAGCGAGAAGCCGAAGAGCAGCGCAGCGTGATGTTGCGTTTTCTCTCCCACGACTTGCGTGCCCCCCACTCGGCGATCCTGGCGTTGCTCGACGTGCAGCGGCATCAGACGGGAGGAAGTAATCTGCTGTTCGATCAGATCGAGCGTCAGGTTCGTCGCGCCCTGGACCTGACCGATGGCTTCGTGCAACTGGCCAAGGCGGAATCCGAAGCGTACCAATTCCAGCCGACCCTGTTCGCCATGCTGATTCTGGATGTGCTGGACCAGGCGTTACCCATTGCCCAGGCCAAGCGCATCCAACTGACTCATGCCGTGGATGATGAAGAAGCGATGGTGAGGGCGGATCAATCCCTACTGACCCGTGCGCTGTTCAACCTGCTGGAAAATGCCATCAAGTACAGCGCGCCCGATAGCTGGATTTCGTTGGTGGTTCGCGGCGCGGAGGGTTGGTTGATCTGTGAAATCAGCGACCAGGGCAAAGGCATTGGTGTCGATGAGCTTCCCGATCTGTTCAGTCAGTATCGGCGGTTCTCGTCGGCCCACGGCGTGGATGGGATTGGCTTGGGATTGTCGATGGTCAAAGCCGTGGTGGACCGCCATGGGGGACAGATCGAATGTCACAGCGTGGTCGGTGAAGGTACGACGTTCAGCTTGCGGTTTCCCTTGCTGGGGGACGAAGCGGAAGATCGCAACCTTCTATAGAAACGGTTCCAGGCAGCGAATCGCTCAGGCGCTATAAAAAACTTATGCACCTTCAGACTGGTTTTATGTTTTTAAGAAATATGCATTAAAAACAACCAGTTACAAGATAAAAGCTGTGTTTATCGAATAAACGGTACACAGCTTATCCACAGATATCAGACAGCGAGTTGATCCGTAGCCGCCGGTGTCGTGGGGGTCGGGGGAGCGAGCCCATGTCCCGCTGGGTCTGTTCGTTCCAGGCCTGGACCCGGTCGTTGAGGTCGGCAATGGCGCGGGGCCCACTGCCTTGGGCATACATTGGCTCGCCGATGACCACGGTGATGGTCCCTGGCGTCCTGATCCAGCCAGCCTTGGGCCAGAATTTGCCGGCATTGTGTGCAATCGGCAGTACAGGCAGATCGGCGTTCACTGCCAATGCCGAACCGCTGCGGGAAAACTTGCCGACCGTGCCGTACGGCACACGGGTACCTTCCGGGAAGATCAATACCCAGACGTTGTCCTTGAGCAGCTCGTCGCCCTTCTTCGCCACTTGCTTGAGCGCAGCCTTGGGATTGTCGCGATCGATGGCAATCGGCCGCAGCATCGCCATGGCCCAGCCGAAGAACGGTACGAATAACAGTTCACGCTTGAGCACCTGGCTCAGCGGCTCGAAATAGGCCGACAGGAAGAACGTCTCCCAGGTGCTCTGATGGTTGGACTGGATCACGCAGGGCCGCTCAGGCACGTTTTCGGCGCCCTTCACTTCATAGCGAATACCCAGGAACACTTTGCTTAACCACAGTGCGCAACGGCACCAGTACACGTTGATGAAGCGGTAGCGCGCCTTGAACGGCATGAAAGGCGCGACAAAAAAACTCAGGGAGCACCACAACAAGGAACTGGTGCCCAACAGCAGGTAAAAGAGAAAAGATCTGATGGCCTGCAATATCGACATAGCGGCATTTACCGTTGCGGGCAATGCCCGCCTGTTCAAGCGCTTCCCGAACAATCCTTGATCAGGATGTCTTGGGAGCTCTAATTGTGGATAAGTTCAGCGGCAATCGCCGCCAGGTCGTCAAAAATCAGGGTGCCTACCGGTAGGGTCTTGCCCAGAGTCTTCTCGCCTTTCCCGGTTTTTACCAAAACTGGCTGACAATCGACGGCCTTGGCCGCCTCCAGGTCACCGAGGCTGTCGCCGACGAACCAGACGCCCGCCAGCGGCACAGCATAATGCTCGGCAATGGCCTTCAACATGCCCGGTTTGGGTTTGCGGCAATCGCAACCTTCATCCGGCCCATGGGGGCAATAGACGATCAGCCCGACTTCGCCGCCCTGCTCGGCCACCAGGGCGCGCAAGCGCTCATGCATGGCGTCGAGGACCGCGAGGTCATAGTAACCGCGGGCAATGCCCGACTGGTTGGTGGCAACCGCCACCGTCCAGCCGGCCTTGCTCAACTGCGCAATGGCTTCGATCGAGCCGGGGAGCGGCAACCACTCCTCCACCGATTTGATATAAGCGTCGGAGTCGTGATTGATCACCCCGTCCCGATCGAGAATCAGCAGTTTCAAGGTTTACCCCAGCAGCGAAATGTCGGCGACGCCGAGGAACAGACCCCGCAGACGCGACAGCAGTGCATAACGGTTGGCCCGTACGCTGGCGTCTTCGGCATTGACCATCACTGCCTCGAAGAACGCATCCACCGGTTCACGCAGTGCCGCCAAGCGTGCCAGGGTTTCGCTGTACTGACGTGCCGCGGCCATCGGCTGTACTGCCTGGTCTGCCTGCTGGATCGCCGAATACAGAGAGAACTCGTTGGCGTTGTCGAAGTATTTGGCTTCGACGGTGGCCGCGATATTGCCTTCGGCCTTGCTCAACAGGTTCGACACACGCTTGTTCACCGCGGCCAATGCTGCCGCTTCCGGCAGTTTGCGGAAGGCCTGGACGGCTTGCACGCGCTGGTCGAAGTCCAGGGCCGAACCCGGCTTCAGGGCGCGCACCGACAGGTAGGTGGCGACGTCGACGCCTTCATCTTCATAACGCGCGCGTAGGCGGTCGAAGATGAACTCCAGCACCGCATCGGCCAGGCCGGCGGCCTTGACCTTGCTGCCGAACGCGTTGACGGTGAAGGCCACCGCGTCGTTCAGGTCCAGGTCCAGCTGCTTGTCGATGAGGATCCGCAACACACCCAGCGCCGCGCGACGCAGGGCATAGGGGTCCTTGCTGCCGGTGGGCAGCATGCCGATGCCGAAGATGCCGACCAGGGTGTCGAGCTTGTCGGCGATGGCCACGGCCGCACCGGTCAGCGTGGTCGGCAGTTCGGCGCCGGCGCCGCGGGGCATGTACTGCTCGTTCAGCGCCAGGGCGACGTCCTGCGGCTCACCGTCGTTGAGGGCATAGTAGTAACCGGCGATACCTTGCATCTCCGGGAACTCACCGACCATCTCGGTGGACAGGTCGCATTTGGACAGGATGCCGGCACGAGCCGCGCGCTGGGCGTCGCCGCCGATGCGTGGGGCAATGAAGGCCGCCAACTTCGAAACGCGCTCGGCCTTGTCGTAGACGCTGCCGAGTTTTTCCTGGAACACCACATTTTTCAGGCGTTCGTTGAAGCTTTCCAGCGGTTGCTTCTTGTCTTGCTTGAAGAAGAACTCGGCGTCGGTCAGGCGCGGGCGAACGACTTTTTCGTTACCGGCGATGATCTGCTGCGGGTCCTTGCTTTCGATGTTGGCAACCGTGATGAAGCGCGGCAGCAACTTGCCGTCGGCGTCCAGCAGGCAGAAATACTTCTGGTTGTCCTGCATGGTGGTGATCAGCGCTTCCTGCGGCACTTCAAGGAAACGTTCCTCGAACGAGCACACCAGCGGCACCGGCCATTCCACCAGCGCGGTCACTTCGTCCAGCAGGCTTGGTGGCACGATGGCGGTGCCTTCCTGGCGGGTGGCCAGCTCTTCGGTGCGCTTGCTGATCAGCTCGCGGCGCTCGTTGGCATCGGCCAGCACGTAGGCGGCACGCAGGTCGGCCAGGTAGTTGGCCGGCGAGGTGATGCGTACGCTTTCCGGATGATGGAAGCGGTGACCGCGAGAATCGCGACCGGCCTTCTGGGCCAGGATCGTGCAGTCAATGACCTGGTCGCCGAGCAGCATGACCAGCCATTGGGTCGGACGGACGAACTCTTCCTTGCGCGCGGCCCAGCGCATGCGCTTGGGAATCGGCAAGTCATTGAGGGAGTCTTCGACGATGGTCGGCAGCAGGCTGGCAGTCGGCTTGCCCTTGATGCTCTGGCTATAGCGCAGCTTCGGGCCGCTCTGGTCGATTTCGCTCAGGTCCACGCCACACTTCTTGGCGAAGCCCAGGGCAGCCTGGGTCGGATTGCCATCAGCGTCGAACGCGGCCTGGCGTGGCGGGCCGTCGAGGTTGATGCTGCGGTCCGGCTGCTGGGTCGCCAGGCCGGTGATCAACACGGCCAGGCGGCGCGGCGCGGCGTAGACGTGCTTGGTTTCGAAGTTCAGGCCGGCAGTTTGCAGGCCTTTTTCGATACCGGCCAGGAACGCATCGGCCAGGGTATTCAGGGCTTTGGGTGGCAGTTCCTCGGTGCCCAGTTCAACCAGAAAATCTTGAGCACTCATTGTGCAGCCTCCAGCTTAGCCAACACTTCATCACGCAGGTCCGGGGTCGCCATCGGGAAGCCCAGCTTGGCACGGGCCATCAGGTAGGCTTGCGCGACGGAACGCGCCAGGGTGCGTACACGCAGGATGTATTGCTGGCGCGCCGTCACGGAAATCGCCCGACGTGCGTCCAGCAGGTTGAAGGTATGGGAAGCCTTCAACACCATTTCATAGCTCGGCAACGGCAGCGGCTGGTCCAGTTCGATCAGGCGCTTGGCTTCGCTTTCATAGAAATCGAACAGTTCGAACAGTTTGTCGACGTTGGCGTGTTCGAAGTTGTAGGTCGACTGTTCCACTTCGTTCTGGTGGAACACGTCGCCATAAGTCACTTTGCCGAACGGGCCGTCGGCCCATACCAGGTCGTAGACCGAATCCACGCCTTGCAGGTACATGGCCAGGCGTTCCAGGCCGTAGGTGATCTCGCCGGTGACCGGGTAGCACTCGATGCCGCCGGCCTGCTGGAAGTAAGTGAACTGAGTCACTTCCATGCCGTTGAGCCAGACTTCCCAACCCAGGCCCCAGGCGCCCAGGGTCGGCGATTCCCAGTTGTCTTCGACGAAACGGATGTCATGCACCAGCGGGTCGAGGCCCACGCGCTTGAGGGAGCCCAGGTACAGTTCCTGGAAGTTTTCCGGGTTCGGCTTCAGGACCACCTGGAACTGGTAGTAGTGCTGCAGACGGTTCGGGTTTTCGCCGTAGCGGCCGTCAGTCGGGCGGCGGCTGGGCTGCACGTAGGCGGCGTTCCAGGTTTCCGGGCCGATGGCACGCAGAAACGTGGCAGTGTGGAAAGTGCCGGCGCCTACTTCCATATCGTAGGGCTGAAGTACCACGCAACCTTGCTCGGCCCAGTATTGCTGGAGGGCGAGGATCAAGTCTTGGAAGGTACGCACGGCTGGCGTAGGCTGGCTCACGAAATTCACCTGTTTCTTGGGCTGCGATTTAAAGAGCGGGAGTATACCCGATTCGTTCGTGCGCACGCCCCCTGGAGCCTTATGCCACGCTGCTTTTGGTGTTCCGAAGATCCGCTGTACATGGCCTATCACGATCAGGAGTGGGGGACGCCGCTGCGCGATGCGCAGGGTTTGTTCGAGTTGCTTTTGCTCGAAGGGTTCCAGGCCGGGCTGTCCTGGATCACCGTGCTGCGCAAACGCGCCCGTTACCGCGAGGTGTTGTACAACTTCGACGTACAGCGGGTGGCGCAGATGAGCGATGCCGAAATCGAGGACCTGATGCAGGACCCCGGCATCATCCGCAACCGCCTCAAGCTCAAGGCTGCGCGCCGCAACGCCCAGGCCTGGCTGGCGCTGGAAGACCCGGTGGCGTTCCTCTGGTCGTTCGTCGGCGACAGGCCCCTTATCAACCATTTCAAGGACCGTACCGAAGTGCCGGCCATCACTCCCGAAGCCGTGCAGATGAGCAAGGGCCTGAAAAAGGCCGGCTTCACCTTCGTCGGGCCGACCATTTGCTACGCCTTCATGCAGGCCTCGGGGATGGTCATGGATCACACCCAGGACTGCGACCGCTACGCCGAGCTGGCAAACGGCGGTTAGAATAGCCGGCTCGCAACACGCCCATGAATTCAGGAGTGACCTGTGGATAAGTTGAAAGGCGCCTTGCTGGTCGGCGCTCTGCGGTTATTTGCGCTGCTGCCTTGGCGGGCGGTGCAAGCGGTGGGGTCGGCCATCGGCTGGCTCATGTGGAAACTGCCCAACCGCTCCCGCGACGTGGTGCGGATCAACCTCGCCAAGTGCTTTCCCGAGATGGACCCGGCCGAGCGCGAACGCTTGGTGGGCCAGAGCCTGAAGGACATCGGCAAATCCCTGACCGAAAGCGCCTGCGCCTGGATCTGGCCGGCCCAGCGCTCCATCGAACTGGTGCGCGAAGTCGAGGGCCTGGAGGTATTGAAAGAAGCCCTGGCGTCCGGCAAGGGCGTGGTGGGCATCACCAGCCACCTGGGCAACTGGGAAGTGCTCAACCACTTCTATTGCAGCCAGTGCAAACCGATCATTTTCTACCGCCCGCCCAAGCTCAAGGCGGTGGATGAACTGCTGCAAAAGCAGCGGGTACAACTGGGCAACAAGGTCGCGGCGTCCACCAAGGAAGGCATCCTCAGCGTCATCAAGGAAGTGCGCAAGGGCGGCCAGGTGGGTATCCCCGCCGACCCGGAACCGGCCGAATCCGCCGGCATCTTCGTGCCCTTCTTCGCCACCCAGGCCCTGACCAGCAAGTTCGTCCCCAACATGCTCGCCGGCGGCAAGGCCGTCGGCGTCTTCCTCCACGCCCTGCGCCTGCCGGATGGCTCCGGCTACAAAGTCATCCTCGAAGCCGCCCCCGAGGCCATGTACAGCACCGACACCGCAACCGCCTGCGCCGCCATGAGCCAGGTGGTGGAGCGTTACGTGCGGGCGTACCCGAGCCAATACATGTGGAGCATGAAACGCTTCAAGAAACGCCCGCCGGGCGAGGCGCGGTGGTACTGAAGGCCTGTTGCTTCATAAGATCGGTCCCACTGGGATTTGTGGTGAATGCAGCGTCTGCTGCACCCAAGAAACCCTGTGGGAGCCGAGCTTTCTCGCGATGACGGCGACACAGTCAACATCGGTGCAAGCAGACCCACCGCCATCGCGAGCAAGCTCAGCTCCCACAGGATTTGGGATGGATGCGATGTCTGTGAACCGCCCGGAAAAAACTGTGGGAGCGAGCCTGCTCGCGATAGCGCCCTCACAGCCGCCGCTGAATTAACTGACTCCACCCTCCTGTGGCGAGGGAGCTTCGCAATAGCAGCCCCAACTTCCTACAGACGATCCGCCCCAGCCCTGCTTTCCAACCAAGCAGAGGCAGCCCCTGGCTCGCGAATTCCAGGCCTTACCGTCGCCTGTTTATTCTCCCAAGGCCACCCTTCCCCCAACCCACGCATCCTTGCGCCTTTGCCTACAACTACGCCAGAATCCGCCCGCTTGTGCACCCTGTCCCCGGGTTCTATTGTCTTCCTGCCACTGCTCATCAGTGGTCGGGTTTAGTAGCCCGTGGTTTCCCGCAAGATGCATGAGCTCCATTCAGGCAGGTATTTTCCATCCCTGTTCTTGATGGTGGCTGTGCGCAGGGCGCTTCGGCGCGCCGGCAATGCTGGAATCCCCGGTCTACTAACCTGCGTACAGCCGCCACCCTTCTTTTAGTAGGGAAGAGGTCGCGGCCTCACTGAGGATTCCAGCTTATGTTCAAAGTAACTCCAAACCCTCCGGAAACGGAGCAAGCCTCCCCGCGCACAAAATCCAGGACCAAAAAGCTCGATGAAGCCGCGGAGCGCGCCCTGGATTTCTATCTCTCACCCAAAGAGACGAAACCCGACGATCCCCAGCCGGGCCAGATATTCACAATCGTAAAAGACATCGACAACGAATCCCTGCTCGCCAACCTCACCGAAACCCTGGCCTCGGCTGACGCCATGATCAACGACCTCGCCTTCGAACTGGAAGGTTCACGCCGTCATGTGGCACTCGGTATTCAGCAACTGATCGAGCTGGGTTCGTTGATGGCAAATCGGGTGCTGGATAACGTTGAGTCGCGCTAGCAGGTAGACATTCGCTCAATCAACGAAGCAAACCCGACACCGCTTGTCGGGTTTGCTTCGTTTTACTGGATTGTCGCTATCTTCAATCGTTGTACGAAGAACTCGTAAATATCGTCTCGCCAAACATCGCACAGCCCCCTGGTCCATTACTCAAGGAGTCCCTCCCATGAAAATCGACTTCACCGGCCGTTACGTTTTAGTCACCGGCTCCACCAGCGGCATCGGTTTTGCCACCGCCAAAGGCTTCCTCGAAGCCGGCGCCAATGTGGTCCTCAACGGACGCAGCGAGAGCAGCGTGCAGGACGCGTTGCAGCGCTTGGGCGAGCTTGCCTCCAAAGCCGAAGGCTTTGTGGGCGACCTCAGCAACGCGTCAGGCTGCCAGGCATTGGTCGCCAAGTACCCGCGTTTCGATGTGGTCATCAACAACCTGGGCATCTTCAAGCTGGAAGATTTCTTCGACACGCCGGACAGCGAATGGCAGCGCTTCTTCGAAACCAACGTGATGTCCGGCGTGCGTGTTTCCAGGGCCTATGCGCAGGGCATGGTCGAGCGTGGTTGGGGGCGGATTGTGTTTGTCTCGTCGGAATCCGGCGTGAATATTCCTGCCGACATGATCCACTACGGTTTCACCAAGACCGCCCAACTCTCCATTGCACGCGGCCTTGCCAAGCGCCTCGCTGGCACGGGCGTTACGGTGAACTCGGTGCTGCCCGGGCCGACGCTGTCCGAAGGGGTTGCCCAAATGCTCCAGGCCGATGTCGAGCGCACCGGCGAAAGCCTGGAAAAGGTGGCGGCGGATTTCGTCAACGAGCACCGTAGCACCTCGATCATCCAGCGCGCGGCGCGGGTCGAGGAAGTCGCCAACATGATCATCTATGCCAGCTCGGAGCAGGCCTCGGCGACCACAGGGGCGGCGCTGCGTGTCGATGGGGGTGTAGTGGACAGCATCGTTTAGCAGGGGCATCGACATTCCGAGCCTACAAAAACGGGTCTGCATTCATATGCGGCCCTGCTTGGTTTGATTCATGTGACGAAGGTGCTACTTCCACGCCGCCGAGCGGGAGCAAGCTCCCTCGCCATGGGATCGGGGATGTCTTTCGGTTCCTGCGCCGGGCAAATCCACCCCTACTGCGCCACTGCCACCTGATTGCGCCCCAACGCCTTAGCCCGATACAGCGCCTTATCCGCGTTATTCATCAAGCTATGCAGATCCTTATGCCCAGCCTCCGTCGACGCGACGCCGAGGCTGGCCGTTATTCCGTGAACCGGCTCGATCATCAACCCGCCAATGGTCTGGATCAGTTCTTCTGCAATCTTGATGGCGACCTCGATGGAAGTGTCCGGAAGCAAAATCGCGAACTCTTCCCCGCCCAGTCGACCGTGAATGTCCGTCGCACGAAAGGACGAGCTGATGACCACACCCATCTGGCGCAACACCTGATCCCCAACCTGATGGCCGTAGGTGTCGTTGATCTGCTTGAAATGGTCCATGTCCAGCATTACCGCACACAACCCCTGCCGATTGGTTTTACAGTCGTTATAGAGCCGTTGGGCATGTTCGAAAAAAGCCCGTCGGCTTTTCAGACCCGTCAGTTCATCGGTTTGGGCTGCGCGGGTTGAAATACTGTTCGCCTGCTCCATCTCACGGGTCAATCGGAAAGCGGTTTCCAGTGCCTGGGACATTTTGTGTGTGGCGCGGGCGGCAAATGCCGCGAACACCACAATCGAAAGCGCCATGCCGACTTGGATCGGAAAGGGTTGAAACAGCAGCCAGGCGGTGCATGGCAACAGAACCAGGCCAATGGAGACGAGCGTCATATCGCGGTAGGCCGAATAGCAGGACACCGCGCTGACGGACATGCCGACCGTAAAGAGCATGACCAATGCCTGCACCAAGAGATCGTCTGCCGGCATGACCGCCAATGCGCCTCCCCCCAGATGCTGGCGGACAGCACGAGGGTGATCCAGTATTTGCGCTCCCAGTGCTGAGGCGTGCGTTTGCTTTCGTCGCTGCGAACATAGGCAATGAACAACGAGACGCGCAACAACGTCGACCCGGTCAGGATGGCCAGCCACCAGAAGATAACGCTATGGTCAAAGCGATCCCAGCACAGCCAAGACAGCATGATGGCCGCGAGGTAACTGCCAAAAACCGCGGAAACCGATTGGCGAAAAAGTTGCTGTAACCGGTCAGTTCGCACCTGCTCGGCGATGAACAAACCCTGGTCATCCCGAGATCCTAGGCAACCCATATGATCCACCTGATCGTGACGCAACTTAAAAAAACGATTGTGGCACCTTGCCAGCAACGCAAACAACCGAATTACACCCATTGTAGGGCCCTTGAAGCATTATCCTGCCCTCGAACGCACTCTAGGCATGGCAAAAACCTCGGCATTCTCGGTGGTCGGCAGAATGTTGCCCTGATCCTGCAGCGTTTTTGCGACGGCAGTCAGGCTGGAATCAACCCCGACTCCTGGTAGCTCGATATCAGGTCGTCGAACAGGCCGATATCCCCCCGGGTTCGCGCAATTAACTGAGCGCCTGCAACCGCGGTGTAAATGGCAAGGGCTCGACGCTCACAGGTTGGCGTGTCGCCTGCCCCGAGATCGGCCAGTACCTGGGCCAGCCACTTTACGTTAACGTCCGCAAACGCCTTGACCTCTCGCATCACCTCTTCAGGCAGGTCTTCGGATTCGGCTGCCATGAAGCTGGACAGGCAGAGCCTGTTACCGTTCTGAAGAGACGTGCGAAAAATGGAGGGGTAGAGCTGCAGGCACCGTTTCGGATCGACATTGGTGGCGCGGATTTCTTCAAGCGCCCGCTGCACATCCTGCCAGTAGCGTTCAGCGACCGCAGCGCCCAGGCCGGCCTTGCTGGGGAAGTGGTAGTAGATGCTCGCATTCTTGATGCCGACTTCTTCGGCAATGCTGCGGAAATTGATACCGCTGTAACCGTGTAGCTGGGCGGCGGATTTGGCCGCCGCCAATATGGCTTCTCGAGCATTTTCGTTCACGTTGCCACCTCGCATCGAGATTCAAGTTCATCAGATGCGAGGGATTCTACGCGCAGATCCGCTTACCTGCCAATTGTCAGGTAGGGGATTGACGACGTCGAAAGTTCGGTTCAGTCTTTACCTACCAACTGACAGGCAGGGAATAAATCATGACTTTTCCACAGCAACGCAGTGACGCATCGCCAACGACTTCCAAGCTGAAAATCTACGATTGGTTCAATGGCCCTTATCCCGCCCGAGTGCGCATCGCACTGGCGGAAAAGGGCTTGCTGCCAAACGTCGAGTTTGTGTCGGTCAATCTCTGGACGGGCGAGCACAAGAACCCCGAGTTCCTGGCCATCAATTACTCCGGGACACTGCCCGTGCTGGAATTGAGCGATGGGACGCGGATCGCAGAGTGCACGGCGATTACCCAATACCTGGATAGCCTGGACGGCCATCCGACGTTGACGGGCGAAACGCCTGTTGAAAAAGGCATCATCCATATGATGACCAAGCGTGCCGAAATCGAGTTTCTCGATGCCGTCAGCACGTACTTCCACCATGCCACGCCGGGCCTCGGCCCAGAGGTCGAGCTATACCAGAATGCTGAATGGGGCGGCCGGATGCGTGACAAGGCGATCCGGGGCATGCGCTATTTCGACAACCTTCTCAAAGACCAGCCCTTCGTGGCGGGCGATAAGTTTTCGATGGCCGATATTGCGGTACTGGGCGGCATGATCTTCGCCTCGCTGGTGCAGCTCCCGGTGCCTGAAGAGTGCCTGGCGCTTCGAGCATGGCACGCCAGGATGCAGGAGCGCTCCAGCGTCCAGGCATGGCGTGCCATGGTCGAGCGTGGCGCTGTGTAGCGTTGAGCCGTGATAGCAGGTGAACCGCCAAAGAAAAACCCGACGCTTTACGTCGGGTTTTTCTTTGGGTACGACTGCAAGCCCGATGTGCTCGTGGTTTACGGCTTACTCGACTTGCGACAGCTTGGCGTCGTCGCAACCGGCAGCACGGCACTCGCGCTCGACAGCCTTGAGTATGACGATACGCGCTTCGGTCTTCTCATTGGCACAGTCCAGGTAGAGCAGGCCATCGTTGGAGCAGGCGTTGTCACGAATCTTGATCCACTGGATCTGAGCGGCTTTCACCTTTTTCTTTTGATCCGGGTTCAGAGCACTCATCGTCTTCTTGTATTGATCATTGATTTCCTGATCCGACTGAACCATTTTCAACGACGCGCAATAGGTTCTGTCATAGGCGTTTCTAGGGTTATCGCAACTCATCGCGGATGCCGATGCGGATGCCATTGCCAGCAGTGCCCCAACCAACAAAGACTTGATCACTTACTTCTCTCCCTGAATGCCCTCTATTCATTAGAGGTCGTGGCGTGGAATTTATCATGAGTGCAAAAAAAACGGGCCTGCATTCCCACGCAGCCCCGTTTTTTCATCACCGATCAGATCAGAACGCCGGCAACACCGCGCCTTTGTACTTCTCCAGAATGAACGCCTTCACTTCCGGGCTATGCAACGCAGCCGCCAGCTTCTTCATCGCCTCGCTGTCCTTGTCATCCTCACGGGCTACCAGGATGTTCACGTAAGGCGAGTCGTTGCCTTCGATCACCAGCGCATCCTTGGACGGATCCAGCTTGGCTTCCAGCGCGTAGTTGGTATTGATCAGCGCCAGATCCACCTGAGTCAGCACGCGGGGAATGGTCGCGGCTTCCAGTTCGCGGAATTTCAGGTCCTTCGGGTTCTCGGTGATGTCCTTGGTGGTCGACAGGATGTTGGCCGGATCCTTCAGCTTGATCACCCCGGCCTTCGCCAGCAGCAACAGCGCACGGCCGCCGTTGGTGGCGTCGTTCGGGATCACCACGTTGGCGCCGCCTGGCAGTTCTTCGAGCTTCTTGTACTTATTGGAATACGCGCCCAGGGGTTCCAGGTGCACACCCGTCACGCTTACCAGGTGCGTGCCCTTGGCCTTGTTGAACTCATCCAGGTACGGCTGGTGCTGGAAGAAGTTGGCATCCAGGCGCTTCTCGGCGACCTGTACGTTCGGCTGGATGTAGTCGGTGAAGACCTTGACCTTGAGGTCCACGCCTTCTTTGGCCAATGCCGGTTTGACGAATTCGAGGATTTCCGCGTGGGGCACCGGCGTTGCCGCAACGGTCAGGGTATCGGCGTGGGCGGAAAATGCTGCGGCGGCAGCGAAGGCAACCAGTAACTTCTTCATTCAGCTAACTCCTTGTGGGGCGCCCGCTCTTGGCGCCTGCCAGCGAATGGCTGGCTCATGGTTTATGGGCTCGAGGCCTTATTTTCTAGAGAAATGCACAACCAGCTTGTCGCCTACGGTTTGCAGGACCTGGACCAGCACCAGCAGCAATACCACCGTGACCACCATGACATCGGTCTGGAAACGCTGGTAACCGAACCGGATCGCCAGGTCACCCAAGCCACCGGCGCCCACCACACCGGCCATGGCCGTGTAGGACACCAGCGTAATCGCTGTCACCGTAATCGCTGCAAAGATGCCCGGACGGGCTTCCGGCAGCAAGGCGTTGACGATGATCTGCCGGGTGGTTGCGCCCATGGCCTGGGTCGCTTCGATGATGCCGCGGTCGACTTCGCGCAGGGCGGTTTCCACCAGGCGGGCGAAGAACGGGGTCGCGCCGACCACCAGTGGTGGAATTGCACCGGCCACGCCCAACGAGGTGCCGGTAATCAATACCGTGAACGGGATCATCACGATCAACAGAATGATGAACGGCAGCGAGCGCAGGATGTTGACGATCAGCGATAACAGCGCATAAACGCCCCGGGCTTCGAGCAACTGGCGTGGGCTGCACAGGAACAGCAGCACCCCCAGCGGCAAGCCGAGCAGCACGGTGAACAACAGCGAACCGAACAGCATCAGGAAGGTGTCGCCAGTCGCCAGCCAGATTTCCAGCCAGTCGATGTTTACAAAGAAATTCGTCAGCAGTTCCATTAGCGCAGCACCTCCATGTGGACATCGGCCGCGGTGAAGCGGGCGAAAGCCGCCTCCATGTCACCGCCGGTGATGGCGAGGGTCAGTTGCCCGTAGGGGGTGTCTTTGATGCGGTCGATACGGCCGGCCAGGATGCTGTAGTCCACACCGGTTTCCCGGGCGACGGTGCCGAGCAAGGGGGCGTAGGTCGCATCGCCCTGGAAGGTCAGACGCACGATGCGCCCAGGTACGTGGGCAAAATCGTCGCGCTGTTCGCTCTCGTCGATCTGCTCGTCTTCCTGGACGAAACGCTTGGTGGTCGGGTGCTTGGGATGCAGGAACACATCGGCCACCGGACCTTGCTCGACGATGACGCCGGCGTCCATCACCGCCACTTCATCGCAGACCCGGCGGATCACGTCCATTTCATGGGTGATCAACACGATGGTCAGCTTCAGCTCGCGGTTGATTTCGGCCAGCAGTTGCAGCACCGATGCGGTGGTTTGCGGGTCCAGCGCACTGGTGGCTTCGTCGCACAACAGGATCTTGGGCTTGGTCGCCAGGGCGCGGGCGATGCCGACGCGTTGCTTCTGGCCGCCGGACAACTGGGCCGGGTATTTCCTGGCGTGATCGGACAAGCCTACTCGGGTCAGCAACTCGGCCACTCGCCGGTCAATGTCGCTGCGGGACAGCTCGCCCGCCAAGGTCAGTGGCAAGGCCACGTTGTCGGCCACGGTCTTGGAGGCCAGCAGGTTGAAGT
This sequence comes from Pseudomonas sp. MAFF 730105, assembly GCF_055380705.1. Taxonomy (NCBI): domain Bacteria; kingdom Pseudomonadati; phylum Pseudomonadota; class Gammaproteobacteria; order Pseudomonadales; family Pseudomonadaceae; genus Pseudomonas; species Pseudomonas sp. MAFF 730105. The sequence goes on from NZ_AP018438.1 coordinate 24,638, forward strand.
GCTGGAAAATCATCCCGACCTGTTGACGGAAGCGTCGCAGACCGTTGGCGTCCAGGGCGGTGATTTCTTCACCGTCGACGATGATCTTGCCGCCGCTGGCGTCTTCCAGGCGATTGATCAGACGCAGTAGGGTACTTTTTCCTGCACCGGAGTGGCCGATCAGGCCGAAGACCTGACCGTTCTCGATCGTCAGACTGGTCGGGTGCAGAGCGGGGATATCCTTACCGGCGACGCGGTAGGTTTTATGGACGTTTTGAAACTCGATCACGTAGCGAACCTTGTGGGGCGCGTTGGAAAAGGGGCAGCGGTTAGCCGGGGGCGCATTTTAGCCTGTCTGTATAGAGGTCATTAGCATTTATTTCGCAAACTGACTGCCATTTGGAAATAACGCGATCGAAGGTCAGCGAGCCTGGTGGTCGGTCGTTGAGCACCCCTGCGCGCCGCTGTCGGGGACCGGGCGCCATGCGGCCGTCGCCAACCCAGACAGTAACAACACCGTTAATACTTTTTGCTCAAGAGCATTTAAAGTTAGCTTTTAATATATTCACATACTCGGTTTCATTTCGAATAAGTCCTTTCAGTTGTCCACGGATAAGTATCTGGTAAGTTACCGGCCGTCGCTAACTACAGCGAAGTAAAGCCCGTCACGCAACGGCGGGGAAACATTTAAAAGGAATTGAATGTGAAAAAGCATAAGGCTATTTTTGCAGGACTGTTTGTGTTGAGCGTAATGGCAAACGCAGTGGCTGCAAGTTCGACGACTTCGGACACTTTAATGATCTTCGGTGAACTTCCCGACGCGCATGTCGCGCTACCTCGGTACCAGGCCTTGTCAGTCGCGGCAATGCCTGAGGAAGAATTCAAGGAGCGACTTGCCGACGACAAATTTTCTTCCCTGGCCTATCTGGACATCGCCGCAGTAAAAGACGATGAAGCCGCCATCGAGAAAGCGACGGCGATTTTCCGCTCGGGGAAACCGGTGCTGTTGAAAATGGGCTACCAGACGACGGAACTGGCAAAAACAGTAAGTAGCATATTCGGAATTTCCAGCGCGTTTGACTATGCCTTGTTTCACCGGGTGAGCAATTCGGAGATCAATGTCTATCGCCTAGAAGGTTACCAGGATGAAGCCGTCCTGGAAGCGGTGTTGTTGCTGGTCACGGAACTGCAGGCACAGGGCAGCTACCCCCGGGAGGAAGGCGAGTTCATTGGCCTGCCGAAACTGACCTACAACATCAATCTTCAAAGCCCGAACCAGGAAATGACGTCCGTGGTGAATATCGATGTCATCAGGAGTGCAGAGCGAAGCCAGGACAAGAAGTTCGTTTCCATCAAAACGTCGCCAACGACAACGCGTTCCACGAAAAACGGCATCACCATTGGTGGGTCCGGACCGGGTGGCAGTGGGGAAAATCTGTGGGGCGCGTACTTGCCCCATGCATACCGGTTCACTCACCAACTGACCGCTGAACAGGTTGTTCCGGTGTTAGTCAATTCGGCGCCTGCCAGCGATTCGAGGACGGATTTCAATTACAGCGAGACGAAAACCAATGGATTTTCCATTGGCGGAACATTGGGTAGCGAGTTTGGCGGAACGAAAGCCGAAAACATTACCTATGCCGCCAAATCGCCGTTCAACGTGAATTTCGGCCTGAGTTATTCACATTCCAAGACCATGAGCTACGCGTTCCAGGACTACTCGTTGATCGCAGCGCAGAACGGCTCGAAGTTGACGTGGAACGCACCCATAGACCCCAAGCTGAAGGCTGTATTGGTCGACAGGCTCACGGCTGGCATGCCTATTTTGACTGAGGCGCGAATGACGCCAATGATGCGCTCGGCGTCGCTTGAGTCTTATACCTTGTGGGAGTTGCCCGGCACCTACACCGGTGCGGCAACAGTCAGCATTGGCGGCGGCTATGATTTGAATCGGCGTGAGTGGTGGTGGGATCGGACCCAGGTTAGATCCCTGCATGTCACCGATGTCTACGATGCCGCCGAGCAGTACACGCTGGACTTGAACAGTCCGTTCCTGACACGCGAGATGACCGTGCTGATTCGCTCCGCCGACGGCGTCGGCAAGTGCATGTCTGAAAACGCCAACTCCGGTGTTTCCCTTGAGTCCTGTGCGGCCTCGAACGTCAATCAGCTGTGGGGCCTGGATTCGGAGAATCGGTACGTCAACCGGGCGTCGAACCGGTGCCTGAGCGTGCGCGAAACGGATGGCGCCCTGATCACCGATAGCTGCGCCCTGGATAACCGGCAGCAGTGGGAGTGGCAAGCGGATCGGATTCATTCGTTGTACAACCGCGACTGGCGCCTTTATGCCGATGACAGCCGGCTGAAAGTCATTCCGGATGACTCCATGCACTTCCAGGACACGCCCAAGAACGTGTTCAACCCGCTGAACATTCCTTGGGCGAGCTATCCACGGGCACCGTCCATCCATGATGTGATGCCCAACCACCTGGGCCCATCGCCTCAGATCAGCCCGGAATGGGTCGACCGCTATCAAGGCGTGGATACGCGCCAGAGGTGGAGAATCGAGATCCTGCGCGATGGCATTTGATCGCTGAAGTTCCGCCAACCCAACGGTGAGGTTCATCACCGTTGGGTTGGCGCCGGCGGGGAACATCCAGGCGCGTTTCGAGGGAACGGCTCGAACCCTCATCAGTCACTACATAAGCCACTCCCAAATGCCTGGGCACTACTGCCCCGGCGCTTGTCCGCAAGCCCTGTCTGGAAAAGGGATCGAAACGAGGAGTTTATGTCTGATGAATACCAAGCAGCCTGCAACCGCCAAGAGCCAACTGGCCGGGACCGACACCCTGGATCGCGGCAACACCAACGCCAAGCTTGAGAGCCTGGAGCCGTTTCGCTCCGATGCCACCGAGCAGGCATTGCGCACCAACCAGGGAGTGAAGATCGCCGACAACCAGAACACCCTCCGTGCCGGCGCCCGTGGGCCTTCGCTGCTGGAAGATTTCATCATGCGTGAAAAGATCACGCATTTTGACCATGAGCGTATCCCTGAGCGCATCGTTCACGCCCGCGGTACCGGGGCCCATGGTTACTTTCAGAGTTATGAAGCGCATTCGGCACTGACCAAGGCTGGTTTCCTACAGGACCCGAGCAAGAAGACTCCGGTGTTCGTGCGTTTTTCCACCGTGCAGGGGCCACGGGGGTCCGGTGACACGGTGCGTGACGTGCGGGGCTTTGCCGTGAAGTTCTTCACCGACGAAGGCAACTTCGATCTGGTCGGCAACAACATGCCAGTATTTTTCATACAGGATGCGGTGAAGTTTCCTGACTTCGTCCACGCGGTAAAACCCGAACCCCATAACGAGATTCCTACCGGCGGTTCGGCCCACGACACCTTCTGGGATTTTGTCTCGCTGGTGCCGGAGTCGGCTCATATGGTGATCTGGGCGATGTCCGACCGGGCCATTCCAAAGAGCTTGCGAAGCATGCAAGGCTTCGGCGTCCATACCTTTCGTATGATCAACGCCGAAGGCCGCAGCAGTTTCGTCAAGTTCCATTGGCGACCCAAGGTCGGTACGTGTTCATTGGTGTGGGACGAAGCCCAGAAGTTGGCCGGTAAAGATACGGACTACCACCGTCGCGATCTGTGGGAAGCGATCGAGATGGGCGATTACCCGGAATGGGAGTTCGGTGTGCAGATCGTCGCCGAGGAAGACGAGCATGAATTCGACTTCGACCTGCTCGACCCGACCAAGATCATCCCCGAAGAACTCGTGCCCATCACGCCGCTGGGCAAGATGGTGCTGAACCGCAACCCGGACAACTTCTTCGCCGAAGTCGAGCAAGTCGCCTTCTGCCCCGGGCATATCGTGCCGGGTATCGACTTTTCCAACGACCCTTTGCTGCAAGGCCGGCTCTTTTCCTATACCGATACGCAGATCAGCCGACTCGGTGGGCCGAATTTTCATGAGCTGCCGATCAACCGTGCGATCACCCCTGTACACAACGGCCAGCGTGACGCCATGCACCGCACCACCATCGACAAGGGGCGGACCTCCTACGAGCCGAACTCCATCGACGGTGGTTGGCCGAAGGAAACCCCGCCCGGTCCGCAAGACGGTGGTTTTGAAAGCTATCCAGAGCGTATCGACGCCTACAAGATCCGCCAGCGCAGTGACTCGTTCGGTGACCATTTTTCCCAGGCGCGGCTGTTCTACAAAAGCATGAGTGCCCATGAGCAGGAGCACATCATCGCGGCCTACAGTTTCGAATTGGGCAAGGTCGAGCGGGAGTACATCAGGGCGCGGCAGGTTAACGAGATTCTCGCCAACATCGATTTGGACCTGGCGGCACGGGTGGCGAAAAACCTCGGATTGCCGGCGCCCACTGCGGGCACCGTGGATGTACCGACGCTTTCGCTGGAAACATCCCCGGCCTTGAGCCAGGCGAACTTGCTGTCCGGAGATATCAAGACACGCAAAGTCGCGGTGCTGGTGGCGAACGGCGTCGATGGGGCGATCATCGATGCGCTCAAGCAGGCGCTGGAGGCCGAGGGTGCCCATGCAAAAGTCCTCGGGCCGACCTCCGCGCCGGTCACGACCGCCGATGGGCAGACGCTGGCGGTGGATGCATCCATGGAAGGCTTGCCATCCATTGCCTTTGACGCAGTGTTCGTGCCGGGCGGCGCGCAGTCGATCCAGGCCTTGAGTACCGATGGCGTTGCGCTGCATTACCTGCTGGAAGCCTACAAACACCTGAAGGCTATCGCCCTCAACGGTGAAGCCAGGCAATTGTTGGCGTTGTTGAAACTGGAGGCGGACGCGGGGCTGATTCCGGATGCCGATGCCGGGAAGTTCGCGGATTTCTTTGCGGCGATTGCTCAGCATCGGGTTTGGGCGCGGGAGCCCAAGGCCAAAGGGATTCCGGCTTGATGATTGTCTGAAAAGGGCTTGTTGCCTGTCAGGACGCTATCGCGAGCAGGCTCGCTCCCACAGGGGTGTGTCGGATACAAAATTTGTATTCACAACACATCCAATGTGGGAGCGAGCCTGCTCGCGATGCCTTTAAGATTTACGCGGAGTCAGCACCAGCTGCGCCGGCACGCTGCGCAGGATCTGTTTGCGAAGCTTCAGGTCAAACCCCGGATCCAGCTTTTTTACCCGCTTGGTCAGCAGGTTCGCCAGCCATGGATAATCGTTGGTACGCGGCGCCTGGACTGTGACATCACACTGGAAATTCACCACATCGGCGGCAATGGCATCCAGTTGCCGACGCATTTGCTGGATATCGTTGATGTCGAGCTGAATCGTGGTGCTCTCGGCGCTCGGATCGATCAGCTTGGCGACCGGTTTGGTTTCGGCAGCCTGGAGGGCGGCCTCGGCTTTATCCAGCTCGACCTTACGGGCCTCGGCGATCGCGCCGTTGACTTCACCGGTCAGAGCCGGGGCCTTGGGCATCAGGGCGCGAGCACGGCTCAGGGCGGTGGCGGCGGCGTTTACATCGCCTTTTTGCAGATCGATCTGGCTGCGGCGCAGATACGCCTCGGCCAGTTGCCGCTGATAGGGCTCCAGCGCCGGGTCATTCGACGTCTGGGCCTGCAGTGCGGCCAATTGATCTTCAGCGGTGGCCAACTCATTGCTGGCCAGGCTTTGTTCCAGCTGCGCAATGGCCGGGCCCCGGGTGTCGGGCGCTTCGGTCACTGGCGGCGAACTCGTGCAAGCCCCCAGCAGCAAGGAAAATGCGACAAGGAGCAGATAACGGGAGGCGAACGGCTTCATTCCTGCGACTCTCTATTTGCGCAAAAAGCGAGCAAGTCTACACCCCTCGGCGGGGCAGGACAAAACTCAGCAGAAACAATGCCGCGGCGCTGACCACGATCGACGGGCCGGCCGGGGTGTCCTTGAACCACGACAAGGCCAGCCCGCCACACACCGCAAGCATGCCCAGCAGGCTCGCGCCCAGGGCCATCTGCTCCGGCGAGCGGGCGTGACGCTGTGCCGCGGCAGCTGGAATGATCAGCAATGACGTAATCAGCAACACACCGACGATTTTCATCGCCACGGCAATGACCACCGCAATCAGCAGCATCAGCGCCAGTCGCAGCCCCGTCACGGGCAGGCCTTCGACCCGGGCCAGTTCTTCGTGGACGGTGACGGCCAGCAAGGGTCGCCAGAGCGCCACCAGCAACAGCAGGACGGCTGCGCTGCCACCCAGGATCCAGGCCAGGTCCGTCGGGCTGATGGCCAGCAGGTCGCCGAACAGGTAGGCCATCAAGTCGATCCGCACTTCACGCATGAAGCTCAGCACCACCAGGCCAAGGGACAGGGTACTGGGCGCGAGGATGCCCAGCAGCGTGTCGGATGCCAGCGGCTGGCGCTGTTGCAAGGTCACCAGCACCACCGCCAGCAACAGGCAGCCGACGGTCACCGCCACCGTTGGGCTGACGTCCAGCAAGAACCCCAACGCCACACCGAGCAATGCCGCGTGGGACAAGGTATCGCCGAAATAGGCCATGCGCCGCCAGACCACGAACGAGCCCAGGGGACCGGCCACCAGCGCGAGGGCCAGGCCTGCAAGCAGGGCGTACAACAGAAAATCAGCCATGCTTGCAGCCATCTCCATGAACATGGGGGGTAACAGGTGCACCGATGACCACCGAACCGTGCAGGTCGTGGGCGTGGTCATGGTGGTGGTGATAAATCGCCAGGCTGGGTGCGTTCTTGCCGAACAGTTCGACGAACGCCGGGTCGCCACTGACCTGCTCGGGATGGCCGGAACAGCAGACATGCCGATTGAGGCAGACCACTTGGTCGGTGGTGCTCATGACCAGGTGAAGATCATGGGAAACCATCAGCACACCGCAGCCGTGACGGTCGCGCAGGCGGGTGATCAAGCTGTACAGCTCGGCCTGTCCCGCCACGTCGACCCCCTGTACCGGCTCGTCGAGCACCAGCAGCTCAGGCTCGCGCAGCAAGGCTCGGGCCAGCAGCACGCGCTGCATTTCACCACCGGAGATGCTTTGCACCGGGCTGTCGATCACGTGTTCGGCGCCGACTTCGTTGAGTGCCGCCAGGGCCCGCCCGCGATCCACGCCAGGCACCAGGCGCAGGAAACGCAGGACCGACAGGGGCAGCGTCGGGTCTACATGGAGTTTTTGCGGCATGTAGCCGACCCGCAGCTTCGGTTTGCGCCAGACGCTGCCGCTGTCCGGCTTGAGCAAACCCAACACGGCGCGCACCAGGGTGGTCTTGCCGGCGCCGTTGGGGCCGATCAGGGTGACGATCTGCCCCGGCTCGACGCTCAGGTGGATGTTGTCCAGCACGTTCTGCCCGGCGAACGTCACGGCCACCTGCTCGAGGCGGATCAAGGCATTGCTCATCAGGCCCCCTGGCAACCGGAGCAGAGACCGACCACTTCGACGGTCTGGCTGTCGACCACGAAGCCGACCTCCTTGGCGCTGGCGACGATGGCATCGCTGATGGATTTCTGCTCCAACTCGATGGCGGCGTGGCATTCGCGGCAGATCAGGAACTGGCCTTGATGGGCGTGTTCGGGGTGGTTGCAGCCGACGAAGGCGTTCAGGGAGGAAATGCGATGCACCAGGCCGTTTTCCAGCAGGAAGTCCAGCGCCCGATAGACCGTCGGCGGCGCGGCGCGGCGGCCGTCCTGCTCGCTGAGCACCGCCAGGATGTCGTAGGCACCCAACGGCTTGTGGCTTTGCCAGACCAGTTCCAGCACGCGTCGCCGCAAGGCGGTCAAGCGCAGCCCCTGCCGTGCACAGATGGCATCGGCCTCGGACAGCGCGCTGTGCACGCAGTGAGAGTGATCGTGGGGACGACTGGCGAGGGGTGTAATAGGCATGGGCAGCGACGAGTTCAGTGAGAGACGTTATTATGTTACCCGTTCTCGCCTCTTCGAGTGGTCATCGTGTCCCGATTTTTTTCGCTCTTTGTCGCTTTTGTCGCAACTTTTCTGTTGACCGGTCCGGCCCAGGCCGAGGTCAAGGTCCTCACCAGCATCAAGCCGCTGCAGTTGATTGCCGCTGCGGTGCAGGACGGCGTGGCCGTTCCCGAGGTGCTGCTGCCTCCCGGAGCTTCGCCTCACCACTACGCCTTGCGCCCATCCGACGTACGCAAGGTGCAATCGGTGGACCTGCTGTACTGGATCGGTCCGGACATGGAAGGGTTCCTGCCGAGGGTGTTGAGCGGTCGTACGCTGCCTTCCGTCGCGGTACAGGACCTGCCGGGGCTCAAGTTGCGGCATTTTACCGAGGACAGCCAATCCCATACCGATGAGGATGGCGACGAGCATGATCATGACCATCGTCCTGGCACGATCGATGCCCATTTGTGGCTTTCACCGACCAACGCTCGGGTGATCGCCGCCAGAATGGCCGCAGACCTGAGCGCTGCCGACCCGGCCAATGCCGAGCGTTATCAAAGCAACCTCAAGGGCTTCAACCAGCGGCTCGATGCCTTGGACACGCGCCTCAAGTCTCGTCTGGCCGGGATTACGGGCAAGCCCTACTTCGTATTCCACGAAGCGTTCGATTATTTCGAAGACACCTACGGTCTCAAGCACGCCGGGGTGTTCGCCGTGGCCGCCGAGGTCCAGCCCGGGGCCCAGCATGTGGCGGCGATGCGCACCCGCTTGCAAGCCGTGGGCAAGACCTGCGTGTTCAGCGAACCGCCCCTGCGCCCGCGCCTGGCCGAAACCCTGGTGGCCGGGTTGCCGGTCAAGCTTGCGGAGCTGGATGCGCTGGGCGGCTACACCCCGGCGACGGCGCAGGGGTATGAGCAGTTGTTGGAAAAGCTGGGGAATGATTTGGCGGGGTGTCTGGAGTCGTTGTAACGCTTGATTGGCGACGATCCCGATCGCGGGCAAGCCTTGCTCCCACAGGGTTAAAACACAAGCAAGCCTTGCTCCCGCAGAGTAAACACAGACAAGCCTTGCTCCCACAGGTAAAACACAGGCAAGCCTTGCTCCCACAGAGTAAACACAGACCTGTGGGAGCAAGGCTTGCCCGCGATGCTTTTACAGGGCAAAAGGCAGCGGTGTATGAACGTCCTGCCGCTGCGCCAACCGCTGCTGAAACTCCATCGGATCGTGGATCAACACGTCCTGTCCGGCAAAGGATTCGGCGGCGATCAGACGCGACAGCCAGAACCGCACGCACGCCACACGCAGCATGGTCGGCCAAAGTTCGGCTTCGGCGGCGGTGAAGGGGCGCAGCGCCGCGTAAGCGCCCAGCAACGCCCGCGCCCTCGGGCCGTCGAGCACTCCGTCGTCATCCGAACACCAGTCGTTCAGGGCAATGGCGACGTCATACAGCATCGGCCCGGAGCAGGCGTTGTAGAAGTCGATCAGCCCGGTCAGGTGCGTGCCTTCGAACATGGCGTTATCGCGGAACAGGTCCGCATGGATGTTGGCGCGGGGCAGCGCCAGGATGCCGCTCTTCTGCAGCGAAATTTCGTCCAGTGCCGCCTGCAGCAGCCGACGAGGCTCGGTTTCGAGGTGTGACAGCAGCTTTGCGCCCTCCTCTTGCATCCAGTCCAGGCCGCGATCGGTCTTGCGCTTGATCATGTTGTCCCGGGTGGCCAGGTGCAGATGGGCCAGCAACTCGCCAACCTGGGCGCAATGCTGCGCATTGGCCTGCTTGATATGTTTGCCGGCCAGGCGCGGTTGCAGCAGCGCAGGTTTGCCGGCCAGCTCCCTGAGCGCAACGCCGTCGGTGGTGCGCAACGCATAAGGCACCGGCAGGTCGGCCTCATGCAGCACGTCCAGCAGTTCGATGAAGAACGGCATTTCCTGCACCGGGCCGCGCTCCACCAGGGTCAGGACGAATTCGCCCTGCTCCAGGCTGATAAAGAAATTGGTGTTTTCGCTGCCAGCGGCGATCCCCTGGAAATCAAGCAGGCGGCCGAGCCCGTAAGGGGCAAGAAAGGTTTCCAGCTCGGGCCGAGCCAGGGGGGTGAACACAGACATGGTTAGAACTGCCAGTACGGGCGCCCTTCAGCGGGCGCCGGTTGAAATTAGGAAACTATTTCCACTCAAAGATCTTCCATGACGGGATCAGCATATCCGGTTGGTCCGAACGGATGAAGTTTGCATCAGTGCCATCGGCGCGTACCAGGAAATAAGGCTTGCCGTGCTTGGGCGTGACCTTGATCGCATACAGGAAACCGTTTTGCCGGTACTCCTGGATGGTTTTATCGCCTTCCGTGCGAATGGTGACGTCCGGGTCCGCGGAAGGTGCCTCGTCCGCCGCCATCACGGTAAGCGGAGTGATCGCAAACAAGCCAGCCAGTAACAGGCGATTTAGTGTACGCATGATAACCTTGTCCCTTTGTCGTCAACGGTCCCGCTATTCTAGCCCCGGACCCGCCGAAAAGGTTGATCCTGCTCATGAGCCAAGCCCCCTCGTCCTGGTGGACGGTTCTTCTTACCTGTACCGCGCGTTTCACGCGCTGCCACCGCTGACCACGTCCAAAGGCCTGCCGACCGGTGCGGTCAAGGGCGTGCTGAACATGCTCAAGAGCCTGCGCAAGCAGTACCCGGACAGCCCGTTTGCCGTGGTGTTCGACGCCAAGGGTGGGACGTTTCGCGATGCGCTGTACGCCGAGTACAAGGCCAATCGCCCGAGCATGCCCGACGACATGCGCGTGCAAATCGAGCCGCTGCATGCCAGCGTCAAGGCCCTGGGCTTCCCGCTCCTGTGTGTGGACAATGTCGAAGCCGACGACGTGATTGGCACCCTGGCCCGCAGCAGCGCCGCAGCCGACCGCCCGGTGGTGATCTCCACCGGTGACAAGGACATGGCTCAATTGGTCGACGGGCACATTACCTTGGTCAATACCATGACCGGTAGCTCGCTGGACGTGGCTGGCGTAAAGGAGAAATTTGGTGTCGCTCCGGAGCAGATCATCGATTATCTGGCATTGATGGGCGATTCTTCCGACAACATCCCGGGCGTTCCGGGGATCGGGCCGAAGACTGCCTCCGGCTTGCTGGTGGGAGTCAACGGCGGCCTGACCGAGCTGTATACGCAGCTGGATATCGTTCCCACGCTGCCGATTCGCGGCGCCAAGACCCTGCCCGCCAAGCTCGAAGAACATAAGGAAATGGCGTTTCTTTCCTACGAGCTGGCGACCATCAAGACTGACGTGCCGCTGGATGTTGGCCTCGACGATCTGCAAATGGGCCCACCGGACCACGACAAACTTGCCGAGCTGTACACCCTGCTGGAGTTCAAGAGCTGGTTCGAAGAAAACCAGCGGGACGCCAAGCGTGCCGGCCAGGAGATCGTCGAAGTGGCCGACGAACAACCGGGCGGCGACGAAGCGAAGTACGAAGTCATTCTCGATCAGGCGCGCTTCGATGCCTGGCTGGCCAAGCTCGAGCAAGCGCCACTGTTTGCGTTCGTCACGGAAACCAATGGTGACGATCCGCAACATGCGCAACTGGTCGGGTTGTCGTTTGCCGTGGCGGCCCATGAGGCGGCCTACATTCCGCTGACCCATTCCTACATGGGCGTGCCGGAGCAGCTTGATCGCGACACGGTACTCAAGGCCCTCAAGCCCCTGCTGGAAAACCCCGACAAGCTCAAGGTCGGTCAGCATGCCAAGTTCGAGACCAATATCCTGGCCAACTGCGCCATTGGTGGCGATCAGAACAACGGCATCCTGGTTCAAGGCATTGCCTTCGACACCATGCTGGAGTCCTACGTGCTGGACTCCACCGCGACCCGTCACGACATGGACAGCCTGGCACTCAAGTACCTGGGCCAAAGCAAGACCGATTTCCAGGACATCGCTGGCAAAGGGGTCAAACAGCTGACTTTCGACCAGATCTCCCTGGAACTGGCCGGCCCGTACGCCGCTGAAGATGCCGACGTAACGTTCCGTTTGCACCAGGCCTTGCAGGAAAAGCTGGCGGCGATCCCGAGCCTGGGCAAAGTGCTCACCGAGATAGAAATGCCGCTGATGCCGGTGCTGGCGCGCATCGAGCGCCAGGGGGCATTGGTCGATGCCAACCTGCTGGGCGTGCAGAGCGTCGAGCTGGGCGAGAAGCTGGTGGCCTTGGAGCGTGAGGCGTTTGCCATCGCCGGAGAGGAATTCAACCTCGGCTCGCCCAAGCAATTGGGTGTGATCCTGTACGAAAAGCTCGGTTTGCCAGTGCTCAGCAAAACCGCCAAGGGCCAGGCATCCACGGCCGAAGCGGTGCTCGCCGAACTGGCCGAGCAGGACTACCCGCTGCCCAAGGTGCTGATGCAGTACCGCTCGCTGAGCAAGCTCAAGAGCACCTATACCGATCGCCTGCCGGAGCAGATCAACAGCCGCACTGGCCGCGTCCACACCAATTATCAACAAGCCGTTGCCGCGACCGGACGACTGTCGTCCATCGATCCGAACCTGCAGAACATTCCGATCCGTACCGCTGAAGGTCGGCGGATCCGACAGGCGTTCGTCGCACCGAAAGGCTACAAGCTGCTGGCGGCGGACTACTCGCAGATCGAATTGAGGATCATGGCGCACCTGGCCAAGGATGAAGGTCTGCTCCACGCGTTCCGCAACGACCTGGACGTGCACCGGGCCACTGCCGCCGAGGTGTTCGGCGTCGAGCTGGAGGCCGTCAGCCATGACCAGCGTCGCAGCGCCAAGGCGATCAACTTCGGCTTGATCTACGGCATGAGCGCCTTCGGTCTCGCCAAACAGATCGGTGTTGATCGCAAGCAGTCCCAGGCCTACATCGATCGCTACTTCGCCCGCTATCCGGGTGTGCTGGAGTATATGGAGCGCACCCGCGCCCAGGCCGCCGAACAGGGGTTTGTCGAAACCATTTTCGGCCGTCGGTTGTACCTGCCGGACATCAACGCGAAGAACCCGGCGCTGCGCAAGGGGGCTGAGCGCACGGCCATCAACGCACCGATGCAAGGCACCGCGGCCGACATCATCAAGAAAGCGATGGTGGCCGTGGATCGCTGGTTGACGACCTCAGGGCTGGATGCCCGGGTGATTCTGCAGGTGCACGACGAACTGGTGCTGGAAGTACGGGAAGACCTGGTCGAACAGGTCAGCAAGGACATTCGCCAGTACATGAGCGCCGCCGCCACGCTGGACGTGCCGCTGCTGGTGGAAGTGGGCGTGGGCGACAACTGGGATGAGGCGCACTGAGGCGTGACGAACTTCCGAGGGGCTGCTTTGCAGCCCAGCGGGGATAAATCCCCTCGCCACAATGGAATGTCATTGCCTGCGAGGGGTGAGTAAGAAATTTCCTAAGGGCATTTCAAAAATAATCTGAACTAAACCCATGAAATGCCACTCAGAGATTCTGAATGGCTGGTGAAGCCCTTCAATGCTCCTATGTTGTGTTAAGTGTTGGCAGATATCTGGACCCCGCCCTAGCGGTCCGGAACTTGGACCCCGAACTTCCCCCTCCCCATACGAAGTCCGGGGTTTTTTTTGCCTGCGATTTGGCTTATTCGGCCTCTTCGCTGCCCTTGTCCGCCAGCTCCATCCAATCGGCCAGCACGGTGTAGGCTTCTTCCAGGCCCATGCGCTTGGGTGCCGAGAACAGCTGGATGGTGATCGCGTCGCCCCAGCCTTTGCGGATTTCCGACTGCACTTTGAGCAGCGTGTTCTTGGCCGCACCGTAGGTGAGCTTGTCCGCTTTGGTCAGCAGGATGTGCATGGGCATGCCGCTGGCGACCGCCCAATCGAGCATCAGCGTGTCGAAGTCGGTCATCGGATGGCGGATGTCCATCATCAGGATCAAACCCTTCAAACTCTCGCGGCTGCCCAGATAGGCTTCCAGGTGACGCTGCCAGTGCTGCTTGAGCGGAATCGGCACCTTGGCGTAGCCGTAGCCGGGAAGGTCGACCAAACGGCGTTCATCGTCTAGCTTGAAGAAGTTCAACAGCTGCGTGCGCCCCGGGGTTTTCGAGGTACGTGCCAGGCTTGCGTGGGTCAAGGTGTTCAGTGCGCTGGATTTGCCGGCGTTGGAACGCCCGGCAAACGCCACTTCGTAGCCTTCGTCGTCGGGGCATTGATCGACTTTGGCGGCGCTGAGCATGAAGGTGGACTGTTGGCACAGGCCAAGGATGGGGTTCTTCAGTTGCATGGGATTTCCGATGTGGGCGGCGTCGGGAATGGACGCGGCAAGCTGTGTCGTTTCCGTTTCAGTGACGCCAGTATATAATGCCGCAGATTTTGTGTGCGCTTTGTCCCAGCGAAGGATGAGGCTCACGAGAGCGATCGACCTAAATTGCGCATCAGAACGCAGCTTGCTCTCAACCCTGAAAAGGTCGTTTTATGACGAAATGGCTGCTAGCTGCCGGTGTCCTGATACCGCTTTACAGCGCTCAGGCTACACAGGATCCGGAAGCTGTGTACAACCGTGTTTGTGGTGCCTGTCATTCCGGCCAACTCCCAACGGCGCCCCGCAAGGGCGATCAGGAAGCTTGGACGCCGAGGTTGGCGAAAGGTATGGGGACGCTGGTGCAACACGTGACCCAGGGTTTCAAGGCGATGCCGCCGCGTGGTTTGTGCATGGACTGCAGTGCCGAGGATTACCGAGCCATCATCCAGTGGATGAGCGAGTAAACCCGGTCCATAACTCTTTAACCCTTAGCCGTAGTTGGATTAGCTGATGAACAAACTGATCGTGAGTCTGCTGTTGACCTTGGGGATATCCGGCGTAGCCCACGCCGCTGGCGATGCCGCCGCCGGCCAGGCGAAAGCCGCCGTATGCGGGGCCTGCCATGGGCCGGATGGCAACAGCGCAGCGCCAAACTTTCCGAAACTGGCGGGCCAGGGCGAACGCTACCTGACCAAGCAATTGCACGACATCAAGTCGGGCAAGCGTACCGTTCTGGAAATGACTGGCCTGCTGACCAACCTGAGCGATCAGGATCTGTCGGACATCGCCGCTTACTTTGCCAGCCAGAAAGGCAGCATCGGCGCCGCCGACCAGAAACTGGTGGCCCGCGGTGAGAAGCTGTTCCGTGGCGGTGATCTGGACAAAGGCCTGCCGGCCTGCACCGGTTGCCATTCGCCGAACGGTGCCGGTAACGCCGCTGCCGGCTTCCCGCACCTGGGAGGCCAGCATGCCCAATACGTAGCCAAGCAACTGACCGATTTCCGCAAGGAAGAAGGCGGTCGTGCCAACGACGGCGACGCGATGACCATGCGCACCATCGCCCGCAAGCTGAGCGACGAAGATATCGCCGCTGTCGCCAGCTACATCCAGGGCCTGCACTAAGGTCTTTGAGCGGCGTTGCGGGAGCTGTACACCGCTTGTAACGTTAACGCTCGATTAATCTGTCGATGCAAGCATCAAAAGGGTGGCTTTGGCCGCCCTTTTTTGTGGCCGCTGCCGTTACACTAAGAACTTGAACCCGCCGTGGTCTGTCTGAAAGCACACCTCGCGAGGCCACCTATTTGTCCAGGAGTAAAGCATGCGTAATCTGATCATCAGCGCCGCGCTCGTCGCCGCCAGCCTGTTCGGCATCGGCGCTCAAGCCAACGCCGAGGAATCGAAGGCCCCTTACGTCGAATTGAGCAACCCGGTTCCGGTAGCCGTGCCCGGCAAGATCGAAGTGGTGGAGCTGTTCTGGTATGGCTGCCCGCATTGCTACGCTTTCGAGCCGGTGATCAATCCATGGGTCGATAAGCTGCCTTCGGACGTGAACTTCGTTCGCATCCCTGCCATGTTTGGCGGCCCGTGGGATGCCCATGGCCAGATGTTCCTGACCCTCGAGGCCATGGGCGTCGAGCACAAGGTTCACGCTGCGGTGTTCAACGCGATCCAGAAAGAACATAAGAAGCTGACTGACAAAAGTGACATGGCAGACTTCCTGGCAACCCAGGGCGTAGACAAGGAGAAATTCCTGGCGACCTTTGACTCTTTCGCCGTGAAGGGCCAAATCGTCAAAGCCAAGGAGCTGGCGAAGAAGTACGAGATCACCGGCGTACCAACCATGATCGTCAACGGTAAATACCGCTTTGATATCGGCTCTGCCGGCGGCGCTGACGAAGCGCTGCAACTGGCCGACAAGCTGATCGCCAAAGAGCGAGCGACGACCAAGGCTGCTGCCAACTAAGCGCGGCCCACGCCATGGCTCGCTGGAGCACCGAACGCATCGTTGGCCTGCATGAGCCGCGGGTCAACGAGCATCATGTCGCGTCCACTGGCCTGCCCGCCGACAGTCGCTTGCGGCTGCTCAGCTTCAACATCCAGGTGGGTATCAGCACCGAACGCTACCGACATTACCTGACCCGGGGTTGGCAGCATCTGCTGCCCCATCCCGGGCGTGCCGGTAACCTGCAGAAAATCGGCGACCTGTTGAAGGATTTCGACCTGGTGGCCTTGCAAGAGGTCGATGGCGGCAGCCTGAGGTCAGGTTACGTCAACCAGGTGGAGTATCTGGCCCAACTGGGTGCGTTCCCCTACTGGTATCAGCAACTCAATCGCAACCTCGGCCGTCTCGCCCAGCACAGCAATGGTGTGTTGAGTCGCCTGCGGCCCTGGGCGATCGAAGACCATCCGCTGCCGGGCCCCAAGGGGCGCGGAGCGATCCTGGCGCGCTTCGGCGAAGGTCCGGAGGCATTGGTCGTGGTCATGATGCACCTGGCCCTCGGGGCGCGTACCCGGACGATGCAACTGGCCTATATCCGTGAATTGATCGGTGGGTATAAACATCAGGTGCTGATGGGCGACATGAACACCCACGCCAACGACCTGTTGCAGACGTCGCCCCTGCGCGACCTCGGCCTGCTCGCGCCCCAACTCGAAGCGACATTCCCCAGCTGGCGCCCCCAGCGCTGCCTGGACCATATTCTGCTGAGCCCGACCCTGACCCTTGAGCGTGTCGAGGTCCTGGCCCAGCCCATTTCCGATCACCTGCCGGTTGCAGTCGAAATTCGTCTACCGGGTTCGCTCACGGCTGACGCATTTCCTGCGCTGAGTTCTGCCCCTTGCGGACCCGATGAATGAGCGACGACGCCGAACGCTGGAGAGAGAAGTACCTCAAGAGCATTGAGCAACAGGAAAAGCTGGAGCGCCGCTGGGATGCCCGGCTCGACTTGCTGCGCCGTGGCCTGGTGCGCAGCACCCTGGCCGCCGAGGGCACGGACCGGGCCGTTGATCAATGCATGAAAGAGATGCGCGAAGTGGTGCGCACCGATGACATGGATGCCGCCCTCGCCGCCCTGTTGCCACGCTTGGAAAAAGCCGTGCTGGATTCCGAGCAGCGCCGCGAGACCCGGGTCGAACAGATGAGCACCGCATTGACCGCGCTGGTCGCTCAGTTGCAGACCCTGCCACTGCCGAAAGACGTGCGTCGGCCGCTGAAAAAGTTTGCCAAACAACTGGAGGCACGTGTCGACCAGGCCCGGGAAATTCCCCTGTTGCTCAGCGAGTTGAGCAGCTTGCAGGGCAAGGCGCTGGATGCATTGGAGATGCCTGCCGAAGCGAGTCGTCCCGGCCTGCTGCAACGGCTGTTTGGGGGGCATGGTCACGAAGATACGATCCCTCAGTCGCAGGCGGCCGCTCCGGACAAGGGTGTGCTTGTACCCCCGGCGTCCTCGCCCGAAGCGCCCCCGCCCCCGCCCGTGCCGATACAGCCGACAACCGTTGCTGCCCCCGTCATGCCGACCGTGGAGCAGACCCGGCCCGTCGATGAGCCCCCCGAACCGGTTGCCTTCATTCCGCCAATCCTCGACCCCGTTCCGAAGTCTGGCACCGACATCGCGCCGTCGGCCCCCGAACCAGAGAAAACGGCTGGGCCAGCAACCCCTGTCACGGAGCCCGCGGCTGCCGCGGCTGCGCTGGATAATCCCGATGAGCTGATGCCCGAGGCGCCATCACCCGTACTGGAGGAAGCACCGTCCCCTGACACAGAAGCTGATGAGCCCCCGACCACCGTCGAGCCGTTGCCCGTTGATCCGGATGAGGCCCATTACGCCCTGCCCGACTCCCCGGAGCCCTCCTACAGTTCGGTGGCGAAGCACATCGAAGACACCCTGCTGGGCCTGCTGGGTGACCTCACCCTGCCTGAGCGGCATCGCCCTCAAGCCGAGGCCATGGGGGAACGTCTTCGAAACGGTTTGAACTGGTACGAGTTATTGCCGATTCTCGACGACTTCGCGACGCTCATGTTGGCCATCACCGACAGTGGCCAGCATGAGTTCGAGGCGTATCTGCAGCGCCTCAATGATCGGTTGGAGTCGTTCCAGAGCAGCTTGCGCGCGGCCAGTGAAGGCCACGCCGACAACCTCTCGGCTTCCAGGGAAATGGACACCCAGATTCGTGAGCAGGTCGATGGTCTGCAAAGCAGCATGCAGGAAGCCGACGACCTGGAGGGACTCAAGCAGGTGCTGGAGAACCATCTGGAAGGCCTGCTCGGTACCATGGACCAGCACCAGAAGCAGCGTGACCAGCGCGAGCAAGAGGTTGCCAGCCGCCTCAAGAGCTTGGCCGAGCGCGTCGCGGTGATGGAGCAGGAAGCCCAGGTCGTGCGTGAAAACCTTGAAGAGCAGCGACAAAAGGCATTGATTGACCCGCTCACCGGGTTGCCCAACCGCGCTGCCTGGACCGAGCGGCTTGAACACGAGGTCACCCAGTGGCAGCGACACGGCAACAGCTTGCTGCTGGCGATGCTCGACCTCGATCATTTCAAGCGGATCAATGACAACTACGGTCACCTGGCGGGTGATCGGGTGTTGAAGATTATCGCCACCGTGTTGCGCAAACGTCTGCGGGGCAGCGACTTCATCGCTCGTTTTGGCGGCGAGGAGTTTGTCTTGCTGGTGCCCGATACCCCCTGGCGTCAGGTGCCAAGCTGGTTGAAGGCCTACGGGCAGCCATCGAAGCCTGTCCGTTTCACTTCAAGGGTGAGCCGGTGACGATTACCGTATCCGTGGGCATGACCGCATTCAAAGCAGGCGAATACAGCGATCTGGTGCTTAAAAGAGCCGATCAGGCGCTTTATCGGGCAAAATCTGCGGGGCGTAACCGAGTGGAGCTGGGCTGAGGTCAATTGTTCCATTTTGTTTAAATCGGAAGGCAAGCCGGATCCTTGCACAGTGATACGTTACACTGTTGCATTATTCGTCATCCGTAGACGCATGTGCGCCATGAAAATTGTCTCGATCATTGTCTTTTTACTGACCCTGGCCGGTTGTGCCAGCGTTCCACGGCTTGATACCAGCCATCCGTCGGTCAATCAGGACAGCCGCATCCAGTTCGTCGTGGTGCATTACACCTCGGCTTCCCTGGAGCGGTCCCTCGCGCTATTGACCCATGGCGAGGTCAGCGCCCATTACCTGATCGGCGACGACAAGGACGCGACGATCTACAAGCTGGTGGATGAAAGCCGGCGCGCCTGGCACGCCGGGGAAAGCGAATGGCAGGGGCGGACCTGGCTCAACTCCAGCTCCATCGGCATCGAGATCGTCAATCCGGGCTATGTCGACAGCCCCACCGGGCGTCTCTGGTACCCCTACAGCGAAGCCCAGATCCAGTCCCTGATCGCGTTGCTCAAGGACATCACCCGGCGCAACGCGATCAACCCGATCAACATCATCGGACACAGCGATATCGCCCCCCTGCGCAAACTTGATCCGGGGCCGTTGTTCCCGTGGAAGCGCCTGGCGGAAGCAGGCCTGGGCGTCTGGCCGGACGAACAGGCCGTGGCGCGCCAGCAGGCCTTCTTCCTGACGCAGCTGCCGAGCGCCACCTGGTTCCAGACCGAGTTGGCCCGCCTCGGCTACCCGACGCCCCGGACCGGCGAATGGGACGTGGCCACCCACCATGTGCTGGCTGCCTTCCAGATGCGTTATCGACCGACCCGGTTCGACGGTACGCCGGACGCGCAAAGTGCAGCGATCCTGCAGGTGCTCAACCAGACAAAATAATGACGCCTGTCCGACGGTAAAGGCTAAATCCAAATCAGCGGCTATAACTCATTGGTAACTTTCGGATTATCAATCGATGAAGGCTGCCCGCGAAACCCTGCAAAGCTGGCTGCATCGCCCTCTTTTCCTGGCGACGGTAGCGGCTGCACTGAGTACGGCGCTGTTGCTGGCGGGGAGCCTGTTCGTTGTCATGCAACAGACCCAGCAGCGCGAAAGCGACCAGATGAACGCCCAGGGTGAACGTTTCCTGCAACGGTTGGAACAGCTTTTCGGGCAGTTGCGCGAAAGCCTCGATGACCTGCAAAACCAACCGCTGCGCGGATGCGACGAGGAAATGGTCGCGACCTTGCAGCAGGTCAGCTTCAATTACCGCTTCGTCTACGAGGCGGTGTATGTCGACGGTCGCGGTGCCTGCTCCAGCCGTCCGCGCCAGAGCGGATTATCAGTCGCTCGTGCGCCCGACTTACGGGGGCCGACCTACAGTTATTGGCTCAACACCACCACCGAGCCCGACGAAAACCGCGCTGTATTAATGCTGGGGCGCGGTAACTTTCGGGTCGCCACCTCCAGGGGACACCTGACTGACGTGGTAGACCTGCCGCCCGGCAGCAGCCTGCTGGTGGTCCTGGACCATGGCGAGCGTGCCGTTCCCGTGCTGGGTACCGACCAATATTGGCCGCCCACCGAGCCTTGGCCGCCGAAAAACCGCAATGCCCTGCAAGTGACAGCCACCCGTCTGATCTATCGCATGCAGACCGACAGTCCGGAGTATCAGTTGGTGCTGATTGCCCAGCGCAACGGGTTTCATATTCCAGCCAACGCCTGGTGGATGCTGCCCACCAGCCTGATATTGGGCCTGGCGATCGGTTTCCTGGTGTTTCTCCTGGCACGCCAGCGTCAATCCATGGATGTCGAGCTGCATGGGGCCATCCGGCGGGGTGAGTTCCAGGTGCTGTATCAGCCGATTTTCGACCTGCGCAACCGCAATTGTGTCGGTGCTGAAGCCTTGTTGCGCTGGCGACGACCGGACGGCACCCTGACCAGTCCGGATCTGTTCATCCCGATGGCGGAAGATACCGGGCAGATCCGCCAGATCACCGACTTCGTCTTGCACCGGCTGTTCGACCAGTTGGGTCAGCTGTTGCGGGCCAATCCGCAGCTCTATATTTCGGTGAACCTGGCGGCATGCGACGTGATGGTGCCACGCATCGGCGAAGTGATCGCCGGCTTGCTGGCGCGGCATCGGGTCTCGGCGCGGCAGATTGCCTTTGAAGTGACGGAGCGTGGGCTGATCGATGTGCTGGTTGCCAGGGATAACCTGCAATCGCTGCGTGATGTGGGCCATCAGGTGCTGATCGATGACTTCGGCACCGGCTATTGCAGCCTGGCTTACCTGCAAACCCTGCCGGTGGATTGCCTGAAAATCGACAAGGCCTTTATCGATGCCCTCGGCCACGATGCCGCCAGCAGCGGCGTGGCCCCGCACATCATTCGCATGGCCCACGCGTTGGAGCTGAAGGTGATTGCCGAAGGGATAGAACACGAGGCCCAGGCGTCATACCTGTGTAGCGAAGGCGTAACGTTCGGCCAGGGTTGGCTGTTTGCCCATGCCCTCAGTGCCGTGCAGCTCATTGAGCTGATTACCCGCGGCCGACGACGGCTCGGACGGCGGCTGGACGATGAGGCTTAGACGCGAACGGCCTCAAACCGTCAGCGCCATGTAGAACTGGGTGCCCTGTCCTGGCCTTGAGTAGACACCCATGCGCCCGCCATGGAGCTGAACGATCTCCTTGCACAGCGCCAGCCCGAGGCCTGCGCCACCTTTCTTGCGTCCGACCTGGACGAACGGTTCGAAGATCCGCCCCTGTTGACCATAAGCAATGCCTTCGCCGTTGTCTTCGACGCTGATAATCACCCGCTCGCCATGGCGCCGGCCCTGCAGGCGGATCTGGCCGTGGTCGCCGGTGTGACGCATGGCATTGTCGATCAGGTTATCCAGCACCCGCTCCAGCTGCGCCGCGTCGGCGTGCAGGCGCGGCAGCGGGCCCTGGATCGCCACGAGCAACTCGATGCCCTTGGCTTGGGCCTGGGTGGCAAATCGCAGGCGGGCCGCTTCCAGCAGGTCTTCGATGGAGCAAGGAGCCAAGGTCAGCTTTTGCAAACCGTTCTGGTAGCGAGAGAAGTTCAGCAGGTCATTGATGAGCTGCATCAACCGCTGCATTTCTTCATTGACGGTGTCGAGCAGGTCCGCCTCGCGGGATTCTTCAGGGAAATGGACGCGCTCGCGCAGCAGGCCGAACGCCATGTGCATACCGGTCACCGGTGTACGCAGCTCGTGGGAAGCCCGCAGCACGAACTCACTGCGTACCCGTTCGAAGGCGCGCTGTTCGGTGACGTCGTGCAACACCATCACCGCCCCGAGAATATGCCCCTGGGTGTGGCTGACGGGCGTGAGGCTGTAGGTCAACAATCGGGATTCGCCATCGACCTCGATACTCAGATCATCTGGTGCCCGCTCCAGCGTTCCGCCGCGTAGCACCAGGTGCAATTCCTCATCCAGCTCAGGGCGTCCAAGCGCCTCGCCCAATCCCTGTCCCAGGCGCTCCTCGTCCCAGCCCAGTTGTCGTTGGGCGACCGGGTTCAGGTGCTCCAGCCGGCCCTGGCGGTCGATCATCAACAAGCCATCGTCGATGCTATCGAGTACCGCTTGCAGGCGCTGCTGGCCGGCCAACAACTCATCGACATTGGTGGCCTGATGCTCACGCAGTGCCTGGGCCATGATTCCGAAACGACGGGTCAGCAGGTTCAGTTCAGGGGCAGAGGAAACCGGCAGCGTCACTTCGAAGTTGCCCTGGCCAATGTCGTCCGCCGCCGAAACCAGCGCTTCGATCGGGGTCCCGAAACGCCGGGCGATGCCATGGGCCGTGATGAATCCGATGACCAGCACCGCCACTCCCACCAGGCCCAGCAGACCGGAAATCAGCAATGCCCGGTCACGGGCGCGGGTCTGGGTTTCGCTGATGTTGTTCAAGGCGTGCCGATAGCCTTCGATCAGCCCGTTGCGCAGTACATTGAATTTCTCAGTGAGGTTCTGGATACCCGTGAGCTGGGATGTCTGTTCACGCGAGTCTGTAAAGGCTTCAAGGAATTCAAGGTAGTCGGCCTTGGCCTGGGTGAAATTCGCGGTTGGCTCCTTCAGGCTCTGCTCGTGGGCGATGCCCTCCTCCAGAAGGCTGAAATATTGCCGCTTGGAGTCTTCGAGCGCGGCCAGGTCAGGTTTGTCATCGAGCATGATCATCAACTGGTCGCCCAGGGTCTGGCGCAGCTTGAGACCCAGGTCCAGCAGGATGAAGTTGTCGCGCACCGATTGTTCCTGGGTGTTGGCCATCTGCATCACACTGACCAAGCCAAGCAGCAATCCCAGCAAAGCCACTGTTATCAGGGCCGAGATACTGAGAAACAGTCGAGTGCGCAGCTTCATCGCCAGTTTCATAAGGTACCGCTCACAGGTTGTATTGCTTGCGTTTGCGATACAGCGTGGAGGCATCGATGCCCAGGGTCTTGGCCGCCTGGTCCAGCGTATCGGCCGTGGCCAGCACGGCACCGATGTGGGCCTTTTCCAGTTCATCCAGGCTCAGCGCGGCGCCGATGCGCGGTGCGTTGTTGACCGGTTGCTCGGCCATGCCCAAGTGACTGATCTCAACTTTTTCCTGGGGACAGATGATGCTGGCGCGCTCCACCACGTTACGTAGCTCCCGGATGTTGCCCGGCCAGCGATAGCCTAGCAGCGCTTCACGGGCCTCATCGCTGAATCCTCGCGCCGGACGGGCATATTCCTTGACGAAGCGGGCCAGGAAGCGGTCCGCCAGGGTCAGGATGTCTTCGGTGCGCTCGCGCAGCGGCGGCAAATGCAGGGTAATGACATTCAACCGGTACAGCAGGTCCTCCCGAAAACGTCCGTCGCGGACCATGTCTTCAAGGTTCAGGTTGGTCGCTGCAAGGATGCGCACATCCGCCCGGCGGGTGACCGGATCGCCGACCCGTTCGTATTCCTTGTCCTGGATGAAACGCAACAATTTCGGTTGCAGTGTGAGGGGAAAATCGCCGATCTCATCGAGAAACAGCGTTCCGCCGTCCGCCTGGCTGACCCGCCCCAGGGTGCTCTCGCTGGCGCCGGTGAATGCGCCACGGCTGTGACCGAACAGTTCACTTTCCATCAGCTCAGTCGTCAGCGACGGGCAATTGATGGTGACGCAGGATTTTTTCGCGCGTTTGCTCCAGCCATGAATCGCCCGGGCCAGTTCTCCCTTACCGGTACCGGACTCACCCAGAATCAGGATATTGGCATCGGTGCTGGCCACTTGACGGGCGGTTTCCAGCACCACTTTCATCGCCGGACTATGGGAGTCGAGGCCGTCCTTGGGTTTGCGTATCTCGCCTTCCAGCGCCTCCAGCCTTGCCGACAACTGGCGGACCTCCAGTTGCTTGGCGGTCGCCAGGCGCAACTGGTCCGGGCTGCATGGCTTGACCAGATAGTCGGCGGCACCGGCCTGGATCGCGTCCACCGCAGTGTCGACCGCCGAGTGGGCGGTGACGATCACCACGCGCATCCACGGTGCCTGAATGCGCATCTGGGCCAGCACATCGAGGCCGTTGTCTTCACCCAGGCGAAGGTCGAGAAAGCACAGGTCGAATACCTGGCGCTGCAACAAGGTATCGGCCTGGGCGGCGCTGTTGGCGGTGGCGACGGTATAGCCTTCGTCTTCCAGGCAATAGCGGAACGTACGCAGGATGGCGGACTCATCGTCTACCAGCAGAATGCGGCCTTGATGCTCGGTGGCTGATTCCATTTTTCCTACGCTCCTTTAATGAATGATGTTGGTTAGTGTCAGAAAAATCGGGCAAGTTGCATGGTCGATTCTGAGCGAATATTACCTATAGAAAGCGTCGTGGTGAGCTGTGGCGTCCTAACGACCTGATTTGCGTATATTTTTTTCAATTCGTCCGGGATGAGTGACCGGACCTGCCCATTCCGACCGCTGTTCACGGTCGGCAATTCAAAAAGAATCCGATCACCTTTCTCCCCTTCAGTCGTGCAATACGCACGACTGCGTTCAAGGCCATCGTGCAGGATGCGCTTTAGAGTTTTTGCATATCAGATGTAACTACCTGATTATAAAGGAGTTTTTCTCGATAAATTTCTGGCATGCCGTCTGCAATGGTCTAGTCATCGTGGCGTTAGAGCGCCTCAACCAGATCACCACCCGGGGTGGGGAGGAATTCCAGGATGAATTTGCAACGTGCCGCCCGATTACCCATCACCTCCCTGCACATTCAGCAGGGGTTGTGGGCCGTTCTGGCATTGCTGGTGACCCTCGTGGTGGGCCAGCAACTGCTCCTCTGGCACTACAGCCAGCAGCCCGAGCCGGCGCCGGTGTCGATTCATCGCGCTCCTCAAACCCACTTCAGTGCCGTCAGCAGCGTCTCGGAAGCATCCTCCTCGATGCGGATGATGGATGTGGATCAGGCTCAGCCGATCACCGACCTTCCCCGCCAGGAACGCTGGGTGTTTTAACCCGGTGACCGTGCGTCCGACGCGTCCGGAACCATTCCAAGCAGTCCCTAACTAAATAGAAAAGCGTAAGGAGAATCACCATGTTGAGCTGGGCAATTACCTTCCTGATCATTGCCATCATCGCTGCAGTCCTGGGCTTCGGTGGTATCGCCGGCACCGCCACGGGCATCGCCAAGATTCTCTTTGTCGTGTTCCTGGTGATGTTCATTGCCTCCTTCTTCTTTGGTCGTCGCGGCCGAGGCTGACCATGAACGCTGCATTAAAAGGACTGGCCGCCGCCCTGCTACTGGGCGGCAGTGCCATGGCAATGGCTGCCAATGACGGACAGATGCGGGTCAATCAACTGCTTGAGGCTGACACGCAATACCGTGAAACCTGGCAGCACGTCGTCAAGAAAGAAGAGCGCCTGCCGGAATGGGTAATGAATCTGTCAGGCGATTCGGAACAGATGAATGCTGTCGAGGAAGACGGCGACAAATATCTCGTAGGGCCGCTGTGTGAAACCCAGGCGACGTGCCGCAATGAGCGTTTGTTCGTGGCTTTCAGTTTCGACAAGGACAAGGCCTACGCCTTGCTGGTGGAGGTACCTGCCGGGTTGCCTGCCGACAAGTCGCCAAGTCGTCATGCCAACTACCGCTTCCTCGGCAATCCCGATGAAGGTATGCAAGAACTGTTAATGGAACAACTCAAAAAAGATCCCAACTGGTACTAAGTTCTGGATAACGGGAAAAGCAGCCTTGCTTTTCCCCTGCACAGCCCGAGGAGGGCCGATGCATGACCAGGGGGCCGGGACGTTCTGACCGTTCAGGGTCGGAGTGACCTACGGGCACAAGGGGTGCCTGCGAAAGGGCCGGGTCAGGAAAAAAGCTGCGATGCAGGTTCGCGAAATCGAGACGGCTTGGCGAACCTGCGTAGAGCTTAACGGGCAAGAAGCCTGTTCCAGAGCGGCTGGTTATTCGCGCTTCACAACTGCCCATCCTATGCGGCATTTTGTCCCGTCACCTCTCTCTTTTCCCTGACGTCTGACCGTATATCGGAGAGCTTTCCAGCTCTCGCCGTTGCCCTCGGCTCGTCCGTGGGTATCCGTTTTATCGGTTTTCCCGACAGATGAAATAAAGCCCGGCTACGCTGAAACCGCCGCTTCACGGCATTTATGCCTGCTGAAATGTCGCATTCGAACCGCTTGGGATGCGGGTTTTATTTTGAAAATCTCATGCCGATTCGGCATAGGGTAGGCGTTTACGGCATTAGACGTGCCCCCCTCGCATCGCAATAGTTGCGCCTTTTTTCGCCCGCCAGTAAGCCGCCAGCGCGCGCTCGGGGTGACCTTATACGGGGGCAGGAGCACGATTCGTATCACCATGGGTGGTTCGATTTGCTTCTGTCCGAGTCCAATCGAAGTAAGGGTAACGATATGAAGAAGGCAAAATTAAGCCTCGCCTGGCAGATCCTCATCGGTCTCGTGCTCGGTATTGCACTGGGCGCGCTGCTCAACCACTTCAGTGCCGAGAAGGCCTGGTGGATCAGCAACGTGCTGCAACCGGCGGGCGATATCTTCATCCGTCTGATCAAGATGATCGTGATCCCGATCGTGATTTCCTCGCTGATCGTCGGCATCGCCGGGGTCGGTGACGCGAAGAAGCTCGGGCGGATCGGCCTCAAGACGATCCTCTACTTTGAAATCGTCACCACCATCGCCATTGTCGTCGGTCTGCTGCTGGCCAACTTCTTCCATCCGGGCAGCGGCATCGACATGAGCACCCTGGGCACGGTGGATATTTCCAAGTACCAGGCCACCGCCGCCGAAGTGCAGCATGAGCATGCCTTCGTCCAGACCATTCTCAATCTGATCCCGTCGAACATCTTCGCGGCGCTGACTCGTGGCGAGATGCTGCCGATCATTTTCTTCTCCGTACTGTTCGGCCTGGGTCTTTCCAGCCTGCAATCGGACCTGCGCGAGCCGCTGGTGAAGATGTTCCAGGGCGTGTCCGAAAGCATGTTCAAGGTCACCCACATGATCATGCAGTACGCCCCGATCGGTGTTTTCGCACTGATCGCGGTGACGGTCGCCAACTTCGGTTTCGCCTCTCTGCTGCCGCTGGCGAAACTGGTGATCCTGGTTTATGTCGCCATTGCCTTCTTCGCTTTCGTGGTGCTGGGGCTGATCGCCCGCCTGTTCGGCTTCTCGGTGATCAAGCTGATGCGCATCTTCAAGGACGAACTGGTACTGGCCTACTCCACCGCCAGCTCCGAAACCGTGTTGCCGCGTGTGATCGAGAAGATGGAAGCCTACGGGGCTCCGAAAGCCATCTGCAGCTTCGTGGTGCCGACCGGTTACTCGTTCAACCTCGACGGTTCGACGCTGTACCAGAGCATCGCGGCGATTTTCATCGCCCAGCTGTACGGCATCGATCTGTCCATCAGCCAGCAATTGCTGCTGGTGCTGACGTTGATGGTCACCTCCAAAGGCATCGCCGGCGTGCCGGGCGTGTCCTTCGTGGTATTGCTGGCGACCCTGGGCAGTGTCGGTATCCCGCTGGAAGGCCTGGCCTTCATCGCCGGTGTCGACCGTGTCATGGACATGGCCCGTACCGCATTGAACGTGATCGGTAACGCCCTGGCCGTGCTGGTCATCTCTCGCTGGGAAGGCATGTACGATGACGCCAAGGGCCAGCGCTACTGGAATTCCCTGCCGCACTGGCGCAGCAAGGAACCGCTGCCGGCCGGCGAGCCTTCCAGTCGCTGATCCGAAGTGTTGGTGAGAGCAAAAATACCTGTGGGAGCAAAGCTTGCTCGCGATAGCGATCTGTCAGCCTCATTGAGCCAGCAGACCTTGCGCTGATCGCGAGCAAGCTTTGCTCCCACAGGGAATGCGCTGTGTAACCTGTCTGAACCCCGGAGAAATCCGGGGTTTGTCGTTTCTGCCAGCCCCGCTATCATTCGCGGCATCTTCCGGGGGATTTAACTGATGCTCAATGGCCTGTGGCTTGGCTTCTTTATCGTGGCGGCCGTCTCGGCGCTGATGCAGTGGCTGGTGGGTGGCAACGCCGGCATCTTTGCGGCGATGGTGGAAAGCATCTTCGCCATGGCCAAGCTGTCGGTGGAGGTGATGGTCCTGCTGTTCGGTACCTTGACCCTGTGGCTCGGATTCCTGCGGATCGCCGAAAAGGCCGGCATCGTCGACTGGCTGGCCAAGGCCCTCGGCCCGCTGTTCCTGCGCCTGATGCCGGAAGTGCCGCCGGGCCACCCGGCCATTGGCCTGATCACCCTCAACTTCGCCGCCAACGGCCTGGGCCTGGACAACGCCGCTACCCCCATCGGCCTGAAGGCCATGCGCGCCCTGCAGGACCTGAACCCCAGCCCGACCATCGCCAGTAACGCGCAGATCCTGTTCCTGGTGCTCAATGCCTCGTCGCTGACGCTGCTGCCGGTGACGATCTTCATGTACCGCGCCCAGCAAGGCGCGCCGGACCCGACCCTGGTGTTCCTGCCGATCCTGCTCGCCACCAGTTGTTCGACCCTGGTGGGATTGCTGTCGGTGGCGTTCATGCAGCGCCTGCGCCTTTGGGATCCGGTGGTGCTGGCTTACCTGATCCCCGGTGCGCTGGCGCTGGGCGGTTTCATGGCGTTGCTGGCAACGCTCTCGGCCACGGCCCTGGCGGGCTTGTCTTCGATTCTCGGCAATCTGACGCTGTTCGGCCTGATCATGCTGTTCCTGGTGGTGGGCGCCCTGCGCAAGGTCAAGGTGTACGAAGCATTCGTCGAGGGTGCCAAGGAAGGGTTCGACGTTGCCAAGAGCCTGCTGCCCTACCTGGTGGCGATGCTGTGCGCGGTGGGTGTACTACGGGCTTCGGGTGCCCTGGATTTCGGTCTGGACGGTCTCCGGCACCTGGTGCAGTGGGCCGGCTGGGACACGCGCTTCGTCGATGCCTTGCCGACGGCCATGGTCAAGCCGTTCTCCGGCAGCGCCGCCCGGGCAATGCTGATCGAAACCATGAAGACGTCCGGCGTGGACAGTTTTCCCGCCCTGGTGGCGGCGACGGTCCAGGGCAGCACCGAGACCACGTTCTATGTGCTGGCGGTGTACTTCGGGGCCGTGGGCATCCAGCGGGCGCGGCATGCGGTGGGCTGTGCGTTGCTGGCGGAGCTGGCCGGAGTGCTGGGGGCCATCGGGGTCTGCTACTGGTTCTTCGGCTGACACCGAGTTTCTGTGGGAGCGGGCTTGCCCTAATGCAAGTCTGTCAAGCCACAAACCTAATGTGGGAGCCAAGCTTGCTCGCGAAGCGACAGACCAGTCACATTGTTGCTGACTGACTTACCGCAATCGCGAGCAAGCTTGGCTCCCACGGGTTTTGCGTCGTTTGATTCTTAGCTGACGGGTATCAGGGCTCGTCCTGCTCATTCGGTTACGTTGAAGCGCAGCACCCCAATCATCTGTCCGTTCTCTGTCAGTACCCGTACCTGCCATTTGCCCGTCGGGTTATCCGGGAAATTCTGCTTGTGGGTCCAGGCGCGGTAGCCTTCCTTGCGTCCGCCATGGATGTCCAGAGCGATGCGGTCCACTTCTTTGCCGTTGAACTGCCAGACGTGATAGATCCGCTCATCCAGCCCCCGCGGCGCATTGATGGCGGTATAGGCATACAGGCCATTGCCGCGGATCTGCGCGGCGCTGACTTCCTTGAGACTGTCACCGGGTGTGCGGTCTTCCAATTGCGTGCTGATCGCCACTTCGGTCATCCACAGCGTGGCCGGTGGTACCCAGGAGCGCAGCACCCACCCGGCGGCGCCAATGCCCAGGGTGATGCACAGGATTGCCAGTGCATTACGTACGGTGCGGATCGGAAAGATCGAGGCCAGGCTCGGGAACGACAACAGCATGGCGATGCCCAGCGCCAGCTTGAAGCTCTGGTCGGTGGTCAGGTGCATGATGATCGGCAGCGCCGTGAGCAGGGCGGCGAACAGCGTCAGCGTATGCAACGCCAGGAACGCCCAGCGTCGGGGCGCCAGCCATTTGTAATACAGCGGATCGGTGATCGAAATCAGCCCTGACGCCCCCAGCAACCCGGTGAAAACCAACTGGCTGCTGTTCCAGGTGGTGGTAATCAGGAAAAACGGCAGGACAAAGAACAGGCTTTCCTGGTGAATCATCTGCGTGGCGTAACGCAGCAACGGCTGCGGTATTTCCCGCTTGAAAATTCGCGTGAACAGCCGGGTCAGACTGTTTTCCAGCATCAGCCAGAGCCAGCTCACCAGCATCAGGATGGCGATCCAAGTGGCCAGGCCCTGTTGGCGGTCCACCAATATGAAACTGCCGGCGCCGGAGATGAAACCGCCGAGCGCAATGACCCCGGGATAGCGCTTCATCAATTCAAGAATGCGCTGGATGTAATGAGTCAGGGTCTGCATTAGGCGGTTCACAGTAAGTCGTAGGAAATATCCCTGACAGAGTATCGTCCGGACACCTGTATGGCGAGGCTCGCATCCGCCTCTGTGGTCGGGGACTGTGGGAGCAAAGCTTGCTCGCGACGCAGGCGACGCTATTCAGAAAGACTTCATCAACTTCATCGCGGGCAAGCCTTGCTCCCACCGGCCTTGCGTCTTCACGTCTTGTTGTCTCAAACCCGGCGACGCAACCGCCACACCACCAGCCCCAATAGCAACAACCCCAGCAAGCCGCTTACTCCCCACACTAGCTCGTCGTCACTGAGCAACGACCTCTCGATGCGCAGGTAGCCCGGGTCCTTGAGCAGTTCGCGCAGGGCCTGGTTGGCTTGTTCCAGGCTCACCGACTGCAAGCGCACGGCCGGGTTGGCGAAGCGGCCGTCTTCATAGTCGCCCAGGGCGCCCCAGTAATAATCGGCCAGGGCGCTGTTGCCTTGAACCGCCCAGGTCTGGTGGGCGATGGCTGCACGTTTGATGCGCATGAAGCTGTCCGGGTCCAGCCCGTCCTTGAGCAACGTCCTGCGCAATTCTTCGAGGGCCTGTTCGGCTTGCGGCAGGTCTTCGCGGGCGAGGTCCGCGTTCAGGCTGAGAAAGCCGACGCCGCCGAACACCTCACGTTCCACCCACGGGCCATAGGACAGGCTGCGGGCCAGGCGCAGCTGGCGATAGAGGGCCCAGTCCAGATAGTTCTTGAGCAGGTCGAAGGTTTCGTCGTGTTGTTCTTCCAGTACCGGCTCCGGGAACAGCCAGTGCAGCTTGGCACCATCGCCCACCAGGCTGCGGATCAGGTTGCGCTTGGTCACGGCGCTGTAGCGGATCTGCGGCAATGCCTCATGGGCGCTGGGCTCGACCGGCTTGAGTTTGCCGTAGGTGCGCTCCAGGTAGGCCGGCAGCAAGCGGTCGAGGTCGCCGACCACGATCAGCGTCATGTTGTTCGGTGCATACCAGGCTTTGCGAACCTGTTCGAGCCGGGCGAGGGTGTGGTGCTCGACCTCGGCCCGTTCCGCGCAGCGCAGGCCCAACTCCACCGCTAGCTGATTGCTGGCCTTGTGACCCAGGTCCTGGCGGTCGAGCCAGCGTTGCAGGTGGGTGTAGTGGCCGCCGTCCTCGCGCTCGACCACCCGTTTCGCCGCCTCCAGGGCCTTTTCGTCTATGCGGGTACGGGTCAGCACTGCCAGCAGCAGGTCGAGGATCTTGCGCTGGTTGCTCGCCGGTGCCTCGATGACAAACGTGGTATCGGCGTTGTTGGTGAAGGCGTTCCACTCGCCACCCAGCGCCTGCATCCGCTCTTCCAAGGCACCTTCGCCGCCTTCATCGATCCCGCTGAACAGCGCGTGCTCGAGCAGGTGCGGCAGTTCCTTGTCGGCGCAACTGAAGTCATCCAGGCCTACGCCGACCACCAGCCGGATGGCGACGTGCCCGCGTTCGCTACCAGGCTTGAGCAGCAACTGCATACCGTTGGGCAGCGTGTAGCCTTCGACCTGGAACCGGTCGAGGGCCACCACAGGCAGCGAACCGAACAAGAAAAGAGCGAATAACAGACCACGCATAAACGGCTTCCCGGCGACTGACAGTCCAACCCTACTGACTGAACAATGCGCCAGATGTTCAAGGCGAGTGGGTAATGTCGGACATTTCATCCGCCGCCAGGGCACCGATCTCGGCCGTTTCCAGTACCACGTAGGCGCTGCCGCAGAACAGCGAATTGAGACGCCGCATGTCGGCGATCAGGTCCAGGTGCAGGGAACTGGTTTCCAGGCTTTGTACGATTTTGCGCTGCAAGCGGCTGACGTGGGCATGGGCCATTCGTCTTTCCTGGGCGCGAAAGCGCCGTTTCTCACGCAGCAACTGGCGGGCGCTTTCCCGATCGGCACTGAGAAACACTGACAATCCCAGCCGCAGGTTGGCGATCAAGTGACTGTGCAACCCCGCCAGCTCCTCCAGGCCGACCTCGGAAAAGGACAGGCGTTGCGAGGTCTTCTGCTGCTGCACCTTGCGCAGCATGCGTTCGATGAGGTCGCTGCCGAGCTTCAGGTTGATCGCCAGCTCGATGATTTCTGCCCATCGACGGCTGTCCTGTTCGCTGAGGTCTTCGCGGGGCATCTGGGCCAAGTACAACTTGATGGCGCTGCACAGGGCCTCGACATCATCGCTCACGCGCCGCACTTCCTGGGTCAGCGCCGTCTGCTGGCCGCGCAGCACGTCGAGCATGGCTTCGAGCATGTTTTCGATCAGGTCGCCGATGCGCAATGTCTCCCGGGCTGCATTGGCCAGGGCCAGGCTCGGCGTGGCGAGGGCTGTGGGGTCCAGGTGCCGGGGTTTGGCTGTGCCATTGGTTTCCGGACGCTCCGGCAGCAGCCAGGCGCACAGCTTGGCCATCGGCGCGACGCTGGGCAGCAACACCAGGCAGCGCACGGAGTTGTAGAACAGGTGAAAGCCGATGACGGTTTCCTGGGGGCTGAAATCCAGGCTGTCCAGCCACCGTACCAAGGGATCGAGCGCTGGAATGATCAGCAACAATCCGATCAGCTTGTACAGCAGGCTGCCCAGCGCCACCTGACGTCCGGCAGCGTTTTGCATGCTGGTGCTGAGGAACGCCAGCACGCCGCTGCCAATGTTGGCGCCGATCACCAGGCCAATGGCTACCGGCAGGCTGATCACGGCTGCGCCGGCCAGTGTGGCGGTCAGCAGCACGGCGGCCAGGCTCGAATAGGAAATCATGGCGAACAGCGCACCCACCAACGCATCGAGCAGGATGTCACCGGTCAGCGAGGCGAAGATCACCTTCACGCCTTGGGCCTGGGTGATGGGCGTGGCCGCCTCGACGATCAATTGCAGCGCGAGAATGATCAGGCCCAGGCCGATGGAGACGCGGCCCATTTGCCCGACCCGGGTCTGTTTGCGCGACAGGAAAAAAATCACCCCGAGGAAAATCAGCAACGGCGACAGCCATGACAGGTCGAGGGTCAGTACCCGGGCCATCAACGCCGTGCCAACGTCGGCGCCGAGCATGGTCGCCAGGGCAGGGGTCAGCGCCATCAGGCCCTGGCCGACAAACGAGGTGACCAGCATGGCCGTGGCGTTGCTGCTCTGGACCATGGCGGTGACCATGATGCCGGCGACAAATGCCAGCCAGCGCCGAGACATGTTCTGGCCGATGACGTGGCGCAGGTTGGAGCCGTAGACCCGCAGGATGCCGGTACGGACGATGTGCGTGCCCCAGATCAGCAGGGCCACGGCAGAGAGTAGATTCAGCAGGGTCAGCATGAGAGGCCCCCTGTTAGCGTCTCAAAGAGACAAGTTGACGATGCCACATCGTTCTTCTTTGTACTTAAGCTGTAGTTGGCGAACGGTTCGGACGCCAGCATTGCACAGCTAAAGAATTGATTGAAACAAAACTGTCATGAAAAGCACCGCAAACCCTGTGGGAGCGAGCCTGCTCGCGATAGCGGTGTGTCAATCGATACTGTTGTGACTGAAAGGACGCTATCGCGAGCAGGCTCGCTCCCACAGGTCCGGGGTCCAGGGCAACTTTCCAGCGGGCATGAAAAAGGGGCTCCAAGAGCCCCTTCGTTCATTGCTCCGTCCAATTACTGACCCGGAACGTCCTTGCGCAGTTTCACCGGATCCTGCTGCTTGCGCTTGCGTGCAATCGCGGTGCGCATCTTGATGTTGATCGCCTCCACGGCCAGGGAGAAGGCCATGGCGAAGTAGACGTAGCCTTTCGGTACATGGACGTCGAACGACTCGGCGATCAGTACGGTACCGACCACCAGCAGGAACGACAGCGCCAGCATCTTCAGCGACGGATGCTTGTCGATGAACTCACTGATGGTGCCCGAGGCCAGCATCATCACCAGCACGGCCACGATGATCGCCGCCACCATCACCGGCACATGGGAGACCATGCCGACAGCGGTGATGACCGAGTCCAGGGAGAACACGATGTCGATGATCGCGATCTGGATGATGGTGTAGAGGAAGTTGCCACCCTTGCCCGACGGTTGATCGTCGCTTTCATCGTCGCCTTCCAGTGCGTGGTACATCTCCTGGGAGCTTTTCCACAGCAGGAACAGGCCACCGAAGAACAGGATCAGGTCGCGACCGGAGATGCCCTGGCCGAACACTTCGAACAAATCGGCGGTCAGACGCATGACCCAGGTGATGGACAGCAGCAACAGGATCCGCGTGATCATGGCCAGGGCCAGACCGAAGATCCGGGTACGCGCCTGCATGTGCTTGGGCATGCGGCTGACCAGGATCGAGATCATGATGATGTTATCAATGCCCAGGACGATTTCCAGGGCGGTCAGGGTAAAGAAGGCAACCCAGATTTCCGGGTTGGTCAGCCATTCCATGTGAGTTCCTTTGAACGAGTGTTAGGCCGCGCCGCGCTTCGGAATAACCAGGAGCGCGGCGCCGCGGGTATTGCTTTTATAGAGTGCTGAACAGCGGAAAGATCCCCATCAGCAAGGCGGCGAACATTATGCACAGGCAAACCAGCACTGCCCACTTCAGGGTGAAACGCTGGTGATCGCCGAACTCGATCCCGGCCAGTGCCACCAACAGATAAGTGGACGGAACCAGCGGGCTCAACAGGTGGACGGGCTGGCCGACGATCGAGGCACGGGCCATTTCCACCGCCGTGATGCCGTAATGGCTGGCGGCTTCGGCGAGAACCGGTAACACCCCGTAATAAAATGCGTCGTTAGACATGAAGAACGTGAACGGCATGCTCGCCAGCGCGGTAATCACCGCCAGGTACGGGCCGAGGAAGTCCGGGATCACCGCCAGCAGGCTCTTGGACATGGCGTCGACCATGCCGGTGCCGGACAGGATGCCGGTGAAGATACCCGCCGCGAAAATCAGCCCGACCACTGCCAGTACGCTGCCAGCGTGTGCCGCAACGCGGTCTTTTTGCTGTTGCAGGCACGGGTAGTTGACGATCATCGCGATACTGAAGGCCACCATGAACAGCACCGGCAGCGGTAACAGGCCGGCGATCAGGGTGCACATCAGGGCCAGGGTCAAGGCACCGTTGAACCAGATCAGCTTCGGACGGCGAGCGTCCGGGAACTGGGACACGCTGATTTCGCTGTGGTCGATTTCATCGTGGGCCAGCTGCAATTCACCCAGGCGCGCACGCTCGCGTTTGCCGTACATGTAGGCAATCGCCAGGATCGCCACCACACCGAACGCCATCGCAGGAATCATCGGTACGAAGATGTCGGACGGATCCACGTGCAACGCACTGGCCGCACGGGCCGTCGGGCCGCCCCAGGGGGTCATGTTCATCACGCCACCGGCGAGGATGATCAGGCCGGCCATGATCCGAGGGCTCATGCCGATGCGGCTGTAGAGCGGCAGCATCGCGGCCACGCAGATCATGTAAGTGGTCGCGCCGTCACCATCGAGGGAAACGACGAGCGCCAGAACGGCGGTACCGACCGAAACTTTCAGCGGGTCACCCTTGACCAGCTTGAGGATCTTGCGCACGGCCGGGTCGAACAGGCCGGAGTCGATCATCAGGGCAAAATAGAGAATCGCGAACATCAGCATCACCCCGGTCGGGGCGAGCTTGGTGATGCCTTCGAGCATCATCGGGCCGATCTTCGGCGCAAAACCACCGAACAGGGCGAACAGGATCGGGATGATGATCAGGGCGATCAGCGCGGATAGGCGCTTGGTCATGATCAGGAACATGAACGTGATGACCATGGCGAAGCCAAGAAAAGTCAGCATGGGAAATACTCCAGGCGTGGCGTGGCGCGGCGAGGTTAAGGCGAACCGGACGGGTCAGCGCAGAACGTGAGTCACGAGGCGGACGGATGGAGTGGGTGCAGCAGGACGGGTAGCAGCGGACATCAGAATCACCATTGTTGTTGTTAAAACGGCCAAACGGGTCGTGGAGATCCGTTTCTGGCCACCGGTCTTTTGCCGGTAGTGAGGCGATCCTAATCGCGCAAGCTTTCAGCCAGCTTTCGCCGCAGGCAATGGTTTTTTCCGCTGGTCGGAGTCTGTGGGAGCAAGGCTGTGGGAGCAAGGCTTGCCCGCGATGAAGCTGACGCGGTCGTCCTGCATATCGAGTGCCCCTTGTCGCGAGCAAGCTTTGCTCCCACAGGTCGTTCTGTCTCAGTACATTTCAGAACACCGAAAGATCCAACGGTCGCATCGCCCCCATCCAGATCGCATGGTCGGTGTGGTCCGCCAGCTCATCGCCGGTGTTCGGGTGCAGAAAGATCACCAGCCCTTTGCGATAGAGCGCCAGCCACGGTAGTACCACCCCGATGTACTGCGGATCGAACGACAGCTGACAACTCCAGTCCGGATGGGGCCCGACCGGGCGCTCGTGAACGCGGCCCATTTTCAGCGGAAACAGGCGCGACGCTTCCTCACACAGTGCCCGCGCCTGGTCGATGGTGCTGGCATCGAAATAAACATGGGCGTGGTAGCCCTTGATCCGTTGCAATTGTCACTCCTTGCGAACCCTCGCCGTTTCCCGCAGGTCAGAGGCTTATACGCGGTAAAAAAGGGAAAAACAGCCATGAAAAACGCCGAAACCCCGGTGATCAAAGTGGTGCTCTATGGTGCCATGAGCAGCCTAGGCAGTGCGTTGATGGCTGAAATGCTGCGACGCCAGCATGAAGTCATTGCCGTTCTCGATGATCTCACGGCCCTGGCGCCGCGTCCGGGCCTGCGGACCAAGACCGGCGATCTCTATGACCCCGAACGGGTCAAGCAAAGCGTGGCCGGCGCCGATGCAGTGATTTGCCTACTTAACGCGCCGGGGTTGCCGATGAACAGCGAGCACGTGGAACGCACGCTGATTCCGGGTCCGGTGGAACAGGTCCTGGCGGTGGATGCGCTGATTGTCGGCATGCAGGCGGTGAACATTCCCCGGCTGTTTCTGGTGGGGGACTTCGCCGTGCTCGACGAAGACGAGGGCGAAGATGACTTGCAGCGGCATGCCGCCGAGGAAATCCTCGATGCCCTGCGCAACAGTTCATTGCGGTGGACCCTGGTCAATGCGCCCTATGCTGCCGCTGGGTTGAGTATCGAGCATTTCACCCAGGTCAGTACCAGCCTGGAGCCGGGTATGGCCGAGTCCCTGGAACGGCTCAACCGGGTGGCCGTCGGCATTGCCGATGAGCTGAGCTTGAATCTGCATGTGGGCCAGCATGTCAGCTTCGTAGCCGCCACCTGACGACCGCACAAAACCTGTGGTGAGGATTGCTGTTTGTGGCGAGGGGATTTATCCCCGCTGGGCTGCAAAGCAGCCCCAAAAAAGCAGGGCCGCTTCGCAGCCCAGCGGGGATAAATCCCCTCGCCACAGGGTTTTTCTTTGATCATGAAAGTGCCTTCACCCGCACATCTCAAACAGCAATGGACGGCAACGGCAACCCCGTGAGCGACTCGCCGCTGGTGGCCTGTTCTTCCATCAGCCAGTCCACAAACTGCCGGATCAATGCCCCACGCCGTTTACGCTGGGGCAGGACCACGTAATACCCCAGGCGCGACAGCACCGTCTCGGCGATGGGACGACACAACAGGCCTTGAGCCAATAAGTTATCCACAAGGTGGCGCCAGCCGATGGCAACACCTTGTCCGCCAATCGCCGCCTGGATCAGCAAGGTGTAATTGTCGAAACGCAATTGCCCCGGCGCTGGCGGCGAGGTGATGCCCAGTTCGCGGAACACGCCATTCCAGTCGAACCAGTGACTGCTGTTGCCGCCGCGCAGGTGCAGCAGTGGAAACTCCAACAAGGCCTGGGCCGGCAGAGGCAGGGGACGCTCCTTGAGCAGCAACGGGCTGCACACTGGAAAAACTTCTTCACTGAACAGCCAGCGACTTTCGCCCTGTTTGAAGCGACCGTCGCCGAACAGCACGGCAACGTCGATGTCGGTGCGCAACATGTTGTGGTTCCGCTCGCTGGTCACCAGGCTGACG
This sequence comes from Pseudomonas sp. MAFF 730105, assembly GCF_055380705.1. Taxonomy (NCBI): domain Bacteria; kingdom Pseudomonadati; phylum Pseudomonadota; class Gammaproteobacteria; order Pseudomonadales; family Pseudomonadaceae; genus Pseudomonas; species Pseudomonas sp. MAFF 730105. Next base: position 63,497 of record NZ_AP018438.1, read on the forward strand.
TCCACCTGCGGGTTGGCAGCGTGAAAACGATGCAGTCGCGGCATCAGCCAGTAGGCGGCGAAGGCGAAGTCGGTGGCGACCTGCAACACCTCGTGCTGATGTTGAGCGGTGATCGCGCTCAATCCTGCGTCGATGTTCTGTAAACCGGCCTGTACTTGTTCGAACAACGTCGTCCCGGCCTCGGTCAATTCGATGCCACGGTAAATGCGATCGAACAACCGCGTGCCGAGCTGTTCCTCCAGGCGTTTGATCTGCTGGCTGATGGCCGGCTGTGTGGTGCCCAGCTCAATCGCCGCCGCCGTAAAGCTTCGTTGTCTGGCCGCAGCTTCAAAGGCCCGGAACAGATCCAGAGACAGGTCACCCAAGGCGTCATACATAAGCTGTGCTTATCCTAGTCATTATCCTGCATGGGCTTTACCCCAATAGGTTGGGGGAACATGCTCAATCGCAGCAATTTCGCATAACCGCTCACTATGGAATGCCGCGATTACATGAAGCGCAAGAACATTCTTTTCATCATGGCCGATCAGATGGCCGCGCCAATGTTGCCAATCTACGGTCCTTCGCCCATCAAGCTGCCGAATCTGTCGCGCCTGGCCGAGCAAGGCGTGGTGTTCGACGCCGCTTATTGCAACAGTCCGCTGTGCGCGCCGTCGCGTTTTACCCTGGTGAGCGGCCAGTTGCCCAGCAAGATCGGCGCCTATGACAACGCTGCGGATTTTCCGGCCGACGTCCCGACGTATGCCCATTACCTGCGGCGCCTCGGCTACCGCACGGCGTTGTCCGGCAAGATGCACTTCTGCGGGCCGGACCAGTTGCACGGCTACGAAGAGCGCCTGACCAGTGACATTTACCCGGCCGATTACGGCTGGGCCGTGAACTGGGATGAGCCGGATGTGCGGCCGAGCTGGTACCACAACATGTCTTCGGTGTTGCAGGCCGGGCCGTGCGTGCGCACCAACCAGTTGGATTTCGACGAAGAAGTGGTGTTCAAGGCGCAGCAGTACCTGTTCGACCACATCCGTGAAGACGGCGACCAACCGTTCTGCCTGACCGTATCGATGACTCACCCACACGACCCGTACACCATTCCCAAGGCTTTCTGGGATTTGTATGACGACAACGACATCCCGCTGCCGCAAACCCCGGCGCAAACCGATCTCGATCCCCACTCCCAGCGATTGCTGAAGGTCTATGACCTGTGGGACAAGCCGTTGCCTGTGGATAAGATTCGCGACGCGCGCCGTGCCTATTTCGGCGCTTGCAGCTACATCGACAGCAATGTGGGCAAGCTGCTGCAAACCCTTGAGGACACCGGCTTGATGGACGACACGATCGTCGTGTTCTCCGGCGATCATGGCGATATGCTCGGCGAAAAAGGGCTCTGGTACAAAATGCACTGGTTCGAGATGTCCGCGCGGGTGCCGCTGCTGGTCAGTGCTCCGGGTCAATTCGCCAGTGGCCGGGTCAGCGCCGCGGTGTCCACCGCCGACTTGTTGCCCACCCTGGTGGAACTGGCCGGCGGTACGCTGGAGCCTGGCTTGCCGCTGGACGGTCGTTCGTTGGTGCCGCACCTGCAAGGGCAGGGCGGGCACGACGAGGTCTTTGGTGAATACATGGCCGAAGGCACCATCAGCCCGTTGATGATGATCCGCCGCGGCCAGTGGAAATTCATCTACAGCGAAGATGATCCGTGCCTGTTGTTCGATGTCCGTAACGACCCCAAGGAATTGGAAGATCTCAGCCAGTCACCGGAGCATCAAGCCCTGTTCGCCGAATTTCTCGCCGAAGCCAGGGCCAAGTGGGACATCCCAACCATTCATCGACAGGTGCTCGCCAGCCAGCGACGCCGTCGTTTCGTCGCCCAGGCGCTGACCCTGGGCAAACTCAAGAGCTGGGATCACCAGCCGCTGGTGGATGCCAGTCAGCAATACATGCGCAATCACATCGACCTCGACGATCTGGAGCGCAAGGCCCGTTATCCACAACCCTGCCAAAATCAATAACGAACGTAAGGGGAAGCACATGCAAAAGTTATCCACAGTACTGGCCGCTGGGCTGTTGGTGTTGAGCAGTGCCTCGGCGTGGGCCGAGCAGAGCTGCGAGACGGTCAAGATGGCTGACCCGGGTTGGAGCGATATCGCGGCGACCAATGCCATCACCGGTTTTCTGTTGGAAGGCATGGGCTACAAGCCCAAGGTCGACACCCTCGCGGTGCCGATCACGTTTGGCGGCCTCAAGGATGGCCAGGTCGATGTATTCCTGGGCAACTGGATGCCGGCGCAGCAAGGGTTCTATGACAAATTCGTGGCGAACGGGGATGTCACGCAACTGGCCAAGAACCTGGACGGCACCGAATTCACCCTGGCCGTCCCGGACTACGTTTGGGATGCCGGTGTGCATAACTTTGCCGACCTGAACAAATTCGCTGACAAGTTCGAGAAGAAAATCTATGGCATCGGTTCCGGCGCCCCGGCGAACCTTTCCTTGAAAGAAATCATCAAGACCAACGACTTCGGCATGGGCGATTGGAAACTGGTGGAGTCCAGCGAGCAGGCGATGCTGGCGGAAGTGTCCCGGGCCGTGAAGAAGCAGAAGTTCGTGACCTTCCTCGGCTGGACGCCGCACCCGATGAACGTGCAGCTGAAAATGCATTACCTCAAGGGCGGCGAGAAGTACTTCGGCGATACGGGCAGCGTCTATACCCTGACCCGCAAAGGTTATGCACAGGCCTGCCCGAACGTGGGCAAGCTGTTGACCAACCTGAGCTTCACCCAGGAAATGGAAAACAGCATCATGGCCGAGGTGGTGAACAACAAGGTCACCAACGCCGAGGCGGCCAAGGCCTGGATCAAGGCCAACCCGGCGGTGTTGGACAAATGGTTGGATGGCGTGAAGACGGCGGATGGGCAAGAGGCGTTGGCTGCGGTGAAGGCCAAGCTCTGATGACCCGTGTGCTCCGGATAAGCCCTCAGAAGGTGATCCGGAGCACTTTTGTGGCGAGGGGATTTATCCCCGCTGGGTCGCGAAGCGGCCCTAATGTGTCGACTCGGTGTGTCAGATCATTTGGGTTCAGCTGTTTGGGGCCGCTCCGCGACCCCGCGGGGATAAATCCCCTCGCCACAGGGAGAACGGTGCCTGGTCCTGATACTCTTGTTCTCAACCCCCATCCTTGAGGCCCCATGGCAATCCCCACCCGCCATTCACTGTTCCCCTTCCTGAGCTGGCTGCCCCGGCAGACCCGGGCCAGTGTCGGCCGTGACCTGATCGTGGGTTTGAGCGGCGCGATCCTGGCGTTGCCGCAGTCCATCGCCTACGCCCTGATTGCCGGTTTGCCCCCTGAGTACGGCTTGTACGCCGCGATCGTGCCGGTGCTGATTGCCTGCCTGTGGGGTTCGTCTTGGCATTTGATCTGCGGACCTACGGCGGCGATCTCCATTGTCCTGTACGCCAGTGTCAGTCCCTTGGCCGTGCCCGCGACCCAGGACTACATCACCTTGATTCTGTTGCTGACGGTGCTGGCGGGCATCTTCCAATGGCTGTTGGGCCTGCTACGTTTTGGTGCCTTGGTGAACTTCGTCTCGCACTCGGTGGTGCTCGGTTTCACCCTGGGAGCGGCGGTGGTGATCGCACTGGGGCAGTTGCCGAACCTGATGGGGCTCGATCTGCCGAACGAGGCCACGGCCTTGAAGGGCGTGCTGATGTTGCTCAGTCATCTCGGGGCTGTGGATAAGCCGTCGTTGCTGTTGGGTTTGGGGACGCTGGCCCTGGGTGTGCTACTCAAGCGGCTGTTGCCGCGCTGGCCGAGCCTGTTGATAACGTTGGTCATCAGTAGCCTGGTGGTCTGGTTGTGGCCGGCCATGTTCGGGCATGTGGCGCTGGTCAGCGCCTTTGCCGGGCGCCTGCCGCCGTTCACTGCGCTGCCACTGGACCTCGACCTGATCCTGCGCCTGCTCCCAGGTGCCGTTGCGGTGGGCATGCTCGGGCTGGTCACCAGTCTGTCCATTGCTCGTTCGTTATCGGTGCGCTCCGGGCAATTGCTCGACGCCAACCAGGAGGTCAGGGCGCAGGGGCTTTCCAACATCGTGGGCGGATTTTTCTCCGGCTCCCTGTCAGCCGGTTCTTTTACCCGTTCCGGCCTCAGCTACGACGCGGGGGCCTGTTCCCCCCTGGCCGGGGTGTTCTCGGCATTGTGGGTGGCCTTGTTTGCGGTCGCCGGTGCGAAACTGATCTCGCACATCCCGATTCCGGCGATGGCCGGCAGTATTCTGCTGATCGCCTGGGGGCTGGTGGACCACCGCGGCATCCGCGCGTTGTACCGGGTGAGCCGGGCGGAATTCGTGGTGATGAGCCTGACGTGCCTGGCCACGTTGCTGCTGGAGCTGCAGACGGCCATCTACGCCGGTGTGCTGGCGTCGCTGTTTTTCTACCTCAAGCGCACGTCACAGCCGCGGGTGCACCATGCCCACGAAGGCGAGGCGGATGTGCTGCGGGTCGGCGGTTCGATCTTCTTCGGCGCCAGTCATTATCTGCAGGTGCGCCTGCAACGCTTGCAAGGGCAACGGGTGGTGATCGATGCCCAGCAAATCAACTTCATCGATTACTCAGGAGTGGAAATGTTGCACCAGGAAGCCCGCCGCCTCGGTGCCCAAGGGCGCAGCCTGACCTTGCGCAAGGCCCGGCCCCATGTAGTGGAGGAGTTGAAGAAGCTGGAAGGGCCGGAGAGGTGCCCGATTCACTTCGAGGATTGATACGGTCAGCACTGTGGGAGCAAAGCTTGCTCGCGACGAAAGCGACCCGGTCTGTTGAAAACCGAGGTGCCTGTCTCGCGAGCAAGCTTTGCTCCCACAGTGGTTTAGAGCGCCAGCTGGCGACGCAACTCGGCCAGCACCGGCGCGGTGTCCGGGCGCACGCCGCGCCACAGGTAGAACGCTTCGCCCGCCTGTTCCGCCAGCATGCCCAGGCCGTCCATCGCCACCGCGGCGCCCTGTTCGCTGGCCCAGCGGCAGAACGAAGTAGGCTCCTTGCCGTACATCATGTCGTAGCAAACGGTCTTGCCGGGTTCGATCAGGCTGCCTGCAATCGGCGGTACATCCCCTGACAGGCTCGCGGACGTGGCGTTGATGATCAGGTCCACCGGCTCGCGCAGCCAATCGAAACCACTGGCCGAGACCGGGCCCAGGTCCGCGAACAACTCGGCCAGCAATTCGGCTTTTTCTACGGTACGGTTGGCGATGATCACCGAAGCCGGTGCCTCGGCCAGCAGCGGCTCCAGGGCGCCGCGTACCGCGCCTCCGGCCCCCAGCACCAGGATGCGTTTGCCCTTGAGGCTGAAACCGGCATTGACGGTCAGGTCCCGCACCAGCCCGGCGCCGTCGGTGTTGTCGCCCAACAGACGACCATCGGCCAACTTGCTCAGGGTATTAACCGCCCCGGCCCGCTGCGCCCGCTCGGTCAGGCTGTCAGCCAGTCGGAAAGCGTCTTCCTTGAACGGTACGGTGACATTCGCCCCACGTCCCTCGCGGAAAAATTCCCGCGCGCAGCCGGCAAAATCATCCAGGGGGGCCAGAAGGGTGCTGTAGTCCAGTGTCTGCCCGGTCTGTTCGGCAAACAGGCGATGGATCAACGGCGACTTGCTGTGGCCGATGGGGTTACCCATTACAACGTAGCGGTCCATGGTCATCGGGTCAGTCTCCGTTCAGGCCTGCGCCAGCCAATCGCGATCCTGCAGGAAGTACTCGGTCAGGCGCGCTTCTTCGCTGCCCGGCTCGGCTTTCCAGTCGTAACCCCAGCGTACCTGCGGCGGCAGGGACATCAGGATCGACTCGGTCCGTCCGCCCGATTGCAGCCCGAACAGGGTGCCGCGGTCGTAGACCAGGTTGAATTCCACGTAGCGCCCGCGACGGAATTCCTGGAACTCCCGTTGCTTCGCGGTGAACGGCTCGTGTTTGCGCCGGCGCACGATGGGCAGGTAGGCCTCGATGTAGGCATCGCCGATGGCACGGATGAAGGCGAAGCAGGTGTCGAATCCCCACTCGTTCAGGTCATCGAAAAACAGGCCGCCGATACCCCGGGGTTCGTTCCGATGCTTGAGGTGGAAATAGCTGTCGCACCAGGCCTTGTAGCGCGGATACACCTCTGGGCCGAACGGGGCACAGGCCTGTTCGGCCACGCGGTGCCAGTGCACGCAGTCTTCGGCGACACCGTAGTACGGCGTCAGGTCGAAGCCACCGCCGAACCACCAGACCGGTTCTTCGCCTTCTTTTTCCGCGCTGAAGAAGCGCACGTTGGCGTGGGAGGTCGGAACGTGGGGGTTGTGCGGATGGATCACCAGCGACACGCCCAGGGCTTCGAAGCCGCGTCCGGCCAGCTCCGGCCGATGGGCGCTGGCCGACGGTGGGAGACCGCTGCCGAAGACGTGGGAAAAATTGACACCGCCCTTTTCAATGACCGTACCGTTCTCCAGCACCCGGGTGCGACCGCCACCGCCGGCAGGCCGGGTCCAGGCGTCTTCGACGAAGCGAGTGCCGCCGTCCTCGGCTTCCAGTGCAGCGCAGATGCGGTCTTGCAGGTCGAGCAGATAGGCTTTCACGGCCTCGGTGCGAGTGGTCATGACACCCCCTTTGATCAGGACTGGGCTACGCGGCGTACAGCGGGCCGGTGGCCAATGGGCGCACAGGATACCACCGCACTTGCCCACGCCACAGTTGACGAAGGTCAAGCTTAGGAGTCCGATGTCAGGCTTGGTAAAAAGTCCTGCGACAAGGAGAAAGTGAAGATGGCCAAACGTATCCAGTTCAGTTCCCACGGCGGCCCCGAAGTGCTTGAGTACGTGGATTACCAACCTGCCGAACCAGGCCCGCAGCAGGTGCGCGTGAGCAACCGGGCCATCGGTCTGAATTTCATCGACACCTATTACCGCAGTGGTCTTTATCCTCCGCCGGCCCTGCCTTCGGGCCTGGGCGCCGAGGGTGCGGGCGTGGTCGAGGCGGTCGGCTCAGGCGTCACCCGGTTCAAAGTGGGCGATCGGGTGGCCTATGGCAGCGGCCCGCTGGGGGCCTACAGCGATGTGCATGTGTTGCCCGAGGCCAACCTGGTGCACCTGCCTGAGTCCATCAGTTTCGAACAGGCTGCCGGCGTCATGCTCAAGGGCCTGACGGTGCAGTATCTGCTGCGCCAGACCTATGAGCTCAAGGGTGGCGAAACCATCCTGTTCCATGCCGCTGCCGGTGGCGTCGGCTCCCTGGCCTGCCAATGGGCCAAGGCTTTGGGCGTGAAGCTGATCGGTACCGTGAGCTCGGCGGAAAAAGCGGCCGTCGCCAAAGCCCATGGCGCCTGGGAAACCATCGATTACAGCAAGGAAAACGTCGCACAGCGGGTGCTGGAATTGACGGACGGCAAGAAAGTCCCGGTGGTGTACGACGGGGTTGGCAAGGACACCTGGCTGACCTCGCTCGATTGCGTCGCGCCCCGTGGCCTGCTGGTGAGCTTCGGCAATGCCTCGGGAGCGGTGGACGGGGTGAACCTGGGGATTCTGTCGGCGAAAGGCTCGCTGTACGTAACCCGGCCGACCCTGGCGACTTACGCCAACAACGCCGAAAACCTGCAACGCATGGCCGACGAACTGTTCGGGATGATCAGCAGCGGCAAGCTTACGGTGGATATCAATCAGCGTTATCCATTGGCGGAAGCGGCCAAGGCCCAGGCCGAATTGTCGGCGCGGCGCACGACGGGGTCGACGATCCTGCTGCCTTGAAATGGTGGTGTGCATAAGTTCTGTGGCAACACAAAACCTCTGTGGGAGCGGGCTTGCTCGCGAATGCGTCGGGTCAGCCAATATCGATGTTGCTGACCCACCGCTTTCGCGAGCAAGCCCGCTCCCACATCTGAACTGTGGTGTGCATAGGGTCTGTGGTAACACAAACCCTGTGGGAGCGAGCCTGCTCGCGATGGCGGTGTATCAGACAACACTTATTCGTCTGACCGGCGCTATCGCGAGCAGGCTCGCTCCCACATTGAATAGGTATTGAATCCGGAGGTTGGGGCCGGGCTCAGTCCGGCCGTACCACTTTCCCGGTGGCCAGGTCGCGAATCACGCTGGGGTTCTTGCGCCCGCCCAGGTTGCCGCCGAGTACCAGGTCGATCTGCCCGCGGAAGTACTGCTCGACGCGAATCCGCGTGCGCGCTGCCGGGCGGCCTTGGGGGTTGGCCGAGGTGGACACCAGCGGCCCGACCAGCGAGCACAGGTCCCGCACGGTAGGGTGATCGCTGACCCGCAGCGCCACCGTATCGTGCACCCCGGTGATCCATTCCGGCAACAGGTTCTGGTGCGGTACCAGCCAGGTGTTGGGTCCCGGCCAGGTGCTGGCCATGCGGTCCATCCAGGTGTCGGGGAAGTCTTCGAACAGGAAGTCGAACTGATGGATGTTGTCCGCCACCAGGATCAAACCCTTGTCGGGCAACCGCGACTTGATCGCCAGCAGGCGCTCCACCGCTTCCTCGTTCCATGGATCGCAACCCAGGCCCCAGACCGCTTCGGTTGGATAGGCAATCACCGCCCCGGCGCGAATTTCTCGCGCGGCTTGTTGCACACGCCAACTGTTGACCATGAAAGATTCTCCGCAACACAAGATAAGGCTGTGCGCAGTTTACCGATCTTCCCCATAAAACCTAGCGCGTGCGCGCAAACCAGCGGCCGTTGTCGCAGGTGGCACGTCCTTCCATCTCCAGTTCGGTCAGCGCCGCCAGCACTTTGGGCAATCCCCAGCCACTGGCCTCGGCCAACGCTTCGCTGGTGAGCGGCGCGGCATGGAGCAGGCGCAACAGCGGATGGCTGACAGGCGCCGGCTCCAGGGCCGGCGGCAGGCGTTGCCACCCGCGCAAGGCTTCGAGAATGTGCTCCACGGTTTCCACCAGCGCCGCACCGTCACGGATCAATTGATGACAACCCCGGGCACCCGGGTGATGGATCGATCCCGGAATGGCGTACACCTCGCGCCCCTGTTCCGCCGCCAGGCGCGCCGTGATCAGCGAACCGCTGGCGACACTGGCTTCGACCACCAGAACACCGAGGGACAAGCCGCTGATGATCCGGTTGCGGCGCGGAAAATGGCTGGCGTGGGGTGGGGCGTCCAACGGAAACTCCGAGAGCACCGCGCTGCCTTGGGCAATCATCGCGTCCGCCAAGCGGCGGTTGCGCTGTGGATAAAAATTTTCCAGGCCGGTGCCGAGCACCCCGACGGTTTGCCCGCCGACATCCAGTGCCGCCTGATGGGCCGCTGCGTCGATGCCCAGGGCCAGGCCGCTGGTGATGACAAAACCGGCGCTGGCCAGGCTGCGGGAAAACGCCGCGGCCGTGTCCATCCCCGGACGCGAGGCGCGGCGACTGCCCACCATCGCCAGCTGCGGTTTTTCCAGGATGGTGGGGTCGCCAGCGGCGAACAGCAGCGGTGGCGGATCGCTGATCTGTGCCAGCAGTGCCGGGTAGTCAGGCTGGTCCCACATCAGCAAATGCTGGCCCGAACCCTCCAGCCAGGCCAATGCGTGGGCGGCGCCGTCGCGCACATCCGGGTTGCGCCGGGCTTCGGCGCTCGCCACGGGCAACCCCAGCGCCCGCCATGCGCTGGCCGGCGCGCTGAGGGCTTTGGAAGCCGAGCCGAAGGCTTCCATCAGGGTCATGAAACGTTTGGGTCCCAGCTCCGGCAAGCGGTGCAGGCGCAGGCGAGCCTCCAGTTCCGCAGGGGAAACCGGGGGGCATTCAGGCAATGTCATGTGATCAATCCTTGATCGTCATATATCCCGTTCAAACGGGAACAAGCTGTGGATAACTCTGTTGGTAAGTTGTGAGACCCGTTATGGATTGCGCACCTTGTCGAGCACCGCCAGCGAGCGCGAGGCATACAGCACCAGGCCGTAGCTGAGCTTGTCGTAGGTGCGGAACACCATCAGCAGGCCGGCCCGTTCGTCGGGGATCTTCACCGGTTCGCCGGTGACGCGGTCGCGCACGGTTTCACCGGTCTTCATCACTGCCAGGACATTGCCCTCGGCCAGCCCGTCGCGCCGGCCCTTGTTCAGGGTGACCACATCCAGCGCGCCGATCTGGGTTACGCCCCGTGGCACGTCGAGGATCAGCCCGTTGATGTCCGTTTTCGGCGCGCTGGGCATGAATGTCGAATTGATCGAGCGTTCTTCGCCGCTGAACAGTCGATCGCCGAGGCGTACTTCCTGGGTGGTGCGTTGCAGGGTGAGGGTGGTGACGTCGCCCTCGGCCGCCACGACTTCGGCGCTGCCGATGTCGTCGGCGTTGATGCCCAGTAACTCCTTGGTCTGCGGATCGGTGTAGACCTTGCCCTGGCGGAAGATGCCGTAGGCCGACTGGTCGGTGTCGAATGCCCCACGGGCGAAGATCTGGTCCCCGGCGCCGCTGAGCACCCGTTCGGCATTGCCGGCGACGACGTAGGGCGCCTTGTTGAAATCCGCCGCCGTGTCGACGATGCGGTTGCTCAGCAGGAAGCTGTTGATGGCCTGCAACGGGATGCTCGGGATGGCATCAGCCACCGGCGAGCTGCGGATCCGCGGCGACAGCTTGATGGTGCCCCGGGAGGCGCCGCGATTGAGGGTCAGCCGTGGCTGGCCATTGACGTAGACCAGTGACAGGGTATCGCCGGGGTAAATCAGGTTCGGGTTCTCGATCTGCGGGTTGGCCTGCCAGAGTTCGGGCCATTTCCACGGTTCGCGCAGGTATTTGCCAGAAATGTCCCACAGCGTGTCGCCAGCGACCACGGTGTATTGCTGCGGGAAACCTTCCCGAAGTTGCACTTGCCCGTGCGCGATACCGGCCGAGGCCAGGAGCAGCAGGGCGAGTAGTGATTTCCTCATGCGGTGAATCCCTTTATCATGTGCGTTCGCGTAAAACGCCAGAGCCCCCGTGGCTCGCTCCGTATCAAGAGCAACGTTTTACAACGGTAGCCTGCATCCCAATACACGCCAGGCCAGCCACCCGACTTTACCTCACACGTGCATTTATCAAGCTTATGGCCATTTTGAACATTCTCGAATTTCCGGACCCGCGCCTGCGCACGATTGCCAAACCGGTGGCCGTAGTGGACGACGAAGTGCGTCAGTTGGTCGATGACATGTTTGAAACAATGTATGAAGCGCCAGGCATCGGCCTCGCCGCGACCCAGGTCAACGTGCACAAGCGTATTGTCGTCATGGACCTCTCAGAAGACCGCAGCGAGCCACGGGTGTTCATCAACCCCGAGTTCGAAACCCTCACCGACGAGATGGACCAATACCAGGAAGGCTGCCTCTCGGTACCGGGCTTCTACGAGAACGTCGACCGTCCACAGAAAGTCAGAATCAAGGCTTTGGACCGTGACGGCCAGCCATACGAACTGGTCGCCGAAGGGTTGCTGGCGGTGTGCATCCAGCATGAGTGTGACCACCTCAACGGCAAGTTGTTCGTGGATTACCTGTCGACCCTCAAGCGTGACCGGATCAAGAAGAAGCTGGAAAAGATCCATCGCCAGAATGCTTGATGCCCCCTTCAAAGGCTTGCCGCGGCAAGCCTTTTTTCTTTATGCGACTGTTGTTGATTGAGAGCTTCCATGACTGAGCCACTGCGCATCGTCTTTGCCGGCACTCCCGAGTTTGCCGCCGAACACCTCAAGGCCCTGCTGGCCAGCCCCCATGAAATCATCGCGGTCTACACCCAGCCGGACCGGCCGGCCGGCCGCGGGCAGAAACTGATGCCCAGCCCGGTCAAGCAACTGGCCCTGGAAAACGGTTTGCAGGTGTTGCAGCCGCCGACCCTGCGTGATGGGCAAGCCCAGGCCGAACTGGCCGCGCTGAAGCCGGACCTGATGGTGGTGGTTGCCTATGGCCTGATCCTGCCCCAAGTGGTGCTGGACATCCCGCGCCTGGGCTGCATCAACAGTCACGCCTCGCTGCTGCCGCGCTGGCGCGGTGCGGCGCCGATCCAGCGCGCCGTGGAAGCGGGCGATGCCGAGAGCGGCGTGACCGTGATGCGCATGGAGGCGGGCCTGGACACCGGGCCGATGCTGCTCAAGGTCGCCACCCCCATCAGCGCCGAAGACACCGGTGGCAGCCTGCACGACCGCCTCGCACTGATCGGCCCGCCGGCCGTGGTCGAGGCCATTGCCGGCCTGGCCGCCGGTACCCTGGAAGGCGAAGTGCAGGATGACAGCCTCGCCACCTACGCGCACAAATTGAACAAGGACGAGGCCCGCATCGACTGGAGCCGTCCGGCGGTCGAGCTGGAGCGGCTGGTCCGCGCCTTCAACCCGTGGCCGATCTGCCACAGCACCTTGAACGGCGAAGCGGTGAAGGTACTGGCCGCCCAGTGCGCCGAAGGGAAGGGCGCTCCGGGGCAGATCCTCGAGGCCAGCAAGGACGGCCTCGTCGTGGCCTGTGGCGAACAGGCACTGTGCCTGACCCGCCTGCAACTGCCCGGCGGCAAGGCGCTGAACTTCAGCGACTTGTTCAACAGCCGGCGTGAGAAATTTGCCGTTGGCAGCGTCCTCGGCCAAGCGGTGGAGGCTTCATGAACCCGCGTCTGGCCGCCGCCAAGGCGCTTGCCGCCGTGCTCAGCGGCAAAGCGTCGCTCAACAGTTCCTTGCCGACCCAGTTGGACAAGGTCGAGGACCGTGATCGCGGTTTCACCCAGGACCTGGCGTTCGGCACTGCTCGCTGGCAGCCTCGGCTGTCGGCGCTTGCGGCCAAGCTGTTGCAGAAACCATTCAAGGCCGCCGACGCCGACGTCGAAGCGCTGCTGTTGGTGGGACTTTACCAATTGCTCTACACCCGTGTGCCCGCCCACGCCGCCATCGGCGAAACCGTGGGCTGCGCCGACAAACTGAAGAAACCCTGGGCCAAGGCCTTGCTCAATGCCGTGTTGCGCCGTGCCCAACGGGAAAGCGAAAGCCTGCTGGCCGAGCTGGAGCATGATCCGGTGGTGCGCACCGCTCATCCGCGCTGGTTGCAGAAAGCCTTGAAGGCGTTCTGGCCAGAGCAATGGGAAGCCATCTGCGCGGCCAACAATGCCCATCCGCCGATGATCCTGCGGGTCAACCGTCGCCACCATACCCGCGATGCCTACCTGGCCTTGCTGGGCGAGAATGGCATTCCGGCCCGGCCATGCGTGTACAGCCGCGACGGCATCCTGCTGGAAACCCCGGGCGATGTGCGCGCCCTGCCGGGCTTCGCCGACGGCTGGATCAGCGTCCAGGACGAAGCCGCCCAACTGGCCGCCGACCTGCTGGAGCTGGCGACTGGGCAACGGGTGCTGGACGCCTGCTGCGCACCGGGGGGCAAGACCTGCCACATCCTCGAAGCCGAGCCGAAACTGGCCGGCGTGGTGGCGGTAGACCTGGAAGCCAAACGCCTGGTGCGCGTGAAAGAAAACCTCGAGCGCCTGGGCCTGGACGCCGAGCTGATCGCCGCCGACGGTCGCGACACTGCAGCCTGGTGGGATGGCAAGCCATTCCAGCGCATCCTGCTGGACGCGCCGTGTTCGGCCACCGGCGTGATCCGTCGTCACCCGGACATCAAGCTCACCCGCCAACCGGACGACATCGCTGCCTTGGCGCTGCTCCAGGGCGAGTTGCTCGACGCCCTGTGGCAGACCCTCGATGTCGGCGGCATCCTGCTCTATGCCACCTGCTCGACCTTGCCGACCGAGAACACCGAAGTGATCGAAGCGTTCCTCGCCCGCACCCCCGGCGCCCGGGAACTGGACATCGCCACCCAGGCCGGCCTGAAACAGCCCCACGGCCGCCAGTTGCTGGCCCAAGAGGGCGGGCACGATGGGTTCTACTACGCCAAGCTGATCAAGATCGCCGCCGCACGCGGCTAAGACCGATTCGATAGGAGTGAACGGATGAAAATCATCATCCTCGGCGCAGGACAGGTCGGCGGTTCGCTGGCGGAGCATCTGGCCAGCGAGGCCAACGACATCACGGTGGTCGACACCGACGGCGAACGCCTGCGCGACCTCGGTGACCGTCTCGACATCCGTACCGTGCAAGGGCGGGGTTCCCTACCGACCGTGCTGCGCCAGGCCGGCGCCGACGATGCCGACATGCTGGTGGCCGTCACCAACAGCGACGAAACCAACATGGTCGCCTGCCAGGTCGCCCACACCCTGTTCCACACCCCGACCAAGATCGCCCGGGTGCGGGAAGCGGCCTACCTGACCCGCGCCGACCTGTTCGACAACGAAGCGATCCCGGTGGATGTGTTGATCAGCCCCGAGCAGGTGGTGACCAACTACATCAAGCGCCTGATCGAGCATCCCGGTGCCCTGCAGGTGATCGACTTTGCCGAAGGCAAGGCGCAGCTGGTGGCGGTCAAGGCCTACTACGGCGGACCGTTGGTGGGGCAGCAGCTGCGTCAGTTGCGCGAGCACATGCCGAACGTGGAAACCCGGGTCGCGGCGATCTTCCGCCGTGATCGTCCGATCCTGCCCCAGGGCGATACGGTGATCGAGGCGGACGACGAGGTATTTTTCATCGCCGCCAAGGCGAATATTCGTGCGGTGATGAGCGAAATGCGCCGTCTCGACGAGAACTACAAGCGCATCGTCATCGCTGGCGGCGGGCAGATCGGCGAGCGCCTGGCCGAAGCCATTGAAAGCCGCTACCAGGTGAAGATCATCGAGATGAACCCGGCCCGCTGCCGCTACCTTTCGGACACCCTCGACAGCACCGTGGTGCTGCAGGGCAGTGCTTCGGACCGCGACCTGCTGCTGGAAGAAAACATCGCCGACGCCGACATCTTCCTGGCCCTGACCAACGACGACGAAGCCAACATCATGTCGTCATTGCTGGCCAAGCGCCTGGGGGCGCGGAAAGTGATGACCATCATCAACAACCCGGCCTACGTCGACCTGATCCAGGGCGGCGACATCGACATCGCCATCAGCCCGCAACTGGCAACCATCGGCACCTTGCTCGCGCATGTGCGTCGCGGTGACATCGTCAGCGTGCACTCCCTGCGCCGTGGCGCGGCCGAAGCCATTGAGGCCATTGCCCACGGCGATGCCAAGTCCAGCAAAGTGATCGGCCGGGCCATCCGCGACATCGGCCTGCCGCCGGGCACCACCATCGGCGCGATCATCCGCGACGAAGAAGTGCTGGTCGCCCATGACGACACCGTGATCCAGACCGGCGACCATGTGATCCTGTTCCTAGTGGACAAGAAGCACATTCGCGATGTCGAGAAGCTGTTCCATGTAGGCTTGAGCTTCTTCTGACCCTGGATGTGCCGATCGTTCCCACGCTCCGCGTGGGAATGCCTCAACGGACGCTCCGCGTTCGGCTATAGGGGGACGCAGAGCGTCCCTGGCTGCATTCCCACGCAGAGCGTGGGAACGAGCCTGACCCAACCAACAAGGAAGCCCCCAATGCTCGAATCCCTGGAAAAAATGCTCGCCAAGGGTGTGGATAACCCGCTGCTGCGCTTCGGCCTGGGCAAGGGCTATCTTGACCTCAACGAATTCCCCCGCGCCGCCGAACACCTGCAACGCTGCGTCGAACTCGACCCCAAGTATTCGGCCGCCTGGAAACTGTTGGGCAAGGCTCACCAGGGCCAGGGCGACTTAGCGGCTGCGCGCAGTGCCTGGGAACAAGGCCTGGAAGCCGCCCGCGCCCATGGCGACAAACAGGCCGAAAAGGAAATGACGGTGTTTCTCAAGAAACTGGACCGCCATTCCTGATACACCCCACAACGCCTTCAAAGGCCAACTGCCCGCGGCGAGGGCGTTTTCTTCAGCGGTGTGAGCTGGTAGCAGAGGCCGCTGTTGCCTCGGTTGTGCTCACCGGCGGCATTGGCGTGGGCAGCCATGCCGCCCAATGCGAGGGCAAAAGCGGTCAGGTAGGTCTTGAGTTTCTTCATAGTGACTCCTGTTTGCACGATGATTGCGGCTTTAATGAGGGCCGTGAAGCTCAGCTCCCTTCGTTGTTGCAGGTGTCTGCCTGCTTGAGGTACGTCAGGGACCGCTGCTCACCCATCGAATCGAGGTAGTTGATCTGCGCATTTACCAAGCCGCAGGTCTGGCCGCCGTCCTCAGTTAGCGAGACCACTCGCTTGATGTCCAGGTGCGTGCCGTAGGTGTAGGTCTCGCTGGCGGCTTTGTCCTGGGCCAAGGCGGGTAATGCGGCGGCGCTCAGGGCAGTGATCAGGCAAGCGGTAGCGATGGTTTTCAGTTTCATGGTCGTTTTCCTTCAATGAGTTCGATGGTTTCATCGAGGCGATTCATGTTGTCTCGATGGAGCTCATTTAAGGCCCGTGAGGTATCTCGGCTGTGTCGAGAAACACCTCGGTTGGATGCGTTACGTATCTGAGGTGGGTTGCGATACAGAGCGATACAATCGCTGCTGTTTTGGCTGGGCTCTGGCTTAATCTCGGGCTGGAAAAGCAGAACCGCGCTGCCCTGCCAACCGGCAACCGGGCATCGTCACACTGCGCACTCGATGCGCGTATTTCGGAGAGCAGGGCATGGAACATGTCGATCACGTATTGATCGTGGATGATGATCGCGAGATCAGGGAACTGGTCGGCAATTACCTGAAGAAGAACGGTCTGCGCACCACCGTGGTCGCGGATGGCCGCCAGATGCGGGCCTTTCTCGAAACCAACCAGGTGGACCTGATCGTGCTCGACATCATGATGCCGGGGGATGATGGGCTGCTGCTGTGCCGCGAACTGCGCGCCGGCAAGCATAAGGCGACTCCCGTGCTGATGCTGACGGCGCGCAGCGACGAGACCGACCGCATCATTGGCCTGGAAATGGGCGCCGACGACTACCTGGCCAAGCCCTTCGCCGCCCGGGAGCTGCTCGCGCGTATCAATGCCGTGCTGCGGCGTACCCGCATGCTGCCGCCCAACTTCGTCGTCACCGAGAGCGGCCGCCTGCTCAAGTTCGGGCGGTGGCGCCTCGACACCACCGCCCGCCATCTGCTCGATGAAGACGACACCCTCGTCTCGCTGAGCGGCGCCGAATACAGGTTGCTGCGGGTGTTCCTCGATCATCCTCAGCGGGTACTGAGCCGCGACCAGTTGCTCAACCTGACCCAGGGCCGTGACGCGGACATCTTCGACCGTTCCATTGACCTGCTGGTCAGCCGCGTGCGTCAGCGCTTGCTGGATGACGCCCGGGAACCGCTCTACCTGAAGACGGTGCGCAATGAAGGCTACGTCTTTACCTTCGCCGTCGAAATGCTCGAGGAGCAGGCATGAAGCTCGCGTTGCAATGGCCCCGCACGCTGGCCTCGCGGCTGTGGCTGGTGTTCCTGGTCGGTCTGATACTCGCCCAGTCCCTGACGTTCGCAGCCCAGTACTACGAACGTTACCAAAGCACCAAGACGGCCATGTTGGGCAACTTCGAACACGACACGGCGACCTCCATTGCCATCCTCGACCGTCTGCCTGCCGACGAGCGCCTGGCGTGGACCAAGCGTCTGCAGCGGCGTAACTATGATTACTTGCTGCGCGAACATGACCCGGGCATTCCACTGGCCTCGAACGATCTCGCGGCGACAGCGGCGCAATCCCTTCAGGTCTCGCTGGGCAGCAACTATGACCTGACCTTCGTCGAGATCCCCGGGCCGCAGCAGCATTTCCAGGCCCAGGTGCGACTGGCCGACGGCAGCCCGGTCACCATCGACGTGCGCCCCTCGGTCAAGCCGTTGTCGCCCTGGTTGCCCTTTGTCCTGGTTGGTCAACTGGTGTTGCTGATCGGCTGCACCTGGCTGGCCGTGCGGATCGCGATACGCCCCCTCAGCCGCCTGGCCGAGGCCGTGGAGAACCTCGACCCGAACGCACACCCCGTGCAGTTGGATGAAAGCGGCCCACGTGAGGTGGCCTACGCCGCCCGGGCCTTCAACAGCATGCAGGCGCGGATCGCCGCTTACCTGAAGGAGCGCATGCAACTGCTGGCGGCCATTTCCCATGACTTGCAGACGCCCATCACGCGCATGAAGCTGCGCGCCGAGTTCATGGACGACTCGCTGGAGAAAGACAAACTGGGCAACGACCTGAACGAAATCGAGCACCTGGTGCGCGAAGGCGTGGCTTATGCGCGCAGCGTCCATGGGGCGACCGAGGCCAGTTGCCGCATCAGCCTGGACTCCTTTCTCGACAGCCTGGTGTGCGACTACCAGGACACCGGCCGGGAGGTCAGCCTGCGCGGCACGAACGGCGCGGTCATCGAGACACGGCCCCATGCCCTGCGCCGTATCCTGGTGAATCTGGTGGATAACGCGCTGAAGTACGCCGGCACCGCCGAAGTGGAGATCAGCGGCGACGCGAGCACGGGCGTTACGATCAGCGTGCTCGACCGGGGCCCGGGCATTCCCGAGGAAATCCTCGCCGAGGTGGTCAAACCGTTCTATCGGGTGGAAAGCTCACGCAACCGCAGCACCGGCGGCACCGGCCTGGGTTTGGCCATCGCCCAGCAGTTGACTGTCGCGATTGGTGGGGCACTGAGTCTGCGCAACCGCGACGGTGGCGGTCTTTGCGTGACCCTCGACTTCGGCCTCAATCGGTAGGCCATGCTGGCTGCACATCAAGTGCAGCCGCTACCGGCGGGACGCATAGACGTGCGTTTGTAAGCCATTGTATCTAGCGCATTCGCGTACTCAAAAGAACGTATAACCGCCGGTTGTCGAACATAGGCGGTATACATCTCCTTGCAAGAATTTTCCCCATCGAATCGCCATCAGGCCCCCTGAATGGCGAACCCATACGACAGGAGATCTTGCCATGCATACCCCATCCTACCGCCCCCAGGGCTGGCAGCTGTTCGGCCTGGTCGCAGCCCTGGTGGTGGCGATGAGCATCACGGCAGTCGCTGTCCAACCCGACCTGGTCGAGGGACTGCGCAGCGCCATCCGCGCCACCGCCCGTTCCTCCTTCGCACTGTTCCTGATCGCGTTCACCGCGTCGGCCTTCGCTGTACTGGTGCCTTCGCCGCTTTCCAAGGCACTGGTTCGCGAACGACGCTTCATCGGCCTCGCCTTTGCCTTCTCGCACCTGGTGCATGCTGTGCTGATCTACGCCTATGGGCAGCTCAATACCGAGTTCTGGCCGGCCCGCACCGTGGCGAACAACATTCCAGGCGGGACCGCCTACACCTTCATCCTGCTGATGGCGCTGACCTCATTCAAAGCACCCGCCCGGCTGCTGGGCCCCAAGGCATGGAAGACCTTGCACGTCACTGGCATGTGGGTCATCGCCGCCGTATTCGCCCTCTCCAACTTCAAGCGCATCCCGATGAGCGACTGGTACGTGCTGCCCTTCGGCATCACCTGCGCCGCCGTGGCGATCCGACTGGTCGGCAAGCTGGCCCAGGCCAATAAACGCAGCCAGGCCAGGCAGGCCTCGATACGCCGGGCGGCGGTGATCTCCTGAGCTCGCAGCCAGCAAAGCGGCCTTCTCAGACACGACATATTTCTCCAATACATTTCTCAGAAGCAGTCATCCCGACTGCCTAAAACAAGGAAGCAAAAAATGAGCACCAGCATCCCTACCCAGAACGGCAGCTATATCACCACCCAGGACGGCGTACAGCTCTACTACAAGGACTGGGGCCCGAAGGATGGACAAGTCGTCACCTTCAGCCATGGCTGGCCGCTGAATTCGGATAGCTGGGAATCACAGATGCTGTTCCTGGCTGACCAAGGCTACCGGGTGATCGCCCACGACCGCCGCGGCCATGGCCGCTCCAGCCAGCCGTGGGAAGGCAACGACATGGATCACTACGCCGATGACCTGGCCGCTGTGATCAACGCCCTGGATCTCAAAGACGTCACCCTGGTGGGCTTCTCCACCGGTGGCGGCGAAATCACCCGCTACATCGGTCGCCACGGTACCGCTCGGGTGAAGAAGGCCGCATTGATCAGCGCCGTGCCGCCAATGATGCTCAAGACCGCAGACTACCCGGGCGGCCTGCCGATCGAAGTGTTCGACGGCCTGCGCCAGGCCTCACTGGACAACCGCTCGCAGCTGTATCGCGACATCGCCTCGGGCCCGTTCTTCGGCTTCAACCGCGACGGGGCGAAGGTCTCCCAGGGGCTGATCGATTCGTTCTGGGTGCAGGGCATGCAAGCGGGCCACAAGAACACCTACGACTGCATCGCGGCGTTCTCGGCAACGGACTTCCGCGCCGACCTGGCCAAGTTCGACGTGCCGACCCTGATTGTGCACGGCGACGACGACCAGATCGTCCCGATCGCGGCCTCCGCCCATGCCGCCGCCGAGCTGGTGCAGAACGCCGAGCTGATCGTCTATCAGGGTGCGCCCCACGGGCTGACCGACACCCACAAGGACCGCCTGAATCAGGACCTGTTGAATTTCCTCGGCAAGTAAGCCCATCGCCGGGCTCATGTGCCGCCCAGCGCCGCACATGAGCCCGGCATCCCTATAAAAGAAAAGGAATGATCATGCTCAGTCTCAAATCGCTCTTGGCCGCCGCCATCACCGCAGCAATGGCGCTGACTTCCCTTCAGAGCACAGCCGCCACGCAACCCGACGCCGCCAAGCCCACCGTCGTGCTGGTGCATGGCGCCTTCGCCGAATCGTCCAGCTGGAATGGCGTCGCCACCCGGTTGCTGAGCCAGGGCTACCCGGTGGTGGCAGCCGCCAACCCGCTGCGCGGCGTGAAGCAAGACGCCGACTATGTCGCTGACATCGTCGAGCACACCGCCGGCCCGGTGATCCTCGTAGGCCACTCCTACGGTGGCGCCGTGATCACCAACGCCGTACATGACAACCCGCGGGTCAAAGCGCTGGTCTACGTCGCGGCCTTCGCCCCGGACAAAGGCGAAACCGCCATCGAACTGTCCGGCCGTTACCCGGGCGGCACCCTCGGGCCGACCCTGGCCGCACCGGTGCCACTGGACGACGGCAATAAGGACCTCTACATCCAGCAGGACAAATTCGGCCAACAGTTCGCCGCCGACGTTCCAGCGGCTGAGTCCGCACTGATGGCCGCCACCCAACGGCCCATCAGCGAGGCGGCCTTGAAGGAAGCTTCTGGCGATCCGGCCTGGAAAAAACTGCCGTCCTGGTTCATCTACGGTTCGGCGGACAAGAACATCCCCGAGGCTGCCCTGAAGTTCATGGCCGACCGTGCGGGCTCGAAAAAGACCGTCACCGTCCCCGGCGCCTCCCACGTGGTGATGACGTCCAACCCGGAGAAAGTGGCGGATCTGATCGTTGAAGCGGCGCAAGCCAGTTCCAAATGATGATCGCGTACTGACTAAAAAACCCGGCGCAGGACGCCGGGTTTTTTATTGCAAAGCGCCCCCAAAAAGCGCCGCTCAATTAAAGATCAAATCCCATTCCCCCTGTGGGAGCGAGCCTGCTCGCGATGGGGCCCTGCCAGCCTACACTTCGTCAACTGACAGACCGCTATCGCGAGCAGGCTCGCTCCCACAGGTTATGGGCCAGTCGATCAACCGCTTAGAACCTCATCCTGAAAACAAGCGGGCAATGGTCAGAACCCTTCATCGGCACAGGAAACTCCGATAACGAACCGGCCACATAGCGCTTTCTTAACTCGCGAGTTATCAATGCGTGGTCAATGAACCATTTGGAGCCTCCGCCCCGGCATTCGGGAAGGGCCTCATAACCTTCGGTTGGGCGAAACAACCTGGCAGCAGAAGGCTCGCCATCTGAAAGCTCAGCAAAAAGACTCACTTCTGGCGCTGTTTCGTGTTCAACCTCCGCGTCAAATCGACGATTGAAATCGCCGATAATCACTGCGGAAGCGCCAGACTGGATTGCCTTATCGAGCCAGGCTTCCAGAGCTGGTGCTTGCCTTCTAAGCACGTCGCAGGTGACGACCCCGTTAGCTTTATCACGCTTGGTCGCATACCCGCTGTTCAATGCCTGGTCAAAACAGCCACTTTTGAGGTGTACGGATAAAAGCTTGAGGGTCATGCCCTTGATCGTCACGGGTAACTCCGCGCCATGGCGAGCATGACTCTTGAAGGCCTCTCCAAGCGGGCGAACATCGCCGAGCCTCCCGACCTCAAGCCTGCTGGATTTGCGGACAACAAACCCCGTGCGCTGTATCCAAGGGCTCTGCATGTTGACGTAGAAATCGTACTGATCCTGCGGCCAGATCTGCTGAAGCGCCTCAGGACTCTCGACTTCCTGCACGGCAATCACATCAGCATTCAGCTGTGCCGCCACGGCCTTCATGTCCGCTATCTGCGCCGGCGATTTGCATTCCCACCGGTAGGGGTGTGTTTCTTCAAGTCGCTCGCGATCAGCGGCCTTGATTTGGGAGCACTCCTCGAACTCTCGCTGGCTGAGCGGAGCCGACCGCTGCCACTCCAGGTTCCATGTTGCGAAGGTGAGGGTTTCGGCCAGGGCAGGGTGTGAGAGGCAGGTAAGCGATAAGGCTAAATACAGTGGTTTCATGGGGGAGCATTCCGAGCGCGGTGGCAGTGGGAGTCCAGGAGACGGCACTGCTTTTAGCCGCTGTTTGAGCGTAGCAGCCCATTTTGTCGCTACAGAGTTCTATCCAAATGAAATCCTACTCACCTACCTTGCGGGCGATGTATTGGTCAGCATCGAGGCGTAGGTCAACGGCGGTATTGGTCCGCAACGCACCCTCTCGACATTAATCATCAAGACCTGACTGGAGACCTATATGTCCGTAATTACTCAGGTGGTCATTGCCTTGGTGGTGTCCTTTCTGCTCGATTGGTTTCTCAAGCCGTATCTGTTGCGCAAGTGGCTGGGAGTGGCGTTGGTGGCGACGGGTGCGGTTGGTTCCGTTGTGGCAGGCCAGAGCCGCTTGTTGGGGTTTGATCTGGGGTTGCTGTCGGTTTTTGCCGTGGGGATGGGGATGGGATTGTTCATGAAGCAGCGGCGGTTTGAGCAGGTTGGCTGAGGAGAAGGAAGGGGCAGACTGAAATATCAGAATGAACCCGACCCCTTATTCCTCGAAGACTGCAAAGCTTGGAAGTGGCACAATGGTGGCCAAAGTAGCGTTCAGGGAGGACAGATATGAGTGACTTTGTGCATATGGAAGGACAACTGCGCGAGTGCTTAGGTCGGGTCATATACACCCACAAAACTCATGAAAAGATGGCGGACAAGTGTGCCGCTACTCTGCGACTCCTGAAGATATTCCAGATAATAGTTTCCGCGTTTACGGCTGCTGGAGCTGTAATCGCGGCGGTTTTTGGTCCCGACTGGGCGAAGATTGTCACTGCTATCCTTTCATTGTTAACGTTATTTCTGTCTGGTTACATGAAGGGGTTTGACCCCGGAGGGACGGCCCAGAAGCATCGTGATGCAGCGGCGCGCATCTGGCCTATCCGCGAGTCCTATCTGTCTCTACTCACGGATTTGAAAGCTGGTGCCATTAGCTACGAAAAGGCCTCGGAACGACGGGACGAGTTGCAGGAAAGACTTTCCGTTATTTACAAAGCAGCTCCACAGACCGACGCCAAGGCCTACGCGGCAGCTCAAAAGGCGCTGAAATTCAACGAGGAGCTCACGTTCTCTGATAGGGAAATCGACTGCTTTTTGCCCGCCTCGCTGCGTAGTGAGGCAAAGTCATGACGCAGGTTACCTCTGTTGCTGATCGCCTAATCACTCATTTAGCGTCCACTTTGGACATCCCTGAAGAACGCTACGCGTCCGCCGACCGTAGTTACCGTTCGATCTGCGATTGGTTGGAGCGTCCGGCTTCCCGCTTTGCGCAATTAGGTATCAATGCCTACATTCAAGGGTCGTTTCGACTTGGAACGGTGATACGTCCCTTAAACGACGAAGAGCACTACGATCTGGATGTCGTCTGCGAGTTTGGCGTAAGCAAGATGTCCATAACCCAGAAGCAACTTTTTGATGATCTTGGACATGAGCTCAGGTTGTATGCGGCGCGGTATTCAATGGAGGAGCCATCTGGCTGGGACCGCTGTTGGACGTTGAACTACGCCGACTCTGCCCAATTCCATATGGATGTTTTGCCGTCTGTTCCTGACGGGCAGCGTCAGCGCTCGCTCCGTGAGGCACGAAGGCTATCCATTGAATTCGTAGAAAAGTCGATTTCAATCACTGACAGCAATCACCCTGGCTACCTGTACTACACAGACGATTGGCCATCTAGCAATCCCAACGGTTACGCTGACTGGTTCATGACGCGGATGGAGGTAGCTTTTAATGAGCGACGCCGTGCTATGGCCCTACGCGAGGCCAAAGCTGACGTTGCGGATATTCCAGCATTTCGTGTCAAAACCCCATTACAGTCGGCAATCCAAATACTGAAGCGGCATCGGGACCTATGTTTTTCAGAGCAGCCCGAGGGGTGGCCATCATCAATCATCATATCGACGCTGGCTGCCCATTCGTATAACCAGGAGGCCACGGTCACCGGAGCTCTGTTCAGCATCCTCGCGTCGATGGACCAATATATCGAGGTTCGGGGACAAGCCTATTGGATCGCCAATCCCTCTGACCCACGCGAAAATTTCGCAGACGCGTGGGAAGCAGAGCCGGAGCAAAAGTTAGCATTCGATGATTGGCTCGATACGGCGCGCAGGGACTTTGAACGGGCCGGTGAGACTATCGACCTAGCTCAAATAATCGACTTGCTTTCCCCCCGGCTTGGTCGTGAGTTGTTGGAGAAAGCTGCGACCCGGTTTAGCCCTGGTGCTGTTGCGAAGTCAGTTACTACCCGTCGACTTCACGGAGCGATGCAGCGTCTGTTCGATGCTCCGCACCGTAAACCCGTGGCCTGGCCAACTGTCCCCCAAGGTGACGTTAGCCTCTCTTGTGCAATGAGCAAGGCTGGGTTTCGGACGACAGCTGTAGGTAATAATGGAGCCCTCGTACCGACAGGAAGTTCTTTACGTTTTGAGGCAAGCAGCAATCTTCCAAGGCCTTACAAAGTTTTCTGGCAAGTGGTGAATACTGGGCCTGTCGCGCTAAAAGCTAAGGATTTGAGAGGCGAGTTTTTGGAGGGAACAGTCTCTGCCGGCAACTTGGTGCGAACCGAACACGCAGCTTATAGAGGGTCACATACGATTGAGTGCTTTATCGTTAAAGATGGTTACTGTGCGGCCCGGAGTGGCCCTTTCGTCGTGAATATAGGCTAGCCAACGCGCTGAAACCGTTTATGGCTACACAAAAGAGGAAAGAATCGATGCTAGCTGATAGCGGTAAGCATGAGCTGAAGGATCAGAAGTTTACCGACGATATTTCAGGTGAAAAACATGAAAATTTACTCTTTGTTCGACTAGTGGCAAAGAGTCGTGAATTCACGAATGTGAACTTTAGATACTGCACTTTCGACTCGTGCTATTTGCGCAACTGTAAATTTGACTCCTGCGACTTCACAGGATGTCGCTTTATCGGGACTAATCTTCACGGTTCTACATTCAGTGGTTGTAAATTTGAGTATGCCCACTTTGAAAGAACCGATATCAATAACGAGGTGCTTTCAAGTGGTTGCCCCGGCAACGAAAACCTTAAGGTTCGGTTTGCTCGATCTTTACGTATGAACTATCAGCAGCTGGGTGATGCTCTGTCAGTGAATAAGGCGATCGAGGTAGAATTGGATGCTACTAAAGATCATTTATACAAGGCCTGGCGCTCGAATGAGTCTTATTATCGAAAAAAATATAAGTCTTGGCGTCGCGTCCAGCAACTCTTGCTATGGATTAACTTTAAATTACTCGACTTTTTATGGGGCAACGGGGAAAGCGCTTGGAAGTTGGCTCGCACTGTTCTAGTGTTTTTGGTGTTGATGAGTGCCTTTGATGTTGTCAATTATAGGGATGTATCATTGCTACAAAGTTATTGGGGCGCTTTTTTGCAAGCTCCACAGATATTTCTTGGCACGATTAAGCAATCCTATTTTCCTTCTGGCTATATCACCTTAATCACGTTCGTTCGGCTAGTTCTCTTTGGTTTTTTCATGGCAATTATTGTGAAGCGGTTCAATCGGCGATGATGGCACATATTTATGCGTTCGGATCGATTTGCAGGGGGGAGGTTACGCCTGAGTCTGATGTTGATCTCTTAGCGGTTACAGAAGGGGTCGATCAGAGGTTTGATCCAGAGATGTATTCTGTCTACTCATACGCCCGAGTGGCAGAAATCTGGCGTGAGGGCACCCCGTTTGCTTGGCATTTGTCCCTTGAGGCAAAACTGCTCTTTTCGCCCGATGGGACTGACTATCTGAGTGAATTAGGTACGCCCGCCCCCTACCAATCGGCAGCCCGAGATTGCCGCAAATTTTTCGCACTGTTTGACGTGGCCGCTAACGCGCTTCGCGTTGGAACGAACAGTCCGACTTTCGAGATGTCGACAATTTTTCTAGCAATGCGCAATTTTGCTACTTGCTATTCGCTTGGGGCTGAGTCGCCTAACTTTTCGCGCTACTCTGCTCTTCGGCTTGGAGCGAACAGCTTATCGTTTTCAAGCGAAAGCTTCGGCCTGCTGGAGCGCGCACGACTCCTCTGTACACGTGGATTAGGCGAAATGATATCCAAAGAAGAAGTTACTTTCGTCACAATGGAGTTAGGGATAATAGAGGATTGGATGCGTACTTTACTTATAACGGTAGATGAATCATGAAGAGTTTCAATAACAGGATCGATGCTCAACGCACCATTCTTCAGATAGTTAATAGACGTGGCGCTCAAGTTGAGGAGTTGTCTGGGTTGTCAAGTAAAGCTATCAGGCGCTGGATGTTAGCGAACCAAATAGAAGCTACTTCACATCTTGCGGAATTAATCCGAGATGCGGGGCGGGCGTTGTTTTTCTTGGCAAACAAGAGTCAAGAGCAAATTACCGATGAGTATGAGCTCCACTCGCAGGAGGTAGTTTCAATCACTAAAGAAGTTGAAATTGAAATCCAGAGTTTGGCATCAGCGGCCTTTTAATAGGGCGGAGCTCGTTAGTTATTTTAGAAGGATTTAATTAGAGTAATCCATGTTCCCCAAACGGTTTAGCTGACATTATCTAGCGGTCATATCCCATTTGTCCTACAAGGAGTTAAATATGCTGAAGAATTGGCTTGGCAGAATTGAAAAGGTGCACGTTGGGGTTCAGGTTGTTGCTCAAGTTACAACAATCGTTGCAGCGATCGTCCTCGCGGTTTGGGGGTATTACTCCGCTGTGTATGTGAAAAAAGAAAAGGAAGTCACAGAATACACACTCAAGGAGATGGAACAGAAAACTACACAAAAGCCGCATATCCAAGCTAAGGTTGAATCAATGGTTCAGCCACTCATGGATGGGCAAAATTTGCTTCAGGTTAAGGTGATTCTTTCAAATCTTGGAAACAAGGAAAGCAAAGTTACTTTGGACGATGATGCCTTGACGCTAGTACCGGTTTCCTTTATTGACGGGAAACCAATCTACCAAAAACCTATCAACTTACTTTCTGGACGCTATCCGGGAACCGTCAGCCGTTTGCCACTACGCTTCGTAAATGTTGGAGCGGGTGAAAGCTATGAGATCACCTTTGTACAGAGCCTGGAGAGTTCAGGTATTTATCTCATCCACTTTCTAGCACTCAACGGTATAGACCCATCTGCAGAGGAACTTTTGATCACCGGTGGCGTGCCATACAAGTATTCTGTTGGTGCAGACCAATACGTGGTTTTGAAATAGGCAGTAAGAAATGGGGACAGATTTATTTACTGGAAATAAATCTGTCCCCATTTTTCAGTAAAGGAAATATCAGAACTCTTAGACGTCGAGTTTCCTGAAGGACTGGAGTACTTCATCGGAACCAGAGCGGGTTAAAAAGTACATATTAGATGAGGTTGCAGATCATTAGAGCTTTATCGGTGGTCAGAACCTTTTAGAAAAGCGCACCGAGAGAAGTGTGAGGAACATAGGGGGTTTAAATTTAGAATTGAGTGGCTAGCGTGTAGAGCGAATTATACGAGGAGGAGTACTCAAAGATTTTGTTGAGAATGAGGTGCTTGGGGACCCGCTCGCGAGCAAAATATATAATTTTGATTAGGGGGCGCTATTTAAGACGTCCAATCCAAAATAATCGACAAGAAAGATTGGGAAAGCGCTGAGTACGGGCAGTGGGTCGCGAGGCAAGTCGTTAATTAGTTGCGCTAAAGCGAGTGATGCTTGGTCGCCAACAATTGCTGCGGTGTCTTCTCCAATCGTTAGAATATTGGCCTTTCGAAGATTTGCTCCAATCAGGAACTGCCATCGTTGCTTATCTATTTTTTTTGCATCTTGATACACATGGCTACCTCTTTCAGCGGAAAGTTTTTTATAAACAGCACCTATGCAGTCAGATATGGCGACTGTTCTGTCTAAGTATTCCTCAGGATTATCGATATCTCGAATGGCTTCAACCATTGGGTAGCTTATGAATAACTTTCCAAGATCCGTCTCGTTATCGAAGCGGCGGAGCATGTTAAGCAAGTTTTTCCCGGTGAATTTATCGTCTTTCGGTTCGAAATCAAAGAATAGATAAATTTGTCCTATTTGGTCGCGTCTTAAATTTTTTAAGTTTTCATCTTTGTTGGCGCTTGGGTTTAGTTCTTTAATGAGTTCAAAAAGATCTAGGTCTTCATCTTCTGCAACTTGCGCATAGAGTTCGTAGAGATCGTTTTGAAAGCTGGCTAATAGTCGGCTTTCTTCGCCGGGGAAAAACGCGCGCTCTAAGCTTTGAAAGTAAAGTCGTTCAGTTTTTTCGCCTTCAAATATAAATAATGTCCGCTCCATCAGCTAGACAGTCCTTTATAAATTTTCTCTAAGTTGTGTGCTTTTCGAAGTTCTTTGTCCGTTAGCTCAGTGATAGGAGAAATTGTCTTGTCCAACACAAAGTAGCAGTCAGGCCGTAGAAGGTCATTACTCATCACGCCAGTGTTATGTGTAGTCATAATAGTCTGAGCTTGTGATGTAGTGATTTTTTCAACTATAGTTGAAGCTAAAGCGTGGTGATAGAACGCATCAAACTCATCTATATATGCGAACGTTACCGCTCCCGCCATCAATCGGAGCCACCAAAAATAGAAAATTCCGAGGGATAATGTTCCCGTGGATGCTACTGACCCAAACTCCAGTTTTATCCCGCCGAAATCAAAATAAATAGCTTTGTCACTGCTATTGTTGCTGTCGGCGACGACAAGCTTGCACTCTACGCCCGCATCGTTAAGGAGTTTTTCAAAGTCTTTTATAGCGCCGCTTTCAATTATGCCTTGCGATAGTCGCTTAACGCCGATATCTTTGCCTACATATTCGCCTTTTTTGGTTGCATCTAACGAGCGAAAGAAAACCATTCCCTCAATAAAGTCCAATAATTTTGTGAAGGTATTATTTATGGCGCCTTCATCTAATATTGTATTGCTTTTCACATATTTAAGTAGCGATATCTCCGAGTCGCCCACATCCCTCTTTAGATGTTCCGCGCCTTTCAGCTCGATATTCGCTAAGGTTGATTCTCGGCGATCTATATGAAGGACGTCATTTTTATCTATTGAGAGATGCTCGTAGACTAACGTGCTCCAGGTTTTCTTTCCGTAACTATATTCTATGTGTACGTCGTCAATGCAAAATTCAAAGATAAATTCCGCGATATGTACATTTGGGCTGCCGTTAAGATAGTTGTTATCCAGCGAGGGGAAGTAACTGGGTGAATCAATTAAATGTAAAACCGGATCAACCATTGCGAGGCCGAGGTTAGATTTGCCTCCGCCATTAGGGCCATAGATCATGGCATGTTTCACTATACCTTCACTGACCGCATTTTCATTAAATTCGTATTGCTGGCTAGTTAGATCGAAACATAGCCAGTCTGAGAAGTTTCGGTAGTTTTTAACAGAAAATTTCCGTAGCATCAGGGTAGCCCCTTCTGATTGATAGCGTGAGCTTACCAGTTTTTATAGCTGCCGTAAAAAAACTACGGCTAAAATTTTTATCGGCGGATTGCAGTGCCTCGGAATTTTTTTCACCTGCAAAGCTGTCTGGCACCGTTCCTTTTCTCCCATAGAGCCAGACTGATTTTCCATTCCTATGTAGGTTCTCTGTGATCGGTGCATCTCGTAATGAGCATGAATTGGGATATAAAAACTCAAAAAGTAAAATCGGGAATGGATTCCCTTGCTGAATTTCTGCTATGACCGGTCGCTGTTTTCATTCGTATTTTCTAGAGAGAGTATTGCCCGGAAGAGTCTCGAGTATACATAGGAGTTGCTCGGCGGTTTTGTGGATGATAACCCGGCATAGGTTGCCGGGTATCATAATCAAAATGCCTACTGCCGCGGCTCCACATTATCCAACACCCGATTCGCCAACAACGAACTCAGCTCAATCATCTGCTGAATCCCTAGCGCCAAATGGCGCCGCGAGCCATCCAGGTCAAACGCCAGATCAGTAACCATGGCATCGGCCGAAGCCAGCGTTTCACTGAGGTTGGCGAGCATGCATTCGTTATCGAGGCCTTTCACAACGGTGAAAACCTGCCCCGGTATCGGTTCGTCTTTGGATTGATCTGTCTTCGGCAGCAAGTAGTGGTCCAGCACGCGTTTGGTGGTTTCTTCTTGCTTCCTGGCCTTGGCTTTTGCGGACTGTGTGGTGGGGTCTGTTTCTGGTGGGTTTGGAGTTACTTTGAACATTGGTGTGATCCTCTAATGGGGCCGCGCCATTTCGCTACTAAACGGATGGAGGCGGCTGTGCGCAAGTTAGTAGACCGGTGATCACACCAAACCCGGCGCGCCCGAAGGCGCCATGCGCACAGCCACCATCAAGAACAGGCAATGCCTGCTGATGAGACTTGTGCAACCGAAGATGTGAACCAGGCTACTAAACCCGACCACTGATGAGCAGTGGCAAGGAAACGATAGAGCCCAGGAACAAGGCGCACAAGCGGGCGGATTCTGGCGTAGTTGTAGGCAAAGGCGCAAGGATGCGTGGCTTGGTGGTGGGGTGTAGGTGGGGGCTGTAGGAGGAGGGCTTTTGGGTGATGCAGGGGTTGGTTTTCGCTTGGAACCGCGTTGAATTCATCGCGAGCAGGCTCGCTCCCACAGGGGTATGCGGTTTGCTTAAAGGTTTGTCGATTCAGTTGTGGCGGGGGAGCGCAGTTCTTCTCGACTCATCTGACGCGTCCCGTGCTCGGGTTTTGGGGGCGCTTTGCGCCCCAGCGGGGATAAATCCCCTCGCCACAGGTTTATCTACTTTCTCTGGTGAACAGCATTGGTCCCATAGAGGTGTGGGTAGGTGCTATTTGCGCTTGAGCATCTCCGGCAACTGCGCCACCAGTTTCTGGTTGTTCAGCGGCGCGCGGATGAAGCCGCGTTGGTGGCCGTCCGGGCCGATGACGGCGAGGTTGCCGCTGTGGTCGACGGTGTAGTTGGGTTTGCTGGTGTCCGCCGGGATGAACGGGATGCTCACGGCGTTGGCGAGTTTCTGCAGGTCTTCGATGGAGGAGGCGGTGAGGCCTTTGAATTGTGGGTCGAAGTAACCCAGGTATTGCTTGAGCTGCTTGGGCGTGTCGCGGTTCGGGTCGACGCTCACCAGTATGATTTGCAACTTATCCACAGCTTCTTTCGGCAACTCGCTCTTGATCTGGCGCAGTTGGGCGAGGGTGGTCGGGCAGATGTCCGGGCAGAAGGTGTAGCCGAAGAACAGCAGGCTCCATTTGCCTTTCAAGCCGTCCACGGCCACGGGCTGGCCGTCCTGGTCGGTCATTTTCACGTCCGGCAGGGTGCGGGCCTGGGGCAGCAGGATGATGCCGGCGTCGATCAGCGCCGTCGGGTCGCCTTCACCCTTGCCGGACAGCACTTTGTTGACGGTGAGGCCGAGAATCAGCGCGATCACGGCCACGAGGATGAAGACGGTTTTCTGGGTTCGGGTCATAGGCTCAACAGTAAGTAATGATCTACAAGCAGGGCGATGAACAGCAGGAACAAGTAGTAGATAGAGTACTTGAACGTGTTGATCGCCGCGTGCGGCCGACTGCCACGGTACAACACCACGGCCCATTGCAGGAACCGCGCGCCCAGCACCAGTGCACACACCAGGTAGAGCAGCCCGCTCATCTGGATCACGAACGGCATCAGGCTCACCGCCAGCAACACCAGGGTGTAGAGCAGGATATGGATTTTGGTGTAGTGCTCACCGTGGGTGACCGGCAGCATCGGGATGTCGGCCTTGGCGTATTCCTCCTTGCGATGGATCGCCAGGGCCCAGAAGTGCGGCGGGGTCCAGGCGAAGATGATCAGCACCAGCAACAGCGGTTCGGCGCTGACGTGGCCGGTGGCGGCCACCCAACCCAGCAGCGGCGGTGCGGCACCGGCCAGGCCGCCGATGACGATGTTCTGCGGCGTCGCGCGCTTGAGGAAACCGGTGTAGACCACCGCATAACCCAGCAAGGAGGCCAAGGTCAGCCAGGCCGTCAGCGGGTTGGTGAAGGCCAGCAGCAGCGCCTGGCCGATCACCGCCAAGGCCAGGGCGAAGGTCAGTGCGGCGGCCGGTGAGACCCGGCCTTCGGCCAAGGGGCGTTTGTGGGTGCGGGCCATTACTGCGTCGATGCGTCGGTCCACCACGTGGTTGACCGCCGCCGCGCCGCCGGCACACAGGGCGATCCCCAGGTTGCCGAACACCAGCACCGTCCACGGCACACCGGCGCGGGTGGCGAGGAACATGCCGACCAGTGAGGTGATCAGCATCAGCACCACCACTTTCGGCTTGGTCAGCTCCAGATAGTCGCGCCAGATCGCCTGGCTGCGGCGTGCACCGGTCAGGGTTGCCATGGCATCTCTCCTTTTATTGTGATGGGGCTGGCGCCGTGTTTATGCGGGGTGAACCGCCAGCGCAGCGGGACTTGATGCTTGACCCGGACCAGGCTGGTGCGGGCGTGATAATTGACCAGCACCAGGGTCAGCAGCAGCGCTGCGCCCCCGGCGTTGTGGGCGACGGCCACCGGCAGCGGCAGGTGGAACACCACGTTGCTGATGCCCAGGGTGATCTGCGCCGTCAGCGCGACCAGCACCAGGCCCGCCAGGCGGGTCATACCCACCGCTTTCAATTGCCAGGCCAGGCCCAGCAGCACTACCGTCACCAGCAACGCGCCGATCCGGTGGGTCAGGTGAATGGCGGTGCGGGCGTCGCTGTCGAGTTGGCCGCCCAGGTAGTTCGGGCCGATGTGTTGGGTCAGGTGGAAGCCATTGGCGAAGTCCGCCGCTGGCAGCCATTGGCCGTGACAGGTGGGGAAGTCGATGCAGGCCACCGCGGCGTAATTGGAACTGACCCAACCGCCGAGGGCGATCTGGCCGATCACCAGCAGCAGTCCTGCG
Source organism: Pseudomonas sp. MAFF 730105 (assembly GCF_055380705.1). Lineage (NCBI taxonomy): Bacteria > Pseudomonadati > Pseudomonadota > Gammaproteobacteria > Pseudomonadales > Pseudomonadaceae > Pseudomonas > Pseudomonas sp. MAFF 730105. The sequence continues at coordinate 96,811 of NZ_AP018438.1, forward strand.
GTGGCCCAATGTTGCAGGCGCTTGGGCACGGTCAGTGCCGGCAGTACGCCGGACAATCGCAAGGTGAGCAGGAACAGCAGGCTCAACGTCGCGAAGCCGCCCAGCAAATGTCCGGTCACCACCTGCGGCCATAACTTCAGGGTTACGGTCCACATGCCGAATGCCGCTTGCGCGAAAACCACCGCCAGCAGGAACAACGGCAACTTCAAGGGCTGGCCCGGGCGGTGGCGGTTCATCCAGGACCGTGCCGCCAACGCTACGATCATCAAGCCCAGGGTCCCGGCGAAGTAGCGATGGACCATCTCGTTCCAGCCCTTGTGGGCTTCCACCGGGGTATCGGGAAAATGCAGTTCGGCATGGGCCAGTTGGGCTTCGCTCTTGGGCACGCTGATGAACCCGTAGCAACCGGGCCAGTCCGGGCAACCGAGGCCGGCGTGGGTCAGGCGGGTGTAGGCGCCCAGCAATACGACGATCAGTGCCAGCAGGGTGGCAAACAGCGCAAGGCGAAATCCTGGTTTGGCCATGTCGATGCCCTCATCCGATGTTCGACAGTTTCAGCAGGTGCCGCAGGTCGTTGAGCAGGTCCTTGCCCTTGACCCGGGCGTCGTAGCGCAGCACCAGGTTGCTATGGGGATCGATGATCCACAGCTGGGCGCCGTCGGTGTTCTGGACGTCTTTCTGATAGACCGGCAAGTCCAGCGGGTAGCGTTGCAGTTGTGGGTATTCGCGCTGCAGCTGGGCGTCATATTCGGCATCCAGCGGTTGGGCGATGGCCAGGGCATGGCTGGCGCGGGACGCGTCGCGACCGAGGCCGATCTGCACCTGTCGGGCCAGGTACACCAGTTGCCGGCAGTCCGCCGAGCATTCCTTCGGCGCTGTGACGAGGATCTGCCAGCGCTGCTCATCGGCCTGTACGCCGATCTCCGCGCGGGTCTGGCCGGTGCCGATCAGTTCGCCGTGATAGCTGCGGCTGTCCGGCACCCAAAACTGGAATTTGTACATGCCGGTGGCCAGGATCATCGGGCCGATGACGCCGAACACGATCAGCAGCAGTTGCAGGCGTCCCTTGCGACGGTCGCGCGCGGAGGGTGCCTCAGACGTGTTGGTTGGATTCATGGCGGTTCCCATGGTGTCTCCCTGCGTTATGCCATCCGAGATAAAGAAAAAGGCCGAACAGTGCCGCCGCCATGGCGAACCACTGCACGGCATAACCGAGGTGTTTTTCCGGGCCCATGCTCACCACCGGCCAATCGGTCCGGTAGGCGCCGGGGCCGTTTTGTTGGCGCAATTCATAGGCGAAACCGTGGCGGCCCAGCTCGGCCCAGAGCTTGTCCGGCTCGATGGCGGTGACCAGGCGTGGCCACGGTGCGCCGGTGGGGTCGGCGTGGAGCTGGAACGTGGTGCCGGGCGCGACATAGACCCAGGCCTCCAGGCTCAAAGGCTGTTCGGGGGTGTCGAAGACCGGCGGGGTGCGGCGGTCAGGCCAGGGCAGCCACCCACGATTGACCAGCAGCCACAGCCCGGTGCGGTGGTCGAGAAAGGGTTGCAGCAACTCGACGCCGACCTTGCCGTCGTGCTGGCGGTTATCCAGCAGGATGCTGTGCTCGGCGTCGAACTGACCGCTGAGCTGCACCGGCCGAAAGGCTGGATCCGCCGTCTGTTGCAGCTCGGCGCTGTCCATTGGCGGCGCCACGCGACGCTCGGCGTAGTTCGCCATGAGCACGCGCTTCTGTTCACCCCGGCTCAATTGCCAGAAGCCCAGGCACACCATCACCGGCACCAGAATGGCCACCACCAGTGTCGGTACGAGGCCCGGCCGGAAGCCTTTCATGGCGCCGCCCGAAAGTCGTCGAACGGGAAAGCTATACTCACGTGCATCGCGTCCCCCCGGAGTGTCCCTGATGCTAAAAGCAGCCATCGTCCTGATGCTGATCGCCACGGTTGTCAGCCTGTTCAGCGGCCTGTTTTTTCTGGTCAAGGACGAAAGCGATTCCAATCGCCTGATGATCGCCCTGGCGATTCGGGTCAGCCTGGCCGCTGTCACCGTCGGCTTGATTGCCTGGGGCTTCTTCAGTGGCCAGTTGGTGTCCCACGCGCCTTGGTAAAAAGCGCTAGAGCACGTAGACGAAGATGAACAACCCGATCCACACCACATCGACGAAGTGCCAGTACCAGCTCGCCGCCTCGAAGCCGAACTGATGCTCGTTGTCGAAGTGCCCGCGCATGATCCGCATCAGCATCACGAACAATATGATCGTGCCGATGGTGACGTGGGCGCCGTGGAAACCGGTGAGCATGAAGAACGTCGCGCCGTAGACCCCGGAGCCCAGGGTCAGGCCCAGTTCCTTGTAGGCGTGGATGTACTCTTCGGCCTGGAAGCTCAGGAACGCGCAACCCAGTAGCACGGTGATCGCCAGCCAGAGCTTCAGCGCGCCACGGTGGCCCTTTTTCAAGGCATGGTGGGCGATGGTGACCGTGACGCTGGAGCTGACCAGCAACACGGTGTTGAGCAGCGGCAGGCCCCAGGGGCTGATGACTTCCTTGGGCGCCGGGAAGAGTTTCGGGTCGGGGTTGTTCAGCAAGGGCCAGGTGAACTGGAAGTTCGGCCAGAGCATATGGGCCAGGCCCTTGGTGCCTTCGCCGCCCAGGGCCGGTCCCGACACATGGCGTACGTAGAACAGCGCACCGAAGAAGGCGATGAAGAACATCACCTCGGAAAAGATGAACCAGCTCATGCCCCAGCGAAACGAGCGGTCGAGCTGCGGGCTGTACAGCCCGGCGCGGCTTTCCTTGACCACCGCGCCGAACCAGCCGAACAGCATGTAGGCCACCAGCAGGCCGCCGACGAAGAAGATCAGCGGGCCGTGGGATTCCGGTCGGGCGGCCTTCAGGTCGTTGAACCAGGTCGCCAGGCCATACACCGTGACGAACATCCCGACCGTGGCGATGATCGGCCACTTGCTCTGGGCCGGAACGTAATAGTGTTCGTGAGTTGCCATTTATTGTTCTCCTTATCGGGCACGCTATCGTTCAGTGTTTTGAGCCACCGGTGGATGACGAGCGGTGATATCGAACAGCGTGTAGGACAGCGTCAGGTGCTTCACATCCTTGGGCATGTCCCGGTCGACGATGAAGCGCATGGGCATTTCGATCCGTTCACCGGGTTGCAGCACTTGCTGGGTAAAACAGAAACACTCGGTCTTGTGGAAGTACGCCGCCGCGGTGCTCGGCGCGATGCTTGGAACGGCCTGGGCGCTCATCGGCCGATCGGTGGGGTTGTGGGCCACGAAGACCATCTCGTTCACCGCGCCCGGCTGCACCACCAACTGATCGCCCTTGGGGTAGAAGTCCCAGGGCATGTCCACTGCATTGGTCGACAGGAACTGCACGCGCACCTGCCGCGACGCATCGGCCACCTGCTCGCCTTCGTACTGCCCGGCGGTCTTGCCATTGATGCCGAACGCCTTGCACATCACGTCGTAGATCGGCACCAGGGCAAAGCCGAAGACGAACATCGCCACCACCACGATCATCAGGCGGGTGACCAGTTTCTTCAGCGAAATCGACTCAGCCATGGTTCCCAACCTCCCCACGAACCCCTGTGGGAGCGAGCCTGCTCGCGATAGCGGTGCATCTGGCACACCGAGTCGCGTCTATCGCGAGCAGGCTCGCTCCCACAAGGGCAACCGTGTTCATTTCACTTCCGGCGGCGTAGTAAAGGTGTGATACGGCGCCGGCGAAGGCACGCTCCACTCCAGCCCTTCGGCGCCATCCCACGGCTTGGCCGGTGCTGGCGGGCCACCACGGATGGTCTTGATCACGATGAACAGGAAGAAGATCTGCGTAGTGCCGAACATGAACGCGCCGATGGACGACACCATGTTGAAGTCGGCGAATTGCAGGTTGTAGTCCGGAATCCGCCGGGGCATGCCCGCCAGGCCGACGAAGTGCATGGGGAAGAACGCCATGTTCATCCCGATGAACGACAGCCAGAAGTGCAGCTTGCCGAGGGTTTCGTCATACATGTGGCCGGTCCATTTCGGCAGCCAGTAGTAGGCCGAGGCGAAGATCCCGAAGATCGCGCCGGGCACCAGCACGTAGTGGAAATGCGCGACCACGAAGTAGGTGTCCTGGTACTGGAAGTCCGCCGGGGCGATGGCCAGCATCAGCCCGGAGAAACCACCGATGGAGAACAGGATCACGAACGCCACGGCAAACAGCATCGGCGTCTCGAAGGTCAGCGAGCCCTGCCACATGGTGCTGGCCCAGTTGAACACCTTCACCCCGGTGGGCACGGCGATCAGCAGGGTCGCGTACATGAAGAACAGCTCGCCCACCAGCGGAATGCCCACCACGAACATGTGGTGCGCCCAGACGATGAACGACAGGAACGCAATGGCCGCCGTGGCGTAGACCATCGAGGTGTAGCCGAACAGCGGCTTGCGCGAGAACGCCGGGATGATCGAGCTGACGGCACCGAAGGCCGGCAGGATCATGATGTACACCTCGGGGTGCCCGAAGAACCAGAACACGTGCTGGAACAGCACCGGATCACCGCCGCCGGCGGCACTGAAGAAGCTGGTGCCGAAGTGGATGTCCATCAGCATCATCGTCACGCAGCCGGCCAGCACCGGCATCACCGCGATCAGCAGGAACGCGGTGATCAGCCAGGTCCAGACGAACAGCGGCATTTTCATCAGCGTCATGCCGGGGGCGCGCAGGTTGAGGATGGTGGCGATCACGTTGATCGCGCCCATGATCGAACTGATCCCCATCAGGTGGATGGCGAAGATGAAGAACGTCACGCTTTCCGGCGCGTAGGTGGTGGACAGCGGGGCGTAGAAGGTCCAGCCGAAGTTCGGCCCGCCGCCCGCGGTGAACAGCGTGGACACCAGCAGCAGGAAGGCGGCCGGCAACAGCCAGAAGCTGAAGTTGTTCATGCGCGGCAGGGCCATGTCCGGCGCACCGATCATCAACGGGATCATCCAGTTGGCGAGGCCGACGAAGGCCGGCATCACCGCGCCGAAGACCATCACCAGGCCATGCATGGTGGTCATCTGGTTGAAGAACGCCGGTTCCACGATCTGCAGGCCGGGCTGGAACAGTTCGGCGCGGATCACCATGGCGAACGAGCCGCCCAGCAGGAACATGGAGAAGGCGAACCACAGGTACAGCGTGCCGATATCCTTGTGGTTGGTGGTCAGTACCCAGCGCATCAGGCCCTTGGCGGGGCCGTGGGCGTGGTCGGCGCCGGCATGACCGTGGTCATCGATCACAGCACTCATGTCCTGTCTCCTTCGAACGAATGGGCTGGACGGCGCGGGGCGATGAGCCCCGACCGGTTGCGGGAACACACGTCAGGCCGGCTCATTTGCTTTCCGCCTGTTTGAGTTCCAGCACTTCTTTCGGCGTAACCATGTCGCCCTTGTTGTTGCCCCAGGCGTTACGTTCATAGGTCACGACGGCGGCGATATCGACTTCCGACAGCTGCTTGCCGAACGCGGCCATGGCGGTCCCCGGTTTGCCGTGGAAAACCAGGCTCAGGTGATCGGCCTTCGGCCCGGTGGCAATCTTCGAGCCCTTGAGTGCCGGGAACATCGGCGGCAGGCCCTGGCCTTCGGCCTGGTGACAGGCCACGCAGGTGGTGTGGTAGATCTTGTCGCCACGTTCCTTGAGTTCGTCGAGGGTCCATTCCTTGCTGGTCAGCTCTTTGAGCTGCGCGGCTTCGGCCTTGCGTTCGGCCAGCCATTTTTCGTAGTCGGGCTTACTCTTGACCTCGACCACGATGGGCATGAAACCGTGGTCCTTGCCGCACAGCTCGGCACACTGGCCGCGATACAGGCCGGGCTTGTCGACCCGGGTCCAGGCTTCGTTGACGAAGCCGGGAATGGCGTCGCGCTTGACCGCGAAGGCCGGCACCCACCAGGAGTGGATCACGTCGGCGGAGGTCACCAGAAAGCGCACCTTGGCGTCGACCGGCAGCACCAGCGGCTTGTCGACTTCCAACAGGTAATGTTCGCCCTTGGCGCTCTGGTTATGGATCTGTTCGGCGGGTGTCGCCAGGTTGCTGAAGAACTCGACGTCCTGGCCCAGGTATTTGTAGTGCCACTTCCACTGGTAGCCGGTGATCTGGATATCGATGTCCGACTCGCTGGAGTCGTACATCTTGATCAGGGTCGCGGTGGCGGGAATCGCCATGGCCACCAGGATCAGGAAGGGCACGATGGTCCAGAGGATCTCGACGCGGGTGTTCTCGTGGAAGTGGGCCGCGTTCTGGCCTGTCGAGCGGCGGTGCATCATCATCGACCAGAACATGGCGCCGAAGACGATGAGGCCGATCACTACACAGATCCAGAAGATGGTCATGTGCAGGTCGAAAACTGCATTGCTGATCTGTGTCGCTCCAGGCGCCATATTCACAGTCCAGGCCGCTTGTGCCTGGCTGAAAATCGAACACAACAGGAGGCCCATCCAAACATGTGGATGTCGCGTCATTGCGGGTTCCCCTTATCGTTCTTGTTATCCCGTAGGCATAAAGCCCGCGGCAAGGAGAGCGGCTACATCAGACTACGAACTCGAACCGCCGTGCCTTGCTGCCGTACATCGGGTTCATCAGCTAACTCCATTCAGAACCGAGTATAGACAGCGACTGCAACCTCGCAACGCGATGGCGTAAATCGTTTGAAACAGACGGGACTTGCGCTGGAGGCCGCGAATGGAGAAGGATGCGAAACCAGATGATGGCAAACCGATATAACAGCGCTGCATCAAGGAAGAGGCATTTATGACAAATAGGTCTTAGGCGTGTTTATTCGCCAGCTAAGTTATGTCTTCCCTATTTCATTGCCTTTGTTTTCCTGGAGTTTTCATGAACACCGCCGCATTGCGCGAGCAGATCCAAAAAGCCCAACAACACGAAGCCGAGACCGGCCAATTGGCCCGTCAGTTGGAAGGCCAGTTACCGCACCTGCACCGGGCTATCCAATTGCCAGAGACGAACGCCAACGACGTCCTGGCGCGGTTTGTCGCCGCCTACATCGACGAAGTCCCCGACCTGCTGGATGCGGCCAACGAGGTCGCCAAGGAGGCGGGCATCGAGCCGCAAATCAAACCGGTGCTGACAATCGCCGAACAGTATTTCCTCCAGCCGCCGACGATCATGGCCGGCCATGTCGGGCTCGACAGCCTGCTGGACGAGGCCTACCTGGCCCACCGATTCGTCGAAGAGGTCAATGACCTGTACATCAAGCATTTCGGCCAGCCATTGATCCCCTTGGACATGACGGTCGCCAATCTGATTGCCCACCAGTTGATCGGCGAAGCCTTTGCCAACCAGCTCGACGAAGTGGTGCATCACGCCTTTGATGAGATGCTCAACGAAGAGACATTTGCCTTGGAGTCGGTGGAAACCTACCGCGAGAAACTCAGCAGCCCGAACACCGGCGCCGCCTGGAAGCGCTGGCCGTGCATGTCGCGGCGCCTGGGGGTCGGACTGGAACTGGATAAGCCGGCGGCTTGATCAAGAGCTGACTCTCACCAACCCCCTGTGGGAGCGAGCCTGCTCGCGATAGCGGTCTATCAGCTGACTAAAATGTAGTCTGATGCACCGCCATCGCGAGCAGGCTCGCTCCCACATTCGTTCATAAGGATGCCCTTCGCTTTCAGGCCTTGAAGTCTTTCATCGAGGCAAAGGAATTCGCGATCTTGCGGTAGATCAAGTGATCGTCCAGATCCGTATCGCCATCGCTGTCGGCGTCGGTGGCGTTGATGACCTCTCGATAAAGTCCCTTGTTGTAGCCGGTCACCGTCACGATTGAATCGGGGGCGGTCATGTCGGAATCTTTCTTGTAGAGGCCGATGTTGACGTCAGGCAGTGCAGTGTTTCGGCTATTGCTGCCAAACGACACCAGGATGCATTTGTACAGCCGCCGCTCATCCATGCTACTCAACGTGACCATGGCGCTGGCCAGGTCGGCGGCAAGGGTGTAGTAAGACGCGTCATCGGCGTCGATGTCGTCGTCGCCCTCGACATCGTCCACACCTTCAGCGGTTTCATATTGGCCAGTGGTGGAATTGGCATAGGCCGTGACGACGACATCGGGCTTGAGTCCGGGCCTATACCCGTTGTTATATCGGGAGATTATGGCTTCTGACACGCCATCGTCATTAGAGTCGTTGAACTCGTATAGCAGCGCGTAGTTCATGGAATGCTCCATGGGAGATAGGGAAGATACCTCCCCTACAAACTAAGTCTCGCTCAACGAATGCGTCTACTGTCATAGCTGACAGGTGTACGTGTGTACAACTGTTCCAAGTGCCAACAAAAAACCTGTGGGAGCGAGCCTGCTCGCTCCCACATTCGTTTATCAGGGTGTCAGGACGCCGCAGCGCCAATCCCCGTCGTCGTTCGCAACCGTCCTTCCAGTCGGCGCTTGAGCCCGCGGGACTCGATCAGCAGCTTCGATCCCTTGCTGGCGTTCGCCCGGCTCCATTCTTCCAACAACTCCAGGCAGGAGTGGTCGATGTAGCTCAGGTTGTTGAGCGGTACATGTACCGTCACGCCCTCGGGGATGGTCCCCAACACCTGGGTCAACGCCGGCACCTTGAGGAAGGTCGCCGCGCCGACCAGGCGCAGTTCCATCTCACCTTCCTGGGGCAGATCCACCAGACTGATTTTCAGTCGCGAGGCTTTCCAGGCCAATTTCGCCAGGGTCAGGCCAAAACCGATCAGCACGCCGGTGAGCAGGTCGGTGAAGATGATCGCCAACGCCGTCGCGGCATAGGTGAACATCGGCATCCGGCCATAACGGCCCAGGCCTCGAAACGCCTTGAGATCCACCAGTTTGAAACCGGTGTAGACCAGCACCCCCGCCAGGCTCGCCACCGGAATGCTTTGCAGCACGCTGGACAGCAGCAGGACAAAGAGCAGCAGCCACAGGCCATGGAAAATCGTCGACATCCGCGTGGTGGCTCCGGCCTGGACGTTGGCCGAGCTGCGCACGATCACCCCGGTCATCGGCAAGGCACCGAGCAGGCCGCAGAGCATGTTGCCGATACCTTGGGCGGACAGTTCCCGGTCGAAATCCGCACGCTCGCCGCTGTGCATGCGGTCGACGGCGGCGGCCGACAGCAGGGTTTCGGCGCTGGCGATGAACGCGACCGTCAGGGCGGCAACCAGCAACATTGGATCAGCCAGGTTCATCAGGTCTGCCGGGCGCAGCCAGTCGATGGCTTCGGCGAGGTTGTCCGGTACTTCGACACGCTTGACCTGCAAGGCCAGCACGAGGCTGGCCACGGTGGCCAAGCCGACGCCGAGCAAGGCACCGGGTATGAAGCGCAGGCCGTGAGGGCGAAATTTTTCCCACAGCCACATCACCGCAATCGTCGACAGACCCAGCAGGCCGGCTTGCCAGCCGAACGACGGCAACGCCTGGGCGACTGCGCCGGGGAATGCCGCCAGGTTATCCAGCCCTGACGGCTTGGGCGCCGCGTCGAGCATCACGTGGACCTGGGACAGCACGATCAGCACGCCGATACCCGCCAGCATGCCGTAGACCACGGCCGGCGCGGTGACCCGGAACCAGCAGCCCAGGCGAAAACGCCCGGCCAGCAATTGCAGGAGCCCGGCCAGCAACAGGATCGGGCCGAGCATGCCTACGCCATGTTGGCGCACCAGTTCGAAAACCAGCACCGCCAACCCGGCGGCCGGCCCGCTGACTTGCAGCTTCGAACCGGCGAAAAAGCCCACGATCAGTCCACCGACAATGCCGGTGATCAGACCCTTGGCGGGCGGCAGACCGGACGCAATGGCGATGCCCATGCACAAGGGCAGCGCCACCAGAAACACAACCACCGAAGCCAGCAGCTCCCGTGGCAGAACAGCTTTCAATTGAGCAGCACGCATGGCGGTTCTCCTGAAGATTCTTCAGGCATGGCAAGGCCCGCCCGCTCGAAGAGCAGGAAGGCTTGACCACGCAAGGATTTATTTAGGAGCGATTAGAAGCGCGCTTTGGGCGTCGCGACCGGGATCGGATGGCTTCCATCGAGCGGCAGGAAACGACCCTGGTCCGCATCGAAGGCTTTGATCTCGCTGGTCTCGATGTTGTACACCCAGCCGTGGATGAACAACTGACCGCTGGCCATGCGCGAGGCCACCGAAGGGTGCGTTCGCAAATGCTGCAATTGCGCGATCACGTTTTCTTCGGTGAGGACGGGCATGGTTTGTTTTTCGTCGCCGCACGGGCAGTTGTCGTGGACCATGGTCTTGGCCACTTCGGCGTGGCGCAGCCAGGCTTTGACCGTGGGCATTCTTTCCAGGGTTTCAGGGTTGAGCACCGCGCGCATGGCGCCGCAATCGGAATGACCGCACACAATGATGTGCTGCACCCCAAGGGCCAGTACGGCGTATTCGATGGCGGTGGAGACGCCGCCGTTCATTTGTCCATAAGGCGGAACGACGTTGCCGACGTTGCGGGTCACGAACAGATCGCCTGGAGAGCTATGGGTAATCAGCTCGGGCACGATGCGCGAATCGGCGCAGGTGATGAACATCGCCCGGGGCGATTGGGCGGTGGCGAGTTTCTTGAAGAGTTCTTCCTGCTGCGGGAAGACTTCGTGATGGAAATGCAAAAAGCCGTCAACAATATGCTGCAGCGCTGCATCGGCGGTTTCCGCCTCGGGTTGGGCTGAAGCCGACGCAGCCAACGGCTGTTTATCCTTGTCACTCATGATTCATCCTCATAACGCCAGTGGCTGGTTAAAAAACGTCCAGGTCAAAGGGTTCGACCCGTCAGTCACTCGATGAACAAGGTAGCGGTCGAAACTTAACTCAAACTGAATCGGAGGCTCTAGGACAATGATTACGGGCATGACCTAAAGTGCAGGTGCCCTCCTGTCCAGCCTGTGCTGCTGGGTCAACTTTAATCAAATCAATGACATCTGTCGGCCCGGCGGGCAAAAGGCCTCGCAGTCGAGAGTGTACCCTTCGCGCCGATCGAGCCCCAAGCGTTTGATCGCCTTGGCGAAGCGCTGGGCCAGCAGGTCGGCAAAGGGGCCTTCGCCGCGCATGCGTTTGCCAAACTGACTCTCGTACAGCTCGCCGCCACGGCTCTGGCGGACCAGGCTCAACACATGGGCGGCGCGCTGCGGGTAGTGGGCCTGCAACCACTCTTCGAACAGTGGCGCGACTTCCAGCGGCAGGCGCAACATGATGTAGGAAGCACTTTGGGCGCCGGCGGCATGGGCTTCGTTCAGCAGGCTTTCGATTTCGCTGTCGTTGATCATCGGAATCATCGGCGCGCACAACACCCCCACGGGAATGCCTGCCTCCCGCATCACCCTGATCGCTCGCAACCGCGCCTTGGGCGCCGCCGCGCGGGGTTCGAGAATACGTTTGAGCTCGTCATCCAGGGTGGTGAGGCTGATCATCACCGCCACCAGCCGTTGTCGGGCCAGCTCGGTGAGCAGGTCCAGGTCCCGCAGGATCAGCGAGCCCTTGGTCACGATGGTCACCGGGTGGCGATAGCGCAGCAGCACCTCCAGGATCCGGCGGGTGATGCGCTGTTCGCGTTCGATGGGCTGGTAAGGATCGGTATTGGAGCCCAGGTTGATCGGCGCGCACTGATAGCCGCGCTTGGACAGTTGCTCCTCCAGCACGTCGGCGGCGTTGCTCTTGGCAATCAGTCTGGTTTCGAAATCCAGCCCCGGCGACATGTCCCAATACGCATGGCTGGGCCTTGCATAGCAGTAGATACAGCCATGTTCACAGCCCCGGTAAGGGTTGATCGAGCGATCGAAAGGGATATCCGGAGAGGTATTGCGGGTGATGATGGTCTTCGCTGCCTCGAAGCGCACTTCGGTGCCTTGGGTCAGTGGTACTTCCTGATACCAACCATCATCTTCGACCACCGAGCGGCTCGGGGCGAAGCGGTTGTGTGGGTTGGTAGCGGTGCCACGACCGCGAGGCGGAAGAGAGGCCGACATGAGAAATACTCCGATGCTGTATGTGCATACAGTATCTCCTGCATTCGGATTGGACCAGTGCCATTCAGCGCCTGAGGGGCGTTGGCGCATCTGCGATGACAATTCACAACACTTTGACGTCCTTGTTACGGGTTTTTAACTGGGCAGAGCCGAAACTGCTCCACTTCGAACTCTCTTGTTTCCGGTCATCCGTGCATGTTCAAGTTTCGCTCCCGTTCACTGTGTTGCCTGGCCTTGCTGATGGGGCTGGCCGTGCCCTCGGTCCAGGCCGCTGATGTCGTACAGACGAGGCCCGCTGAGTGGGCCCAGCCTGTAGAAAAGGATTACAACCTTTACCAGATGTCACCCACCCTTTACCGCAGCTCCTTGCCGGATGGTGGAGCCTTGCCCCTGCTGACGAAGCTCAGGATCGGCACGGTCATCACCTTCTTGCCGGAGTCGGATGCACGCTGGCTCTCCACCCCCGGCATTGAGCAGGTACGGTTACCGTATCGCACCAACCATGTCGACGACAGCGACATCCTTCGGGCCTTGCGTGCCGTCCAGGCTGCCGAAGCCAAGGGCCCCGTGCTGATGCACTGCAAGCACGGCTCGGACCGCACCGGGCTGGTGGCGGCGATGTACAGGGTGGTCGTGCAGGGCTGGAGCAAAGAAGACGCGCTGAACGAAATGACCGAAGGCGGCTTCGGCGACAGCCATCACTTCAAGGATGGGGTTCGTTACATGATGCAGGCCGATGTGGAAAAACTCCGTCTTGCATTGGCGAACGGCGAATGCAGCACCAGCGTGTTTGCCCTTTGCTCCTTGAAGAGCTGGGTCAACTCGACCACGACAGCCCATCACCTTGAGCCGCAGATCACCCTGCCCGAGCGCTGATCGATGACGTGCCTGAAAAGGCGGCGATGGAGACGGACAGCGGTCGCGAGTCACCTGGCGCAAAAATGGTTTCACGCAACGCGCGGCCGGTTACCGGGTTGAACAGCCCGTCGCGCTTGAATCGCTGGAACACGGTCATGGCCAATTCCTTTGCCCAGGCGTAGGCGTAGATCGTCGCCCCATAGCCGGTCACCAGGTAGTCCAGGCCATTGGGCCAGCGCTCGCTCGGCGACACCGGCAGATGCCCCACCTGCGCGCTGGTTTGATCAAATACCTGTTGGACGGTCCGCCCGTCGCCGTGGGTGCGGTGTAATTCCATGTCGAATAAAGCGCTGCGCAACAGCACCGCGGTTTCCCAACTGTTCTGGGTGCGGGCAAAGGTCAACAGTTGAGTGGCGACCTCGTCAGGCATCTTTTCTCCGGTTTGATAGTGCTTCGAGATCCGCACCAGGCATTGCCTTGAGAAGCACCATTGCTCGAACAGGATCCCGGCAAATTCGGCGGTGTCGCGAGACAGGCTGTTGATGCCCGACAGATCGCGATAGTCGGCGCGGGTCAGGACATGCTGCAGGCAATGGCCGAACTCATGGAAAAGGATTCGCAGTTGCAGATGGTCGAGCAGGACCGGGTCTGGTCCCTCGCTGCGCGGTAGCCAGCCATGCAGCGCTGCGATGGGGTGTCGTGGACGGCCCTCGGCGGTGATGTGGCGGTTTCGCAGGGTGGTGGTATTGGGAAAACCGTCTCGGTTGGCATCCGAAAACGGATCGAAATAAATGTAACCAATGGTCGCGTCCCATTCGCGGACTTCGAACAGACGCACGTCGGGGTGCCAGGTCGCTACATCCTTTCGCTCGACGAAGTCGACGCCGAACAACTCCGTCGCCATCCGCAACAGCTGGGCAAACGTGGGCTCCAATGCAAACCAGACACTCAGCGCTTCCCTGGAAACGCCTGCTGCCTGCTGGCGAAGTTGATTCGCCAGGTAGGGGTAGTCCCAGGGCTGGAGGTCGCTGAGACCTTGCTGCGTGGCAAAGGTCTTGAGCTGGTCGGCGTCCCGCTTGAATGTGTGCTGCTGCCGTTCGAGCTGTGCCCGCAGAAACGTCATGACTTCTTCAGTGGAGGCGGCTTGCTCTGGCTCGATCGCCAGCTGGGCAAAATTCGAATAGCCCAGGGAGGTGGCGTACTGATGACGGTCATCGAGCAATTGCCTGAGTATGTCGGCGTTGTCGAACTGGCCCGCGTGTGGGCCTTGATCCGATGCGCGGGTGCTGTAGGCCTCGTACATCTGCTGACGTAGGAAACGGTTGTCGGCGTAGTGAGTGACGATGCCAAATGATTCATCGCTAAGTGTCAGCAGCCATCCCGTGCGGCCGGCTTCCCGCGCCTGGCGGGCCATTTGTTGCTTGAACCGCGACGGCAGGCCGCTCAGCTGAGCTTCATCGTCAAACGTTTTGCGCCAGGCCTGGTTGGCCAGTTGCAGGTTTTCCAGGAATAACCCCTGGACCTCCTTGATGCGCAGCTTCAGCAGGCTCTGGCCTGCCGGCATGTGCTGGTGAAATTGGTGCAGGATTTTCTTCAGGACCCGTGTGCGAGTCGGTGCGAAATGCCTGGCGATCTGGCTGTCCGCCAAGCGCTGATAGAGCTCGAACAGCGTGGGGTGTTGTTTCAGCGAAGCCTGGAAGTCATGTAATCGTTCACTGCAATCCAGGGAGGCCCGCGCCCAGGCGTCCGCTGTCCGGGTCGTGGTCAGAAGGTGCAGCAGGTAACCGAAGCCTTCCAATCGTGTGTGGATTTCATCCATGGCCAACACGAGGTCGTCCCAAGTGGGGAAGGGCGTCTGGGTCTTGATGATATGGGCGACCTGATCGCGGCTTTCGGCAAGCAGGCGGTCGAGGGCGGGTGAGAAGTGTTCGGCTTGAATCTGCGAAAAAGGCGGCAGGTCATACGCCTGCAGCAGCGGGTTATCGTCGTGGGGCATGGAGGGCCTTCCTGTCTGTCTGGGCTGACCAGTCTGGGCAGGAAGGCGTGAAGCCTGGCGGTATATATATCGCTCCCGGGCCGGGTGGCCCGGAAGGTGATGCCGGACATGTCAGTCGGTTTTTTTCTTCAACTTGGGGTTGGGAAAGAACTGCACCGCCTGGACCTTGGCGTCCGGCACTTTAAGCGCCGACGTATTGACCCGGGTGCCCAGTTCCTTGGGCACCGATAGGCCTTGTTCGTTGAGCGTGTCGGAATAACCACAGGCGACGCACTCGCGGTGCGGCACGCCGTCTTCGTTCCACATCATCAACTTGTCCGGCTCGCTGCACGCCGGGCAGACTGCCCCGGCGATAAAGCGTTTTTTCGTGATCACAGGCCCCTCGCTCATGCTGCCGCGTCCTCGCTCAGGCCGCTATGGCGCAAGAGTGCGTCAATCGACGGCTCACGGCCACGGAAGTCGACGAACAGCACCATCGGTTCCTGGGAACCTCCACGGGCCAGGATCGCCTCGCGGAAAGCGCGGCCGGTGTCGGCGTTGAGCACGCCGTCTTCCTCGAACTTCGAGAACGCATCGGCCGACAGCACTTCCGCCCACTTATAGCTGTAGTAGCCCGCCGCGTAGCCGCCGGCGAAGATGTGGGCAAAGCTGTTGGGGAACCGGTTGTAGGCCGGAGGACGCATCACCGACACCTCGTCGCGCACACCTTCGAGCACTTGCAGCACGCTACGGCCGTCGCCATGGGTGGCGTGCAGTTCGAAATCGAACAGCGAGAATTCCAGTTGGCGGACCATCATCAGGCCGGACTGGAAGTTTTTCGCCGCGAGCATCTTCTCCAGCAGGTCCTGGGGCAGCGGTTCGCCGGTCTCGTAGTGACCGGAGATCAGTGCCAGGCCTTCAGGCTCCCAGCACCAGTTCTCCATGAACTGGCTTGGCAGCTCCACGGCATCCCAGGCCACGCCGTTGATGCCGGATACGCCGGCGTGCTCGACGCGGGTCAGCAGGTGGTGCAGGCCATGGCCGAACTCGTGGAACAGTGTGGTGACTTCGTCGTGGGTCAGGAGGGCCGGTTTGCCACTGTCGGCCGGGGTGAAGTTGCACACCAGGTTGGCGACCGGGCTTTGCAGCACGCCATCGATCGTGCGACGACGGTCCCGGGCGCCGTCCATCCAGGCGCCACCACGCTTGTTGGCGCGGGCATAGAGATCGAAGAAGAAACGCCCGACGTGCTGGCCGTTTTCCTTGATCTCGAACAGGCGCACGTCCGGGTGCCAGGCGTCGAAGCCTTTCAGCTCGGTGATCTCGATGCCGTAGAGGCGTTGCACGATGGCGAACAGACCGCTCAGTACCTTGTCGATCGGGAAGTACGCGCGCAGGGCTTCCTGGGCGACGCTGTAGCGCTGCTGGCGCAGTTTTTCACCGTAGAAACCGCTGTCCCAGCTTTGCAGGTCGGGGCAGCCTTGCTCGGCGGCGAAGGCTTTCAGTTGTTCCAGATCCTGGGCGGCAAACGGTTTGCTGCGCTTGGCCAGGTCACGGAGGAAGCTGAGGACCTGGTCGCTGGACTCGGCCATCTTGGTCGCCAGGCTCAACTCGGCGAAATTGGCGAAGCCCAGCAATTGGGCCAGCTCCTGGCGCAGGTCGAGGATCTGCTCCATCACCGGGCCGTTATCGTTCTGACCGGCATTCGGGCCTTGGTCCGACGCACGGGTGCAGTAGGCCGCGTAGACTTCTTCACGCAGGGCGCGGTCTTCGGCGTAGGTCATCACCGCGTAGTAGCTGGGGAATTCCAGGTTGATCAGCCAGCCGTCCAGTTCCTTGGCCTGGGCTGCCGCAGCCATTTGTGCCTTGGCCGAATCGGTCAGGCCGGCGAGCGCCGCTTCGTCGGTGACGTGCTTGGTCCAGGCCTGGGTGGCGTCCAGCAGTTGGTTGGAGAACCGGCTGCCCAGCTCGGACAACTTGCTTTGCACCTCGGCGTAGCGTTTCTGCTGCTCCGGTGGCAGGTCGATACCCGACAGACGGAAGTCTCGCAGGGAGTGTTCCAGGATGGTTTTTTGCGCCACGTCGAAACCGGCGGCCTCAGGGCTGTTCGCCAAGGCTTCGAAGGCCTGGAACAACTCACGGTTCTGGCCCAACTCAGTGGAGTAGGCGCTCAGGGCTGGCAGGCAGGCTTCATAGGCTTCACGCAGTTCAGGGCTGTTGCGCACCGCGTTCAAGTGGCTCACCGGGCTCCAGGCGGCGCCCAGGCGATCGTTGAGCTCGTCCATCGCCAGCACCAGGCCGGCCCAGCTTGGCTGTTGGCCTTGGGTCTTGAGGATCTGCGCGATGGCGGCACGGTTGTCAGCCAGGATCTGCTCGATGGCCGGTTGCACGTGCTCGGCACGGATCGCCGAGAATGACGGCAGGTCATAGGGCTGTAAAAGAGGGTTGTTCACGCTCACGGTTGGCACCTTGGCTGGAAGAAACATCGGCCCATCTTAATTACAATCGACCTTCACCGCAGCTAGCAGCGACTATCAGTAGAAAAGAGAGAGCCTATCGTGACCCTTCGCACGTACCAGAATCACACCCCACGGCTTGCCCGGGGCGCTTTCGTCGACAGCACCGCGGTGGTGATCGGCGACGTTGAAATCGGCGAAGACAGCTCCGTCTGGCCACTGACGGTCATTCGCGGCGATATGCACCGCATCCGCATCGGCGCCCGTACCAGCGTGCAGGACGGCTGCGTGCTGCATATCACCCACGCCGGCCCGTTCAATCCCGATGGCTTTCCACTGTTGATCGGCGACGACGTGACCATCGCCCACAAGGTCATGCTCCATGGCTGCGCCGTGGGCAGCCGGGTGCTGATCGGCATGGGCAGCATCGTCATGGACGGCGCGGTGGTCGAGGATGAGGTGATCATTGGTGCCGGCAGCCTCGTCCCGCCGGGCAAACGCCTGGAGAGTGGCTTCCTGTACGTGGGCAGCCCGGTGAAACAGGCCCGGCCGCTGACTGACAAGGAGCGCGCCTTCTTCACCTACAGCGCGGCGAACTACGTCAAGCTCAAGGATTTGCACTTGGCTGAAGGTTATGACCAGCCCTGAAACATCTGGTGAGTCCCCTCGCCACAGATGACCCCTTGCTACTGATTCATTCACCTCGGGAGCTTGCATGCACTACCAAACCGTACTGTTCGACCTCGACGGTACCCTCACCGACCCGCGTGAAGGCATCACCCGTTCGATCCAGTTCGCCCTCAGCCAATTGGGCATCGACGAGCCCGACCTGACCCGCCTCGAACATTTCATCGGCCCGCCGCTGCTGCAGGCCTTCATGCAGTTCTATGGCTTCGACGAAGCGAAGGCCTGGGAGGCGGTGAATTTCTACCGCGAGCGCTTCAAAGTCACCGGCCTGTACGAAAACCGCGTTTTCGAAGGGGTGATGCCGCTGCTGGAAACCCTGGTGGGGCAGGGTCGGCAGTTGTACATCGCCACTTCCAAGCCTTGGGTCTTTGCCCGGGAAATCGCCCGGCATTTTGATTTTGCGCGGCACTTCAAGGTGATCTACGGCAGCGAGCTGGACGGCACCCGCACCGACAAAGTCGAATTGATCGCCCACCTGCTGGCTGAAGAAGGCATCGACCCGGCGAAGACCCTGATGATCGGCGACCGTAAACATGACCTGATCGGCGCGCGCAGCAATGGCCTGGATGCGGCTGCGGTGGGGTATGGGTTTGGCAGTCGTGAGGAGCTCCTGGCCGAGAGTCCGGCGTATCACTTCCAGACGGTGGATGAGCTGCATCAGGCATTTATGCGAGGGTAGTTCGATGGTCATCGCGGGCAAGCCTTGCTCCCACAGATTCCATCCGGCATGAGGGAATTGTCGGTTCTGTGGGAGCAAGGCTTGCCCGCGATGAGGCCACCCAGACACATCCTGCTCCAACTTTTCAGATCAGATCCGCTTCTGCTGTCTAGCCTTAGGACAAAGACAGATCAAGGAGGATCCCCCATTGAAAACCCAGGCACATTCCAATCGATTGCGTTTCGGGCGTTATTCGCAATCCGGACAAATTTATCTATTGACGGTAGTAGCGCTCCGTCGCGATCCGGTTTTCAATCGCTTCGAGACAGGACGTTTGGTAGTGGACGCCTTTCGAAAAGCTCAGCAAGAACAATTCGCCCGTTCCCTGGCCTGGGTTGTCATGCCGGACCATTTTCATTGGCTGATTGAATTGCAGGATATAGGGCTTTCGAAATTGATTGCGCGCACGAAGTCCCGGACCACCGTAGCCTTCAATCGACAGATGCAGTGTCAAGGACCGCTTTGGCAAGAAGGTTTCCACGACCGGGCCATTCGCAAGGAAGAAGATTTGCAGGCCGTGGCGCGTTATATCGTGGCAAACCCTCTGCGAGCGGGGTTGGTTAAGCGGATAGGGGATTATCCGTTGTGGGATGCAGCATGGATCTGAGTCGGCTTATGCGGTGTTCATGACGGCCTCATCGCGGGCAAGCCTTGCTCCCACAGGGGAGTCCTTCATGCCCGATGAGTTCTGTGGGAGCAAGGCTTGCCCGCGATGAGGCCGGCTCAATCACTGGATATCTATGACCCTGCCAACGCCTTCAACGCCGCCTTGCGCTCATCCATTGGCAGCTTGCCCAGTTTTTCCACCGCGGCATAAAACGCGACCCAGTCACCCGATTCCTGTCGGAACAAGGCCGCAAACGCCGGCACCCATTGGTCATACAGGCCAAACGGCAGTAATCGCGCATTGTTCAGCGGCGCATAGACCCAGGCATCGTAACGTTTGTCGCCGGTCCACTGGCTGTCACGTAGCTGCGCATATTCGGCGCGTAGGCGTTCGAACGCCTGAAGCTTTTGCTGACGCATCTGTTCGGGTGGCAGGGGCTGGGTATAGAGCTTTTCCAGTCGTTGACGGGTGTCGAGGATCAGCTGGATGAACTGATCGCGCTGACGTGCCTGCTGGCCGTTGTCCGGCGCCAGCCCGCGACTGGCGCGCCACTGCCGGGTGCCTTCCTGTTCGACGAAGGTGGCGAAGGACTCGTTGAACTCAGTGTCGTCCTGTACGTAGAACCGCTGGTGCGCCAGTTCATGAAAAATCAGTGTGGCCAGGCGTTCGTCGCCCCAGTGCATCATCGAGCTCAGGATCGGGTCGTTGAACCAGCCCAGCGTCGAATAAGCCTCTACCCCGCCAATCGACACATCCATGCCACGCAAACGTTGCAAGGCGGCTTCGCCACGGGCGGCACTCTGGCTGTAGAAGCCGCGATACGCCACGCAACCGGCGATGGGAAAGCAGTGGTTTTGCGGGGTCAGGGAAAATTCCGGCGTGGCGAAGACATTCCAGACTACGTAAGGCCGACCAATGTCCGCATACAGGCGGTAACTTTTGTTATCCGGCAGATGCAGGTGAGCGCTGGCGAAGGTTCGTGCCTCACGCGCCTGCACCAGATGCTCCCGCAACCGAGCGTCTTGAGTGGGGTCGGCAATCACCTGATCGACGGGCTCCCGGGCCTGTAACAGCCGCAGCTGTCCGCTGATGAGCTGGCCGTAGTAACCGACGTTGGAACAACCGTTGAGTAACAAAAGCAGGAGGCCCGGAAACAAAAGCCTGAAAACACGGTCGAGTAACCGATGGCTGGAACGCGGCCTGATCAATTGGAATCACCTTGGGAAAAGTCTGCGCACAAGACTATCCCGCCTGCCCGGAGCTTCGCTATGCGCATGTTGATGCTGACGAGTGGCCTGTTGCTGCTGACCGGTTGTGCCAGCTTGCCTGATCCTGATCCTTCGCAAGCGTGGATCGATCTTGGCAATCATCAGGACACGGCGCTGCAAGCGCTGGAAGTCGATGACAAGACGTCCGTGGACAAACGTTATTTCGAAGTGCAGCCCGGCGCCCATGAGTTGACCGTGCGTTATCAATTTGCCGTCGAGCCCGGGAATATTGGCCCGGATGCCGAGCCGCTGTGGCGGGATTGTCGGTTGAATGTGAAATTCAAGGACTTCAACGCAGGCCAGCGCTACCAGTTGCAGGCCGGCAGCATCGGTTTCCGACCATGGGCCAAACTCTATGACCAGCAGCGCAAAGTGGTGGGCCAAGGTACGCCGGCGGGCTGCCAGCAGAGTTGATCGGCGCTATGCTCAACACCCGACTTCAGGGAATCCACCATGCGCCCTCATATCCTGTTACTGGCTCTTGTCTCGTTGAGCGGTTGTGCATCAAGTCCGCAGCCCCCGGTCGATCCGAACATGGCCTGGGTCGATTTTGCGACCCCCATGCCGGGCGGAAAACTGCTCATGGCCGAGGGCCTGGATGGGCAACGCTTGCAAGATGGGCGGTTCTTCCAGGTTTCGCCGGGCAGCCATGAGCTGAAAGTGCGCTTCGACTTCGAGGTCATGAGTGGGGGTGGGTTGGGCATGCAGGCCGAACCGCAGGAGCGGTTGTGCTACATGATCGTGCGCTACGATCATTTCGAGGCCGGCCAGCGTTATCGTCTGGAAGCCCGCAACCTGGCGTTTACCCCAAGTGCCCGGCTCTATAATGCCAAGCGTAAGATTGTCGCTGAGGAGCGGCAGGTCAACTGCGTCCCTTAATTGTCGTTCTTCTGGTAGATGATTTTCTTCGTACCGCCTTCGCAGGTGCCGACCACCATGTTTTGATCGTGGACTTCTTCGTTCGTGGCGATTTCCAAGGTGTAGGACGACACTTTGTTCGCCTGGATCTTCGCCTCGATTTCCGCTTTCAGTTCTTCACAGGATTTTGGCGCCGCCAGGGCTGACGTGGTCAAGGCGCAACCGATGATGACCAGGGCAAACCGTTTCATGCTCGAACTCCTCGCTGCAGCACGTACCGCTTGTACGTTGAAACTGCCTACTGCATTCGACCACACATTGCTCAACGGGTAACAGGGAAAGATCGCAGCCTTCAGCGGCTGCGATCCTGATGCGGGCGTCAGTTCACCAGCGTGGCATCCAGGGTGATCTTGGCGTTCAACACCTTGGAAACCGGGCAACCTTCCTTGGCCTTGTTGCTCAGCTCTTCAAACTGCTGCTGGCTGGCGCCGGGGATCTTCGCCTTGAGAATCAGCTTCACCGCCGTGATGGCAAAGCCGCCGTCGACCTGGTCGAGGGTCACTTCGGCATTGGTATCGATACTGTCGGCCTTGAGCCCGGCATCCCCCAGAATCATCGAGAACGCCATGGAGAAGCAGCCGGCATGGGCCGCGCCGATCAGCTCTTCGGGGTTGGTGCCGCGGCCGCCTTCGAAACGGGCCTTGAAACCATAGGGTGCTTCACGCAGTACGCCGGTTTCCGTGGAGATGGAGCCGATGCCGGTTTTCAGGTCACCTTCCCAGTGAGCCGATGCTTTCTTAATGATAGCCATGTCTGCCTCCTCAAGATCCGACGCGCGGGTTGCGCCGGGTGTTTTTTGACTGCCAGGCTTGTGAGGATAGACCGTCCGATAAAGTTCACTTCATCGATTAGTCGACTAATTTAGTAGGAAAATTCGTTGCAGCTATTGAAACTCGGGTATATGCCCACATTGCAGGGAACACACCTACAGAAAACGGTAGGCTTTTGCTCGTAGGAAAAGCCCCGTTGGAGACGCCGGCCCATGAAACAGCTGTCCGAAGTGAAATTCTCAACCCTCGACCTCGTGCCTGTCCGCGAGGATGGCAATGCCGCCCGTTCCTTGCGTAACTCGCTGGATCTGGCGCAGCACGTGGAAAAATTCGGCTACACCCGTTTCTGGGTGGCCGAACACCACAATATGGATGGCATCGCCAGCTCCGCGACGGCGGTGTTGCTGAGTTATCTGGCCGGTGGTACTTCGACCATTCGTGTCGGTTCCGGCGGGGTGATGTTGCCCAACCATGCACCGTTGATCATCGCCGAACAGTTCGGCACCCTGGAAAGCCTCTACCCTGGTCGGATCGATCTGGGACTGGGTCGTGCGCCCGGGTCCGATCAGATGACTGCCCGGGCCCTGCGGCGTGAGCGCTCTGGTAGCGCGGACGATTTCCCTGACGATGTGGCTGAGCTGATGCGCTATCTCGGCCCGCGCACGCCCGATCAACGCATCATCGCCATGCCTGGCACCGGGACCAACGTGCCGGTGTGGTTGCTGGGCTCCAGCCTGTTCAGTGCGCAGTTGGCCGGTGAGCGCGGTTTGCCCTACGCCTTTGCCTCCCACTTCGCGCCGCGCTACATGCATGAGGCGATTCGCATCTACCGCAATCACTTCCAGCCGTCGGCGGTGCTCGACAAACCCTACGTGATGCTCGGCGTGCCTTTGGTGGCGGCGGATACCGATGAGCAGGCTGATTATCTGGCGACTTCGGTGTATCAGCGGATCCTCGCGCTGATGCGCGGCCAGAGCCTGGTACAGCGTCCGCCCGTCGAAACCATGAACGGTCTCTGGTTGCCCCATGAGAAGGAAGCGGTGGGCGATTTCCTTGGCCTGGCGATGGTCGGTGGTCCGCAGAAGATCCGTGCCCGCCTCGAGGTGCTGATCGAGCAGACTCAGGCCGATGAGCTGATTTTCACCAGCGACCTGTATGAGCATGCCGACCGCTTGCGTTCATATGAATTGTTGGCGCAGGTCATGAAGGGCTGAATCGTGCCCATGAAAAAGCCGACGCATGCGTCGGCTTTGACATTCGAGCAGCATCAGCGCTTGTAGACGATTTCCTTCGCACCACCCTCACAAGTACCGACGACTTTCCCGTCACTCGCCGCACCTTTATCGACGATCTCCAGCGAATAACCTGACACCTGCTTGGCGTCGAGCTTCGCTGCGATTTCGCTTTTCAGCTCCTCGCAGGGCTTACCGGCGGCAAATACCGAACCCGCAAGGCTCAGCAGACCCACAGCAACCATCAACTTTTTCATCGCTCGCACTCCTTGGTCGGATCAATAGGCTGGTATTAAACAGGAGGGATGCGCCCGCCGGATAGCGCATCGCCATTCCTATGGCACTCCGCCAGCCTGCAAGTTCCAAGCCCCCTCAGCTATTTGCGATCCGGAACCCGACCTTGAGGGTCACCTGAAAGTGCGCGGCCCGGCCGTTTTCAATATGCCCACGGGTTTCCGTGACTTCGAACCATTCCAGGTGCTTGAGGCTTTTGCTGGCTTCGGCCAGGGCATTGTTGATGGCATCTTCGATGCTGGTGGGAGACGAGCCGACCAGCTCGACCTTTTTGTACGTGTGATGATCAGTCATGGCGTTCTCCTTAGGTTATCTCTAGCCGCCTGGCTACCAAGAGCCTAGCAGCGATTTTTCGCCTTACGTGTGGTGCCGTTCACGCGCTGAAGTTCAGATTTACTGCACTTTCAGAAATGCTGGGAGTCCCAACTTTCACACGCACTCAACCACTGCAGGAGAGAGCCACCATGGCCAGCAATTCATTACGCAAAGCCTCGTTGCAAAGCATGGAAGCGGAAATCGAGAATCTGCTCAAGTCGTTGGAAAGCCTGAAGGACGACGCTTCGGACGAGTCGCGTAAGACCCTCAAATCGCTCAAGGCAAACGCCGAAAATGCGTTGAAGCATTCCCGTCATCTGCTCAGCGATGCGTACGAAGAGGTCAAGGTGAAAACCCGCGAAACAGGGCTCGCCACACGCGATTACGCTCAAGAGCACCCTTGGACGACCGCCGGTGTCGCGGTCGGGGCTCTTGGTCTGTTGGCCGCTTATCTGCTGTGCAAGCGCGGTGATTAAGCCGGTTGGCTCAGCTCATGCCTGAGCCACTGGGCCAACTGCCGGGCACGGCCGTCCGCGGCGCGCTTGGGTAGCCACAATGCCAGTCGCGCCGGGGTTTCATCGAAGCCCCATGGCGCGACGAGGCGTCCGGCGCGCACATCCTCGGCCACCAATGGCTCGGGAGCGATGGCCACGCCCAGCCCAGCTACCGCGGCCTCCAACAAATAATACAAATGCTCGAAACCCTGGCCGAATTTCAGCGCCTGGGGATCGAGGTTGTTCTGCCGTGCCCAGGTCGGCCAGGCTTGAGGACGCGACGTGGTATGCAGCAACGACTCGCCCAGCAGCGCATCGACCGGGGCGCCGTTCAGGTCGACGAAACCGGCGTAACGCGGGCTCATGACCGGGCCGATCCGCTCGCTGGCCAATTCATACACTTGCATGTCTGCCGGCCAGGGAGGCTCGGCAAACACCAGTAAAGCGTCCAGCCCTGGGCGCCTGGGGTCCAGATCACCTTCGCCAGCGGACAGATGCAAGCGCAAGTCCGGCAGATCGGCATTGAGCCGGCCCAGGCGCGGAATGAACCAGCGTGCCAGCAGACTGCCCGAGCAGCCCAGCACAAACGGAGCATCCGCCGTGCTTTGGGTGAGTTCGGCGCAGACGCTACGTAGCCGCTCGAAAGCTTCGGCGCTGGCATCGCGCAGACGCAGGCCTGCATCTGTGAGTTTCAGGCCGCGTCCGTCCTTGACGAATAGGCTGACGCCCAGATGCTCCTCCAGCACCTTCAACTGTCGACTGACTGCGCCGTGAGTCACGTGCAGCTGTTCGGCCGCCTGGCTTACGCTGTTCAAGCGGGCGGTGGCTTCGAAGGCGCGCAAGGCGTTAAGCGGAGGCAGATCGTGGCTCATGGTATCTGTGAGTTTTCCTGACAGGTTGCGGCGATCTTATCGGTTTTCAGAGAGGGATGTCAGGGGTAGAGTGACCTCATTGTCTTCTTTCGCATTTGCCTGGAGCGTTCTCCCATGACCCAGCCTACGACCCCTTTCAGCCTGCGCAGCGGCCCCGACGCCAACGGCCTGTTCGGTGCGTTCGGCGGCCGCTATGTGGCCGAAACCCTCATGCCGTTGATCCTTGATCTGGCCCGCGAATACGAAGTGGCGAAGGAAGATCCTGCATTCATCGAGGAGCTGGCCTACTTCCAACGAGACTACGTCGGTCGTCCAAGCCCGCTCTATTTCGCTGAGCGCCTGACCGAATACTGCGGTGGCGCGAAGATCTATCTCAAGCGCGAAGAGCTGAACCACACCGGCGCGCACAAGATCAACAACTGCATCGGTCAGATCCTGCTGGCGCGGCGCATGGGCAAAAAACGCATCATCGCCGAGACGGGCGCCGGCATGCACGGTGTGGCGACTGCCACCGTGGCCGCGCGTTTCGGTCTGGATTGCGTGATCTACATGGGTACCACTGACATCGAGCGCCAACAGGCCAACGTGTTCCGCATGAAGTTGCTCGGCGCCGAAGTGATTCCGGTGGTAGCGGGCACCGGCACCTTGAAGGACGCCATGAACGAAGCGCTGCGTGACTGGGTCACCAACGTCGACAGCACGTTCTACCTGATCGGCACCGTGGCCGGTCCGCACCCGTATCCGGCCATGGTTCGCGACTTCCAGGCGGTGATCGGCAAAGAAACCCGCGATCAACTGCAAGCACAGGAAGGCCGCCTGCCGGACAGTCTGGTGGCGTGCATTGGTGGTGGTTCCAACGCGATGGGCCTGTTCCACCCGTTCCTGGACGACAAGAGCGTCGACATCATCGGCGTTGAAGCGGCTGGCTACGGCATCGAAACCGGCAAGCACGCGGCGAGCCTGAACGGTGGTGTCCCCGGTGTATTGCACGGCAACCGTACCTTCCTGCTGCAGGACGAAGACGGCCAGATCATCGACGCCCATTCGATCTCCGCCGGCCTCGACTACCCGGGTATCGGTCCGGAACACGCCTGGTTGCATGACATCGGTCGCGTCCAGTACACCTCGATCACCGATGCCGAAGCGCTGGATGCCTTCCACAAATGTTGCCGCCTGGAAGGCATCATCCCTGCGCTGGAAAGCTCCCATGCCCTGGCTGAAGTGTTCAAGCGCGCACCGAACCTGCCCAAGGACCACCTGATGGTGGTCAACCTCTCCGGCCGTGGCGACAAAGACATGCAAACCGTGATGCACCACATGGAACAGTCCCAGCAGGAGAAACACTGATGAGCCGCCTGCAAACCCGCTTTGCCGAACTCAAGCAACAGAACCGCGCCGCCCTGGTGACCTTCGTGACCGCTGGCGACCCGAACTACGACACCTCCCTGGCGATCCTCAAGGGCCTGCCGGCGGCCGGTGCCGATGTGATCGAATTGGGCATGCCGTTCACCGATCCGATGGCCGACGGCCCGGCGATCCAGTTGGCGAACATCCGCGCGCTGGGTGCCCAACAGAACCTGGCGAAAACCCTGCAGATGGTTCGCGAGTTTCGTAAAGA
Source organism: Pseudomonas sp. MAFF 730105 (assembly GCF_055380705.1). NCBI lineage: Bacteria > Pseudomonadati > Pseudomonadota > Gammaproteobacteria > Pseudomonadales > Pseudomonadaceae > Pseudomonas > Pseudomonas sp. MAFF 730105. Next base: position 123,875 of record NZ_AP018438.1, read on the forward strand.
CAACAGTGAGACGCCCCTGGTGCTGATGGGTTACTTCAACCCGATCCATCGTTATGGCGTGCAGCGCTTCATCGGCGAGGCGCTGGATTCCGGCGTTGATGGCTTGATCGTGGTGGACATGCCGCCCGAGCACAACGGCGAACTGTGTGATCCGGCCCAGGCTGCGGGCCTGGATTTCATCCGCCTGACCACGCCGACCACCGACGATGTGCGGTTGCCGACCGTGCTCAATGGCAGTTCGGGCTTTGTGTACTACGTGTCGGTGGCGGGCGTGACCGGCGCCGGTGCCGCGACGCTGGAGCATGTGGAAGAAGCCGTGGCGCGTCTGCGTCGCCATACCGATCTACCGATCAGCATCGGTTTCGGCATTCGCACGCCGGAGCAGGCCGCCGCCATCGCACGGTTGGCCGATGGCGTGGTGGTCGGCTCGGCGTTGATCGACCATATCGCCAGTGCCGAGACATCGGAGCAGGCCGTCGACGGTGTGCTGAGCTTGTGTGCCGCCTTGGCTGACGGTGTGCGTAAGGCGCGCGTGAGCTGATTTACTGCTGAAAAAAAGGGTTCAGAACCAAGTTCTGAACCCTTTTTTATGCCTGGGACACTAGGGCAATTCCAACCCACCGCTCGCCTTGTGCAGCTTGCGCAAATGCTCACCAAGCTCCTTGACGTTGGCCTCGCTCGCGGCGATTTCAGCAGCGCGGCTAGGCTCGAGCAGCGCCCGGACTTCCTTGTCCAGATCTCCCGTCAGTGTTTGAAGCTGTTTCTGCCGCAGGCTGCTTTCCGATTCCAGTCGCTGCCACTCGCTGGGTTGTGGCAACCCGTAGCCGCTACTGCCCAGCAACTCCGCGGGGCGGCTCAGGAAACCGCTGTTGGCGAGGATCTGTTGCAGTGTCGCGTTGGCCCTTTCCATGCCGCCGTTCTGCAACTCACGGGCACCGAGGTAACGTTGTTTGACCTCATCCTGGGCCAGCAGCAATTGCCGGCGATAACTGGCCTGTTCCAGCAACAATAAAGCCGCGCTGGTGCGCAGGTCAGCCTGTTCGAACCAGACACGGCGCTCGGCGGCGTCCAGGGCCAGCCAGTCTTCCACCGATTGTTGTTTGATCGGCAGGTATTTCTTCAGCACATTGAACATCGCCTGATACCGATCGCGAAAGGAATCGAAGCGGTAGCCCAGGCGCAGGGCCTCCTTGGGGTCGTCCAACACGCTGGTATCCGCCAGACCCCGGCCCTTGAGTACTTCCAGTAATCCGTTGGGCATGATGCTGTCCAGGCCCTTGAGTTGTTCGTTATTGCTGCCGCTGCGCAGCAGCTTCAAGCTCTCCACCGCGCAGTTATTGGACAGGAAGTAATAGCTGCCGTCGTAGCTCCAATGCATTTCGGCGGCGTGCTCGACCGTCTCTTCGATCTCGGTCCGTGACAGGTTCAGCGGCACGGACGCCAGGCTTCGCAATTCGGTCTTGGTGTATTCGTCGATCACCTGGGCCAGTGGCAACACGAACAGGCGCGACGGGTACTTGCCCACCAGGCCATCCCAACTGGACAGCTGCACATCACCCACGAAGGCGCGGTACGAGAGCACCAGGTGTTGATCCAGATCCAGCCGGCAATCTGGCCCACGTGGGCGACCAGGTGCGCAGATCACCAACCGCAGCATGCTGTGGCCCCAGCGGCTGACCCAATTCTGATTGGCTTCGGCCAACAGATAGTCGATGGCGTAAACCCGTTCCGGATCGACCTTGCCCAGGGGTGTCCTGGCGAAATCGTTGCCGGCGTTGAGGAAGGCGAACGACTTGGCGCAGGTGTCCTTGGCGGGCGGGGCCCAACCAAAGTGTTCTTGGTAATAGCGGTACAGCGCGGGGCGTCGGCAGGCGTAGCTCGGGTCGAGGAGAAAGTACTCCATGTTGACCGCGACGAATTCCTTGGGGCTGCTGGTCTCGTAGAGGTCCGGGCTGCGGGCGACCTGGCGGTTGTGTTGCTCCCGTTCACCGCGACGGCCGACATACTGTGGCCAGCCTGCGAGGTCCAGCAGGCGGGGATCGTCACTGAGGGTGAAACGGCGGTCGTTCTGGCCGCGGCACTCATCCGGAAGGCCGATCAGCCCGGCGCTACTGTTGCGTCGTGTGCAGCGCTGGATCAACGCGCGCTCGGCATCCGGCCATAAACGCGCGCGGTCATAGATGTGGGTCAGTTCGTGCAGGACGGTGGCGAGCAATTCCCGCCGCACGGTACCGTGGGGGCGGTGGGTCTTCTGCGTAGCGGCGCTGCCGTCCGTGAGACTGTCGAGCAGATTGCTGTTGAGGTCGAGCTGTGACACCCGCGAGGCTTGGCCATACGCGTTGGCTGGCATCCGGTCGGTCCAGCCGACATCGATACGACGGTCCAATTGTTCGATGAAGCGCGGCGGCAAGGCCGCCATGGCTTCATCGAGCAGCGCCTGGCTGGCCTGCTGTTGCGCGGGGCTCAGGCCTTCATCGTTGAGGTGCAGTCGCAGGCCTGCCTGGGCTGTGCCGCCCATGAGCAGCAGGGCCCCGGCCGCCAGCCAGGCGGCGAGCCGCCTCACAGTGCGAGGATGGCTTCGGCGAGGACCTGGTCACTGGCATCGCGGGCTTCCGGCACGCGGGTACGCAAGGTGTCGAAGGCGGCCTCAAGATGAGCGCCACGGATTTCACCGTTGCTGGCGACGAAGCTGGCTGCATCGTCATGGGCTTCGCGGACGATCTTCGAATCACGGATGGAAGTGGTGGTATCGGAGGTGAAATCGATCGTGCGCTGCGAGGCGCGAACGATGATGTTACTGGTGGCTACCAGGGTATGGGCCTGGGCCACATCGGCCAATACCAGTAGGCCTAGGGCGGCAGCAATCAGCGGGCTACGCATGGAACGACTCCGGAAAGTAGGGATAACTATTGGACGAGAATTGCCTGTGCCAGTTCAAGGTCGCTGACATGAAGTTTTGGCTGGGTCTGGCGTAGATAAGCCAAGGCCGACTCCAGTCGTGCGCCTCGTAACTGTCCTTCACTGGCAACGAATGCCGCTGCGTCATCGCGAGCGGCGACGATCAGTTTATGGTCGAAGGGTGCGGAGGTCACCATGCTCGTGGCGTAGCCACTGACGACCAACTGCTGGGTGGATACATCGAAGGCTTGAGCCGAAACGGACCAGCAGGCAGCGACCAGGAACAAAACGATAGGCAGATCTGAGGTAAAACGCATGGCACTCGACGGTTGATGGCGAACCTGAAGGCTAGCGCAAACCGCCGGGCCAGAGCCAGCGTTGAAACATCGGGATACCTTCGGCCGCCCGATATTTCATGTTGGATCAGATCACCAGGATCGCCTGGGCCAGTTGGGCATCGGTGGCATTCAATTGCGGTGCCTGTTGGCGGATGAAATCCAGAGCACTTTCCAGCTTCACGCCACGGATAGCGCCTTCGCTGGCCACGAAACTGGCGGCATCGTCACGGGCCGCCTGGACGATTTTATTGTCCCGCAGCGAGGAGGTCGCATCGGAAGTTGCATCGGACGTGGCCTTGAGCGCGCCGACGATGGAGTCGGTGGTGACGATGAAGCTGCTGGCATTGGCATGGGCGGCTACGGCCAGCAGGGTTGCAACGCTGAGCAGACGAAGACGGATCATGGTGAGACTCCTTGGATAATGAGAATGCCGGTTCTGTAGCTGGAAGAGGAGACGTCTGTTCGACTCGCTTCGCCACGTTCGCCTGGATAGTAAAGTCAGATCGCGACGCAGGACAGCTTTGATAAGGGATCCCTCCAGGGTTCTGACTGCAAATCAAAACTGTACCTGTAGATATGATGATCTATAAAACTGTACCTGTTTGCAATCTGGCATCGAATTTAGGGGCACTTAAACGACAAGACCCGTCGCGGTTTCCCGCGACGGGTCTTGTTGTGTTCAATTCGGTGCTGGCGGTGGACCCGGTGGGTCAGGGCCAGCGACGCTGAGTTAGCGCCAGAACGGCTTGCTCAGCTCTTCGTAGCGTTGTGCTTCGCTGATACCGGCGTCAGCCAGCAGGCGAGCATCCAGACGAGCCAGTTGATGGCGGCTGGCGATGCGGCGCTGCCACAGCATCAGGTTGGCAATAACGCGAAGAGGCAGGGAAGCCTGGTTTTTTGCAGCGTTGTCTTCGAAAAACAGCTCGGAACTGAGTGTACGTTCCATGGTTGACATCCTTCCGCTTATGGCGGGATTAGGTAGTGGTTTAACTTTAACTGGTGCCCATGATCCTCTCGTTTGGCCAGACTCTGTAGATACAGTTCTCTAGTATTGTGCGCGACCAGTTAACTGTTAAAGGACGGTGTACTGGTCCATATTGAGGCAACTGTACCTGTCTGCACATTTATGGTGCGTTTTAGGTTGGGTTTGGGTGTAGAGCATTAAAAACCTCTAGAAAAACACCGGTACAGCAGTACAGTTTTTGTCGGTAGTCGCAGAAAAGCTTTGATTGACGAAAACTGTATGTGCCGTAGCGCCGATCCAGCTGTATCAAACGGCCAACATGCGTCCGGTTTCTTCCAGGTTCTGGTGCCAACTCAGTGCATCGCGAAGGATGTGAGGCGTATGTCCACCCAAGGCGCATGCCGCTTCAAAATACTCGTTCAAGGCCTGGCGATAAGTCGGATGCACACAGTGGTCGATGATCACTCGCGCCCGTTCCCGCGGTGCCAGGCCTCGCAGGTCGGCCAAGCCGACCTCGGTAACCAGGATGTCGACATCATGCTCGGTGTGGTCCACGTGGCTGACCATGGGGACGACGCTGGAGATGGCGCCTGCCTTGGCAATCGACTTGGTCACGAAAATCGCCAGGTGCGCGTTGCGGGCGAAGTCTCCCGAGCCGCCGATGCCATTCATCATCCGTGTCCCGCAGACATGGGTGGAGTTGACGTTGCCATACAGGTCGAACTCCAGGGCGGTATTGATGCCGATGATGCCCAGGCGGCGGACTATTTCAGGATGATTGGAAATCTCCTGTGGTCGCAGGACCAGTTTGTCCTTGTACTTCTCCAGGTTGGCGAACACATCGGCATTGCGCCGGCTCGACAGCGTAATGGAGCTGCCTGAGGCGAAGCTCAGTTTGCCGGCGTCGATCAGGTCGAACGTGGAGTCCTGCAGGACTTCGGAGTACATGGTCAGCTCTTCGAAGGGCGAATCGATCAGCCCGCACATCACGGCGTTGGCGATGTTACCGATACCGGCCTGCAGCGGGCCAAGCTTGTTGGTCATGCGCCCGGCCGCGACTTCGCGCTTGAAGAAATCGATCAAGTGATCGGCAATGGCCTGGGTGTCGCTGTCCGGTGGTGTGACGGTCGACGGCGAGTCGCCCTGATCGGTGATGACAATGGCAGCGATTTTCTCCGGCGGGATCGGGATGGCGGTACTGCCGATACGGTCGTCGACCTTCACCAGGGGAATCGGTGTGCGGGTTGGGCGATAGGTTGGGATATAGATGTCGTGCAGCCCTTCCAGGTCCGGGTTGTGGGCCAGGTTGATTTCAACGATTACTTGCCGGGCGAAGATGGCAAAACTGGCGGAGTTACCCACTGACGTGGTCGGGACGATGTGGCCTTGCTCAGTGATGGCGACGGCTTCGATCACGGCAATATCAGGCAGCTTGAGCTGGGCGTTGCGCAGCTGCTCTACGGTTTCCGAAAGATGCTGGTCGATGAACATCACTTCACCTGCGTTGATCGCCTTGCGCAACGTGCTGTCGACCTGGAACGGCATACGCCGCGCCAGCACGCCGGCTTGAGTGAGCTCCTTGTCGAGGTCGTTACCCAGGCTTGCGCCGGTCATCAGGCTGATTTTCAGCGGGCTGACCTTGGCGCGCTCGGCCAGGGCGTGGGGGACTGCTTTCGCTTCACCGGCGCGGGTGAAGCCGCTCATGCCGACGGTCATGCCGTCCTCGATCAACAACGCTGCGTCGGCAGCGCTCATCACTTTATCCAGCAAGGAAGGCAGGCGAATGCGGTCACGGTACATGAAGTGTTTTCTCGGGCTGGGAGCATGGATGCGCAGTCTAGTGAATTCGCGCGGTACCCGACCCGCGACCAAAGTCGCATTTTAGGCGTCTATTACGAGGGTTTCAGGCAAAACATCATTACCGGATCGGTAACATCGGGCCTTGATACAAATCAAAACGCCCCGACAAGTCGGGGCGTTTCAGTGAAGCAGAGAGCGTTATTCCACGGCTTTGACCATGTCTTCGATGACTTTCTTGGCGTCACCGAACACCATCATGGTCTTGTCCAGATAGAACAGCTCGTTGTCCAGGCCGGCATAGCCGCTGGCCATGGAGCGCTTGTTGACGATGATGGTCTTGGCCTTGAAGGCCTCGAGGATCGGCATGCCGGCAATCGGCGATTTCGGATCGTTCTTCGCCGCCGGGTTGACCACGTCGTTGGCGCCGAGCACCAGGACCACGTCGGCCTGGCCGAACTCGGAGTTGATGTCCTCCATCTCGAACACCTGGTCGTATGGCACTTCAGCCTCGGCCAGCAACACGTTCATGTGCCCGGGCATGCGACCGGCCACGGGGTGGATCGCGTACTTCACGGTCACGCCATGGTGAGTCAGCTTCTCGGTCAGCTCTTTCAAGGCATGCTGCGCCCGGGCCACCGCCAGGCCATAGCCCGGCACGATGATCACGGTATCGGCGTTGGTCAGCAGGAACGTTGCGTCATCCGCCGAGCCGGATTTCACCGGACGCGCTTCTTTCGAGCCGGCCGGACCTGCCGCATCGGCGCTGTTGCCGAAGCCGCCCAGCAGCACGTTGAAGAACGAACGGTTCATCGCCTTGCACATGATGTACGAGAGGATCGCACCGCTTGAGCCCACCAGGGAGCCGGCGATGATCAGCATCGAGTTGTTCAGCGAGAAACCGATACCGGCCGCAGCCCAGCCCGAATAGCTGTTGAGCATCGACACCACCACCGGCATGTCCGCACCGCCGATGGGGATGATGATCAGCACGCCCAGCACGAATGCCAGGGCCAGCATCAGGGCAAATGCGCTGAAGTTGCCCGTGACCATGAACGTTACGCCCAGTCCCAGTGTGGCCAGGCCCAGGATCAGGTTGAGCTTGTGCTGGCCGCCGAACTGCACCGGCGCGCCTTGGAACAGGCGGAACTTGTACTTGCCGGACAGTTTGCCGAAGGCGATCACCGAACCGGAGAAAGTGATTGCACCGATCGCCGCACCGAGGAACAGCTCCAGGCGGTTACCGGCCGGAATCGAGTCGCCCAGTTGCTTGACGATGCCCAGGGATTGCGGCTCGACGACGGCGGCGATGGCGATGAACACGGCCGCCAGGCCGATCATGCTGTGCATGAACGCCACCAGCTCCGGCATCTTGGTCATCTCGACGCGTTTGGCCATGATCGAGCCTGCGGTGCCGCCGATCAGCAGACCGACGATGACATAGCCGATGCCCGCGGTTGCAAGCTCGGCCCCCAGCTTATAGATGAGGCCCACGGTCGTGGCGATCGCCAGCGCCATGCCGAGCATGCCGAACAGATTGCCGCGACGGGATGTAGTCGGGTGCGACAGGCCCTTGAGGGCCTGGATGAAACAGATCGACGCGATCAGGTACAGCGTCGTTACCAGGTTCATGCTCATTACTTGGGCGCCTCTTCTTTTGCTTTCGGGGCTTTTTTCTTGAACATCTCAAGCATGCGGCGCGTCACCAGGAAGCCACCGAATACGTTGACCGCGGCCAGGGCCACAGCCAGGGTGCCCATGGTCTTGCCCAGCGGTGTCACGGTCAGCGCGGCGGCGAGCATCGCGCCGACGATCACGATCGCCGAAATGGCGTTGGTCACGGCCATCAAGGGGGTGTGCAGTGCAGGCGTTACGTTCCAGACCACGTGGTAACCGACATAAATCGCCAGCACGAAGATGATCAGGTTGTAGATACCGGGGGAGATAAGCTCTTCCATTGTCTGAATCCCTGCTTAGGCGTTTTTGCGGATGACCTGGCCGTCGCGGCACATCAGGCACGCGGCGACGATGTCGTCTTCCAGGTTCACGTCGAACTGACCTTCCTTGGTGAAGACCAGCTTCAGGAAGTCCAGCAGGTTACGGGCATACAGTGCCGAAGCGTCGGCTGCGACTTCACCGGCCAGGTTGGTCGGGCCGACGATGGTCACGCCGTTCTCGACAACCACCTGATCGGCCACGGTCAGCGGGCAGTTGCCACCCTGGGCTGCCGCGAGGTCAATGACCACCGAGCCGGGTTTCATCTGTGCCACGGTTTCGGCGCTCAGCAAGGTCGGTGCCTTGCGGCCGGGGATCAGCGCGGTAGTGATGACGATGTCAGCCTGCTTGGCGCGTTCGTGCACAGCCTGGGCCTGGCGTTGCATCCAGCTTGCGGGCATGGGGCGAGCGTAGCCGCCGACACCGACGGCGCATTCGCGTTCTTCGTCGGTTTCATAAGGCACGTCGACGAACTTGGCACCAAGGGATTCGATCTGTTCCTTCACCGCCGGACGCACGTCCGAAGCTTCGATCACCGCGCCCAGGCGTTTAGCCGTGGCAATCGCCTGCAACCCGGCCACGCCCGCACCGAGAATCAGCACGCGCGCCGCTTTCACGGTGCCTGCCGCCGTCATCAGCATTGGCATGAAGCGAGGGTAGTAGTGCGCGGCCAGCAGCACGGCCTTATAGCCGGCGATGTTGGCTTGGGACGACAGCACATCCAAGCTCTGGGCGCGGGAGGTGCGCGGCGCTGCTTCGAGGGCGAACGCGGTGATGCCGCACTCGGCCAGCTTGGCGATGGTTTCGTTGTTGAACGGATTGAGCATGCCCACCAGAACGGTGCCGCTCTTGATCAGCGTCAGTTCGCTATCGCTGGGAGCAACCACCTTGAGGATCAGTTCGGCCCCGAACGCCTCGCTGGCGCTGCCAATGGTCGCGCCTGCGGCCTCATAGGCACTGTCGATAACGCTGGCCTTGAGACCCGCGCCGCTTTGAACAGTGACTTTATGACCTTGGCCGATCAGCTTCTTGATGGTTTCCGGGGTAGCAGCAACCCGTGTTTCACCCGTCTGGGTTTCGAGAGGAACACCAATGTGCACGTCAAATCTCCTGCGTGATCTTATTGAGTAAACCCATGCACTTCGGATGGTGCGACTGGGGCGGCGGATCAGCACGATCCCGCCGAATCAGGCGGGGCGCGGCATTTTGCAGGCGAAAATACAACCCTTCAAGGGATTATGACGGGTGACGAAAAATTAACTACAAGTCACCCTGTGACCGAATGTCGCAATCATCGGGTCATATCCCCTGTAGGCCGTGCCTTTCAAGGATTCAGGCTCAAATTGATAAATTTTCCCATCGGCCAGATGAATGAGCCGTAATGAGCGGGGCGATATGGCTCAAAGCCACGTATTTGAACGCTTCTGAGACTACTGTACTGATTTCTGAACAGATTGACTGATTGCGACAAAAACTTATATCTGTAGCGCTTTTTATTAGCTTACTACCGGAGTCAGTCATGACTGATTTCCTTATTAATCAGGCACGTAGCCTCTGGCCTGGCCTACCAGCCAATCACGAAAAGCTCGCAGCGATGCAGATTCGACCTTTCGTTCCGGGATCATCAGGTAATAGGCCTTGATGCTCGATAGCGCGTTGCTGTTGGCAACGACCAAGCGTTTTTCCGCCAGCTCCCGCTGGATCAGGAAGGGCGGAATCAAGGCTATTCCCATGTCGTGCATGGCGGCCTGGGCAAGCATGGAGAATAGTTCATAACGCGGGCCTGTCAGGTCGCGGGCAACATTGAGGTCCTGCGCGTTGAACCACTGGCGCCAGGCATATGGACGGGTGGTTTGCTGCAGCAGGGGTAACTCGGCAATGGCTTGCGGTGTCAGGTTGCTGCGGTCGCCCAATAGCGCGGGGCTACAGACTGGCATGGGATTTTCACCCATGAGTTTGTGGGATTCGGTGCCGGACCAGTCGGCGTCGCCAAAATAGATGGCGGCGTCAAAGTCCGTGTCCGCAAACAGAAAGGGGCGCGTGCGATTGGTCAGGTTGACGGTGACTTCCGGATGTTGCTTCTGGAAATCCTTCAGGCGCGGTAACAGCCATTGGGTCCCAAACGTGGGAACCACGGCCAGCTCAATCACGTTCGCGCCGGTGTGCCCCATCACCGAGAGCGTATCGCGCTCGACGGCGTCCAACTGGGTGGCAACCCGGCGGCTATAGGACAGGCCGGCTTCAGTCAGTTTGACGCCGCGCCGCGAACGTCGGAACAACTCCACGCTGAGAAAATCCTCCAGGCTGGCGATCTGTCGGCAGATCGCCCCTTGGGTGAGCGAAAGCTCCTGCGCGGCCTTGGTGAAGCTCTCATGGCGTGCGGCGGCTTCGAAGCTGATCAGTGCGGCGGTGCTGGGTATCTTTCTACGCATGTACGGAGACCTCACTGGTCGGCGGCATAAACAGGGCTTTTGGCGTTTACGGAGTGAGAAATTAGCACAAGCACATGCGTAATCGTCGTTTGCCCTCGTAGGAAAGCGCGCCTAGGATCAATCCACGACTTTTCATTTGATTGGCGAGGATTTTTTCATGGCCGGTAAAGCGAGCTTCAACTGGATCGATCCATTGTTGCTGGACCAGCAACTCACCGAAGAAGAGCGCATGATCCGCGACACTGCCCAGCAGTTCGCCCAGCAGAAGCTTGCGCCCCGGGTGCTGGAAGCGTTCCGTCATGAAAAAACCGACCCGGCGATCTTTCGTGAGATGGGGGAAGTGGGACTGCTGGGCGCCACCATTCCGGAGCAGTACGGCGGCAGTGGTTTGAACTACGTCAGCTATGGCCTGATCGCTCGTGAAGTAGAGCGGGTCGACTCCGGCTACCGCTCGATGATGAGTGTGCAATCTTCGCTGGTCATGGTGCCTATCAACGAGTTTGGCACCGAGGCCCAGAAGCAGAAGTACCTGCCGAAGCTGGCCTCCGGTGAGTGGATCGGTTGCTTCGGTCTGACCGAGCCGAACCATGGTTCCGACCCGGGCGCGATGATCACTCGTGCGCGCAAAGTCGAAGGCGGCTACAGCCTGACGGGCAGTAAGATGTGGATCACCAACAGTCCGATTGCCGATGTGTTTGTCGTGTGGGGCAAGGACGACGCCGGTGATATCCGCGGTTTTGTACTGGAGAAAGGCTGGAAGGGCCTGAGCGCGCCGGCCATCCATGGCAAGGTCGGGCTGCGGGCTTCCATTACCGGCGAGATCGTCATGGACAACGTGTTTGTTCCGGAAGAGAACATCTTCCCGGATGTGCGTGGTCTGAAAGGTCCGTTTACCTGCCTGAACTCGGCACGCTACGGCATTTCCTGGGGCGCCTTGGGCGCCGCGGAGTTCTGCTGGCACACCGCTCGTCAATACACCCTGGATCGCCAGCAGTTTGGTCGTCCCTTGGCGGCCAACCAGTTGATCCAGAAGAAACTGGCCGATATGCAGACTGAAATCACCCTCGCCCTGCAAGGATGCCTGCGTCTGGGGCGTATGAAAGATGAAGGCACGGCGGCGGTGGAGATCACCTCGATCATGAAGCGTAACTCCTGCGGCAAATCCCTGGATATCGCGCGTATGGCGCGGGACATGCTGGGTGGCAATGGCATCTCCGATGAGTTCGGCATTGCCCGTCATCTGGTGAACCTTGAAGTGGTGAACACTTATGAAGGGACACACGACGTTCATGCGCTGATCCTCGGTCGCGCGCAAACCGGTATCCAGGCGTTCTATTAATAGGAGAACGGCCATGGGCGCGCTTTCGCACCTGCGGGTACTGGATTTATCGAGAGTCCTGGCCGGGCCGTGGGCCGGCCAGATCCTGGCGGACCTGGGGGCGGAGGTTATCAAGGTCGAGCGCCCGGGCAATGGCGACGACACGCGTGCCTGGGGGCCGCCCTTCCTGAAGGATGGGCGGGGCGAAAATACGACCGAGGCGGCTTATTACTTATCGGCCAATCGTAACAAGCAGTCGGTCACCATCGACTTCACCCGACCCGAGGGGCAGAACCTGGTGCGGGAGCTGGCAGCCAAGTCCGACATCCTGATCGAGAACTTCAAGGTCGGTGGGCTTGCAGCCTATGGCCTGGACTACGACTCGCTGAAGGCGATCAACCCGCGGTTGATCTATTGCTCGATCACCGGGTTTGGCCAGACCGGTCCTTATGCAAAGCGCGCCGGTTATGACTTCATGATCCAGGGCCTGGGGGGGCTGATGAGTCTCACCGGTCGGCCCGAGGGCGATGAGGGGGCCGGGCCGGTGAAGGTCGGGGTGGCACTGACGGATATCCTCACGGGACTCTATTCGACTGCTGCAATCCTGGCGGCACTGGCTCACCGCGACCAGACCGGTGACGGTCAGCACATCGACATGGCATTGCTGGACGTTCAAGTGGCTTGCCTGGCCAACCAGGCGATGAACTACCTGACGACAGGCAATGCGCCGAAACGATTGGGCAACGCTCACCCCAATATCGTGCCTTATCAGGATTTTCCTACGGCTGATGGCGACTTCATTCTTACCGTGGGTAACGACGGCCAGTTCCGCAAGTTTGCTGAAGTCGCTGGTCAACCGCAGTGGGCTGATGATCCTCGTTTTGTAACGAACAAGCAGCGGGTGGCGAACCGAGCGGTACTGATCCCGTTGATTCGCCAGGCGACGGTGTTCAAGACCACTGCTGAATGGGTGGTCCAGTTGGAGCAGGCCGGAGTGCCCTGCGGACCGATCAACGATCTGGAGCAGGTGTTTGCCGATCCGCAGGTGCGGGCTCGCGGACTGGCAATGGAGTTGCCTCACGCGTTGGCCGGTAAGGTGCCCCAGGTAGCCAGCCCGATTCGCTTGTCCAAGACGCCCGTGGAATATCGTCGTGCGCCTCCGTTGTTGGGGGAACACACGCTGGAGGTGTTGCAGCGTGTGCTTGGCTTGGATGAAGCGGCTGTAACTGCTTTTAAGGAGGACGGAGTCATTTGAAGCTTTCTTCTATATAGAGGGGAGGCTTTTGGCGGGTGTAGACGGCGTTTTATCGGGTGTGTCGCAACGTATTGATAGAAAAGCGAAATTAAGGGTTGACGGCAGATTCTGAGTCTCTATAATTCGCCCCACTTCCGGCGCAGTCGAAACTGAAAACTCCTTGAGTTTCAATGAGTTAGACGATTTAAGATGGCGCAGGGCTTCAGTTCATCGAAGTCCGGAAGGAGTCGGCAGGGCGTGTTGTTTGGCCCCGTTGACGGTTCGATCTTCTCGGTCGAAAGCGGTGAAAAAGAGGTGTTGACAGCAGCGACTAACGCTGTAGAATTCGCCTCCCGCTAACGAGAGATCGGAAGCGCAAGTGGTTGAAGTTGTTGAGGTTTTGAAAAGCAAAACTTTGAAAACTTCCAAAATAATCGCTTGACAGATACACGGGGCGCTGTAGAATGCGCGCCTCGGTTGAGACGAAAGGCTCGACCCACCGCTCTTTAACAACTGAATCAAGCAATTCGTGTGGGTGCTTGTGGAGTCAGACTGCTAGTCAACAGATTATCAGCATCACAAGTTACTCCGCGAGAAATCAAAGATGTAACCAACGATTGTTGAGCCAAGTTTAGGGTTTTCTCAAAACCCAAAGATGTTTGAACTGAAGAGTTTGATCATGGCTCAGATTGAACGCTGGCGGCAGGCCTAACACATGCAAGTCGAGCGGTAGAGAGGTGCTTGCACCTCTTGAGAGCGGCGGACGGGTGAGTAATGCCTAGGAATCTGCCTGGTAGTGGGGGATAACGCTCGGAAACGGACGCTAATACCGCATACGTCCTACGGGAGAAAGCAGGGGACCTTCGGGCCTTGCGCTATCAGATGAGCCTAGGTCGGATTAGCTAGTTGGTGAGGTAATGGCTCACCAAGGCGACGATCCGTAACTGGTCTGAGAGGATGATCAGTCACACTGGAACTGAGACACGGTCCAGACTCCTACGGGAGGCAGCAGTGGGGAATATTGGACAATGGGCGAAAGCCTGATCCAGCCATGCCGCGTGTGTGAAGAAGGTCTTCGGATTGTAAAGCACTTTAAGTTGGGAGGAAGGGCCATTACCTAATACGTGATGGTTTTGACGTTACCGACAGAATAAGCACCGGCTAACTCTGTGCCAGCAGCCGCGGTAATACAGAGGGTGCAAGCGTTAATCGGAATTACTGGGCGTAAAGCGCGCGTAGGTGGTTCGTTAAGTTGGATGTGAAAGCCCCGGGCTCAACCTGGGAACTGCATTCAAAACTGTCGAGCTAGAGTATGGTAGAGGGTGGTGGAATTTCCTGTGTAGCGGTGAAATGCGTAGATATAGGAAGGAACACCAGTGGCGAAGGCGACCACCTGGACTGATACTGACACTGAGGTGCGAAAGCGTGGGGAGCAAACAGGATTAGATACCCTGGTAGTCCACGCCGTAAACGATGTCAACTAGCCGTTGGGAGCCTTGAGCTCTTAGTGGCGCAGCTAACGCATTAAGTTGACCGCCTGGGGAGTACGGCCGCAAGGTTAAAACTCAAATGAATTGACGGGGGCCCGCACAAGCGGTGGAGCATGTGGTTTAATTCGAAGCAACGCGAAGAACCTTACCAGGCCTTGACATCCAATGAACTTTCCAGAGATGGATTGGTGCCTTCGGGAACATTGAGACAGGTGCTGCATGGCTGTCGTCAGCTCGTGTCGTGAGATGTTGGGTTAAGTCCCGTAACGAGCGCAACCCTTGTCCTTAGTTACCAGCACGTTATGGTGGGCACTCTAAGGAGACTGCCGGTGACAAACCGGAGGAAGGTGGGGATGACGTCAAGTCATCATGGCCCTTACGGCCTGGGCTACACACGTGCTACAATGGTCGGTACAGAGGGTTGCCAAGCCGCGAGGTGGAGCTAATCCCATAAAACCGATCGTAGTCCGGATCGCAGTCTGCAACTCGACTGCGTGAAGTCGGAATCGCTAGTAATCGCGAATCAGAATGTCGCGGTGAATACGTTCCCGGGCCTTGTACACACCGCCCGTCACACCATGGGAGTGGGTTGCACCAGAAGTAGCTAGTCTAACCTTCGGGGGACGGTTACCACGGTGTGATTCATGACTGGGGTGAAGTCGTAACAAGGTAGCCGTAGGGGAACCTGCGGCTGGATCACCTCCTTAATCGACGACGGCAGCTGCTCCATGAGCTCCCACACGAATTGCTTGATTCATTGAAGAAGACGATTGGGTCTGTAGCTCAGTTGGTTAGAGCGCACCCCTGATAAGGGTGAGGTCGGCAGTTCGAATCTGCCCAGACCCACCAATTACTGGTGTACCCTGTAGCGATACGGGGCCATAGCTCAGCTGGGAGAGCGCCTGCCTTGCACGCAGGAGGTCAGCGGTTCGATCCCGCTTGGCTCCACCATTTACCGATTGGTGACCCTCGTTTAAAGCTTAGAAATGAGCATTCCATCAAGACGATGATGAATGTTGATTTCTAGTCTTTTGATTAGATCGTTCTTTAAAAATTTGGGTATGTGATAGAAAGATAGACTGAATGGCACTTTCACTGGTGTTGTTCAGGCTAAGGTAAAATTTGTGAGTTGCTCGCATGAGCAAGATCGAATTTTCGGCGAATGTCGTCTTCACAGTATAACCAGATTGCTTGGGGTTATATGGTCAAGTGAAGAAGCGCATACGGTGGATGCCTTGGCAGTCAGAGGCGATGAAAGACGTGGTAGCCTGCGAAAAGCTTCGGGGAGTCGGCAAACAGACTTTGATCCGGAGATGTCTGAATGGGGGAACCCAGCCATCACAAGATGGTTATCTTGCACTGAATACATAGGTGCAAGAGGCGAACCAGGGGAACTGAAACATCTAAGTACCCTGAGGAAAAGAAATCAACCGAGATTCCCTTAGTAGTGGCGAGCGAACGGGGACTAGCCCTTAAGCTTCTTTGATTTTAGCGGAACGCTCTGGAAAGTGCGGCCATAGTGGGTGATAGCCCTGTACGCGAAAGGATCTTAGAAGTGAAATCGAGTAGGACGGAGCACGAGAAACTTTGTCTGAATATGGGGGGACCATCCTCCAAGGCTAAATACTACTGACTGACCGATAGTGAACTAGTACCGTGAGGGAAAGGCGAAAAGAACCCCGGAGAGGGGAGTGAAATAGATCCTGAAACCGTATGCGTACAAGCAGTGGGAGCAGACTTTGTTCTGTGACTGCGTACCTTTTGTATAATGGGTCAGCGACTTATTTTCAGTGGCGAGCTTAACCGAATAGGGGAGGCGTAGCGAAAGCGAGTCTTAATAGGGCGTCTAGTCGCTGGGAATAGACCCGAAACCGGGCGATCTATCCATGGGCAGGTTGAAGGTTAGGTAACACTGACTGGAGGACCGAACCGACTACCGTTGAAAAGTTAGCGGATGACCTGTGGATCGGAGTGAAAGGCTAATCAAGCTCGGAGATAGCTGGTTCTCCTCGAAAGCTATTTAGGTAGCGCCTCATGTATCACTGTAGGGGGTAGAGCACTGTTTCGGCTAGGGGGTCATCCCGACTTACCAAACCGATGCAAACTCCGAATACCTACAAGTGCCGAGCATGGGAGACACACGGCGGGTGCTAACGTCCGTCGTGAAAAGGGAAACAACCCAGACCGTCAGCTAAGGTCCCAAAGTTATGGTTAAGTGGGAAACGATGTGGGAAGGCTTAGACAGCTAGGAGGTTGGCTTAGAAGCAGCCACCCTTTAAAGAAAGCGTAATAGCTCACTAGTCGAGTCGGCCTGCGCGGAAGATGTAACGGGGCTCAAACCATACACCGAAGCTACGGGTATCACGTAAGTGATGCGGTAGAGGAGCGTTCTGTAAGCCTGTGAAGGTGAGTTGAGAAGCTTGCTGGAGGTATCAGAAGTGCGAATGCTGACATGAGTAACGACAATGGGTGTGAAAAACACCCACGCCGAAAGACCAAGGTTTCCTGCGCAACGTTAATCGACGCAGGGTTAGTCGGTCCCTAAGGCGAGGCTGAAAAGCGTAGTCGATGGAAAACAGGTTAATATTCCTGTACTTCTGGTTATTGCGATGGAGGGACGGAGAAGGCTAGGCCAGCTTGGCGTTGGTTGTCCAAGTTTAAGGTGGTAGGCTGAGATCTTAGGTAAATCCGGGATCTTAAGGCCGAGAGCTGATGACGAGTTACCCTTTGGGTGACGAAGTGGTTGATGCCATGCTTCCAAGAAAAGCTTCTAAGCTTCAGATAACCAGGAACCGTACCCCAAACCGACACAGGTGGTTGGGTAGAGAATACCAAGGCGCTTGAGAGAACTCGGGTGAAGGAACTAGGCAAAATGGCACCGTAACTTCGGGAGAAGGTGCGCCGGTGAGGGTGAAGCACTTGCTGCGTAAGCCCACGCCGGTCGAAGATACCAGGCCGCTGCGACTGTTTATTAAAAACACAGCACTCTGCAAACACGAAAGTGGACGTATAGGGTGTGACGCCTGCCCGGTGCCGGAAGGTTAATTGATGGGGTTAGCTAACGCGAAGCTCTTGATCGAAGCCCCGGTAAACGGCGGCCGTAACTATAACGGTCCTAAGGTAGCGAAATTCCTTGTCGGGTAAGTTCCGACCTGCACGAATGGCGTAACGATGGCGGCGCTGTCTCCACCCGAGACTCAGTGAAATTGAAATCGCTGTGAAGATGCAGTGTATCCGCGGCTAGACGGAAAGACCCCGTGAACCTTTACTATAGCTTTGCACTGGACTTTGAATTTGCTTGTGTAGGATAGGTGGGAGGCTTTGAAGCGTGGACGCCAGTCTGCGTGGAGCCATCCTTGAAATACCACCCTGGCAACTTTGAGGTTCTAACTCAGGTCCGTTATCCGGATCGAGGACAGTGTATGGTGGGTAGTTTGACTGGGGCGGTCTCCTCCTAAAGAGTAACGGAGGAGTACGAAGGTGCGCTCAGACCGGTCGGAAATCGGTCGTAGAGTATAAAGGCAAAAGCGCGCTTGACTGCGAGACAGACACGTCGAGCAGGTACGAAAGTAGGTCTTAGTGATCCGGTGGTTCTGTATGGAAGGGCCATCGCTCAACGGATAAAAGGTACTCCGGGGATAACAGGCTGATACCGCCCAAGAGTTCATATCGACGGCGGTGTTTGGCACCTCGATGTCGGCTCATCACATCCTGGGGCTGAAGCCGGTCCCAAGGGTATGGCTGTTCGCCATTTAAAGTGGTACGCGAGCTGGGTTTAGAACGTCGTGAGACAGTTCGGTCCCTATCTGCCGTGGACGTTTGAGATTTGAGAGGGGCTGCTCCTAGTACGAGAGGACCGGAGTGGACGAACCTCTGGTGTTCCGGTTGTCACGCCAGTGGCATTGCCGGGTAGCTATGTTCGGAAAAGATAACCGCTGAAAGCATCTAAGCGGGAAACTTGCCTCAAGATGAGATCTCACTGGAGCCTTGAGCTCCCTGAAGGGCCGTCGAAGACTACGACGTTGATAGGCAGGGTGTGTAAGCGCTGTGAGGCGTTGAGCTAACCTGTACTAATTGCCCGTGAGGCTTGACCATATAACACCCAAGCAATTTGCTGACCTGAAAGGGCACCAGATTGCGGTGTGTGAAGACGAAACGAACCGAAAGTTCGGACTGACTCAGCAGCAACACACAAACTATCGCATACCCATTCGCTGGAACGTGACCGCAAGGCACGCGCTGGCTACCGAATTTCTTGACGACCATAGAGCGTTGGAACCACCTGATCCCATCCCGAACTCAGAAGTGAAACGATGCATCGCCGATGGTAGTGTGGGGTTTCCCCATGTGAGAGTAGGTCATCGTCAAGATTAAATTCCGAAACCCCTATCTGCTGATGCAGGTAGGGGTTTTGTTTTAGTAGAAGTTATCGATTTTCGCCGGCACGTTGCTGTTGAACGGGCTGGTCACAGAATTTCTTGACGACCATAGAGCGTTGGAACCACCTGATCCCATCCCGAACTCAGCAGTGAAACGATGCATCGCCGATGGTAGTGTGGGGTTTCCCCATGTGAGAGTAGGTCATCGTCAAGATTGAATTCCCAGAACCCCTGTCTGCTGACGCAGACAGGGGTTTTGTCGTTTTGGGCCGGTAATCGGATCGTGCCCCTGATTACTGCCGACACCCCGGCAAACCGTGGGGCCGTTGCTATGCTGTGAGAGTCGGGGACTGGCAAAAAAAGAGTCCGCGACGTCAATGCGTCACTGGTCATGGGGATTCCAATAATGAAAAACCCTTATGTTCCCGGTTTCTGGTGCGCCATCGCGGCGTTGGTGCTGCTTTCGGCCACTTATTTCTATGGCGTCATGCTGACTCACCAGATCGAAAAAGCGCTGATATTCCTGGACAGTGCATCTGCGCTGATCGGCGTGATATCCATCGCCATCGTTGCCTGGGCGTCGCTGCAAGGGCAACGCATCAAGAAGAAACACCTGGGACAGGGCAAGACCCTGGTGCTGATCTGGGACACCAAGGTCGCATTAAGACGCGTCGAAACGGTGTTCGATCGTTATTTCTGGGGCAGCTACTGGCAGCCTGGTCGTACCTTCCAAGAGGTCATGGGTGAACTCACAGGCACTCCGCTGGAAAAAAGTCTCGAAGCCCTGAAAATCCAATGTGCCGCTCTGGACAAACAAATCGCCCAGGACGGCTGGCATTGGCTGAGCAATGCCCGTGAGCTATGCGATGTGGCCAATGCCATGGCCCGTGAACGTTATCAGTTGGATTTCTGCGACCCTCGTGCAGAGTCATCGGGCGCGGCGGTCATCAACCGCGATTTCGAGGTGCTGGTGTACACCTGGACAGCGCGGCTCAGGACTTTCGACCATCAACTGGACGAAATTGAAGTCCAATATTCGTAGACCACCTCTCAAGAATTTGCTTTATCCCCTTTAAACATTGGGCCCCCAAGGGTGCCTGATGGTAATCTCCCCCCCTCTTTACGGCGTCAAGCCATACCCTTCGCGGGTCAGGGAAGACGACGGCTTTTTCAACCATGGATATCGATCGGGTCACTTATGAATAAATCAGCAAGCGTACTCTTGGGAATCGTTGTAGCGATCGGAGCTATCAGTGCGGGCGGCGCCTGGTACACCGGGACCAAGCTTGAGGGCGTGCTGCAAACTGCCATTGCCGAAAGTAACAAGCAGATGGTGACTGCCTTGGCCGGCTCCAACAGCTCGTCCTCCATCGAACTGGTTTCGCTGGATCGTGGGATCTTCAGCAGCACCGCTCATTATCGTCTCAAGGGTGAAGGCGATATGTTCGGTGGCGAAGCGGTGGAGCTGCTGGTCGTGGACAACATCGAACACGGTCCGCTGCCTTTTTCCCGTCTGATGACCCTCAAGTGGCTGCCGGTCATGGCCACCAGTCATGCCGAAATCGAACGGACCCCGCTGACCGAAAAATGGTTCGCCGCCGCCAAGGACAAGTCGCCGGTCAAAGGTGTGTTCAACCTGGGTTACGACCAATCGGTCAACGGCACGCTGGAATTGCTGCCGCTGGACGCCAAGCTGGATGAGCAGTCCCAGGTCGTCTTCTCCGGCCTGAAACTCGACCTGGCCGCCAATGCCCAGGCACAGAAGATCAAGGCGGACGGCTACATGGACAGCCTCAAGCTGACCAGCGTCGCGGAGGATCAGAGCCCGGTACTGGTTGAACTGAATGGCCTGACCCTTGCCAGCAACCTGAGCAAGAGCACCTACGGCTATTACATGGGCGATAACGCCCTGATTCTGAGCAACCTCAAGGCCAGCTTCGGTGAGCAGAAGTCGGTGGTGGGCCTGAAGAATATCGAGATGAAAAACAGCAGCACCGAAAGCGGCACCAGCGCTTCGGGGCGTGCCGATTACAAGATCGGTGAGTTGTCGTTCAACGATAAGACCATTGGTGCCGCGCAGATGGCAATCAGTGCGAAGAACCTCGACATTCCCGCCACCATGTCGCTGATGCAGGTTTATCAGGCCAAGTTGCAACCCTATGAAAAAGCCGCCGCCGAAGCCGCTGAAGCTGGCGAGCCCGCTCCGGAACTGAACCTGACCGAGGCCGAAGAGGCGAAGGTCAAGGCCGACCTGGAAAAACTCCTGGCCGCTGGCCCGCAGATCGCGTTGGAGAATCTGTCGTTCAGTACCGCCAGCGGTGAAAGCCGTGCGAGCCTGGTCGTCGATCTGGCCAAGCCGCAATCGATGGACCTGCCGCCTGATGAGCTGGGTCGTCAGTTGCTCGCCCTGCTGGAATTCAACGTGAAAGTGTCCAAGCCGATGCTGGTGGACCTGGCGACCGTGCAAGCCCAGATGGAAGGTCAGACTGACGCCAAACTGATCGCGGATCAGGCCCTCGCCACCAGCGATATGTTCAGCGCCATGGCAGTGGGTACGCAGCTGGCGACCCTGGAAGGCAACGATGTGGTGACCAAGCTGCGTTATGCCAATAATCAGGTTGATTTCAACGGTAAGAAAATGACGGTCGAAGAATTCACCACGTTTGTGATGAATCAAGTGGGTGGCGGCGTCGCCGTTCAGTAACAGCGTTTAGCAACATCTGGAACCGGTCCGTGCCTTGCGCACGGGCCGGTTTTTTTTCGCCTTTCGATAGGAGCCGAATCTGTATCGATTCTGAAGAATTGTGGCGTTCTCAAAAATGCAGCGCCCCGCGATGCAAGACTAGGCCCATTAGAGCTTGGCTGGATTTCTTTGATCCGGCTTCCTGTTTGATGGGCAAGGGGGCACTGCGACCCGGCTGGCCATGTAAGGATGCTGACGAATGCCGCGTACTGTGGGTCCTCTTATTCAATGCGGTTTGCGCCCGTTGTTTGGCGTCGTGTTGTGCAGCCAGTTGTGCTGGCCGGCCTTCGCATTCGCCGATACCACCTATGACCAGATGGTGCTCGACGCCCGTGCCGGCCATTACACGCCTGCGTTGACCCTGTTGCGTCGGGTACCGGCCGGACAGGCCAGTGCCGCCCAGACCAGTGATTATCTGCAGATTGCCAGTTGGGCCGGCCTCGATACTGAAGTGGTGCAGGTCTATGAAACTCAGGGGCGCCACCGCAACCTGCCAGTCCAGGCGCTGAGCGCAACGGCTCGTGCCTACCGCAATCTCAGGCGTTGGGATTCGGCCGCCGAGCTGTACCGCCAGGCGCTGCTGATCGAACCCCAGAATCCTGACCTGCAACTCGGCCTGGCCTTGACCCAGGCCGATGCCGGCAAGCCCGATGAGGCCGTCGCTCGCGCAAGGGCCATGGTCGCCGCGAAGCCTGAAGACCCGACGCGTCGGATGGCCTTGGGCTATGCCTTGACCCGCGCCGGTAACCCTCACGGAGCGCTGTTCGAATACGACCAGGCGCTCTCGCACGCTGGCAGCAGGCCCGAAATCGCCGGGGAATACATCAATGCCCTGCAGCGTGCACGCCTGCCGGAGCCGGCATTGCGGCTGGCCCGTCTTCAGCCGGGTCTGATTGACCGCGGCGTGCAACGGCGGCTGGAAGGCGACGTGGCGGCCGAGCGGGTTCGCTTGGCGGACATGGCCAGTCGCAGCGAAAAGGACCGCTTCGTCATCGCCGATCGTGCCCTGGCCGATTACGATAAGTTGCTCGCCACCTGGACGCCGGTGCCCGAAGCCCATGATGACGTGCTTCGCTGGCGAATCGACCGCATGGGTGCGCTCAACGCCCGGGCGCGTCGGGCGGAAGTGATTGCCGAGTACCAGAAGTTGATCGCCGAAGGCGTGAGTATTCCCACCTACGCCTTGCGCTGGGTGGCGTCCTCCTACCTGGAGCAGCGTGAGCCGGAGATCGCCGTCGACCTGTACCGACGGGTACTGAGCGCACCGGACGCCGATGCCGCGGATCGCTTTGAAGACAGTACCGCCCTCTATTACGCGCTGCTGGAAAGCGAAAGATCCGAAGAAGCCCGTGCCTTGGCCGAGGACCTGGCGAAGTCCCAGCATCCACGAGTCGAGCTCAAGGGCTTGCCAATCGGCAACCCCAACGACGAATGGATGGATGCTCAACTGCTCGCCGCCCAGTCCGGGACCTATGGTGCCGATCTGCCTACCGCGGAGGCGCGCCTGGAAACCCTGGTCAATCAAGGACCCGGCAATATCGGCCTGCGGCTGGCCCAGGCTGATCTGTATCAGGCCCGGGATTGGCCGCGCCGTTCGGAAAACCTGCTCAAGGAAGTCGAGGCAACCACCCCGCGCAACCGGGACCTGGAAATCGCCCAGGCCCGCGCTGCCATGGATTTGCAGGAATGGCGGCAGTTGGATGTCCTGACCGACGATGTTGTTGCTCGTTACCCGGAAAACGCCCACGTCAAACGCTTGCAACGCCTGCGCGATGTGCACGACATGGCTGAACTGCGCATCGAGGCCTACACCGGTAAAAGTTATGGCGGCGGCAACGGCGATGCCGGTGCGGTGACCGGCAGTCGGGACTTCGGTGTCGAAACGTTGCTCTATAGCCCACCCATCGACGAGGACTGGCGGCTGTTCGGCGGCGTCGGCTATGCCACGGGCGACTTCGAGGAAGGCACCGGCCATCATCGCTGGCAGCGCCTGGGTGTGGAGCGTCGCAGCCGTGACATGACCCTGGAAGCGGAAGTCTCCAACCATGCCTACGGCTCCGGTGACAAACAGGGCGCGCGCGTGGCGTTGGCCCGGGATATCGATGATCACTGGCAGTACGGCGGCAGCCTGGATTACCTCTCGGCCAACACGCCGCTGCGTGCCCTCAACAGCGGCATTCGCGCCAATGGCGGCAGCGGTTTCATCCGCTGGCGAGCCCATGAAAGCCGCGAATGGCGATTGACGGTCAGCCCGTCCCACTTCAGCGATGGCAACAACCGTCTCGAAACCCTGCTGACCGGCCGCGAAGGTCTCTACAGCACCCCGCGCCTGCAACTGGAGCTGGGTCTGGAGGTAGCGGCCAGCCGCAACAGTGGCTCCAACGAAGTGCCCTATTTCAACCCCAAGTCGGACCTCGGCGTGATGCCGACCCTCACGGCCAACCATGTGCTGCATCGCCGTTACGAAACTGCATGGAGCCAGCAATTCCAGGTCGGTGCCGGCAGCTACAGCCAGCGCGACCACGGCACCGGCGCCATGGGACTGCTCGGGTACGGCCAGCGTTTCCTCTGGAACGACGTGCTCGAGGCCGGTGCCACGCTGAGCTGGCTCAACCGCCCTTACGATGGCGATCGTGAAAGCGATCTGCGCCTGCTTGTCGACCTCACCTACCGTTTCTAGAAGAGTTTGAAAATGCCTGTCATTTCGCGATTCATCCTTCTGCTGGGGGTCTTGCTGATCAGCGCGTGTGCCCAGCAGGCCCCGGCATTCACGCCGCCCTCGCAACGTTCCCTGGCGGCCAACGATGAGCCGTGGCCGAAGAACCATGTGCTCGGCATCGCCTATCACGACGTCGAGGACCTCGATCCGGACCAGGCGCTGGTGGCCGTGCGTACCGAACGACTGATCGAGCAACTGGCGTGGCTGCGGGAAAACAACTACCAGCCGGTGACCGTGGACCAGATCATCAACGCCCGTAAAGGCGGCCCCGAGCTGCCGCCGCGTGCGGTGCTGCTGAGCTTCGACGACGGCTATGCGAGTTTCTACACCCGCGTAATGCCGATCCTGCGCGCCTATAACTGGCCGGCGATCCTGGCGCCGGTGGGCAGTTGGATCGATACGCCGCTGGACCAACCGGTGGATTTCGCCGGGGTGCCGCGCAAGCGTTCCGAATTCCTGACCTGGGAGCAGATTCGTGAAGTGTCGAAATCGGGTCTGGTGGAGATCGCCGCCCACACCGACGCCAATCACAAAGGCATCCTCGCCAACCCGCAAGGCAACCAACAACCTGCGGCCACTACCCGGCGCTACGATCCCGCCACCGGTCGCTATGAAACCGAGGCCGATTTCCAGGCTCGCCTGCGCAAGGACGTGGCGTCGATCTCCGAGAAAATCCGCAAGGTCACCGGTTACCGTCCGCGAATCTGGGTATGGCCTTACGGGGAAGCCGATGGCACCGCGCTGCAGGTGATCGACAGCGAGGGTTATAAAATGGCCCTGACCCTGGAGGACGGCCTCGACAGCCTCGGTAACCTGATGAGCGGGCCGCGGTTTTTGGTGGCCTCCGATCCGGATGGCGCGCATTTCGCCGAAAGCATTGTTTCCGTGCAGACGAACGACCCGATGCGGGTGGTCCATGTCGACCTGGATTACGTTTACGACCCCGACCCTGTGCAGCAGGAAGCCAACGTCGGCAAGTTGATCCAGCGCATCTATGACCTGGGCGCCAACACGGTATTCCTGCAGGCCTTCGCCGATCCAAAAGGCGATGGCTTGGTGCGTTCGCTGTACTTCCCCAACCGTCACTTGCCGGTACGGGCCGATCTGTTCGACCGGGTCGCCTGGCAGTTGCGCACACGGGCCAACGCCAAGGTCTATGCCTGGATGCCGGTGCTCAGTTTTGCCCTGGATGCGAAGCTGCCGCGAGTGCAGCGCTGGGATCCGGAAACCGGCAGGACTGGCATCGCCCCGGACCAGTACGTGCGCTTGTCGCCGTTCGATCCGAACGTGCGCAAAGTCATCGGCGAAATCTACGAAGACCTGGCGCGGTTGAGCTCAGTGGACGGGGTTCTGTACCACGACGACGCCGTGTTCTCCGACTTCGAGGATGCCGGTCCCGCGGCCCTGAAAGTCTACGCCGCCAATGGCCTGCCGACGTCCATCGCCGCCCTGCGTGAAGACCCGGCAGCGATGCAACGCTGGACCCGCTTCAAGAGCCGCTACTTGATCGATTTCACCCGTGAGCTCACCGCCAAGGTCCGGGCGATTCGTGGTCCACAGGTGCTGACGGCGCGCAATATTTTTGCCGAACCGATGCTCAATCCCGACAGCGAAGCCTGGTTCGCCCAGAACCTCGACGACTTCCTCGGTGCTTATGACTGGACGGCACCGATGGCCATGCCGTTGATGGAGAAACAGACCCGCGCGCAGTCCGGCCCATGGCTGGAGCGCCTGGTCCAGACCGTCAAGGCCCGCCCCGGTGCCCTCAAGCGCACGGTGTTCGAATTGCAGGCCCGTGACTGGGACAGCAAGCCGGCCAGCGATATCGGGGGTGAACAACTGGCCGACTGGATGGGGCGCCTCAAGCGCCAGGGTGCGACCAGTTTCGGCTACTACCCGGACAACTTCATCGAAGACCAGCCCGCGGTGAAAACCGTGCGGCCGGCGCTCTCCAACAAGTGGAATCCTTGACATGCTCGACAGACTGCTCGCTCTGCTGGTGCTGGCGATCGTCCTTGGAGTGCCCCTGGGCCTGATCTTCCTGGTCACTGGGCAATTCCTGATGGACTTCGTGTTCTTCTACCCGCTGTTCATGTCCGGCCTGTGGATCGCCGGTGGCCTGTATTTCTGGCTGCACTGGGAGCGCCACTGGCCGTGGAAGGACGACACCCTGCCGCCGGCCCTGGCCGGCGAGCCGCTGATCAGCATCCTGGTGCCTTGCTTCAATGAGGGCGACAACGTCGCCGACACCATTCACGCGGCGCTGGGCCAGCATTACCCGAACATCGAAGTCATCGCCATCAACGATGGCTCCAAGGACAACACCGGCCAGGTTCTCGATCTATTGGCGCTGGAAGATCCGCGCCTGCGGATCCTGCACCTGGCGGAAAACCAGGGCAAGGCCGTGGCTTTGCGCATGGGCGCCATTGCGGCTCGCAGCGAATACCTGGTGTGCATTGATGGCGACGCACTGCTGGCGCCCAATACCTGCGCCTACTTGGTGGCGCCGATGCTCGAGAATGCCCGTCTTGGCGCCGTGACCGGCAACCCGCGTATCCGTACCCGCTCGACATTGGTGGGTCGGGTCCAGGTCGGCGAGTTCTCCTCGATCATCGGCCTGATCAAGCGCACCCAGCGGGTCTTTGGACGGATCTTCACCGTCTCCGGCGTGATCGTCGCCTTCCGTCGCACGGCCCTGCACAGGGTCGGCTACTGGAGCCCGGACATGATCACCGAAGACATCGACATCAGCTGGAAGCTGCAACTGGACCATTGGAGCATCTTCTACGAACCCCGTGCGCTGTGCTGGATCCTCATGCCCGAAACCTTGCGCGGCCTGTGGCGGCAACGGCTGCGCTGGGCCCAGGGTGGTGCCGAGGTGCTGTTCAAGAACATCCGCGGCATCTGGCAATACCGTCATCGCTACCTGTGGCCGCTGCTGTTCGAATATTGCCTGTCCACGGGGTGGGCGTTCACGTTCCTGCTGTCGGTGGTGTTCTGGGGCGCGGGTAAATTCGTCGAGATGCCGGCGGCCATCGCGGTCGATCATTTGATGCCGCCGGCCTTCACCGGCCTGTTGCTGGCGGTGGTGTGCCTGGTCCAATTCGCGGTGAGCATCCTCATCGATCGCCGTTATGAAAAAGGCCTGTGGCACATCATGTTCTGGGTGGTCTGGTACCCGTTGGTGTTCTGGTTGATCAGCCTGTTCACCACCCTGGTGAGTTTTCCGAAGGTCTTGTTCGGGCAGCATCAGAAGCGTGCGCGCTGGGTCAGCCCGGATCGGGGTATCAAACCGTTTGGTGATGACGAAGAGGAAGTGATCCGATGAAAATTATCAGGACCCGGCAAAGGCCTTTTCTGGTGCTCATCGATGTGTTCTTCACGGTGCTGGCATGGGTTGGGCTGCTGTACCTGCTGGTCAATGGGCTCTGGCCGCTGTTCGACAGTCACGCCGGGCCGCGCTTCGGCGGAACGTGGCTGGACACCCTCGGGACGTTGCAGATCTACGGTTGGGTGGCACTGGTCAACGCGGTCATCCTGATTGCCTGGGCGCGTTATCAGCAGCGCAAGAGTCGAAGCTTCGCCCAGCGTCGATTGCCAGCGCCGGTCGTCGACGATCAGGGTTTGAGCGACAGTTTCAAACTGACTGACGAGCGCCTGGACACCCTGCGCCGGCCGGGCTCCAAAATCATCCATAACAACCAGGAGGGTGACATCAGCCATGTCGTGCCGCACTTTCATGTGCTGAGCAAGGAACTGCAACCGCCGCCCCTGGCGCCGTTTGAGCCGACGCGGGTTATCCAGCTGCCGGCCGATCATTCGATGTAGAGGCCGCCGACGCCTTCGCGAGCAGGCTCGCTCCCACAGGGATTGGTGTGAGCCTAGGCAACGCAGCTTAATGTGGGAGCGAGCCTGCTCGCGAAGGCGATAGGTCAGGCGCTTGAAAAATCCCGGATCAACCGCCACGCCTCGTCCACCGGCAGCGGTTGTTTCATGCGCTGGGCCAGCGCCGCCATGGCTCGGCCTTCATCGCAGGCCACAGCCGCGGCAACCAGGCCATCCTTGCCCAACAGACCAATGAAGGGCGGATGCTCGGGGGTGCCCTTGAACTGCACCTCATCCCATTGTTCGGCATGGCCGAGGTAGTCGTAGCGTTTGCCGAAGTGATAGGTCCAGAAAAACGGCACATCCAGGTAATGTTCTTCACCACCGAGCATATTCGCGGCTGCGATCCGGGCCTGTTGCTGGGCCAGGCGCCAATGTTCGATTCGCCGGGGCTGGCCGTTGAGAGGAAAGGTCGCGATATCACCGACGGCCCATACGCCATCGGCCACGCGCATGCCGGCGTTGACGGCCAACGACTGGTCTTCTTGCCGTGGCAAATCGGCGAACGGTTCGGTGGCCGGGCGCACGCCGATCCCGACAATCACCAGGTCCGCCGCAAAGCGCTGGCCGTTATCCAGCACCACGGCCTCAACCGTGCCGGCACCTTCGATGCCCGCCGCTTCGCCCTCGCTGTGATACACCACGCCGTTGGCTCGATGCCGGGCGAGGATGGCCTGGCCGACGCTGTCGCCCAACTGCGCCGCGAACGGCACGGGATGCCGGGCCAGGACAGTGACGCTCAGCTCCCGTTTGCGCAGCGACGAGGCGACTTCCATGGCAATGAAACTGTCACCGATAATCACCGCCCGTTGCCCCGGCCGGGCACTGTCGAGGATGTGCCTTGCGTGCTCCATCGAGCGCAGCACGAACACCTGCGGCAAATCGATGCCCGGCAGCTCCGGGGTCTTGGGCGTTCCGCCAGTGGCAATCAGGGCTGCGTCGTAGCTCAGCGTCTGCCCGTCGGCCAGGCGAATCTGGCGAGAGGCGCTATCCAGACCGATGACCTCGCCGTGAATCCGTTCGATGCGTTGCTGGGTGAAGTAAGTTTCATCACGCAGTGCGGGGGGCTCGTCGACGGTCATGTCACCGGCCAGGACGTATTTGCTCAGCACTGTACGGTCATACCCGGCGTCGGGCTCGCGATCGATCATCTGGATCCGGCCGCCGAAGCCTTTATCGCGCAATGCCGCAGCGCATGCCGTACCGGCTGCCCCGGCACCGATGATGACAAAGGCGCGTGGGTCGTCGGCCGGCGGGATTTTCTCGTCGGGCAGCGGTTGATCATCGACCCAGATGTCGCCGTCGCGCACCTCGACGTGGTAGCGCTCCAGGCTGTCGAGGGCCGGCGGTTCGCACAGGGCGCCGTCTTCAGCCCGAAATGCCGCCTTGTGCCAGGGACAGATCAGCCGTCCGTGACACACCGCACCCTTGGCCAGCGGCGCACCAGCGTGCGGGCATTTGCCTTGGAAGGCGCGTACCTGATCGCCGGTGCGCAGCAGCACGATGGGCGTTTCGTTGATCTTGACTTCGAGGCCGCGGTCTTCGCGTACATCCGTGAAGCGGGCGACTTGATGCAAGGGCATGGTCGGTCCTCCGGCAGGCGTTTCTCGTTGGAGTCGGCTGATTGGAGTGAGGTTCATCATAATTGTCACTGCAACCCGGGCGAAGCTGGGGCTATAGTGCGCAGGCCGTCCATGGCCTGACCCGCATAAGGTGCCCGGTATGACCCGATTGACTTCCCTCACTCCCTGGCTGGCAGCCTTCACCCTGGTGCTGTGCGCACAAGGGGCTGCCCAGGCTGACGAGCGCTTCACCCTCAACATCCCCGGCGTGTCGGATGACCGTCTTTTCACCGCTGCGGCCGCCAGTGATGCCAACAATTGCGGGGGCAAGAACATTTCCCCTGCCTTGAGCTGGAATGCCGGCCCACCGGGCACCCTCAGCTACGCCATCGTCATGCTGGATCCGGATGGCCAAAGGGGTCAGGGCGTGGACCATTGGGTTCATTACGGTATCAAGGCCACTACGCGGCAAATACCGACCGGGGCGGGCAGCAAGTCCACGCTGGAAGGCATGAGCGGTATCAACAGCAAGAATACCCGTGGTTACATCGGTCCTTGCCCACCCATCGGCGACAGCGCTCATCACTACCTGATCCAGCTCTTCGCCCTGGACCTGCCACCGGATGCGTTGCCCGCGGGACTGACCCGTGCCCAGCTGATGGAAAAGATCAACGGCCACGTGTTGCGCAACAGCAGCGTCGTGCGGCGTTACCACCGCTGATCTCTCTCCCTGTGAGCCTTTGTGGCGAGGGGATTCCCATCCCCCCGCCCTTTCAACAACCTGATATTCAAATCTGCCCATGACAGCCATCACCCATCCGCCAGGCGACCGGTTCAGCCGGTCCGACTACAAGACCCTGGGGCTTGCCGCCTTGGGCGGGGCGTTGGAGATCTACGATTTCATCATCTTCGTTTTCTTCGCCCTGACCCTCAGCCAGTTGTTCTTCCCACCGGAAATGCCCGACTGGCTGCGCTTGCTGCAAAGCTTCGGGATTTTCGCCACTGGCTACCTGGCGCGGCCACTGGGCGGCATCCTCATGGCACACTTCGCTGATCGCCTGGGACGCAAGCGGGTATTCAGCCTGAGCATCCTGATGATGGCCTTGCCATGCCTGCTCATCGGCGTGATGCCGACCTACGCACAAATCGGTTATTTCGCACCGTTGCTGCTGTTGGCGCTGCGTATCCTGCAGGGCGCGGCGGTGGGGGGTGAGGTGCCGAGCGCCTGGGTGTTCGTGGCCGAACATGCCCCGCTCCACCATCGTGGCTACGCCCTGGGCTTCCTCCAGGCCGGGCTGACCTTCGGCTACCTGCTCGGCGCGCTGACCGCCACGGCGCTGGCCCGTATCTACACCCCAACGGAAATCCTCGATTACGCCTGGCGCATGCCTTTCCTGCTGGGCGGAGTCTTCGGCGTCATCGGCGTCTGGTTGCGGCGCTGGTTGAGCGAAACACCGATCTTCATGGCCTTGCAAGCCAACCGCGAAGGCGCAGCGGAACTGCCGTTGCGCACGGTGCTGCGGGAGCATCGGCATGCCTTGCTACCCGCCGCCATTCTGACTTGTGTGCTGACCTCCGCCGTGGTGGTGTTCGTGGTCATTACCCCGACCGTGATGCAGAAAAGCTTCGGCATGACGCCTGGCCAGACCTTCGCCTTGAGCAGCCTGGGCATCGTCTTCCTGAACATCGGCTGTGTCCTGGCCGGCCTCATCGTCGACCGCATCGGCGCCTGGCGCACGGTCATGCTCTACAGCGTGTTGCTGCCCCTGGGCATCTTCGTGCTCTACGCCAGCCTGATCAACGGCGGTGCCTGGCTGGGCCTGGCCTACGCCGTGGCCGGCCTGGGTTGCGGCGTGGTCGGCGCGGTGCCTTCGGTGATGGTCAACCTGTTCCCGCCGAAGATCCGCGTCTCCGGCATCTCGTTCACCTACAACATCGCCTATGCGCTGTGGGCCAGTGTCACGCCGCTGGTGCTGATCGCGCTGGTGCCTTGGAGTCCGTGGGTGTGCGTGGGGTATAGCGTGGTGATGGGGGCGGTGGGTGTCGCGGCGGCGCTGTTTTTCTCGCGACGTCCCATGAAGTCGGCGCAGCCTTCATTGGCGTGTGACGCCTAGTCCTGCTCAGGCGCCTCTGCAGGTCCAGCCTTCAAAGGTGTTCACGCAAAAAGTCCACAAACGCCCGGGTACGTGCCGAGCGGCGTCGGTCCTGACTGAATACCGCGTGGATGGGCAATGCCATCGGCAGGTAATGGGCAAGCACGTTGGTCACGGTTCCCTGGTGAACATCGGCGGCGAACAACCACTGTGGCGAAAGCGAAAGCCCTAACCCGGCAAGCACCATTTCCCGGATCGCTTCGCTGCTGTTGCTGGTGACGTTGCCCTTGATCGTCACGTGATGTTGCTCGCCATGGTGGTCGAATTGCCAGGCGTCATAATGTTCCAGCAGGGTAAACCCCAAACAGTTATGGCGGCTCAGGTCGGACGGTTCGAGTGGCGTGCCATGCCGTTGCAAGTAGGCGGGGGAGGCATACACCCGGCGTGTGCTTTCGCCGAGCTTCAGGGCTACCAGCCCTTCGTTTTTGATCCCGCCGATACGGATGGCCACGTCGATATTTTCCTTCAGCACATCCTCATGTTGATCGCTCAGCCTCAGGTCGATCCGAACCTGTGGATGACGCGCCAGGAAGTCCCCCAGCAAAGGCGCAATGCATAACCGTCCGAAACTCACCGGCGCCGCCACGCGCAGAGGGCCGGCAACCTGCTCCTGTCCGCTGGCGAAACTGAGCCTTGCAGTGTCCAGGTTGGCGAGGATTTCCTTGCTTTGGGCGTAGAAGCGCTGGCCTTGGTCGGTCAACGCCAGATGGCGGGTGCTGCGGGCAAACAGCGCCCCACCCAGGTGTTTCTCCAATCCGCTGATCTGCTTGCTGACCGCTGGTTGACCCAGGTTCAGTTCCCTGGCGACGGCCGAGAACGAGCCGCGTTCCACCACCCGTACGAACACCTGCATTGCCTCGAACAGATCCATGGGATTTGGCCTTTATGAGGAATAAATCCTATCCATTCTTGCTTACTTATCGGAATAGCCCGGCGCTCGCAATATAAACCTACCCACCCATTGGAGGTTTACCCGTCATGAACAACACCATGTCCGCTGCCATCGCCGAAGTTGCCCAGGCGCCACTGGTCGTCCGCTCTATTCCCCGGCCTGTTCCGGGCAAGGGACAGGTCCTGATCAAGGTTCAAGCTGTAGGGATCAACCCGCTGGATACCAAGATCGCGGCAGGAGGTGGTGCCCATGCTCGTCAGCCGCTGCCTGCTGTATTGGGGATTGACCTGGCCGGGACAGTTCTTGAGCTGGGGGAAGGCGTGCATGACTTTATCCCCGGCGAGGAGGTATTCGGCATGGCGGGCGGTATCGGTGGTGCACAAGGTGCCCTGGCCGAATACATTGCCGTCGATGCTCGCCTGATCGCCCCCAAGCCCGCTTCACTGAGCATGCGGGAAGCAGCGGCACTGCCGCTGGTCTTCATCACGGCTTGGGAAGGGCTGGTGGATCGTGCCAATGTCCGGGCCGGCCAGCAAGTGCTGATCCATGGTGGCGCGGGCGGTGTTGGCCAAATGGCTGTGCAGATTGCCAGGGCACGGGGTGCCGAGGTCTATGCCACCGGTTCGATCGACAGCCTGGATTTCATCCGCGAACTGGGCGCGACGGCCATTGACTACCGATCCGAGGACACCGACAGCTACGTACGCCTGCACACCGAGGGCGAGGGCTTCGACATCGTTTATGACACGGTCGGCGGCCCGACCCTGGACGCGTCGTTCAACGCCGTGAGGACCTACACCGGCCACGTCCTAAGTTGCCTGGGCTGGGGGCAACACAGTCTGGCGCCATTGTCGTTTCGTGGCGCGAGCTATTCCGGCGTATTTACCTTGATGCCCTTGCTGACCGGCAAGGGACGCGAGCGCCATGGCCAGATCTTGCGGGAGGCGGCAGGGCTGGTAGAGGCGGGGAAATTGCGGATCAGGGTGGATCCGCGGCGGTTTAGCCTGGACGAGGTCAACGACGCGTTTGTGCAAGTGGCCGAAGGACGCGGGCAAGGAAAAACGGTGGTGGAAATCGGCATCGAATGATCGGATCTTCCTGTTGTGAGTCATGTGCCAACCAAAGCTCAGGTCCATCACGACCGGGGCTTTTGGCTTCTGTGGGAAGGTCGTCAGGGCAGCACAGTCGCGTAAACAACAAAACAGCTTGAGAAGCCTTCCAGACTCCGTAAAATCCGCCGCGCTTTACAATCAACTCTTCAAGGACGAATTCGGATATGCGCTTTTTTGCCACATTCCTGGCCCTCTGCCTCCTGGCGGGCTGTGCCTCCAAGCCCGATTACTACATTTCTCCCGCGCCGGTAGCGATCCCCAAGACCGCCACTTACTGGATCGATACCTTCAACGTTGAAGTCGTCGGCAAGAATGAACGCTTCCTGCCTGACGAAACCGTTCGCGAGCAATTGAACGGCGATCTGGTCCTGCGCCTGCTCGATGCCAACCGCTATGCCTCCAGCCGGGAAACAGCGGACTACCTGCTGGATGTAAACACCGTTTACGCGCGCCGCATCCAGGACACCCAGGGCGGCTTCATGAACAAGGTCGTCGCCGACGGTACGTACCTTGCCAGCGTCGATTTCAGCTATCAGGTCAAGGTGAAGAAGGCCGGCGCCGAAGTGTTGCACTTTGCCCAGGCCCGTGAGGGGTTGATGCCTGGCGGCGCGATAGGGCAAATGCAGAACATGAAGAGCATGCTGGGCGCGCTGACCAACAAGGGTAACTCCGATGTGGAGGGTTACTATACCGGCGTGTTGAGCCGCTTTATCGTCGATGATCTGCAAGCCATTCCGTCTCGCTAGTCGTGTCTTGCGCCTGGACATCTAGGGTGACCAGGCGCTGCTGTTTCAGTACCCCCAAAAAAATTTTGCCATCGTTAACCCGAACCGCAAATCCTCCTCGTCTGAGCTTGTGAACGGATCATCCACTCACGAGGTTCAGCCCCATGTCCCGTCCCCGTCCATTTCTTCGTCCTGCAGCCCAGGGCTTCACCGTGACCTTATTGGTGGCGCTGGCGGGCTGTGGGTTGTCTTCGTCCCGAGAGACTGCCGTTACCGCCGAGCCCGCCGCCGCGCCCGCAAAGCCTGGACCGCAACGCGAGATCGCCCCCATGCAGCCCCGGTTCAAGCGCATGGACGTGCCAATGACGATTGGCTCGTATCTGGTGATGGACGATGATGCCGTCACGCGTTACCGCAGCGCGCCCGGGGAGCGATATGAAAACTTGCCAGGCAATCCCGTCCGCAGCGTTGCGCAGAAACCGGTGTCGACCTTCAGCGTGGATGTCGACACCGGCAGCTACGCCAATGTGCGACGTTACCTCACCCAAGGCAGCCTGCCGCCCGAGGGCGCTGTGCGGCTGGAGGAGATGGTCAACTACTTTCCCTACACCTACGCGCTGCCCACCGATGGTTCGCCTTTTGGCGTGACCACCGAAGTGGCGCCGTCGCCGTGGAACCCTCACACCCGTTTGCTGCGCATCGGCATCAAGGCTTCCGACCGCGCCGTGGCGGACCTGGCGCCGGCCAACCTGGTGTTCCTGGTGGACGTCTCCGGTTCGATGGACCGTCGCGAAGGCCTGCCGCTGGTCAAGGGCACGTTGAAATTGCTGGTTGACCAATTGCGCGATCAGGACCGAGTGTCCCTGGTGGCCTATGCCGGTGAGTCCCGGGTGGTGCTCAAGCCGACCTCGGGTCGCGACAAGGTGAAAATCCGCAATGCCATCGATCAGCTCGACGCCGGCGGTTCCACCGCAGGCGCCTCGGGTATCGAAATGGCTTACCAGATGGCGCGGGAGAGCTTTATCGACAAAGGCATCAACCGCATCCTGCTGGCCACCGACGGCGACTTCAACGTCGGCGTCAGTGATTTCGACAGCCTCAAGCAGATGGCAGTGGACCGGCGTAAAAGTGGCGTATCCCTGACGACCCTGGGTTTCGGTGTGGATAACTACAACGAACGCCTGATGGAGCAACTGGCCGACGCCGGCGACGGCAACTACGCCTACATCGACAACCTGCTCGAAGCACGCAAGGTGTTGGTGGACCAGCTCAGCTCGACCCTGGCGGTGGTGGCGCGGGATGTGAAGTTGCAAGTGGAGTTCAACCCCGCCCAGGTCAGCGAGTATCGCCTGTTGGGTTATGAGAACCGCGGGCTGAAACGTGAGGATTTCAGCAACGACAAGATCGACGCCGGCGAAATCGGTGCCGGGCACACGGTGACGGCGTTGTATGAAATCGTGCCGAAAGGGGAGCAGGGTTGGCTGGAGCCGCTGCGCTATGCCAGCCCGCAGCCCAAGCAAGAGGGCAAGGCCGGTGAGCTGGCAATGGTGCGGGTACGCTACAAAACCGCTGAAGGCGGCAGCAGCCGACTGATCGAACATCCCATCGCCAGTGCGCAGGGCGAAGGCAAGGCCAGCGATGACCTGCGTTTCTCGGCGGCGGTGGCGGCTTTTGCGCAGCAGCTCAAGGGCGAGGGACGCTACACTGGGTCGATGAGTTTGAAGGACACCGCTCAGTTGGCCCGTTCCGCCCGGGGCGATGACCCGTTCGGGCTGCGTGCCGAGTTCGTGCAGATGGTCGAGCTGGCGCAGAGCCTCAAGCCCGAGGTCAAACACGGCTCCTGAAGATTAATGGGATCAAAGTGTGGGAGCCGGGCTTGTGGGAGCAAGGCTTGCCCGCGATTGCGGTAAGTCAGTCAGCAGCAATGTTGACGGGGCCATCGTTATCGCGAGCAAGCTTTGCTCCCACAGGTGTTGCGCCGTTTGATCCTTAACTGACCGGCGTTAGAGCAAGCCCGGCTCCCACAGTGGATCGGTGTTGTTTGCAGGATCGCATTTCTATTGGAAGGAGTCCGCTGCCCAAATGCCCACCCCGATTGACTCTGTCAGCGACGAAGCGCTGCTGGCCCGCTACCGCAATGGCGATGGCGCCAGCTTTGAAAGCCTGTATGCGCGGCATCGGCAGGGGCTTTACCGTTTCCTCGTGTCCTTGAGCAACAAGGCCGAGCTGG
Source organism: Pseudomonas sp. MAFF 730105 (assembly GCF_055380705.1). Taxonomy (NCBI): domain Bacteria; kingdom Pseudomonadati; phylum Pseudomonadota; class Gammaproteobacteria; order Pseudomonadales; family Pseudomonadaceae; genus Pseudomonas; species Pseudomonas sp. MAFF 730105. The sequence goes on from NZ_AP018438.1 coordinate 160,741, forward strand.
CCGAGGAAATCTTTCAGGACACCTGGCTCAGCCTGATCCGCAGCAGCACCCAGCCACAAGGACGGGCGAGTTTTCGCACCTGGTTGTTCCAGATTGCCCGCAATCGCTTGATCGATCACTGGCGCCGGCACGGTGTTCACAATCCGTTGCATGACAGCTATGACGAACAGCTTCACGTCCAGCCCGACGACTCCAACAGCCCGGAGCAGCAGTTGAGCCTGAGCCGCGATCAGGGCCGTCTGGAGGCCGCGTTGCAAGCCTTGCCGGAAGACCAGCGAGAAGTCTTCCTGCTGCGCCTGCACGGCGACCTGGAGCTGCCACAGATCGCCGCCCTGACCGGCGTCCCGCTGGAAACAGTAAAGAGCCGTTTGCGTTACGCCCAGCAGAAGTTGCACCGGCTGCTGGCCGAGGAGGTACCCGCATGATTGACTCCCGAAAGACCCCGGATCCCGCTGACGAAGCGCTGATCGAGCATTTCCGTCAACACACCAGCGGTGAGCCACCCGCCTCCCTGGACGCCTTCATCCTGGCCACCGCCCGCCGCGAAGCGCCGGCGCCCAAGCCAAGCCTGTGGAGCCGCTGGTTGCAGGCCTGCCAACGGCCGCGCTGGCAAATGGCGTTCGCCACGGTGGCGGGCGTGGCGCTGATGATCGGCCTGGTGCTGCGTTCGCCGGTCCCGAAGGACGAACTGGCTGCACCGGCAGCGCTGGATTATTCCGCGGCCCGGCAGGAGCTTGCTGTTGCCCCCGCGCCGGCAGCCCCTGCTGCCCCGGCGCCGATGGCGCGCATGGCGCCCCTGGGCGAACTGAGCCGGGAACCGGAGCAGCCTGTGCAAATCCAGGCGGATGAGCCCATGGCGAAAAAGAGCAAGGCCGTGCCCGCCGCCCCCTCTTCGCTGGAGCAGGGATTGCTGGAAATCCTGCGGTTGCGCCAGGCGGGGGAGACCAAGGCGGCGGATGAGAAGCTGCTCGCGCTGCACAAGCGGTTTCCCAAGGAAGACTTGCCGGCGCGGCTGGAGGCGTTGCGCAAGCGTTGAGTGAACCAACGCCCACAAAAAAGCCCCAAGTCTCGCGACTTGGGGCTTTTGATCATCTGTATGGTGCACCAGGCGGGATTCGAACCCACGACCCCTGCCTTCGGAGGGCAGTACTCTATCCAGCTGAGCTACTGGTGCAACGCGGCGCCATGATACTCATATGCATGGCGGGCGTCCATGCTGCTGATTTGCCGTTGTTTTCCGGCTCTGAGGCGGGTGTTGGCTACGCTGATCAGAAAAAACGGTCAATTTCGTCTTTTTCGTTCTTTTTTTCGAACAGCCTATTGTCCTTCACCCCCATCGGCCCTAGGATTCGTTTGAGATTTCAAACGCTCTTGTCTGGGTGCTGAACCGCACGTCTATGCTTGTTGTGCGTTATTTCTGTGCTTCAGCCCGGTGAATGATTTCCCTGACGGCAGCCCATAAGGCGCCTTTCTACAACTCTAATTCGCTCCGCGTGCGCGCGGTGCTGTTAAGGAAAGCCGACATGCAGCTTAAAGACACCCAGTTGTTCCGCCAGCAAGCCTTCATCGATGGCGCTTGGGTCGATGCGGACAATGGTCAGACGATCAAGGTCACCAACCCGGCCACGGGCGAAGTGTTGGGTACCGTGCCGAAAATGGGCGCTGCCGAAACCCGTCGTGCGATCGAAGCCGCCGACAAGGCCCTGCCGGCCTGGCGTGCGCTGACCGCCAAGGAGCGCGCCAACAAGCTGCGCCGCTGGTATGAATTGCTGATCGAAAACCAGGACGACCTCGGTCGCCTGATGACCCTGGAGCAGGGCAAGCCGCTGGCAGAAGCCAAGGGCGAGATCGTCTATGCCGCGTCGTTCATCGAGTGGTTCGCCGAAGAAGCCAAGCGCATCTACGGTGACGTGATTCCCGGCCACCAGCCCGACAAGCGCCTGATCGTGATCAAGCAGCCGATCGGCGTGACCGCCGCCATTACTCCGTGGAATTTCCCGGCCGCGATGATCACCCGCAAGGCCGGTCCAGCCCTGGCCGCCGGTTGCACCATGGTCATCAAGCCGGCCTCGCAAACCCCGTTCTCGGCCCTGGCCCTGGTGGAACTGGCGCACCGTGCCGGCATCCCGCAAGGCGTGCTGAGCGTGGTCACCGGCAGCGCCGGCGATATCGGCGGCGAGCTGACCAGCAACCCGATCGTGCGCAAGCTGTCCTTCACCGGTTCGACCGAGATCGGTCGTCAACTGATGGCCGAATGTGCCAAGGACATCAAGAAAGTCTCCCTGGAACTGGGCGGCAACGCGCCGTTCATCGTGTTCGACGACGCGGACCTGGATAAGGCCGTCGAAGGCGCGATCATTTCCAAGTACCGCAACAACGGCCAGACCTGCGTCTGTGCCAACCGTCTGTACATCCAGGATTCGGTGTACGACGCGTTCGCGGAAAAACTCAAGGCCGCGGTCGCCAAACTCAAGATCGGCAACGGTCTGGAAGACGGCACCACCACCGGCCCGTTGATCGACGAGAAAGCCGTTGCCAAGGTCCAGGAGCACATCGCCGATGCCGTCGGCAAAGGCGCGACCGTGCTGGCCGGTGGCAAACCGATGCAAGGCAACTTCTTCGAGCCGACCATCCTGACCAACGTCCCGAAAACCGCTGCGGTAGCCAAGGAAGAGACCTTCGGACCACTGGCGCCGCTGTTCCGCTTCAAAGACGAAGCCGAAGTGATCGCGATGTCCAACGACACCGAGTTCGGCCTGGCCTCGTACTTCTATGCCCGTGACCTGGGTCGTGTGTTCCGCGTGGCTGAAGCCCTGGAGTACGGCATGGTTGGCGTCAACACCGGCTTGATTTCCAACGAAGTCGCGCCGTTCGGCGGCATCAAGGCCTCGGGCCTGGGCCGTGAAGGCTCCAAGTACGGCATCGAAGACTACCTGGAAATCAAATACCTCTGCCTGGGTATCTGATCCTGCTGCAAGCGCAAAGGGCACGAGAGCGCTGTCCCTTTGCGTGTTCCACCTGTTCTGTTTCTTGTGGCCGGAACGCTGCGGCAGTCGATCATCGCATGCTGTCGCAGTTGCCTCCCCGCCATGTATTCCTTGGACTACGCCGACCGATGAGCGGCGAATGAGGACCGTAATGAGCAAGACTAACGCTGACCTGATGGCCCGCCGTACCGCTGCCGTTCCACGTGGCGTCGGCCAGATCCACCCGATCTTCGCTGAATCGGCGAAGAACGCCACGGTAACCGACGTCGAAGGCCGTGAATTCATCGACTTCGCCGGCGGTATCGCCGTGCTGAACACCGGCCACGTGCACCCGAAAATCATCGCCGCCGTGACCGAGCAGCTGAACAAGCTGACCCACACCTGCTTCCAGGTCCTGGCCTACGAGCCGTACGTGGAACTGTGCGAAAAAATCAACGCCAAGGTGCCAGGCGACTTCGCCAAGAAAACCCTGCTGGTAACCACCGGTTCCGAAGCGGTGGAAAACGCCGTGAAGATCGCCCGTGCCGCCACTGGCCGTGCCGGTGTGATCGCCTTCACTGGCGCTTACCACGGTCGCACCATGATGACCCTGGGCCTGACCGGCAAGGTCGTGCCGTACTCGGCCGGCATGGGCCTGATGCCAGGCGGTATCTTCCGTGCGCTGTATCCGAACGAATTGCACGGCGTGAGCATCGACGATTCCATCGCCAGCATCGAGCGCATCTTCAAGAACGACGCCGAGCCGCGTGACATCGCTGCAATCATCATCGAGCCGGTGCAGGGCGAGGGTGGTTTCTATGTGGCGCCTAAGGAGTTCATGAAGCGCCTGCGCGCCCTGTGCGACCAGCACGGCATTCTGCTGATCGCCGACGAAGTGCAGACCGGCGCAGGTCGTACCGGTACTTTCTTCGCCATGGAACAGATGGGCGTCGCTGCCGACCTGACCACCTTCGCCAAATCCATCGCTGGCGGTTTCCCGCTGGCCGGTGTCTGCGGCAAGGCCGAGTACATGGACGCCATCGCCCCGGGTGGCCTGGGTGGCACCTATGCGGGTAGCCCGATCGCCTGCGCGGCGGCGCTGGCGGTGATGGAGGTATTCGAAGAAGAACACCTGCTGGATCGCTGCAAGGCGGTGGGCGAACGCCTGGTCAGCGGCCTCAAGGCCATCCAGAAGAAATACCCGGTAATCGGTGAAGTCCGCGCCCTGGGCGCGATGATTGCCGTGGAGCTGTTCGAAAACGGTGATTCCCATAAGCCGAACGCCGCTGCCGTGGCCCAGATCGTAGCCAAGGCCCGCGACAAGGGTCTGATCCTGTTGTCCTGCGGTACTTACGGCAACGTCCTGCGTGTCCTGGTGCCGTTGACCTCGCCAGACGAGCAACTGGACAAGGGCCTGGCAATCATCGAAGAGTGCTTCTCCGAACTCTGACGCAGCCAGCTGTGCACTGATCCACAAAAAACCCGCTTTTAGCGGGTTTTTTCATGTCCGGGCACCTAATCTCAAAGTTCAAGCTGTCTGGAACGACGGTCATTGTCTAAGGTGCAGGTATTGCAAGGGAGCGATGCCGCATGACTGCTGTGGACTTACCCGCTGTACCCCGCGTATTGATCGCCGAGGCCGACCCGGCATCCCGTGAGCTGCTGGAACAGGTGTTGTCGGGCTTGCGCTGCGATGCGCGGGTGGACATGTGCAGTGAGGGCAAGCAGGCGCTGGAATTGCTGGCGCATCATCCTTACGACCTGGTGATCGCCGACTGGGAGCTGCCGGGTGTCGATGGCTTGAGTATCCTGCGGGGCCTTCGCCATCAACAGCGCACCCCGCCATTGCCATTCATCCTGATGAGCCGGCGCAATGACAGCGCCAGTGTACGAGAGGTATTACCACTGGCGCCGGCCGCTTATCTGACCAAACCCTTGAACCGGGAAAGCCTGACCCAGCGTCTGCAAGGCTTGCTGTTGAGTGGCTCTGAAGACGTCGCCAGCGATGCGCCGGCGCCTGGCCCCGCCCAGACCCTGGCGACGTATCTTGAGCGTCGGCGCGAGCAGTCCGAAGGCGCGCCGCTGATGACCGATGTGCAAGTGGCGGTCAAACGCAGCCTCAACCCCAGCGGCCTGGACCTGAAATTACTGGAAGAGGAAATTCGCACCGACCCGCAGATTACCGCCGTGCTGATCGCCGCGGCCAACAGCGCCGCCCAGCATCAGGGCGGCGGTCCGGTGCAAACCGTGGCCCAGGCGCTGCACCAGCTCGGCACCGGGCAGAGCATGAACCTGATTCTCGGATTGACCCTCAAGCGCTGTGCCCGACTCAACGATCCCTGCCTGGCGGACTATGCCGAGCGTTATTGGCTGTTGTCGCTGCACACCGCCGAATACGCCCGGACGATGGCTCGCTTGCTGGATCTGGATCAAGAGCGCTGTTATTGCGCCGGGTTGCTGCATCGCCTGGGTGAACTGGCGGTGTTGCGCTGTCTGGAGGAATGGAAGCGCGCCGATGGCGAACTGGATGAGCCGGAGGAAGTGGGGAACTCCCTGGCGCAGTACGGTGCCGGTTTCGGCTCGGCGTTGCGTACCCGCTGGCGCTTGCCACTGGAACTGCGGGAGTTGATTGCGGCGGTCTATAGCCTCGGCGGCGGGGTCTACTCCCGCGAGGCCCTGGTGATGAACATGGCGGCGCAAATGGCCCACCTGACCGAGCATGAAGGCCTCGAAGAGCTGGCCCGTGGACGCACGGCGCGTTTGCTGAAGATTGGCTTGCCGGAGTTGATGCGTTTGCGCAGGAAGTAAGAACGTCGATTCAACCCTGTGGGAGCGAGCCTGCTCGCGAAAGCGGTCTTGCATTCAACGATGCAGTGACTGTCAGACCGCTTCGCGAGCAGGCTCGCTCCCACAGGTACTTGTGTAGGACGTCGATCAGGCGACGATGATCCGATTCTTGCCCTGGCGCTTGGCTTCGTACATGGCGGCGTCAGCGCGCGAGAACAGGCTGTCGAGGGTCTGGTCTTCGTCGGTGATGCTGGTCAGACCCTGGCTGACGGTGATACCGAAACCCTGCTCCCCACTGCGGAAGGTCAGGCGCTGGATTTCCCGTTGCAGGCGCTCGGCCACTTGCATGGCCATGTCCGGGGCACAGCCGGGGAATACGGCGGCGAACTCTTCGCCGCCGATCCGTCCGAACAGGTCGCCTCGCCGGAGCACGGTCCGCCCGCTTTCGGCGATTTTCTGCAGCACGCTGTCGCCTTCCTGATGACCGTAGGTGTCGTTGATCACCTTGAAATCATCGATGTCCAGCAACAGGAACGCCATGGGCGTCCCTTGCAGTCGTGCCTGCTCGAATTCGCGGTGGGCGCATTCGAAGAAGTGGCGGCGGTTGCTGCTCTGGGTCAGCACGTCGGTGGTCGCCAGTCGCTGCAGCTCGCTTTCCAGCAGCTTCTTTTCGGTGATGTCTTCGGCGATGCCCACCACGATTACCGGCTGCCCCGATTCGGCCTGGCGGTTGATGAAGCATTTGTCGCTCAGCCAGCGGATCTGGCCATCGGCGGCGATGATGCGGTACTCGCGATCCTCCACGGCACCCTTGACCAGCACTTCGGCCAGGCTGCGCTCGGCATAGTCTAGGTCGTCGGGGTAGATTGCGTCACGCCATTCGTTGAAGTCGGCCAATACCAGGCCGACGGGCCGGCCAAAAATCCGTTCGTAGGCGGGGCTGACGTAGAGCAGTTGCCGGGTTTCCCAGTTGAACGCCCAGAGCACCGCGTTGACGCTGACCAGTAACGAACTGAAGAGCTGTTCACGCTCGCTCAGGCGCGCCACCTCGCCTTGGGCGTGCATCAGCGCCATGAGCGTCTGGGCCGCTTCAGGCCAATGAGGTTGGGTTGAATCCTGCAGGTTCTTGTCGACCATTGGCACAAATCTCAAAGAGCGTGCACTGTTGAAGGTTCGCACGCGCTTGCTCCAAAGCCCGCCTGGATGGCGAAGTGCTCTTGAGATAGGGGATTCGAGACGAAGTTCCTTTTCAGGCGACGAAGGGGCGGGGTTTCGGCAGCCAAATCTGCGGGATCGTGCAGGAAAGAAAAACCCCGCCGGGTGGCGGGGCTTGGTTATCAAGCCGTAGCAGGCCGCAACGAGTAGGTCTTGAGCTGATCGGCAAAGTCCCGCAAGGATTGGATACCGCTGATCTCGGCGTCGTGGACCCATTCCTTGATGGCCGCCAGCATGTCGTGGCCGTTGCTGCTGGTCTTGACCCAGATCTGCTGCAGGGCCAGGCGTTTTTCGTAGATCACCTTCAACGCCTGGCTGTGTTCCAGCATGTTCTGGATGCGCAGATGGTGACGGTCGTCCAGCAGGCTGGTTTCCCGTGACAGCAGGCGCTTGGCCCGATGGAATTGGTGGCGAACGGAATGATCGACCTTTTCCAGTTCCTGCTTGACCAGCGGGGCGATCACCAGCTTGCGGTACTGGGCCATGATCTGGAACCGGTTGTTGAGGATCGCGATAGCGGTGTCCATGTCCAGATGGCCCTTGCCTTCGATCCGATGGGCAATCGGCGCGACCCGCTGGACCTTGGCCAGGCGCAGGAAGCGGAACACCTGGATCCAGGCCCAGCCCAGGTCGAATTCCCATTTGCGTACCGACAGCTTGGCCGAATTGGGGTAGGTGTGGTGGTTGTTGTGCAGTTCTTCGCCACCGATCAGGATGCCCCAGGGCACCAGGTTGGTCGCCGCATCGCGGCATTCGAAGTTGCGATAGCCCACGGCATGGCCCAGGCCGTTGACCACGCCGGCCGCCCAGACCGGAATCCACATCATCTGGATGGCCCAGATGGTGATGCCGATGGTGCCGAACAGCAGCAGGTCGATCACGCCCATGATCGCCACGCCCAGGAGCGGGTAGCGGCTGTAGAGGTTGCGTTCGATCCAGTCTTCGGGGCAGTTCTTGCCGTAGATGCGCAGGGTTTCCGGGTTTTCCGCTTCGGCGCGGTACAGCTCGGCGCCTTTGCGCAGTACGGTGGACAGGCCTTTGACGACCGGGCTGTGGGGATCGTCGACGGTTTCGCATTTGGCGTGGTGCTTGCGGTGGATGGCGGTCCACTCGCGGGTGTTCTGCCCTGTGGTCAGCCACAGCCAGAAGCGGAAGAAATGTTTGAGGCCGGCGTTGAGCTCCAGGGAGCGGTGAGCCGAGTAACGGTGCAGGTAGACCGTGACGCTGATGATCGTGACATGGGTCATCAGCAGGGTGACTGCCACCAGTGACCAGGGTGACAAGCCAAGAAAACCTTCGTACCACATAGGCTGTAGGGCCCTCGATAAAGATAGAAACAGCCGTTGCATTATCACCAGCCCTACAGATAAAACCAGTCGGCCTTTCAGATAAGAGTGGCAGGATGTTTCTTCCTCTATAATCCCGGCCTATTTATAAGGACATGGACGACCGAATGACTGCCCATCACCGCATTGCCATGCGAGAAGCGCTGTTTTATCTCGTGCTGTCAGTCGCCTGGCTGCAGCTGGTTGGTTATTTATTAAGCAATTTCTTCGATCAATCCGCCGTCAGGCAGAACTGGCAACTGATCAACGGTTATGTCTGGATGTTGATCAGCGCCGGGTTGATCTTCTTCGCGCGGGCGCGCATGTGCCAGTCGCTCGGCGAAGGCGGGCACACGGCCGATCGCGAACGTCTGCGCCAGGCCGCCGCTGTTTTCGACTGCACCCGCGAAGGGGTACTGGTGACTGATCGCAGTGGCCTGATCGTGCACGTGAACCGGGCCTTCATGGCGATCACCGGTTATGACCGGGACGAGGTGCTGGGCCGGCGTCCCAACCTGTTCAAATCCGGCCGCCACGGGGCGGATTTCTACCGCGACATGTTTGCCTCCCTGGACGGGCGGGGGGAATGGAGCGGTGAAATCTGGAATCGACGCAAGAGCGGTGAGATCTTCCCGCAATGGCAGACGATCCGCGCGCTTATCGACGATAACGGCCAAGTCAGCCAGTACGTTGCAGTGTTCTCCGACATCAGTGCAATCAAGGATTCGGAACACGAACTGGCGCACCTGGCTCACCACGATCCGCTGACCGGCCTGCCCAACCGCATGCTGTTTTCCGACCGCGCGGAACAGGCCCTGGCCTCGGCGCAACTGCACAAGCGCGGTTGCGCCCTGCTGCTGGTGGACCTGGACCACTTCAAGAATATCAATGACAGCCTCGGACACGCGGTGGGCGACGAGTTGCTCAAAAGCGTGGCCGAGCGGTTCCAGGCACTCTTCGTGCCGGGGGTGACCCTGGCTCGCCTGGGCGGCGATGAATTTGCCGTGCTGGTGGAAAACTGCTCGCAGCCGGGGCAGGCAGCGGTCCTGGCCCAACGTATTCTCGACACGTTGAAAGAGCCATTGCGGCTTGATGGTCATGCCCTGTTCATCAACGCCAGCATCGGCATCAGCCTGTTTCCGGGCGACGCCCTCAGCGCTGGGCAATTGCTACGTAACGCCGACTCGGCCCTGTTCAAGGCCAAGAGCGCCGGACGTGACGGTTACGCCTTGTACACCGAAGAACTGACCGCCCACGCTCAACAACGGGTCGAGATAGCCTCCGAATTGCGTCGTGCCCTCGCCCAGCAGGAGCTACGGGTGCACTACCAGCCGGTGCACGACCTGACGTCCAGTCGCCTGATCGGGGTCGAAGCGCTGGTGCGCTGGGAACATCCTGTACGTGGTTTGATCTCGCCGGCCGAATTCATCCCCGTCGCCGAGCGCACCGGGCTGATCGCCCAGATCGATGGTTGGGTCCTGGCCCAGGCCTGCCGACAGATGTGCCAGTGGCAGCAGGCCGGGATTGCGTTGACGTTCATCGCGGTGAACGTTTCCAGCCGATTGTTCGCCCATCGTGAGTTGTACGAGCAGGTTTCACGGGTGCTCCATGAAACCGGTCTGGATCCGGCGTTCCTGGAGTTGGAGGTGACCGAAAGCGCGGTGATGGAAGACCCGGAAGTGGCGTTGGAGCAGATGCATCGGTTGCGGGAACTGGGTGTGCGGTTGGCGATTGATGACTTCGGCACCGGTTACTCATCGTTGTTGCGGCTCAAACGCCTGCCAGTGCAGAAGCTCAAGATCGACCAGGGCTTTGTCGCGGGGTTGCCGTGGGATGAAGACGACGCGGCAATCGTCCGGGTGATCATCGCCCTGGCCCGTAGCATGGGTATGCAGGTGCATGCCGAAGGCATCGAACAGCGCGAGCAGGCAGGATTCCTGCTGGAGCAGGGCTGTGGGATGGGACAGGGTTATTGGTTCGGACGACCGATGCCGGCGCAGCAGCTGGATTGGGAGCGGGCTCCGGCGATCACCTGACAGACAAAAAAACCTGTGGGAGCGAGCCTGCTCGCGATGGCGCCAGATCAGCAACATAGGTGTCTGACTGACACGCCACCATCGCGAGCAGGCTCGCTCCCACAGGGTTTGCTGGTGATGTTTTTGGTTATATAAAAATTCTTAAATAGTCTTTTTAAGAATATCTCGGCTTATCTAGTATTGCTCCACGCCCCAGGCAGTGCCGCCCACTGCCGGGCATTCATTCAAGGAGCAGCAGCATGAGCGCATCCCTACGTAGCGTTGACGGCCAGGACGAAGCAACCATCTTGCGTGAGATCCAGAGCGCATTGCGCGACCTGCGCTTTGGCGCGGTGGAAATCACTGTGCACAACGCGCAGGTAGTCCAGATCGAACGCAAGGAAAAATTCCGCCTGCAGCAGCCGAGCCATAAGCCAGGCTGAAACAGTTTGGCTGTGGGGAATTCTCGAGACCATCCGATCTGCCAGAAACCATAAGAAATCAGCACTCCAGGAGCTTTCACCATGTCGTCGATTCGCCGTTATGCCTTGGCCGCTCTGGCCAGCGCTGTTTTCGCAGGTTCCGCCGTCGCGAAGGATTACGAACTGCTCAATGTGTCCTATGACCCGACCCGCGAGCTGTACCAGGATTACAACGCCGAATTCGTCAGTTTCTGGAAGCAGGCGCACCCGGACGACAGCGTGAAGATCCAGCAATCCCATGGTGGTTCGGGCAAGCAAGGCCGGGCGGTGATCGATGGGTTGCGCGCCGACGTCGTGACCCTGGCCTTGGCCGGCGACATCGATGAAATCGCCAAGTTGGGTAAAACCCTGCCGGTTGATTGGCAACAGCGCCTGCCGGACGCCAGCACCCCTTATACCTCTACCATCGTGTTCCTGGTACGCAAGGGCAACCCCAAGGGCATCAAGGACTGGGGTGACCTGATCAAGAATGACGTCTCGGTTATCACCCCGAATCCGAAGACTTCCGGCGGTGCGCGCTGGAACTTCCTCGCGGCCTGGGCCTATGGCCTCAAGGCCAATGGGGGGGACGAGGCCAAGGCCAAGGAATACGTGCAGGCGCTGTTCAAGCACGTACCGATCCTCGACACCGGCGCCCGTGGTTCGACCATTACCTTCGTCAACAACGGTCAGGGCGACGTGTTGCTGGCCTGGGAAAACGAAGCCTTCCTGGCGCTGAAAGAAGAAGGTGGAGCCGACAAATTCGATATCGTCGTGCCGTCGTTGTCGATCCTTGCTGAACCACCGGTGTCGGTGGTGGACAAGAATGCCGAGAAAAAAGGCAACCTGCAGATCGCCGAAGCCTATCTCAAGCATCTGTACAGCCCGGCCGGACAGGAAATCGCCGCGAAGAACTTCTACCGTCCGCGGGACAAGGACGTGGCCGCCAAGTACGCCCGGCAGTTCCCGAAACTGGAGCTGGTGACCATCGACAAGGACTTCGGCGGCTGGAAAACCGCCCAACCGAAATTCTTCAACGATGGTGGTGTGTTCGACCAGATCTATCAGGCGCAGTAAGCTGGGCTGATCTGAAAAACCGGACATTGAATCTGTGGCAAGGGGATTTTGTGGGAGCAAGGCTTGCCCGCGATGAAGGCGATGCGGTCCTTTAGAAACCGAGTCGCCCCCATCGCGGGCAAGCCTTGCTCCCACCCAGTTTTGCTCCCACGGTGTGTTTTCAACCAAGGACTTTTATGTCGCGTCGCATCTCCCCCGTCATACCCGGCTTCGGGCTGACGCTGGGCTACACCCTGGTGTACCTCAGTCTGATTGTGCTCATACCGCTGGCGGCGATGTTCGTGCATGCCGCCCAACTCACCTGGGACCAGTTCTGGACGATCATTTCGGCACCGCGGGTGTTGGCTGCCTTGAAGCTCAGCTTCGGCACCGCGCTGTGCGCCGCGATCATCAACGGCGTGATCGGCACGCTGCTGGCCTGGGTGCTGGTACGGTATACCTTTCCTGGCCGCAAGATCATCGACGCGATGATCGACCTGCCCTTCGCCCTGCCCACCGCCGTGGCCGGTATCGCCTTGACGGCCTTGTATGCACCGACCGGCCTGGTGGGCCAGTTCGCCACCGACCTGGGGTTCAAGATCGCCTATACCCCGCTGGGGATTACCCTGGCACTGACCTTCGTGACGCTGCCGTTCGTGGTGCGCACGGTGCAGCCGGTGCTGGCGGATATCCCTCGTGAGGTCGAAGAGGCCGCCGCCTGCCTCGGTGCCAAGCCGTGGCAGGTGTTTCGCCATATCCTGATGCCGGCGTTGTTGCCGGCTTGGCTGACCGGTTTCGCCCTGGCGTTTGCCCGGGGCGTGGGCGAGTACGGTTCGGTGATTTTCATCGCCGGCAACATGCCGATGAAAACCGAGATCCTGCCGCTGTTGATCATGGTCAAGCTCGACCAATACGACTACACCGGCGCCACCTCCATCGGCGTGCTGATGCTGGTGGTTTCCTTCGTCCTGTTGCTGCTGATCAACTTGCTGCAGCGGCGCATCGAAACCCCATAAGGAGGCGCGAACATGTCCCAATCGTCTATTTCCGCGGCCTCCACCAACGCCGCCCGCCGCGGCAGCGCGACATCGCGACGGATCCTGATCGGCTTCGGCTGGCTGTTCTTTGCCTTGTTCCTGCTGTTGCCGCTGTTCATCGTGGTGTCCCAGGGCCTGAAGCTCGGCCTGGGCGCGTTCTTTACCGCGATCTTCGAACCCGACGCGCTGTCGGCGCTGAAGCTCACGGTGATCGCGGTGCTGATTTCGGTGCCGCTGAACCTGGTGTTCGGGGTCAGTGCCGCGTGGTGCGTGAGCAAGTATTCGTTCCGTGGCAAGAGCATGCTGGTGACCCTGATCGACCTGCCGTTCTCGGTCTCGCCGGTGATCGCGGGTCTGGTCTACGTGCTGATGTTCGGTGCCCAGGGCCTGTTCGGGCCGTGGCTGGCGGACCACGATATCCAGATCGTGTTTGCGCTGCCGGGCATCGTGCTGGCGACGATTTTCGTCACGGTGCCGTTCGTGGCCCGTGAGCTGATCCCGCTGATGCAGGAACAGGGAACCCAGGAAGAAGAAGCCGCGCGCCTGCTGGGAGCCAATGGCTGGCAGATGTTCTGGCATGTCACCGTGCCGAACATCAAGTGGGGGCTGATCTATGGCGTGGTGCTGTGTACCGCCCGGGCCATGGGCGAGTTCGGCGCGGTGTCGGTGGTGTCCGGACACATTCGCGGGGTGACCAACACCCTGCCGCTGCACGTCGAGATTCTCTACAACGAATACAACCATGTGGCCGCGTTCGCCGTGGCGAGCCTGTTGCTGATCCTGGCGCTCTTCATCCTGCTGCTCAAGCAGTGGAGCGAAAACCGAATCAACCGCCTGCGCGCCAGCGCCGCGGAGGAATAAGTCATGTCGATCGAAGTTCGTAACGTCAGCAAGAATTTCAACGCGTTCAGGGCACTGGACGACATCAGCCTGGACATCCAGAGCGGTGAGCTGGTGGCGCTGCTGGGCCCGTCGGGTTGCGGCAAGACCACGCTGCTGCGGATCATCGCCGGCCTCGAAACCCCGGATCAGGGCAGCATCGTGTTCCACGGCGAGGACGTGTCCGGCCACGACGTGCGCGATCGCAACGTCGGCTTCGTGTTCCAGCACTATGCCTTGTTCCGCCACATGACCGTGTTCGACAACGTCGCCTTCGGCCTGCGCATGAAACCCAAGGGCCAGCGCCCGAGCGAGAGCCAGATTGCGACCAAGGTTCACGAGCTGCTGAATATGGTGCAACTGGACTGGCTTGCCGACCGCTACCCCGAGCAACTCTCCGGCGGCCAGCGCCAGCGTATCGCCCTGGCCCGCGCACTGGCGGTAGAACCCAAGGTGTTGCTGCTGGACGAACCGTTCGGCGCCCTCGATGCCAAGGTCCGCAAGGAACTGCGCCGCTGGCTGGCGCGGCTGCACGAGGACATCAACCTGACCTCGGTGTTCGTGACCCACGACCAGGAAGAAGCGATGGAAGTCGCCGACCGCATTGTGGTGATGAACAAGGGTGTGATCGAGCAGATCGGATCGCCAGGCGATGTGTATGAAAACCCGGCCAGTGATTTCGTGTATCACTTCCTGGGCGACTCGAACCGCCTGCACCTGGGTGAAGACCGGCATGTGCTGTTCCGTCCCCATGAAGTCTCGCTGTCGCGTTCGGAGCTGGAAGACCACCACGCCGCCGAAGTGCGGGACATCCGCCCGCTGGGCGCCACGACCCGGGTGACCTTGAAGGTGGAAGGCCAGAGTGAACTGATCGAAGCCGAAGTGGTGAAGGACCACGACAGCCTGGTGGGACTGGCGAAGGGCGAGACGCTGTTCTTCAAGCCGAAGGTCTGGCAGAAGGTCGCCAACCTCTAGGATCAAAAGCATCGCGAGCAGGCTCGCTCCCACAGGGATCGTGGTCTCCCTGAAATCCCTTATGGGAGCGAGCCTGCTCGCGATGGCGTCCACCATGACACCGCTCTTTGAATTCGAATAACGCCGTCCGGCCTTGCTTCGATTGGTTCTACGTCCACCGCTCTTCTTGCATAAAACCCTACCTAGACTCTGACGTGCCAGGAGGCAGTGAGAGTCCATGACGGACCGGAGTGATTTCCTGGCGCCCTGATGCCAAGGAGATCAAGCATGAGAATGGAAGTCAGTCGGCATGGCCCGCTGGGCTGTGCCTTGTTGAGCGTTTTGCTGTGCCCGTTCGCCAGCGCCGACCCCTCGTTGTCGCCGCAAATACCCTTCGATGTCACGGCCACCCAGCCTGTCTCCCTGTCCAGCCTGCAAGGTAATTTCGATGACCTGTCGTGGCAGACCTTCATCGCCCTGAACTGGCCGGCGCTGGACAACGGCAATCCCAATACCGGTACCACCATCGGCCAGCAGGACGGGGCCACGGTCTGGGAAAGCTGGAAAGAGAGTTACCAGATTTTCCGCGCCAAGGGCCAGGCCCCCTTGCCCTGGGATGCGCCTGCGACGCTTCCCGAAGTGTGCAAGCAGCTCAAGCCCGGGCGGTTGCTGCAGCAGATGGGCAAGGTCCCCGACATGCTGGATGAGTTTATCCAGCCCTTCGATAGCGGCCCGCTGGTGGATCAGAATGGCGTGTATACGCGCAACGAAATCGTGGTCAACCAATCCATGTTCAACGGGATCGTCGACAACGGTCTGTATAGCATCGAAGGCCAGCAGAAATTCTTTGCCGCGAACAAGACCAACACCGTGGCGTTCAGCTGTGGCTCCAACGACACGAGCCAGGTCGGTTCGGTGATGGTGAAGGCATCCTGGAAGGTGCTGGGCGCCAACGACCGGCCCCAGGATTTCCACACGGTCGATGCACTGGTCTATACGCCGGGCAACAGTGACCCAAGCCATGGGCCGATTGTCGAGGAGTCGTGCGCGTCCCAGTCGGTCGGTCTGGTGGGCCTGCACATCGTTCATAAGACCGCCAGCGCACCGCAGTGGGTCTGGTCGACCTTCGAGCATGTGAACAACGTGCCGGAACAATCCACCCCGGTGGCGCAGCGCAAAGGCCCGTACCTGTTCTACAACGCCGCCAGCACCAATGCGATCAACCAGCCTCCGCCACGACCATGGAACCCGGCCGTCAAGGCGACGCCCTCGCAGATCGTGCGCGAAGTACCGCTGACCGGACCTACCAATGCCCTGAACGCCAAATATCAGGGCCTGTTGCGCACGGTCAACCCGCAGAGCGTCTGGGCCAACTATCAGTTGATCAGCACCCAGTGGCCGAGCGCCGCGCCGCCACCGAACTGCCAGATTTCGGCGGCCAACCCGCTGGGCAATCCCGCGCCCCCGTTCCTGGCCAATGCCACGCTGGAAACCTACATCCAGGGCACCACGCCCCAGGCGTCTTCCAGTTGCATGGCTTGTCATGGCAACGCCGCCACTCATGTCACCGAATCTCCGCGTACCAGCTTTGCGGACTTCACCTATTTGCTCGAACGCGCGCAGTCCACTTCCGGACAAGGAGCCAAACAATGAGCACTGACCTGGACAATTTCGTCGGCCTGTCATCGGCCCTGACCGGTATCCCCATCGCGCGCCTGGCGCCACAGCTCGACCCGATAGGTCTGCCTCCGCTCTTTCTCGATTACGTCACCCCACGCATCACTACCGATGTGCTCAACCCGTTGCTGGCGCAGTACGCCACGTTGGCGGCCGACAACGTGCCCCCGGACAAGATCGCCCAGCAGGTGCTGGTCACCACGCAACCGACCCCCAACTCCGTGCTGGCGGCGCGTTCAATCATGAAGCTCTGGTTCCTGGGTGTCTGGTACCAACCGTATGACGCGGGGAATTACAAAAAGGGTGACTCGGCGGTGGTGTCCGATCAGGCCTACATCAACGGCTGGTCCTGGAAAATCGCCCAGGCTCACCCCATGGGCTACAGCGAATCCTTCTTCGGCTACTGGAACGAACAGCCGTCGAGCCTTGAGGACTTGACCGGCGTACCCGCCACCGCGTCCTCCAATGCACAACAAGGAGACCGGTCATGAGTACTGAACAAGCCGAAGTGGTGATCGTTGGCGCTGGACTGGCCGGTAGCATCGTTGCCTATCAACTGGCCATGGCCGGGGTGGAGGTACTGGTACTCGAGTCGGGGCCGGAGATCCCGGTCAATCGGGCTCAATACCTGGAGCGGTTCTACACGACCACGCTGAAAACCCCGGAATCGCCCTATCCACCGGTCACCAGCCTGGACCCGCCCCGTGACCCTGCCGGGCAAAACGCCCCGCGTGCGACCATCGCCGACCTGATCCTGGGCTGGGACAATCCAAAGGTCAGTTATCTGGTGCAGAAAGGCCCGATGCCTTTCACCAGTACCTATGAGCGAGTGGGCGGCGGGACCACCTGGCACTGGGTCGGAACGAGCCTGCGCATGGTGCCGAACGATTTTCGCCTGAAATCCTTGTACAACGTCGGAGTGGACTGGCCCATTGGCTACGACGATCTGCAAAGCGCCTACTGCCGGGCCGAGGCGGAAATCGGCGTCTCGGCCAACGTCGCCGACCAGGCGTACCTGGGCATTACCTTTCCCGAAGGCTACGCCTTTCCGATGCACAGCATTCCGTTGTCGCTGGTCGATGGCAGTTTTGTCACGGCGGTGACAGGGCAGACCTTCGATGGCTTGCCGTTGGTGGTCAGTCCGACGCCCGCTGGGCGTAACTCCCAGCCCTATGCGGGGCGCCGGGTGTGTGCCGGCAATACCAATTGCACCCCGATCTGTCCGATCCAGGCCAAGTACGACGCCACCGTGACGATGACCAAGGCCCTGGCCACCGGCAAGGTCAAGGTGCTGTACCGAACCGTGGCGAGCAAAGTGACCGTGGGCGCGGACAACAATGTCAGCGGAGTGGAGTTCATGCAGTATCAATTGGGTGACGGACCGGTCACCGGCACTGGCGTGGCCCTCGGCCAACGTTATGTGATCGCCGCCCATGCCATCGAAACCCCCAAGCTGTTGCTCAACTCCGCCACGCCCGCCTGGCCCAAGGGCGTGGCCAACAGCAGCGGTCAGGTGGGACGCAGCCTGGCCGATCACCCGATCTACCTGGCGTGGGGCCTGATGCCTGAGGGCAAGGCGATTTTTCCGTACCGCGGACCCCTGTCCACCGCGGGTATCGAGAGCTTGCGCGACGGTGCCTTCCGCAGCCAACGAGCGGCGTGGCGCATTGAAATCGGCAACGAGGGCTGGAACTGGCCGGCCAACGATCCTTACGACACGGTGGCCGACTTCATCGACGGCACGAACAACAACCGCGTCAACCCGCTGTCGTCGAATCAGGACCCCAAAGCCCCTACCGAAGCGCTTTATGGAACAGCGCTGGTGCAAAAACTCAACGACATTTTCATCCGGCAGTTCCGCATCGCGTTCCTGGTGGAGCAGGTGGAAGATGATCCCGATAACGCCAAGTGCTACATCGTGCCGTCGACCGAGTACAAGGACCGCCTCGGTATTCCCCGGCCGGAAATCCACTATGAATTGTCCAAGTACACCCAAAAGGGGTTCCTGGAGGCAAAACGGCTGGCTACTCACATTATCAAGGACCTGCTCGGTGCCGTAGAGCTGACCAAGCCTCTTACGCCGGGGACATTCACTTACGGGAACGAATCTATGAGCTTCCAGGGTGCCGGTCACTTGATGGGCACCTATCGCATGGGCAGTGACCCGGCCAAATCGGTGGTCGACAAGGACCAGCGCAGTTGGGATCACAAGAACCTGTTCCTGGTGGGCGATGGTGTTTTCCCCAGCAGCGGGACCTCGAATCCGAGCCTGACCATCGCGGCGTTGTCGTTCCAGGCCGGGGATACCGTGGCCAACGACCTGAGGGCGGTGACGATGAAGGTCCAATCCAACGTCGCCTGGCAGGGCACCGGTGTGCAGGTCAACGGTTTGGTGCCGCGCCTGGTTCGCTACGTCAGCGGGCTATGGTGTGCCAGCCCGCAGGGCGGCAATGTCGATGGGAAGGGTGGTTCGAGGCACATCGACTACAGCAGCTATGCCTTGCCCGGTGCTGCCGAAGGTGCCTTGGTTGGTCGCGTGGGAGACAGTGGCACGCCGTTCCTGGTGGGGGATCTGGCGCAAGTGCCGGGCAACCAGCAAGGGGAGCTGCAACTGTGCATCAATGATGACCTGACCGGGAAATACGGGGCTGGCTTGAGCGATAACACCGGCGCGCTGACCATCCGGGTCGAGTTCGGTGCGCTGTAACGCTTGACCGCTAAGGTCTGGCACTTGTGGGAGCGAGCCCTGCTCGCGATTGCGCCCTGTCAGTCAATAGTGTGTTGACTGACCCACCGCTATCGCGAGCAGGCTCGCTCCCACAGATTCCGGCTGATTTCTTGGATTCAGGCGGCCGAGCGCTGGTTGCGCAAGGCCACCGGGCCGACGCGTTCCTCAATGGCCTGCTTCAGTTCACCACGAAGTCCCAGTAGGAATCCTGCCTCGACCACCACGAACAACGGCCCGATGATCAACCCGGTCAGGTCATCGACGAATGCCGGTTTACGGCCTTCGTAATAGTGACCGACGAACTGGATCGCCCAGCCCACCACGAACATCCCCAGGCCACTGCCCAGCCACACCGCTGTGCCTTGCGCGGCCAACACCTGTCCTAGCCACACGGCCAGGCCCAACAGTACCGTCATCAGCACACCCAGGCGCAACTCCAGGCGCAGGTAGAACCAGGCACTGGCCGCCGCGACCAGCAACGCCGGTGACAGCAGCAGCGCGCCCATTGGCCAGCCCGGTCGTGACAACAGCACGGCGACCGCGACGAAAATCAGCGGAATGCCAATGAAATGGCTGGCGATGTTGCGCGGATCGCGGTGATAGGCGGCGTATTGACTGAGATGATCGACGAGGCTTTTCATTGTTGTTCCTCCTGAGGTGATGCCTGCATGATGCCCAGGTCTCATAAGGTGTTCTGTCAGTTAGCCGACACTTCCCGGAGTTTTCATGAATTCGCAGCCCTGGCACTCGCACCTGATGGCTGGCCACTGGTACAGCCATCTGCCCATTGAACTGCAGGATAGCCTGCTGGGCATGTCACGGCTGCGTCGACTGTCGCCGGGGCAGCGGCTGTTCCAGCGCGGCGATCCGCCGTGTGGCCTGTACGCGGTGCTGGAAGGCGCGGTGCGGGTCGGTTCGGTGAACGAGCAAGGCAAGGAAGCGTTGCTGAGCGTGGTGGAGGCGCCTCACTGGTTTGGTGAAATCTGTCTGTTCGATGGCCAGCCGCGTACCCATGACGCGGTCATCGTGGGGCAATGCACGCTGCTGCACCTGCCCCAGGCGACGTTGCTGGCCTTCCTGGAACAGCACCCGGCCTACTGGCGGCATCTCGCGCTGCTGATGAGCCACAAACTGCGCCTGGCTTTCATCAACCTCGAACAACTGAGCTTGATGCCTGCCCCGGCCCGCGTTGCCCATCGCTTGCTGCTGATCGCCGAAGGCTACGGCGAAATCGAATCGGCGCGACAGGTCCTGCAACTGTCCCAGGAACAACTGGCGCTGATGCTCTCGCTGTCACGTCAGACCACCAACCAGATCCTCAAGGACTTGCAGGCCCAAGGCATCCTGCACCTCGGTTATGGCGAGATCGAGATCCTTGATATGGGGCGGTTGCGGGAGATGACACTGGTCTGAGAGCGGTATCGACTGATCCATCGCTTTCGCGAGCAGGCTCGCTCCCACATTGGGTCTGTGTTGGCCGTGCATCCCTGTGGGAGCGAGCCTGCTCGCGATGAGGCCAGCCCTGCTAGCGCAGCCCCTCCCGAAACTGCCCCGGCGTCATCCCGGTCCAGCGCTTGAATGCGCGGCTGAAGCTGCTGGCGTCGGCAAAGCCCAGCAGGTAGCCGACTTCACTCAACGAGCATTGGGGGTCGCGCAGGTGCAGCAGCGCCAGGTTTTCCCGGCACTCGTTGAGCAACGCATCGAAGCGGCAGCCTTCGTCGGCCAGGTGCCGTTGCAGGCTGCGCAGGCTCAGGTGCATGGCTTGGGCGATGCGTTCGGCGCTGGGTTCACCTTCGGGTAATTGGGCCTCGATGGCTGCACGCACCTTGCGCTCCCAGGTCAACGGCTGGAGGTGGGCGAGGGTGCGCTTGAGCACCGTTTCATTGTGTTCGGCCAGTTCCGGGTTGGCGTCGTCCAGGTGGCTGTCGAAGTCGGCGAGGCTGAACTCCAGGCAATCCTGTTCGGCGGCGAAATGCACCGGCGAACGGAACGCTTTATGCCACGGCGCAGGGTCCGCCGGCTCAGGGCGTCGCAGGTACACCGCCAACGGTGCGTAGTCGCGACCCAGGCGGTTACGGCAGGTGCGCACGTAAATCGAGGCGAACGCGTCGATGGCTTCGAAAGCGGGCACGGGGTGGCCCTGGGGCAAATCAAGGGTAAAGCGGTAACGGTCCTCGCAGCGGCTCAGTTGCAGCGTCAGCGCGTCGCTGACCACCGGGTGATAGCGCACGATGCGCTCGAACACTTCCCGCAGGCTGCCGCTGGCCACCAGGGCGTAACCCAAGGCGTGAAACGTCGTGGGGCTGACGAAGCGCGATACCCGCAGGCCGATGGCCGGATCACCGCTGGTTTGCACTGCCAGGGCCCATAAGCGGGTGGTGGCTGAAAGCGGGTAGCGAGCGTTCGGATCGTCCATCAGCTGTGGGTCAAGCCCGGCTTCGATGCACAGGGCATGGCCATCCAGGCCCAACGCATCGAGCTGTTTGCGCAGGGCGCGGGTCCAGCTGGCGAGGGTGGTCGGTTCAGTCATGGCGATTGGCGCTTGCGGTCAACAGGTTGGCGTCTACGGCTACCACCCGGCGGTTCAAGGCTCGTCAGGATGAGCACATCTTTAACAGAGGATTTAAGCCATGCATGGCCGTAGCGCAAGTCCCGAGCGATTGAATGCACAACAACGATCCGCCCATATTCGCCAGGTGGTATTGGCCCATGGAGAAGAGTTGCGCCGACGCTACCCGATCCTGCTCCATCAGGATGCCTTGGGGGCGGGCATTCTGGCGTTCGCCCTGGCGGGGATGATCGGATCGGCACTGCTTTACATCAACGGCCATCTGGCTGGCTGGGCGTGCCTGCTGCTCAACGCTTTTTTCGCCTCGTTGACCCACGAATTGGAGCACGACCTGATCCACAGCATGTATTTTCGCAAGCAACGCCTGCCCCACAATCTGATGATGGGATTGGTGTGGCTGGCGCGGCCGAGCACTATCAACCCGTGGATCCGCCGTCACCTGCACCTCAATCACCACAAGATGTCCGGCACCGAGGCCGACCTGGAAGAACGGGCCATCACCAACGGCGAGCCGTGGGGGCTGGCGCGGTTGCTGATGGTCGGTGACAACGTGATGTCGGCCCTCATCCGTCTGCTGCGGGCCAGGACCTGGGCGCACAAGCGCAACATCCTCAAACGCACGCTGAAGGTGTATTTCCCGCTGGCACTGCTGCACTGGGGGGCCTGGTACGTGTTTCTCGGTTTCCATGGGGCCAATGGCGTCGCGAGCCTGTTGGGTACATCGATTGACTGGTCGGCGGACACCCTGGCGATGATGCACGTGATCGATATCGCGGCGGTGGTGATCATCGGTCCAAACGTGTTGCGCACCTTTTGCCTGCACTTCATCAGTTCCAACATGCATTACTACGGCGACGTCGAACCTGGCAATGTCATCCAGCAAACCCAGGTGCTCAACCCGTGGTGGCTATGGCCGTTGCAGGCGTTCTGCTTCAACTTCGGCAGCAGCCACGGGATCCATCATTTTGCGGTGAAGGAGCCGTTCTACATCCGTCAGCTGACGGTGCCGGTGGCACACAAGGTGATGCGCGAGATGGGTGTGCGGTTCAATGACTTCGGCACCTTTGGCCGGGCGAACCGGTTTGTAGGCGAGGATAAACCGAGGCAGGAAGCGGTGAGTGCTGTTCAGGGTTGAGGAGGCTTTTTTCACACGTCGTCGATAGACCCATGGTCCGTGGCGAGGGAGCAATTCCCTTTGCCACTGAGGTCGCGCCCGTTGGCCATGCAGCAGCCCTGGCGAGCGGGTGCATAACGACTACGCTCATCCTCTCGTCGGGCCATCCCAAAAAAACCTAATTTTTTCCCGGGGCTTGCCGAAAGACTGATATGCGTGCACCAAAGTGGAGCAGACCACAAGTCCTGCCCGCGCTGGCATGTGAACGTTGCAACCGGAATGCACCCCCACTCCCTGCATAAGAAGCCTCTTCGATGAATTTGAAATTCAGCCATAAAATCCTTCTAGCCGCCTCTGGTGTGGTAGTTCTGGCTTTTGCCCTGTTCACCCTCTACAACGATTATTTGCAGCGCAACACCATCGGCCGCAGCCTTGAGTCCTCTATCGAACAATCTGGTGACCTGACGGCCAGCAGCGTCCAGAACTGGATGAGCGGTCGCATCCTGGTACTGGAAAACCTGGCGCAGAACATCGCACACCAGGGGGCTACCGCCGATCTGGCGGGGCTGGTGGACCAGCCGGCGCTGACATCGAATTTCCAGTTCACCTACGTGGGCCAGGCCAACGGTGTCTTCACCCAGCGCCCCGACGCAAAAATGCCCGACGGCTACGACCCGCGCCAGCGCCCTTGGTACAAACAGGCGGTGACCGCCGATAAAACCATGCTGACTCCGCCTTATTCGGCCGCCGTCGGCGGGCTGGTGGTGACCATTGCCCTGCCGGTGAAGAAAAGCGGCGAATTGCTGGGTGTGGTGGGCGGCGACCTGAGCCTCGATACCCTGGTGAAAATCATCAACTCGGTGGACTTCGGTGGCATCGGCCATGCCTTCCTGGTCAGCGGTGACGGTCAGGTGATCGTCAGCCCGGACAAGGACCAGGTAATGAAGAACCTCAAGGACATCTATCCCGGCACGCCTGTGCGCATTGGCAAAGGTATCCAGGACGTCGAGTTGAACGGGCAGGATCGTATTCTGTCGTTCACCCCGGTGACCGGCCTGCCGGGCGCCGAGTGGTACATTGGCCTGTCGATCGACAAGGCCAAGGCCTATGCGCCGCTGAGCCAGTTCCGTACCTCCGCGCTGATTGCAATGTTCGTCGCGGTCGCGGCCATCGCGTTGCTGCTGAGCCTGCTGATTCAGGTACTGATGCGTCCGTTGACCACCATGGGCCGTGCCATGCACGACATTGCCCAGGGCGAAGGCGACCTGACCCGGCGTCTGGCCGTACAAGGCAAGGACGAGTTCGCGGTATTGGGGGGCTCGTTCAACCAGTTCGTTGAGCGGATCCACGCCTCGATTTCCGAAGTGTCTTCCGCCACCCGCCAGGTGCACGACCTGTCGCAGCGCGTGATGACGTCGTCCAACGCTTCGCTCGTCGGTTCGGATGAACAGAGCGCCCGCACCAACAGCGTGGCGGCGGCCATCAACCAGTTGGGCGCTGCGACCCAGGAAATCGCCCGCAATGCCGCCGACGCCTCGCAACAGGCCAGTGGTGCCAGCGAACAGGCCGATGACGGTCGTCAGGTGGTGGAAAAAACCATTCAGGCCATGACCGAGCTGTCGCAGAAAATCAGCCTTTCGTGCACCCAGATCGAAACCCTGAACGCCAGCACCGACAACATCGGGCACATCCTGGACGTGATCAAGGGCATTTCCCAGCAAACCAACCTGCTGGCCTTGAACGCCGCCATCGAAGCGGCCCGTGCCGGTGAGGCGGGGCGTGGTTTTGCGGTGGTGGCCGATGAAGTACGCAACCTGGCGCACCGTACCCAGGAATCGGCGGAAGAAATCCACAAGATGATCACCTCGCTTCAGGTCGGCTCCCGTGAAGCGGTCACGACGATGAACGCCAGCCAGGTTTCCAGCGAAGAGAGTGTGGAAGTTGCCAACCAGGCCGGTCTGCGGCTGGTCAGCGTGACGCAGCGTATCGGTGAAATCGATGGCATGAACCAGTCGGTGGCCGCCGCGACCGAAGAACAGACCGCCGTGGTGGAAACCCTCAACATGGACGTCAGCCATATCAACCTGCTGAACCAGCAAAGCGTGGCCAACCTCAATGAAACCCTGAAGGACTGCGATGCCTTGTCCCAACAGGCCAATCGGCTGAAGCAGTTGGTGGACAGCTTCAAGATCTGACCCAGTCCTGTGGGAGCGGGGGGTGGGTTCGTATATTGCGGTTAGTCAGGAACCAGTGTGGGAGCGAGCCTGCTCGCGATGACGGCGGCACAGTCGACATCATCGCTAGCTGACCCAGCGCTATCGCGAGCAGGCTCGCTCCCACAGTGGCATTACCTAGGCGAACATCTTCCGCACATTCCCCATGGCCTCATCGGCAAAGCCTTGCAGGAAATCCCTGAACCCCGACGGCGAATGGGCTTCGGTGTGGTCGGCGATGATGGTCCAGGTGGCGCGGCAGCGGTTGTTCGCCATTGGCTCGACGCGCATGGCGGCCCACAGGTTGTCGATGCCCAGGGTGTTGTAGATCAGTGTCCAGGTCATGTGCATGGCCTGGTCGTCACGGCTGTTGAGCTGTTCCACCACCAGGTTCTGCCCGTCGACAAAGAACTTCTTGCGCAGGGATCTCACCCCCTCGCCGGTCATTTCGATGCGCTCGAGCGCCGGGATGAAACGATTGAAACCGCCAAAATCGCCCACCAGTTCCCAGACCTTTGCCGCGTCCGCCGTCACCTCCACTGAGGTTTCGACTTGGCAGGCGTGAGGGTTCCTGATCAGGGTATCGGGTTGAAATGCATTCATGGTCTTGCTCCTTGCTTCGGGTTGGATGGCTTCAGATGAAGTCGATGGCTTTGAGGTAGTCGGCACCGCGCCGCAGCAGCGCCGGGGATTTTTCCGGGTAGCGGGCCCCCATCTGCCGCACCCCGGTCCGAGCGTTGTCATGGCGGATCATCGAGATGTCGCCGATGTCTTCTTCGAAGCCGTTGAGGTAGAACCCCAGCACGCCGAACAGCGCGTTGTCGGCATCGACCCGGCCCAGTTGCCGCTGCCAGTCCGCGACGCTCACCAGGGAAAACTCCCGGCCGCTCTCGCGGAACGACGCCACGTAGGCGTCCCAGCTCAAAGGCTCGGGGTTGTGCAGGTTGAACACCGCTTGCGTCGGCTGGTAGCGGCTGGCGTGGAAGGCGATGAAGCGGGCCAGGAAATCCACCGGCATCAGGTCGAAGTTGAGTGACAGATCCGGCACCTGGCCCAGCTGGATCGAGCCCTTGAGCATCAGCATCAAGCGATTCTTGTGGGGCTGGCAGACCCCCGTCAGGCTGTTGAAACTGATGTTGCCTGGACGGAACAGGTTGACCCGCACCCCGCGATCCCGCGCCCGCTGCAGGATCCGTTCGCCGACCCATTTGGACAGGTTGTAACCGTTCTTGATGTAGATCGGTGGCGTCGGTGCGGCGGGTTGCTCCAGTACCTGGCCGTCGGCGCCCAGGGCACTGGAGGCCGAAAGCGTGGAGACGAAGTTGAAGATCTTCTTGCTGCGGCCTTCACACAGGCGCAGGCATTCGAAGATCGGCTCCACGTTGTCCCGCGCCAGGGACTCGTAGTCGAGCACGTGGTTGACGTGGGCGGCGTTGTGCACCAGGGCACCAAAGGTTCGGTCGATACGGGCATAGACATCGTCCGGCAGACCCAACTGCGGTTGGGTGATGTCGGCGGCATAGACACTGACCCGGCTCAGGTCCAGATGAGTCAGGCGATTGTCCTGCAGGGCCTGAGAAAAGCGTTCTGCCGCGCTTTGTCCGGCAGACGCGCGCACCAGACAGGCGACTTCGGTGGCGCCCCAGGCCAGCAACGCCTCGACAATGTGCACCCCGAGAAAGCTGTTGGCGCCGGTCACCACCACTTTATGCACGTCACCGCATTGACTGATGGGCAGTGGATCGATGTTGAGTTCCGCCTCGGCATCGATGAAGGCCTGGGGACTGAGCACCGATGTGTCGCTTTGTTCAGGGCTGTCGAGCAGTTTCGCCAAGGTCATCAGCGTCGGTGCCTCGATGAAGCGATTGATCGACAGGCTGCGCCCGAAGGTCTGGCGAATGCTCAGCAGCAGTTGCGACAGCAGGATCGAATGCCCGCCCAGGTTGAAGAAACTCTCGTCGGTGGCAATGTCTTCGGCCGGCAGCTCCAGCAGCTCGGCCCACAATTGCTGCAACTGGGTTTCCAGCGGGTTTTGCGGCTGGCGTCGTTGGCCACTGACCTGAACCTGCACCGACAGGGCGAGCAAGGCGCGGCGATCGACCTTGCCGTTGCTGGTGTAGGGCAGGCTGGGCAGCTCGATGAAGGCGCCAGGGTGCATGTAGCTGGGCAACGTGTCCTGCACATGCTCGCGCAGCGCCTGGAGGGCGGTGCCGGGCCGGTCTTCTCGAGGATGGACCAGGAACGCCAGGATCCGTCGACGCTCGTCCACACCCACGGCCACCTGGCGGTACAACTGGCTTTCCCGCAGGCAATGTTCGATTTCCTCGGGTTCGACCCGAAAGCCCCGGACCTTCACCTGATTGTCGCGCCGGCCGCACAGTTCGATGCCGTTGTCGCTCCACTGGCCGATATCGCCGGTGCGATAGACCCTCAGCTTCTGTCCACCGGGCAGGGTCAGGTCAAGATACCGCGAGGCGGTCAGGGTCGGGTCGTGCAGATACCCCAGGCCGACGCCCGGCCCGGCGATGTAGAGCTCGCCGGGTACGCCTTGGGGCACCGGTTGCAGCTGCTCATCGAGGATCAGTACCCGAGCGTTGGCGATGGGTACGCCGAGGTTGCGGTTGTTATCACCCACGCCAAACTGCCGCGTGGTGGCAAGCACGGTTGTTTCGGTCGGGCCATAGATGTTGTGGAAGCGGCACTGGGGCGCGAGTCGCTCGATCACGAACGGCTCGCAGACATCCCCACCGGTGATCAAGTGCGCCAGGCCCAGGGGGGCCTCCAGCGGCAGCACGCTCAGCAGCGCAGGCGGTAGAAAGGCGTGGCTGACGCGCTGCGCGTGAATCAACGCCACCAGTTGCTGCGGATCGCGGCGCTGGTCTTCGCTGGGCACTACCAGCAATGCACCCTGGATGAAGGTCGGGAGGATATCCAGCAGCGACGCATCGAAGTTGATGGTGGAGAACTGCAACGCCCGACTGTCGCGCTGCAACCCGACGTAATCGCTGTACCAGGCACAGAAATGACTGAGGTTGCGATGACTGAGCAGCACGCCTTTGGGTTGGCCGGTGGTGCCGGAGGTGTAGATCGCCACGGCCGGTTCGTCGATGTCCACCGGACGGCGGATCAGCGAGACGGGGATGCCCGGCTTGAGCGCTGGCAGCCGATGCACGTTCAGCGCGGGCACCGGCAGATCGCCCAGGTCGCTGTCGCCATCGTGCAGCAGCAGGTCGGCCTTGGCGTTTTCCAGGATGAAGCGTCGACGCTGCACGGGGTGTTGCGGGTCCAGCGGCAGGTACACCGCGCCACAGCCCAGAACGGCCAGGATCGCTGCATATAACGGCGCGGATTTAGACAGGCACACCGCAATCACCATTTGAGAGCTAGGCTTGTGGGTGCAAGGCCTGTGGGAGCAAGGCTTGCCCGCGATGAACGATGACTCGGTCTGGTTGGGTACCGCTGTGTCTGTATCGCAGGCAAGCCTTGTCTCCACAGGTTTTGCTTCCACAGATTCTGCCTGCCCCAGCCGGTCCAGCATGGCCTGCTGCAACCTCAGCGACTGGGTGCGCAAGGTTTTGTAGTCGGTGAGCTGGCCTTCGACCCACAACGCCGGTTGCACCGCATCATCGAGCATGCGCTGTTCGATGCCGTGCATCACCGGCACTTCGGCGGCGGCCAGCAGCCAGGGCACTGGCCGCCGGTTGAGGCCATGCTCGAAAGCCAGCACGTCCAGCGCATCGAGCCCCTGTAAAGGGTGTTCGGCAGCGTCGGCCTGCACCGTCGGCCAGTGATCGAGGCCGGTGTCATCCCGGGATAATTGGCTGACCAGCTGCGCGCCGATCTCAACCACCACTGCCAGGGCCTGCAGTCGCAAGGACTGACCATTGCCGCTTTGCGCAGCTATCACCTCCTGGCATAACAGCCGCTGCGCACCGTCGCGAAAAATAATGATCGGTTGTGGCAATGCTTCGCCGGGTACCGTTCGCAGCGCTACACGCACCTCAAGGCGTGAGCGGGCTTCAATGGCGCACGGCGCCGTACCGTCGTCGATCAACAGGTCGACCGCCGGAGATTGAATCGTCACGACACCATGGCCGTGCAGTTCAAGTTCCTGGGTCAGTTCGGCCATGGCCCGGCTGGTGCCAGGCACTGCAATTTCGAGGCGTCTCATCGGCAGCTCCTCATGGGGTCAGGTAGTCGGCCAAGGCATCGCGCACGCAGGGGGAAGCGAGCATCGAACTGCTGCGGAAAAAGCGGGTGATGTTGCCCACCAGCGGATGAAAGCGATTGATGGGGTAGGTCAGCGCGCTGGCCTCTTCACGCAGCGACTGGCGCACCGATTCATCAACGGGCAGATGAGCGATCAGCTCGAAATCGAAGGCCTGCTGCAGATCGCTCGCTAGGTACTGGACGATGAAGCCGGGCATCAACCGGGCAATCGCTTCGTGGTCTTCTTCGGGGGCTGCACGCCAGTACATCTGCACCAGCCGCGTCCAGAAGCCCGAGTGTCGTCCCTCGTCCATCAGATGATCGGCCATCAGGCCTTTGATCGAAGCCTTGACCGAGTCGTCCCGGGCGAACGCCGCGACTTCGTTGGTCACAGTGTTTTCGGCGATCGCGATGCAGATCAGTTCCACGGCGCTTTGCAGATGTTCCGGCGCCTGGGCCAGCGTCGTCGGTATCGCGCGGCTGAGCTCGATCTGGGTCGGCAACGGAATCGGTTCGATGCCGGTCATGTCGATGGTCTGCTGCATGAAGTCCATCGCCACCAACGCGTGGTAATCCTCGTCCACCACCACGGTCATCGCGTCGTAGCGGCAGGCGAACGGGAACTCGATGCCGAAGCGATTCTTGGCGATGCGCCGGGCGGTGTGATCCACCAGTTCGGTCTCGAAGATCACGACGTCGTTGATGAACTTGTAGAGGCTCTGCACCAGTGCGTAATCGCGCAGCTGCGGGCAATGGCTGAGAAAGGTCTGGCTGTGCACCAGGGGCTGACGGCTCATGGGAAAGATCAGTTTGTCGTCATTTTCGACCCGGCGCCGTGGCCGGGTACGGATCGTGGCGCGGCTTTCCCAGGTGTCGGCGAAGGACTGGTACTGGATGGCGTTCATGGCGTCACCTGCGCGACCGGTTGGGTCATGCTCTGGCGCAGGCCATCCCACAGGGCCGCTCGACTGTGGACGGCGGCGAGCGCGGCGGACAGCACCTCGGTTTCGCGCTGCGGATCGCCGTCGATCAAGCGGGCCAGCAATTTTTCCGCAGCAGGGCCGTGGTCTTCGGAGTCGACCTCGATGTGCCGTTGCAGGTAGTACCGAAATGTCGGCGCCTGATCCAGGCCGATGCCCCAGGCATCCAGCATGCGTTGGAACATCTGCGGGATGACGCTCTCGCGACCATGCACGAATGCGGCTGCTACGCTGTGGGCTGGGGCATGCAGGGCGGTGTGCAGGGTCTGGCGAACGAACCGGGCCGCCGCGGGTTCAACCTCGACGCTATCCAAGGCGGTTTCGGGGCTGACGCCTTCCTGCTGCAGGGTGATGAATTGTTCAATCGCCCGGGTGTCCGCGCCGACTTCCCGCATGGCGTCCAGGTACAGCTCGAAATGGCTGCAATACCCGGTGCCGGGGCGATCGTCGGACTCTTCCCCCAGCACGATTTCATTGATCAGGCGTGCCGCATGCGGGTCGGCCGGTGGTAGCCAGGGTAGATGAACGCAGGTCAGCTCCCGTTGCAGCCGCTTGGTCAGCGACATGAAGTCCCACACGGCAAAAACGTGGCTTTCCATAAAGCGGCGTAGTAGATCGATTGATGTTATTTCAGAAAAAACAGGGTGTTGGCCAAGTTCGCGTTTCTTCAAAAAAAGTTGTTCTTTTGTTGGCTGCATTTGAACGTCCTCATCAATGATGTTTGTCCGGTAGGGTGCTCGTTGTTTTTAATAAGGCGAGCGGGTGCCTGAACCGAAATCCATGAATTACCCAAGTCATGCAAGTGTGTGCTGCTATTTCAGTTGTAAGGTCTGAATGCCTTGTTCTTTAAGCGCTTGAGGAAAAATTAAGTCATCGACAACAACTCGACGTAGAAAAAATTAATACACGAAACAAGTCCGCGGCAAGCGATTTTTTAATTATTTAAAGTTGTGGTTTTATTGGGCGTGAAGAGGCTTTATAAAACTTATAAGGTAAGTTTTATTTGGGCGAAGTTGCTCCTTCCGATGTATAACGATCAGAATCGATAGTTCGAGTGAATGCCTCACCCGGAGCACTTCAGGGAACAGGGAATAATGAAGTTCGTGTTTTATGGGCGGGGCGTCGGTCGGACACTCGATTCTCCCGCCGGTGGGCGACGCTCCTTGCGTGGTGGCTTCGATCCGCCTGGTATGTACCAGGCGCTGACTTCTTCAGGTCTTTTTTTGAATCGACAAACGCAAGAGTGAGCCCAAATCGACGGCAGTGCCATTGAACTGATGTGGCGGCGAGTCGCAGACGCGGCCAAGCCGCGTCGGGCGGGCGGGAAGACGGGTGGGAAGGATGTGTAAGAAAGTAATACGCCGGTTGGGTCGCCGGCGCGCGATCAGTTGGATGACTGTTCCAGATAGCGTCGAATAGTCACGCAGGCTTTTTCCAGATGACTCTCCAGCAAGGTTACCGCTGTATCGATGTCTTTGGTTCTTGCGGCCTCGAGCAGTGCGCGATGATCGTCCTGGGTCAGCTTGCCCAGCCCCATGGACGACAGATGAAAGCGCAGGAAGCGCTCCTCCTCATTGAGCTCGCGTTCGATCAGGTCCAACAACTTGCTATTGGGTGCCTTGTGATAAAGCGACATGTGGAACAGCCGATTGAGTTTGCCGATCTCGGCATGATCGGTTTGTGCTTCCAACTGTTCGATGTAATGGGCGGCCAGCGCCAGGTCGTCGGCATCGAGCAAAGGTACTGACAGGCGCAAGGCGAACGATTCCAGCACCGCGCGTAGCGCGTAGGTTTCGATGGCGTTATTGGTGATCAGCGGGGCGACCACGGCGCCTTTGTGTTGAACCACATTGAGCAGCGATTGCGCTTCGAGCTGGCGCAGCGCCTCGCGCACCGGCATGCGACTCACGCCGAACAGGTCAGCCAGTTCCTGCTGACGCAGGGCCGTGCCGCAGGGCAGGCGTCCGTCGAGGATCGCTTCGCGCAGAGCACTCTCGATGATCGAACGGGCCTGGGCAGCGGGGATGGGTCCGTTGACCTGGATAGTGCTTAACGGCTTGGGCTTCTTTGTCACGACCACGCACCCTGAATGAGGAATTGGATCCATGCCAACATTAGTGACAGATTACCAGCCCGTCAAAGTCTCACGGCCGGGGTTCATAAACTAAAGTGTTCCTGAACTAAAGTTTAGCGTGCCTTGGGTGATTGCATCCTGCCATTGTCTTTTGCCGGGTCAGGCTTCACCATCCCACGCATCCTCAACGGCCTTTTCTGGACGCATTCCCTTGGCTGCACCTTCCCCTGCCCTCAGGTCCCTGCGCTGGCTGTGTTCGGCATTGTTGCTGGCCGGCCTCATGCTGGGTGGCCTGCGGGCCGACTGGGACTTTGCGCAGATCAGCCGACGGGCGCAGGCACTGTACGGGCCGCTGGGTGAAGGGCAGCAGCGGATCGATGCCTGGCAGCACCTGCTGGCGACCGAGAAGCAGACGCCTGAGCTGGAGCAGCTCAAGGTGGTGAACCTGTTCTTCAACAAACAGGTGCGCTACGTGGAAGACATCGACCTGTGGCATGAGGTCGATTACTGGGAAACCCCGATCCAGGCGTTATGGAAGGGCGCCGGCGATTGCGAGGACTACGCCATCGCCAAGTACTTCAGCCTGCGGCATCTCGGGGTGTCCAGTGACAAGTTGCGCATCACTTACGTCAAGGCGTTGCGACAGAATCGGGCGCACATGGTGCTCACCTATTACGCCACGCCCGAGGCGATGCCGCTGGTGCTCGACAGCCTGATTGATGCTATCCAGCCGGCCAGCCAGCGAACCGACCTGCTGCCGGTCTACTCTTTCAATGCCGAAGGGCTGTGGCTGTCGGGCGCCAAGGGCAACAAGAAAGTCAGCGACACCAAGCGCCTGTCCCGGTGGCAGGATGTGTTGAAGAAAATGCAGGCCGAAGGTTTTCCGGTCGAGACGACTAACTAGGAGCACGCGCTCAGATGTCTTTGTTCAAACAACTGTTGATCGCTATCTGTCTGTTCCTGGTGGTTGCCTTCAGCGGCAGCTTCATGGTCAGCCTGGAGAGCTCGCGGGCCCAGTACGTCAATCAGCTGCGCTCTCATGCCCAGGACGCGGCCACGGCGCTGGCGTTGTCCCTGACGCCGAACATCGACGATCCGGCGATGGTGGAGCTGATGGTCAGTTCCATCTTCGACAGTGGCTACTACGCCAGCATCCGTGTGGTCGACGTGGCCACCGACAAGACCCTGGTCGAGCGCACCGGCACGCCGGACGCCGGCAGCGTGCCGCAGTGGTTCGTCAAGCTCATCGGTCTGGAGCCGGCCGGTGGCGATGCGATCGTCAGTCGTGGCTGGGAGCAGGCGGCGCGGGTCGAAGTGGTCAGTCACCCGATGTTCGCGCTTGCCAAGCTGTGGCAGAGCGCACTGGGCAGCCTGGGCTGGTTGCTGCTGTGCGGTGCCGTGAGCGCGGTGCTGGGGGCCTTGCTGCTGCGTCGCCAGCTCAAGCCATTGGATTACATGGTGCTCCAATCCCAAGCCATCGCCCGGCGCGAATTCCTGAGCCTGCCGGAGCTGCCGCGTACCCCTGAACTGCGCCGCGTGGTGCAGGCGATGAACCAGATGGTCGAGAAGCTCAAGGCGTTGTTTCAGGAGCAGGCCGAGCGCAGTGAAAAGCTGCGGGTCGAGTCCTACCAGGACAATCTCACAGGGCTGGCCAATCGGCGTTATTTCGAAATGCAGCTCAATGCCCGGGTGAGCAACCCGGAGCAAGCCAGTTCCGGTTATCTGTTGTTGTTGCGGGTCCAGGACCTGGCCGGTCTGAACCAGCGCTTGGGTGGGCAGCGCGCCGACCAATTGCTCAAGGCCGTGGGCGAGCAGTTGTTGCGCGAGTGTGCCCGATACCCGGAAACCCAGAATCTGGTGACACGTATCCGAGGCGGGGAATTCGCGGTGCTGGCGCCGGGGCTGGTGCGCGAGGAAGCGCTGCAACTGGCGCAGAATCTCGAAGTTGCACTGGCGAGCCTGCATGCCACCGGCGCGACCGACGTGGCATCGGTGGCCGCGATCGGGCTGGCGCCCTTCGTCCATGGTGACTCGCCGCAAGCGGTGTTGCAGCTTGGCGACCAGGCCCTGGCCCAGGCCGAAAGCCAGGGCGAGCCGGGCTGGGCCTGTCTGGAGCACAGTGCTTCGGCCAGTATCGGCGACGATCATCATGCCTGGCATACGCTGCTTGACCGGGCGCTGGACAATCAGCGGTTCGAGCTCTACTTCCAGCCGGTGGTGGCTGCCCAGGACACTCAACTGGTGCTGCATTACAAAGTACTTTCCCGGTTGCTCGACGATCAGGGCCAGACCATTCCCGCCGGGCGTTTCCTGCCTTGGCTGGAGCGCTTCGGTTGGACGGCGCGCCTGGACCGCTTGATGCTCGAGCAGGTGCTGCGGCAAATGGCTGGGCACGAAGAGGCCCTGGCGCTGAATCTATCCTCTGCCACCCTGGCCGACCCGCAGGCACTGAACAAAGTCTTTGAGGTCTTGCGGGCCCATTCCAACCTCGGGTCGCGCCTGACCCTGGAAATCGGTGAAGAACAGTTGCCCGAGCAGGCGGTGCTGGAGCAACTGACTCGACGTTTGCGTGAGCTTGGTTTTTCCTTGAGCCTGCAGCGTTTTGGTGGGCGTTTCAGCATGATCGGCAATTTGTCGCGGTTGGGGTTGGCCTATTTGAAAATCGATGGCAGTTATATCCGGGCTATTGATCAGGAGAGTGATAAGCGTCTGTTTATCGAGGCTATCCAGCGTGCTGCCCACAGTATCGACCTGCCGTTGATTGCCGAGCGGGTGGAGACGGAGGGGGAGTTGGCGGTGATTCGGGAGATGGGGTTGTTTGGGGTGCAGGGGCAGTTGGTGGGGGGCCGCGGCGTTGGGATTGAGTACATATCCGTTGCTGCGGTAATGGCTGCTGGCGGTTCCGCCCTTACGGCGGGTTACTTTGGCAAACGCCGGAATGCCGGCCCAGCCCAAAGTAACCAAAGGTCTGTGCCCCACCACTCGGCACCTCGCCAAGGCGAGGTGTTCCCTCACTCCGGCATTGCTCCGTGGGCCCGCCGCGAAGGGCCATCCATGGCCCAGCGCGGCTAACCCGGCATCCATGCCGGGTTGCCCACTACGCAATGCCTGCGTTCGGCCAGCGTGGTTAATGGGGCCTTCAGATCAAAAGCAGAGCAAAAGCAAAAGCGAGGCGGCCTTTGGGCCGGCCTATTTCTTGCGGCTGACCTCAATACCCCCTGTGGGAGCGGGCTTGCTCGCGAAGGCGGCCTTACAGCCAACCTGTCTCTCCGGACGTACCCCGATCCACTGTGGGAGCGAGCCTGCTCGCGATGACGCCAGCCCAGACAACACAGCCCTTGGGGTTATGCAGAGAACAGCCAGGTCCTAGGAGATTTCCTTCAAGTTGTGGCGAAGTTGGTGAACTTGTCCGGCGTCGGGCTCATGGCTAGTCTGGGTTTGTCACTGAAAAAACGGTGACACCGGCGTGCAAGCCGGTTAAAAGAACGTCCTATATCTCACTAGCCGTCTATCGTGCCTTCGTGCTCGTTTTTATGGCAGCTATGTGTGGGAGACCTTCGGGTCTGCCGAGGTCTTGGGCGTTGTCTTACTCGGTCTTGCACACTCGCACATAGCTGCCACCCTTCATCGCGTGCAAGCGAGCCGGGGTGGCTCTGAATTGAATAGGAAGCCCAAGCCATGTTCAAACCTACGCCTAACCCTCCACAGTCGTCTTCCAAATCCCGCGTCGAAACCCTGCAAGCCAAAAAACTCGACGAAGCCGCCGAACGCGCCCTCGACTATTACCTCAAGCCCAAACCCGTCGACGAGTCTCCATCCGGTCAGCTCTTCGTCGTCGCTCCGGACATCGATACCGAAACCCTGCTGGCCAACGCTTCCGAAGACTTGCTGTCCATCAGCGCCATTGCCGCTGACCTGGCCGACGATGTCGACGGTTCGCGTCGCAGCGTGATCCTGGCGATCAGTCGGATGGCCGATGGGGTGCATCTGTTGGTGGAGCGGGCGATGGACCGGCTGGAAGCCCAGGCGTCGGGCTGAGAGGTTTTCGGTGGACTGAAGATCGCTATCGCGAGCAGGCTCGCTCCCACAAGGGATGGGTGTTGCCCCGGTTATTGCGGTGAGCACCGATCAACTGTGGGAGCGAGCCTGCTCGCGATGGCGTCAGTCCAGGCGTCTAGATCAAGCCCTTTTCATCATCATCGATCAATCGGCTCAGCCCGCCCAAGGCTTCCCGGGCCTGGTTGCGGTCCATCAGCTTGGCCTGGGCGGCAGGGGGCAGGTCGGTGACGCGGATGACGCCTTTGCTGGTCAGCACCTGAATCAAGTCGTCGAGTACCCGGATCATCTCCAGGTCGCTTTGCTTGAGTTGCTTGAGGCTGTTTTCCACGGCTTGGTTGGCGAACCAGTCCTGGATCTCGTGGTTGTCGGCCGGCAGGGTTTCGGTGGCTTCGGCATAGGCGATGGCTTCTACGCGCACCAGCAGGCCTTGTGCATCGCGTTGCACATAAAACATCGGGCATCCCTCATGGATTAAGCAGCGTCATGCCGAGCAGCATAGGCCAACTGTGCGCGAGTATGAACCCTTATCCCATGGCGAGGGAGCAAGCGCCCTCGCCATGGGTTTTGTGTCAGGTTCAGCTGTTGTTGTGATCGACCTTGATGGTCGGGTCACTGCCGGCGATCAACGTGTTCAGGTTGACGTTCGACCAGTTGTTGCCTTCCAGCTTGATCGTCACGTCCGGCGCTGCCGATGTGCCGTTGGCCCCGTTGAACTGGCCGGTGGTGCTGACCTGCAACGACGACACCCCATCGACCGTACTGATCTGCAGGAAGTGATCAATGGTGCTGCCGGATTCGCCTTGCAACAGATCCCGCAGGTCGATCCGGTCGCCATCGGCAGCCTTGAAGTCCTTGATCACGTCGTTGCCGGTGTCCCCGGCCTTCCAGACAAAGGTATCGCCGCCCAGGCCACCGATCAGCGTGTCATGACCCTGACCGCCGATCAGCGTGTCGTTGCCAGTACCGCCGAGCAGGATGTCATTGCCCTTGCCGCCGTTGAGCGAGTCGTTACCGCCCTGGCCGAAGAGAATGTCGTTGCCGCCGCCACCCAGCAGCGTGTCGTTGCCATCATGGGCACCGGACACGTCGAACGCGGTGTAGTGCTCGGTGATGTATTGGTGCACGTTGCTGGTGGTGACTTTGCTGACATCCACGCCGCTCTGCTGGGCCACGAACGCCTGGATGGCCTGGTAGCCTTCGCCAATGACGCCGTTGAAGCTCACCAGGTCGCCGAAGAGGATGTCGTTGCCTTCGCCACCGTTGACCGTGTCGGCACCCGGCAGGGTTGCTTCGGTGTGGCCGATGATCGAGTTGGCCAGGTTGTTCGGGTCGATGTTGGTCTGTGGTGTGCCATCCGAGTCGTACGGCTTGAGGTCGTTCAGGGTGACGTCATTGTTCAGGCCAATGGCTTCGACATTGCTCAGGCCCTTGAGCAGGGTGAAGCTGGCGCTCGAACCCGTCGCGGCCCAGGAGTCGGCGTAGCCGCTACCGTCCACGTAGGAGAATTCGAAGGTACCGTTGCCCTCGGCATGCACCGTACCGACATAGTTGTCGTTCCAGTTCCTGCCGTTCTTGGTCGACAGGTACATGTCGCCGTTTTCGTAGATGGTGTATTTGTGCGTGCTGTCGATCGTCTGGGTGTAGTACTTGCCAATGGAGTAGTTGGCCGCACTCAAGACGTCATCGAGCTTGACGGTGCCGTACAGCGTCGGGTTCGTCTGTTCGCCGGACTGGTAGAGCGTCGGCTGGCCGTCGGTGATGAAGTACGTCAGGTTCTTCGCGTCGGTATTGCTCAGGGCCTGGGTGCTGTTGAAGAAGTTCGCCGTGGTCTTGAACACGTCTTCGTAGTTGGTACCGCCGCCGGAGACCATCGAATCGATGACGTTCTTGAGCAGCGTCAGCGCGTTCGGGTCATTGAGGTTCACCGCAACGTTCTTGTTCACCTGGTTGTCGAAGTCCGCCAGGAAGATGTTCACGGTCCCGGAGTTGCTGCCCAGGCTCTGCTTGAGGGTATTGAACACCTGGGTCAACGAGTTCTTGGCTGCGGCAATGGACGACGAACTCATGCTGCCGGAGCTGTCGACCATGAATGCGATGTTGTAGTTGACGCCTGGCACGACGGTCAGCCCGCCAATGTCGGCAACCATGATGTCGTTGCCATCGGTGCCGGTGACGTTGTCACTGCCCGAGGTCGCGGTCACGGCGTTGTAGACCGCCGGGTACACGGTAACCGGGATGTGTGCGGTGGTCACCGCCGACCCGCCGAGGGCTTCCGTGGACGTGGAGGTTACAGTCAGGTCCAGGTGACCGTTGTAGTAGGCCGGTGGCGTCAGGGTCAGGCTGCCCAGGTTCCAGCCGCTGACCGTGGCTTCGCCGTTGCTGCCCACGGTCGCGGTGTGACCCGCGC
Organism: Pseudomonas sp. MAFF 730105; assembly: GCF_055380705.1. Lineage (NCBI taxonomy): Bacteria > Pseudomonadati > Pseudomonadota > Gammaproteobacteria > Pseudomonadales > Pseudomonadaceae > Pseudomonas > Pseudomonas sp. MAFF 730105. The sequence goes on from NZ_AP018438.1 coordinate 199,466, forward strand.
CGTCGGTCAGCACGCTGCCTTCGGGCATGCCGCCGATCTTCACGCTCAGTTTCTCGGAACCGTCGGTGTCGGTCAGGGCGGTGGTGATTTTCGACAGGTGCACGCTGGTGCCTTCGGCGCCTTCGTTGAGCTTGTAGCCGTCGTAGTAGCCTTCGCCGTTGGTGCCGTGCAGGTCCGAGACGGTTACGCCGGCGTTCGCCAGATCGGTCACGCTGGTGTACAGCGGCACACCCGCGCCGCTCAGGTCGATAGGCGTGCCGCCATTGACCGACAGGTTCACGTCATAGCTGCCCGGGCCGCTCTGGTTGTGGTGATAGATATCGAGGGTGTAGTAACCGCTGGTGGTCGGCGTGAACGAACCGTTCAACTTGCCGCCCGCGCCCCAAGTGATAGCTGCCACGTCCTTGCCGCCGACGGTGACCAGCAAGCTGTCGTCGCCGGTGCCGCTGAAGGTGTAGGTCTTGCCCGCTTCGAGGTAGATCAGGCCCGATGTCTTCGAGGCCGTGCCGGCGTTCACGTTGCTGTCGGACTGCACGTTGGTCACGGTGCTGGTGCTGTTCGGTGTGCCGGCAGCATCGATCACCGACTTGAGCGTGCCGGACGGCGCGCCGCTGCCGTCGGTGCCCAGGCCCGACAGGCTGGTCCAGACTTCCTTGATCAACCCGGTGGAGGTCACGTTGTTGTCGGCCACACTCAGGCTCGGTGCATCCGCCACCGGGGTGATGTCGATCTTCACGGTGCCGGTGTTGCCCAGTGTCTGGCCGTCGGTGGGCTGGAACTGGATCTGTGCGTAATCGGACTTCTGATCGCCCACGCCGGTCGGGTTGCCGTTGGCGCCGGATTCGTTGGCGTCCGGTGTGAAGCGCAGCTTGCCGCCGTCGATGTCAGCCTTGGTGAAGGTCTGGTTGCTGGTCACGTCCTTCCAGGTCGTGCCGTCCAGGTACTGCAACTTGCCGTCGCCTGGCAGGCCGGTGATCTTCACGCCCTGGCTGGCGGCGGCACTGTCCACGTCGCTGACGCCAAAGGTCGACCAGCCGAGAACCAGCGAAGTGTCCTCGGTACCGGTCACCGTGCCTCCGGTGGCAACCGGCGCATCGTTGACCCCGACCACGTTCACGGTGGTGGTGGCGGTGTTGGAGACGTTGCTGCCATCGGTCACTGTCACGGTGATGATGCGCGGGACACTGCTCGGGTCGTCGCTGTTGTTGGTGAAGGTGATGTTCTTGATCTGCTGCATGTAGTCGGCCAGCGTCGCGTTGCCCGACATCGTCAGCGTGACGGTGCCATTGGTGCTGTTGGCGTTGATACTGATGCCGTTGACGCTGTTGCCCAGGTTCAGCGCATCGCCCGGCTGACGGTTGGTCAGCACGACGGTGGCGCCGGTCAGCATGGTGCTGTCCGGGTCGGTTATCTTCAGGTCGGTATCGCCAATCGACACGCCCGGGCCCGCGGTGCCTTCGGTGAAGGTGACCTGGTAATCGGCTCCGGTCTTGCCGCTGGAATTGTTGGCATCCAGGTCGAGTACCGGTGGTGCGTCGTTGTCGATGATCGAGGTACTGACGCTGCCATTGGTGTTGCTGATCGCCAGGTGCTCGAAGTTACCACCGGTCGCGGAGTCGATCTTGACCACGAAGTTTTCCGTGCCTTCGGTGATCTTGTCGTCCAGCGTCGCCACGTTGAAGGTCGTGCTGGTGGCGTTGGCTGGGATTTTGACGGTGTAGACGCCAGTGAAGTCCGTGCCGTCGGCCGCAGTGCCGCTGTAGACGAGCTTGAGGGTCACCTCGGTCTGCGCCGGGTTGGTCAGGCTGACGGTGTAGGTCGCGGCCTGGCCTTCGGTGACCGACGAGCTGCCACTGATGCTGACGGTGGTGTCATCGACCGTGTCGGTGACGGCGGTCACCGCTGGCGCGGTGCTCGGCACCAGGTGCTCGAAGTTGCCGCCGGTGGCGGACTGGATCGTCGCCTGGACATTGCCGGCATCCTGATAGACATCGTCCTTAGGTGCGTCGACGGTGACAGTACCGGTGGTCTTGCCGGCATCGATATTAATGACCGCGCCGTTGCTCAAGGTCACGGTAACCGGTGTGCCGGCGGCATGGGTCAGGGTCGCGGTGTAGGTGATCTGACCACCCTCGGCAACCGTGCCGGTGGCGCTCAGGCTCAGGCCGGTGTCGTCCTGGACATCGGTGACCGCGGTATTGGCCGGTTTGCCGTCGATGTCGAGTTTTTCGTAATTGCCGCCCTTGGCGTCGTCGATCTTGACGCTGAGGCTATTGCCGCCAGCGAGGGCATCATTCGGTGCGATGAAGTTCACCGAACCGGAGCTCGCGCCGACCGGGATGGTGATGGTCTGGCCGTTCGACAGGGTGACAACCAGCGGAGCATCGGTCACTGGTGCGTTGACCGAAGCGGTATAGACGACAGTGCCGCCTTCCGCGATGGTCGACGTGGCGCTGAGCGAAACGGTGCTGGTGTCGAGGGTGTCGGTCACGGTGGTGACGGCCGGGGTGGTGCTTGGCACCAAGTGCTCGAAGTTGCCTCCGGTGGCGTGGTCGATGCTGACTTCGACTTTGCCGGCGTCTTTGTAGACGTCGTCTTTCGGCGCATCAACGGTGACGGTGCCCGTGGTCTTGCCGGCGTCGATGGTGATGACGGCGCCATTGCTCAAGGTCACGGTGACCGGCGTGCCGGCGGCATTGGTCAAGGTCGCGGTATAGGTGATCTGGCCACCCTCGGCAACGGTGTCGGTGGCACTCAGGCTCAGGCTGGTGTCGTCCTGGGCGTCGGTGACCGCGGTGTTGGCCGGCTTGCCGTCGATGTCGAGTTTTTCGTAGTTGCCGCCCTTGGCGTCATCGATCTTGACGCTGAGGTTGTTGCCGCCAGCGAGGGCGTCGTTTGGCGTGACGAAATTCACGCTGGCGCTGCTCGCACCGACCGGGATGGTGATGGTCTGGCCGTTCGACAGGGTGACAACCAGCGGAGCATCGGTCACCGGTGCGTTGACAGACGCGGTGTAGACAACGGTGCCGCCTTCAGCGACGGTCGACGTAGCACTGAGCGAAACGGTGCTGGTGTCGATGGTGTCGGTGATTGTGGTGACGGCAGGCGTAGTGTCCGGCACCAGATTCTCGAAGTTACCGCCGGTCGCACCGGTAATGGTGGTGCTGACGGTGCTGCCGTTGTTGTAGACGTCGTTGGCAGGCGTATTGACTGCAACAGTGCCGGTGGTTTCGCCAGCGGCGATGGTGATCACCGAGCCATTGCTCAGCGTCACGGTCACTGGCGTTTGCGCGGCGTTGGTCAGCGTGGCGGTGTAGGTGATCTGGCCGCCTTCGGTGATGGTCTCGCTGGCGCTCAGGGTCAGGCCAGTGTTATCCACCGAATCAGTGATCGTGGTAACCGCAGGCGTCGTGTCCGGAACCAGGTTCTCGAAGTTACCGCCGGTTGCGCCGGTAATGGTGGTGCTGACGGTACTACCATTGTTGTAGACGTCATTCGCAGGTGTATTAACCGCAACGGTGCCGGTGGTTTCGCCGGCTGCGATGTTAATCACCGAGCCGTTGCTCAGCGTCACGGTCACTGGCGTTTGCGCCGCGTTGGTGAGCGTCGCGGTATAGGTGATCTGGCCGCCTTCGGTGATGGTTTCGCTGGCGCTCAGGGTCAGGCCAGTGGTGTCCACCGAATCAGTGATCGTGGTAACCGCAGGCGTGGTGCTTGGTACCAGATTCTCGAAGTTGCCGCCGGTCGCACTGGTGATGGTGGTGCTGACGGTGCTGCCGTTGTTGTAGACGTCGTTGGGCGATGTCTCGACGGCAATGGTGCCGGTGGTTTCGCCCGCAGCGATATTAATGACCGAACCGTTGCTCAGTGTGACGGTGACTGGTGTTTGAGCGGCGTTGGTCAGGGTGGCGGTGTAAACAATCGAACCACCTTCGGTGATGGTTTCGCTGGCGCTCAAGGTCAAGCCAGTGGTGTCCACCGAGTCGGTGATCGTGGTGACGGCTGGCGTGGTGTCTGGCACCAGGTTTTCGAAGTTGCCGCCAGTTGCGCCAGTGATAGTGGTGCTGACGGTGCTGCCATTGTTGTAGACGTCGTTGGCAGGCGTATTGACTGCAACAGTGCCGGTGGTTTCGCCCGCAGCAATGTTAATGACCGAACCGTTGCTCAAGGTGACGGTCACTGGCGTTTGAGCGGCGTTGGTCAGCGTCGCGGTGTAGGTGATCTGACCACCTTCGGTAATGGTTTCGCTGGCACTCAGGGTCAGGCCAGTGTCGTCCACAGAATCGGTGATCGTGGTGACCGCAGGCGTCGTGTCCGGAACCAGGTTCTCGAAGTTACCGCCGGTGGCACCGGTGATGGTGGTGCTGACGGTGCTGCCGTTGTTGTAAACGTCGTTGGCAGGCGTATTAACCGCGACGGTGCCAGTGGTTTCGCCAGCGGCGATGTTAATCACCGAGCCGTTGCTCAGCGTCACGGTCACTGGCGTTTGCGCCGCGTTGGTCAGCGTCGCGGTATAGGTGATCTGACCACCTTCGGTGATGCTCTCGCTGGCACTCAGGGTCAGGCCAGTGTCGTCCACCGAATCAGTGATCGTGGTGACGGCAGGCGTAGTGCTTGGTACCAGATTCTCGAAGTTACCGCCGGTTGCGCCGGTAATGGTAGTGCTGACGGTACTGCCGTTGTTGTAGACGTCGTTGGGCGATGTCTCGACGGCAATGGTGCCGGTGGTTTCGCCCGCAGCAATGTTAATGACCGAACCGTTGCTCAAGGTGACGGTCACTGGCGTTTGAGCGGCGTTGGTCAGCGTTGCGGTGTAAACAATCGAACCACCTTCGGTGATGCTCTCGCTGGCACTCAGAGTCAGGCCAGTGTTATCCACCGAATCGGTGATCGTGGTGACGGCTGGTGTGGTGTCTGGCACCAGGTTTTCGAAGTTGCCGCCAGTTGCGCCAGTGATAGTGGTGCTGACGGTGCTGCCATTGTTGTAGACGTCGTTGGCAGGCGTATTGACTGCAACAGTGCCGGTGGTTTCGCCAGCGGCGATGTTAATCACGGAGCCATTGCTCAGCGTCACGGTCACTGGCGTTTGCGCGGCGTTGGTCAGCGTCGCGGTATAGGTGATCTGCCCGCCTTCGGTGATGCTCTCGCTGGCGCTCAGAGTCAGGCCAGTGTCGTCCACCGAATCAGTGATCGTGGTGACCGCTGGTGTGGTGTCTGGCACCAGATTCTCGAAATTGCCACCGGTGGCACCGGTAATGGTGGTGCTGACGGTACTGCCGTTGTTGTAGACGTCGTTGGCAGGCGTATTGACTGCAACAGTGCCGGTGGTTTCACCGGCAGCGATGTTGATTACTGAGCCATTGCTCAGCGTCACGGTCACTGGCGTTTGCGCGGCGTTGGTCAGCGTTGCGGTGTAAACAATCGATCCACCTTCGGTGATGCTCTCGCTGGCGCTCAGAGTCAGGCCAGTGTCGTCCACCGAATCAGTGATCGTGGTGACGGCAGGCGTAGTGTCCGGAACCAGATTTTCGAAGTTACCGCCGGTCGCACCGGTGATGGTGGTGCTGACAGTGCTGCCGTTGTTGTAGACGTCGTTGGCAGGCGTATTGACTGCAACAGTGCCAGTGGTTTCGCCCGCAGCAATGTTAATGACCGAACCGTTGCTCAAGGTGACAGTCACTGGCGTTTGCGCGGCGTTGGTCAGCGTTGCGGTGTAAACAATCGATCCACCTTCGGTGATGCTCTCGCTGGCGCTCAGAGTCAGGCCAGTGTCGTCCACCGAATCAGTGATCGTGGTGACGGCAGGCGTAGTGTCCGGAACCAGGTTTTCGAAGTTACCGCCGGTCGCACCGGTGATGGTGGTGCTGACGGTGCTGCCATTGTTGTAGACGTCGTTGGCAGGCGTATTGACTGCAACAGTGCCGGTAGTTTCGCCAGCAGCGATGTTAATCACCGAGCCATTGCTCAGCGTCACGGTCACTGGCGTTTGCGCCGCGTTGGTCAGCGTCGCGGTATAGGTGATCTGGCCGCCTTCGGTGATGGTTTCGCTGGCACTCAGGGTCAGGCCAGTGTCGTCCACCGAATCGGTGATCGTGGTGACCGCAGGCGTCGTGTCCGGAACCAGGTTTTCGAAGTTGCCGCCAGTTGCGCCAGTGATAGTGGTGCTGACGGTGCTGCCATTGTTGTAGACGTCGTTGGGCGATGTCTCCAGAGCAATGGTGCCGGTGGTTTCGCCGGCGGCGATGGTGATGACCGAGCCGTTGCTCAACGTCACGGTGACCGGGGTTTGGGCTGGGTTGCTCAGGGTGGCGGTGTAAACAATCGAACCGCCTTCAGTGATGTTCTCGCTGGCGCTCAAGGTCAGGCCAGTGGTGTCCACCGAATCGGTGATCGTGGTAACCGCAGGCGTAGTGCTTGGCACCAGGTTTTCGAAATTGCCGCCAGTTGCGCCAGTGATAGTGGTGCTGACGGTGCTGCCATTGTTGTAGACATCGTTCGCAGACGTATTCACCGCAACGGTGCCGGTAGTTTCGCCGGCTGCGATGGTAATCACCGAGCCGTTGCTCAAGGTGACGGTCACTGGTGTTTGAGCGGCATTGGTCAAGGTAGCGGTGTAGGTAATCTGGCCGCCTTCGGTGATGGTCTCGCTGGCGCTCAGGGTCAGGCCAGTGTTATCCACCGAATCGGTGATCGTGGTGACCGCAGGCGTAGTGTCCGGGACCAGGTTTTCGAAGTTACCGCCGGTCGCACCGGTGATGGTGGTGCTGACAGTGCTGCCATTGTTGTAGACGTCATTCGCAGGCGTATTCACCGCAACGGTGCCGGTAGTTTCGCCAGCAGCGATGTTGATCACCGAGCCGTTGCTCAGCGTCACGGTCACTGGCGTTTGAGCGGCGTTGGTCAGCGTCGCGGTGTAGGTGATCTGACCACCTTCGGTAATGGTTTCGCTGGCACTCAGGGTCAGGCCAGTGTCGTCCACCGAATCGGTGATCGTGGTGACCGCAGGCGTCGTGTCCGGAACCAGGTTTTCGAAGTTACCGCCGGTCGCACCGGTGATGGTGGTGCTGACGGTGCTGCCGTTGTTGTAGACGTCGTTGGCTAGTGTCTCGACATTGACGCTGCCGGTGGTTTCGCCCGCTGCGATGGTGATGACCGAGCCGTTGCTCAAGGTGACGGTGACTGGCGTCTGCGCGGCATTGGTCAGCGTTGCGGTGTAAACAATCGAACCACCTTCGGTGATGCCTTCGCTGGCGCTCAGGGTCAAACCAGTGGTGTCCACCGAGTCAGTAATGGTGGTAACCGCAGGCGTGGTGCTCGGCACCAGATTCTCGAAGTTGCCACCAGTCGCACCGGTAATGGTGGTGCTGACGGTGCTGCCGTTGTTGTAGACGTCGTTGGCAGGCGTATTGACTGCAACAGTGCCGGTGGTTTCACCGGCAGCGATGTTGATTACTGAGCCATTGCTCAGCGTCACGGTCACTGGCGTTTGCGCGGCGTTGGTCAGCGTTGCGGTGTAAACAATCGATCCACCTTCGGTGATGCTCTCGCTGGCGCTCAGAGTCAGGCCAGTGTCGTCCACCGAATCAGTGATCGTGGTGACGGCAGGCGTAGTGTCCGGAACCAGATTTTCGAAGTTACCGCCGGTCGCACCGGTGATGGTGGTGCTGACGGTGCTGCCGTTGTTGTAGACGTCGTTGGCTAGTGTCTCGACATTGACGCTGCCGGTGGTTTCGCCCGCTGCGATGGTGATGACCGAGCCGTTGCTCAAGGTGACGGTGACTGGCGTCTGCGCGGCATTGGTCAGCGTTGCGGTGTAAACAATCGAACCACCTTCGGTGATGCCTTCGCTGGCGCTCAGGGTCAAACCAGTGGTGTCCACCGAGTCAGTAATGGTGGTAACCGCAGGCGTGGTGCTCGGCACCAGATTCTCGAAGTTGCCACCAGTCGCACCGGTAATGGTGGTGCTGACGGTGCTGCCGTTGTTGTAGACGTCGTTGGCTAGTGTCTCGACATTGACGCTGCCGGTGGTTTCGCCCGCTGCGATGGTGATGACCGAGCCGTTGCTCAAGGTCACGGTCACTGGCGTCTGCGCTGCGTTGGTCAGGGTCGCTGTGTAAACAATCGAACCGCCTTCAGTGATGGTCTCGCTGGCACTCAGGGTCAGGCCAGTGTTATCCACCGAGTCAGTGATCGTGGTGACCGCAGGCGTAGTGTCCGGGACCAGGTTTTCGAAGTTACCGCCGGTCGCACCGGTGATGGTGGTGCTGACGGTACTGCCGTTGTTGTAGACGTCGTTGGGCGATGTCTCGACGGCAATGGTGCCGGTGGTTTCGCCCGCAGCGATGGTAATCACCGAACCGTTGCTCAGTGTGACGGTGACTGGTGTTTGAGCGGCGTTGGTCAGGGTGGCGGTGTAAACAATCGAACCACCTTCGGTGATGGTTTCGCTGGCGCTCAAGGTCAAGCCAGTGTCGTCCACCGAATCGGTGATCGTGGTGACCGCAGGCGTCGTGTCCGGAACCAGGTTTTCGAAGTTACCGCCGGTCGCACCGGTGATGGTGGTGCTGACGGTGCTGCCGTTGTTGTAGACGTCATTCGCAGGTGTATTAACCGCAACGGTGCCGGTGGTTTCGCCCGCAGCAATGTTAATGACCGAACCGTTGCTCAAGGTGACGGTCACTGGCGTTTGAGCGGCGTTGGTCAGCGTTGCGGTGTAAACAATCGAACCACCTTCGGTGATGCTCTCGCTGGCACTCAGAGTCAGGCCAGTGTTATCCACCGAATCGGTGATTGTGGTGACGGCAGGCGTAGTGTCCGGAACCAGGTTCTCGAAGTTACCGCCAGTCGCACCGGTGATGGTGGTGCTGACGGTGCTGCCGTTGTTGTAGACGTCGTTGGCAGGCGTATTGACTGCAACAGTGCCGGTGGTTTCGCCAGCGGCGATGTTAATCACGGAGCCATTGCTCAGCGTCACGGTCACTGGCGTTTGCGCCGCGTTGGTCAGCGTCGCGGTATAGGTGATCTGCCCGCCTTCGGTGATGGTTTCGCTGGCGCTCAGGGTCAGGCCAGTGTTATCCACCGAATCGGTGATCGTGGTGACGGCTGGTGTGGTGTCTGGCACCAGATTTTCGAAGTTGCCGCCAGTTGCGCCGGTGATGGTGGTGCTGACGGTGCTGCCATTGTTGTAAACGTCATTCGCAGGTGTATTAACCGCAACGGTACCGGTGGTTTCACCGGCAGCGATGTTGATCACTGAGCCGTTGCTCAGCGTCACGGTCACTGGCGTTTGAGCGGCGTTGGTGAGCGTCGCGGTATAGGTGATCTGGCCGCCTTCGGTGATGGTTTCGCTGGCGCTCAGGGTCAGGCCAGTGTTATCCACCGAATCGGTGATCGTGGTGACGGCTGGTGTGGTGTCTGGCACCAGGTTTTCGAAGTTTCCGCCAGTTGCGCCAGTGATAGTGGTGCTAACGGTGCTGCCATTTTTGTAGACGTCATTCGCAGGCGTATTCACCGCAACGGTGCCGGTAGTTTCGCCTGCAGCGATGTTAATCACCGAGCCATTGCTCAGCGTCACGGTCACTGGCGTTTGCGCCGCGTTGGTCAGCGTCGCGGTATAGGTGATCTGGCCGCCTTCGGTGATGGTTTCGCTGGCGCTCAGAGTCAGGCCAGTGTTATCCACCGAATCAGTGATCGTGGTAACCGCAGGTGTCGTGTCCGGCACCAGGTTTTCGAAGTTGCCGCCGGTGGCACCGGTGATGGTAGTGCTGACGGTACTGCCGTTGTTGTAGACGTCGTTGGCTAGTGTCTCGACATTGACGCTGCCGGTGGTTTCGCCCGCTGCGATGGTGATGACCGAGCCGTTGCTCAAGGTCACGGTCACTGGCGTCTGCGCTGCGTTGGTCAGGGTCGCTGTGTAAACAATCGAACCGCCTTCAGTGATGTTCTCGCTGGCACTCAAGGTCAGGCCAGTGGTGTCCACCGAGTCGGTAATGGTAGTGACGGCTGGCGTGGTGCTTGGCACCAGGTTTTCGAAGTTACCGCCGGTTGCGCCGGTAATGGTGGTGCTGACGGTGCCGCCATTGTTGTAGACGTCGTTGGCTGGCGTCTCGACATTGACGGTACCCGTAGTTTGACCGGCAGCGATGGTGATAACCGAGCCGTTGCTCAAGGTTACAGTGACTGGGGTCTGGGCCGGATTGGTCAGCGTGGCGGTATAGGTGATCTGGCCGCCTTCGGTGATGTTGTTGGTGGCGCTCAGGGTCAGGCCTGTGGTGTCTACCGAATCAGTGATCGTGGTGACCGCAGGCGCGGTGCTTGGCACCAGGTTTTCGAAGTTGCCACCGGTCGCACCGGTGATGGTGGTGCTGACGGTACTGCCGTTGTTGTAGACGTCGTTGGTCGGAGTGTCGACGGCAACGGTGCCGGAGGTCTGGCCCGCAGCGATGGTAATGACCGAGCCATTGCTCAAGGTCACGGTCACTGGGGTCTGTGCCGGGTTGGTCAATGTCGCGGTGTAGGTGATCTGCCCCCCTTCGGTCACCGTCTCGCCTGCGGTCAGGGTGACATTGGTGGTGTCGATGGTGTCGGTGATCTGGGTCACGGCTGGCGTGGTGGGCAGGGTCACGGCGATACCGCTGCCACCGGTGGTGCCGGTCACGGTCACGCTGATCTGGCTTGGGTCGTTGTAGACGGTGTCGTTCGGTGCCAGTGGGACGTTGACGCTGCCGGTGGTTTGTCCGGCGGAAATCACGATCACCGAGCCATTGGACAGGGTTACCGTCAGGTCGGTAAGGGGCGCCTGAGTAACGGTCGCGGTATAGACCAGCACGCCACCGGCCTCGGTCAGGGTCGGGGTGGCGCTCAGCGTCAGCGTTGAATTGATCAGGGTGTTGGCAGTGGTATTGGCGTTGGCATTGGTGGCCAGGCCGGTGATGTTGTTATTCGCGGCGTTGGTCGCGCCCAGGCCTTCAGTTGGGAAACCGACAGTCGGGTCGACGCTGCCGGCCGTGGCATCCAGCACGACAACGCTGTGGCCGCCACCGGCGGAACCACCGGTACTCGTTTCGCCCGCTCCGGCGGCGGTGGCTTCGAGGGCTGTAGTCGGGTCGACACCGGCTGCGATGGCCTGCTGCAGTTCTTCCACCGACGGCGCGGCCTGGGCAGTGGCCTGTTCGAGATCAGTGGATGAGTCTGGAGTGTTGGCGCTCCACTGGGTGTCTCGGCCCAGATCGAGGGTGCGGCCATCGGCCAGGTCCAACGTGACGGAGCCGGCAGGACCGGTGTCCAACTGATCGCCTGTAAACAGACGATCACCTTCAATGAGCACGCGCCGGATACCCTCCGGGGACACGGCGAAAACCTGACCGACAATGCTTTTGACGACGGCAATAACGCTGCTCATTGATGACTCTCCGGATGCCACGTTCAGTAAACTTCCATGGGCCCGCAAGCTGTGGATAGCGGCGGTCTGGACGTTTTGGCTTTACTTGATAAGGTTATTTGACGCTTTGATATGTCAATAATTTGGCTTAAATTCTTGGGATTTTTGTTTTCGCCAAACTATTGACCTTCCTCTGGGCATCCTAAACAATTGTATCGGTCATGTCACATTGATATTTAAGTGGCGGCTTGTTCTTTCGCTGCAAGATTCAGTACCTGCTTCGAACTTTCCGACATACGGTAATTCCGGTTGCCATCATACGATGCAGCGCCTCGTTTCGCTGTGATCCAAGACAAGCGTTTCAGGAAGAAAAAACACCATGCGTTCGCATTTGTTAATGGCTTTACCCTTCGCTCTCGCTGCCAGTTTCGTGCAGGCACAAACCTTGCCGCAGGCTATGCAACAGGCCCTGGACGTACATCCTGAAATCCAGGCTGGAGTGAACAGCCGCCTGGCAGCGGACTATCAACTCAAGGCGGCCAAGGGCGGTTACCTGCCCCGGGTAGACGTGGCGGCGGGGTATGGTCGCGAAGGCACCGACAGTGTCACGACCCGGTCGGGCAGTAACAATCATTGGGAAACCCTGAATCGCGGCGAGTCGAGCCTGCGTGTGACACAAATGGTTTTTGACGGTTTTGCGACGTCCAGTGAAGTGGGGCGTCAACAAGCCACCGTTAATGCCCGCGCCTATTCGCTGCTCGATACCTCCGAGCGCACCGGCCTGACCGTGGCCCAGGTTTATCTGGATGTGCTGACCCGGCGCGAGTTCGTACGCCTGGCCGAGGAGAACCTCAAGAGCCACGAGCGCATCTTCGATCAGATCAAACTGCGTACCGAGCGCGGCGTGGGCAACCGTGCCGACCACGATCAGGCCGAAGCACGCGTGGCCCAGGCCCGCAACAACCTGATCACCGAGCAGACCAATCTGGCCGACGCCGAGACCAACTACCTCAGTGCCGTGGGCCAGTTGCCTGACCAACTGGAACGCCCCGCCGATTTTATGGCGCTGCTGCCGGCCAACCTGACGGAAGCTCGTGCCCAGATGCTGGAAAACAGCCCGGTACTGCGTTCGGCCGAGGCGGACATCGTCGCTACCGAGAAACAGTACGAAGCCGCCAAGTCGAGCTTCTACCCACGCTTCGACGCCGAACTGGGTCGCACCGCTGACAACGACCTGGACGGCCAGGACGGTCACAACAACGAATGGCAGGCCATGCTGCGCATGCGTTTCAACCTGTATGCCGGCGGCAGCAACAAGGCGGATCTGGAGTCCAAGTCCTACCTGTCCAACCAGGCCCTGGACATCCGTAACAACGCCTTGCGTCAACTGACCGAAGAACTGGGCCTGGCCTGGAACGCTCTCAACAATGCCAATGCCCAAGTACCGATTGCCCAGCAATACGTGGACCGCAGCGCCAGCGTGCGTAACGCCTACCAGAAGCAGTTCAGCCTCGGCGAGCGGACCCTGCTCGACTTGCTCGACAGCGAAAACGAGCTGTTCAGTGCTTCCCGGCGGTTGGCGGAAATCAAGAACGTGCAGTTGTTCACTCAGTATCGGATCAAGGCAACCATGGGCGAGCTGCTCAAAAGTCAGGGGGTAGTCGCGCCGTTGGCATCCGTTGTGCAGAATGACGTGAAACCCAAGGTCCAGTTGCCTGGGATGAATTGAATCATCCATCCAGTTTGATCAGTAAAGAGTGCAGAGCGTGGAATCAGAAGTCAGTCGAGTCGAACTAGTCCATGACCCGCGCACGCTGCATGACGACCCGTTGCTGGACGGGTTGCTGGCGCTCTGCATGCTGCATCAGAAACCGGCCAGCGCGGCGATGCTCACCACCGGGCTGCCGCTGCCCAAGCAACGGCTGAGCGTCGAATTATTGTCGCGCGCTGCCGCCCGGGCCGGCTTGCAAGGCCGGGTGCTGCAACGCCGGCTCGAGCAGATCCCGACCATTGCCATGCCGGCCTTGTTGCTGCTCAAGGACGGTCGCAGTGCGGTGTTGCTGGGCTGGGTCGGCGACGATCAGGCGCGGCTGCTGCTCAGCGAAAGCGACGGCGGAGAAGTGACGGTCAGTCGTGAACTGCTGGCCGACGACTACAGCGGCAAGGTCTTCTTCGCCCAGCCCCAGCACAAATTCGATGTGAACCATGGCACGCTCATTCCCCGGGCGCGCTCGTGGTTTCGCGACACCCTCAAGCGTTCCCGTTGGCTGTACGCCGATGCGATTGCCGCGAGCCTGCTGATCAACATCATCGCCATGGCTGCGCCGCTGTTCGTGATGAACGTCTACGACCGAGTCGTGCCAAACCAGGCCGAGTCGACCTTGTGGGTATTGGCCATCGGCATCACCGGTGCCTATCTGTTCGACCTGATCCTGAAAATGTTGCGCAGCCTGTGCCTGGACCTGGCGGGCAAGAAGACCGACCTGATCATTTCCGCCACGCTGTTCGAGCGTATCGTAGGTATGGCGATGAAGTACCGTCCGGCGCGGGTCGGCAGCTTTGCCCAGAACATCCATGAATTCCAGAGCCTGCGAGACTTCCTCGCCTCGCTGACCCTGACCAGCCTGATCGACCTGCCGTTCACCCTGCTGATCTTCATGGTCATCGCGATTATTGGCGGACACCTGGTGTGGATTCCGGTGCTGGCGTTCCCGATCGCCCTGCTGATCGGCTACGCATTGCAGAAGCCCCTGGTGGCGACCATGGAGCGAACCATGGCCTTGGGCGCCGAGCGCCAGTCCAGCCTGATCGAGACCCTGGCCGGGCTGGATGCGGTGAAGGTCAATAACGCCGAGAGCGAGCGTCAATACCAGTGGGAGCAGACTATCGGCACCCTCAGCCGTCTCGAGCTGCGGGTAAAAATGCTGTCCGGGCTGGCGATGAACATCACCTTGCTGATCCAGCAACTGGCGGGCGTGATCATGATCGTCTTCGGTGTCTACCTGATCATCGCCGGTAACTTGAGTATGGGTGGGCTGGTTGCCTGCTACATGCTCAGTGGCCGTGCCCTCAGCCCGCTGGCGTCGCTGTCGGGCCTGCTGACCCGTTACCAGCAGGCGCGGGTGACCATGACGTCCGTCGATCAGATGATGGAGCTGCCCCAGGAGCGCAATTTCGAAGAGCGTCCGTTGAGCCGCAAGGTCCTGCAGGGTGCCATCGAATGCCGGCAGTTGAGCTTCACTTATCCGAACCAGCAGAACGCCGCGCTGAAGAATATCAACCTGGTGATCAAGCCCGGTGAAAAAATCGGCATCATCGGCCGCAGTGGTTCGGGCAAGAGCTCCCTGGCGAAGTTGCTGGTGGGCCTTTACCAGCCGGACGATGGCGCCTTGCTGGTGGACGGGGTGGACATTCGTCAGATCGATGTCAGCGAGTTGCGCTACAACGTCGGTTACGTCCCTCAGGACATCCAACTGCTGGCCGGCACCCTGCGGGACAACCTGACCTCAGGCGCCCGTTATGTCGAAGACGAGTTGGTGCTCCAGGCCGCCGAACTGGCGGGTGTGCATGAGTTCGCGCGCCTGCATCCCCAGGGCTATGAATTGCAAGTCGGCGAGCGCGGGCAAAACTTGTCTGGCGGTCAGCGCCAGAACGTTGCCCTGGCCCGTGCGCTGCTGCTCAACCCACCGATCCTGCTGCTGGACGAACCCACCAGCGCCATGGACAACACCGGTGAGGAACGCCTCAAGCAGCGCCTTGCCTCCGTGGTGGAAAACAAGACCGTGCTGCTGGTGACGCACCGGGCATCCTTGCTGTCGCTGGTGGATCGCCTGCTGGTGATCGACCGTGGACAGATCCTGGCCGACGGCCCGAAAGCTGCCGTGATGGAAGCGTTGAAGAAGGGGCAGATCAGTGTTGCTTAAGTCGGGTATCAAGGATTCCGTGGGCCGTTATTTCAAAGGCTCCGCTTCGCTTAGTGGACAACCCCTGCCGGAGGTGAACAAGGCCCTGATCGAAGACGCACCACGAGTGGTGCGCCTGACGATCTGGGGCATCATCGCGTTCTTTGTGTTCCTGGTGCTGTGGGCCAACTTCGCCGTGGTCGACGAAGTGACCAAGGGCGACGGCAAGGCGATTCCGTCGTCCAAGATCCAGAAGATCCAGAACCTGGAGGGCGGCATCGTCGCCGAGTTGTTCATCAAGGAAGGGCAGATTGTCGAGGCCGGTGCGCCTTTGATTCGTCTGGACGACACACGGTTCGTCTCAAATGTAGGGGAAACCGAGGCGGATCGCCTGTCCATGCTGTTGCGGGTCGAACGATTGAGTGCCGAGGTCGACGACCGGCCGCTGAACTTCCCGGCCGACGTGCTCAAGGCTGTGCCGGGCCAGGCCGCCAGTGAAGAGTCGCTGTACATCAGCCGTCGCCAGCAATTGCACGATGAAATCGGTGGGTTGCAGGAGCAACTGGTGCAGCGCCAGCAGGAGTTGCGCGAGTTCATTTCGAAGCAGGCGCAGTACCGTTCCGGCCTGGCGTTGCAACGCCAGGAAATCAACATGTCTGAACCATTGGTGGCTCAGGGCGCGGTATCACCGGTGGAAGTGCTGCGGCTCAAGCGTGCTGAAGTCGAGACCCGCGGGCAACTGGATGCCACGACGCTGGCGATTCCTCGCGCCGAATCGGCGATCAAGGAAGTGCAACGCAAGATCGACGAGACCCGCGGCAAGTTCCGCAGCGAAGCGCTGACCCAGCTCAACGAGGCGCGCACCGACCTGAACAAGGCCCAGGCGACTGGCAAGGCCTTGGAAGACCGCGTGAGCCGCACCCTGGTCACGTCGCCCGTGCGGGGTATCGTCAACAAAATGCTGGTGAACACTATCGGTGGCGTGATCCAGCCTGGCAGTGACCTGGTGGAGATCGTGCCGCTGGACGATACCATCCTGGTGGAAGCGAAAATCCGTCCCCAGGACATCGCCTTCCTGCACCCTGGCCAGGACGCCACGGTGAAATTCACCGCGTATGACTACACCATCTACGGTGGGCTGAAAGCCAAGCTGGAACAGATCGGCGCCGACACCATCACCGACGAAGACAAGAAAACCACCTACTACATCATCAAGCTGCGCACCGAGCGCAGCCACCTGGGCACCGATGACAAACCGCTGCTGATCATCCCGGGCATGGTGGCCTCGGTGGACATCATCACCGGCAAAAAAACCGTGCTCAGCTACCTGCTCAAGCCCATCATCAAGGCCCGGGCCGAGGCGTTGCACGAGCGGTAGAGACGAGCAATCGAGGCCGCCCCGTCCCCTGTGGCGAGGGGATTTATCCCCGCTGGGCTGCGAAGCGGCCCCAAACCAAGCAACTCAATCTGCCTGATACGCCAGGGTGCATGGCTTCAGGGCTGCTGCGCAGCCCAGCGGGGATAAATCCCCTCGCCACAGGGACAGGTGAAAACTCCAGGCCATATCGTTATTCACTAACGGTATTTAAATTTAGATTTTTATACCGATAAAGTCATACCCCTGCGTACCTGCCGACCAATCGGCGCGCCGCACGACACGAACCCATACGGCCATGCCGTGAGTTTTTGATCGAGGCGCGCCCATGAAGCGCGCTGTGCGTAGGAGTGATGTATGCCAGCCGTTTCTTATTCCTCGGATTTTCCAAGCGTCGAGAATATCGCGCCGCAAAGCTTCGAAATTCGCCCGTTCAACGGCGCCGTTGGCGCCGAGATCATTGGCCTGGACCTGTCCCGACCGCTCAATGACCAGGATTTCGCCCGTATCCATCGGGCGCACTTGGACCATCACGTCGTGGTGTTCCGTGATCAACGCATTACCCCTGAACAGCACATCGCCTTCAGCCGCCGTTTTGGCGTGCTGCAGATTCATGTGCTCAAGCAGTTCCTGTTGGCCGGGCATCCCGAAATTCTCATCGTTTCCAACATCATCGAGAACGGCCAGTCCATCGGTCTGGGCGACGCCGGGAAGTTCTGGCATTCCGACCTTTCCTATAAACAACTGCCCAGCCTGGGGTCGATGCTCCACGCGCAGGAGTTGCCGAGCGAAGGTGGCGATACCCTGTTCGCTGACATGCACAAGGCCTGGGATGGCTTGCCCGGGGCGTTGCGCAAAGCCGTGGAAGGCCGTTCGGCGGCGCACTCCTATACCGCGCGCTACAGCGAAAGCAAATTCGAAGGCAACTGGCGACCGAAGCTGACACCGGAGCAACTGGCCCAGGTCGCCGAGGTGGTTCACCCGATCGTGCGCACCCATCCGGAAACCGGGCGCAAGGCGTTGTTCGTCAGTGAAGGCTTCACCACCCGCATCGTCGGTTTGCCGGAGGACGAAAGCAAAGCGCTGCTGGCCGAGTTGTACGCACACAGCGTGTTGCCCCGGAATATCTATCGCCATCAATGGCAGCCCCACGACCTGGTGTTCTGGGACAACCGCTCGCTGATCCATCTGGCCGCCGGTTGCCCGAGTCATCTGCGTCGCAAGCTGTACCGCACCACCATCCAGGGCGACGCCCCTTTCTGATTGGCTGCCCACGCGCATAGCGCCCGGAGAATCAACATGTTCAAACGCATTGCTTTTGCGCCGCTGGCCGCTGCCGTCGGCCTGGGATTCAGCCTGTTGGCCGGTAGCCTGGTGGCACCCTCCAGCGCCCGCGCCGAGGGTGAGATTCGTATCGCGGAGCAGTTCGGCATCGTGTACCTGCTGCTGAACGTGGTCCGTGACCAGCAGTTGATCGAGAAACACGCCAAGCAGGAAGGCATCGACATCAAGGTCGACTGGACCCAGTTGTCTGGCGGCGCGGCGGTCAACGATGCGTTACTGTCGGGCTCCATCGACATTGCTGGCGCCGGGGTCGGCCCATTGCTGACCATCTGGGACCGCACCCGCGGCAAGCAGAACGTCAAGGCGGTGGCTTCTCTGGGCAACTTTCCTTATTACCTGTTGAGTAACAACCCCAAGGTCAAGACCATCGCCGACTTCACCGAGCAGGATCGTATCGCGGTGCCGGCGGTAGGTGTTTCGGTGCAGTCACGTTTCCTGCAGTACGCCGCCGCGAAGCAGTGGGGCGACAAGGAATTCAATCGCCTGGACAAGTACACCCTGGCCGTTCCACACCCGGACGCGACGGCGGCTTTGATCGCCGGTGGCACGGAGTTGACCGGACATTTCTCCAACCCGCCGTTCCAGGACCAGGCGCTGCAAACCCCGGGCGTTCATGTGGTGCTCAATTCCTATGATGTGTTGGGGCCGAACTCCCCCACAGTGTTGTTCGCCACCGAGAAATTTCGCGATGAGAACCCGAAAACCTACAAGGCGTTCGTCGAGGCGCTGACCGAAGCGGCCGAGTTTGCCCAGAAGGACAAAGGCGCGGCGGCGGATACCTACCTGCGGGTGACCCAGGCCAAGATCGATCGGGCGACGCTGCTGAAGATCATCGATAACCCGCAGATCGAATTCACGGTCACGCCGAAGAACACCTACCCGCTGGCCGAATTCCTGTACCGCGTTGGCGCGATCAAGAACAAGCCGGCCTCCTGGGAGGATTATTTCTTCCAGGATGCCAAGCCATTGCAGGGGAGTTGATCGCCATGACCGCGCTATTGCAAGGCCACGCGGCCAGCAACCCCGCTCGCATCGATACCCCGTTGTTGTCAGTGGATAACGTCAGCCTGGAGTACCGCACCTCCCAACGCGTGGTGCGGGCCACCCATCGAGTCAGCTTCGACGTCGATCCGGCGGACCGCTTCGTGCTGCTCGGCCCGTCGGGTTGTGGCAAGTCCACATTGCTCAAGGCCATCGGCGGTTTCATCGCACCGCAGGAAGGCGAGATCCGCCTGCAACGAGAAGCCGTCAACGCACCAGGGCCCGACCGGGTCGTGGTGTTCCAGGAATTCGATCAGTTGCCGCCCTGGAAAACCGTCAAGCAGAACGTAATGTTTGCGCTCCTGGCCTCGCGCACCCTCAAGCGTGCCGAGGCCGAAGAGCGGGCGTTGCATCACCTGGACAAGGTCGGGTTGGGGGCCTTTGTCGATGCCTATCCGCACACGTTGTCGGGTGGCATGAAGGCCCGTGTCGCCATCGCCCGGGCACTCGCGATGCAACCGAAAATCCTCTTGATGGACGAGCCCTTCGCCGCCCTCGATGCCCTGACCCGACGCAAGATGCAGGAGGAACTGCTGCTGCTCTGGGAAGAGGTGCGCTTCACACTGCTGTTCGTCACTCACTCCATCGAAGAAGCGTTGGTGGTGGGCAATCGTATCCTGCTGCTCTCACCGCATCCGGGGCGGGTAAGGGCGGAGATCCACAGCCATCAATTCGACCTGCATAGCCTGGGTGGCGTGGCATTCCAGCAGACGGCCCGGCGGATTCATCGGTTGCTGTTCGAGCAAGGCCCAGGGCCCGACACCGAACGGGAACTGGATTTTGCCGACATTCGTATCGCGTATTGAGAGGGGCGACCCATGAGCCGTTTATCGCCTGTGCGCGAAGAGTATGAAGTTGACCTGCAACCCTTGACCCACGTGCCGCTGGAACGGGAGTTACCCCTGGGCCAGCGTCTCTGGCAGCAGGGTTGGCTGCGCAAGAGCTTGATCCTCGTGCTGCTGGCGTTGTTATGGGAGGGGCTGGCCCGCTACCAGAACAATGACTTGTTGCTGCCGGGTTTCCTGCAAACCGCCAGTGCTTTGTACGAAGGGCTGCGCAGTGGCGAACTGTTGGGCAAGGTCTGGATTTCCCTGACGGTGCTGCTCAAGGGATATCTGCTGGGCATCGCCCTGGCGTTTGGCCTGACGACCCTGGCGGTGTCGACGCGGTTGGGGCGGGACCTGCTCAGCACCCTCACGTCGATGTTCAATCCATTGCCAGCCATCGCCTTGCTGCCGCTGGCATTGTTGTGGTTCGGCCTGGGGCAGAACAGCCTGATCTTCGTGTTGGTGCATTCGGTGCTGTGGGCGTTGGCGCTGAATATGTACGCGGGCTTTCTCGGCGTGTCCGAAACCTTGCGCATGGCGGGGCGCAATTATGGGCTCAAGGGTCTGCGCTTCGTGCTGTTCATCCTGATTCCCGCAGCGCTGCCGTCGATCCTCGCGGGGTTGAAAATCGGCTGGGCCTTTGCCTGGCGTACGTTGATCGCCGCTGAACTGGTGTTCGGCGCCACCAGCGGTAAGGGCGGCCTGGGTTGGTACATCTTCCAGAACCGTAACGAGCTATACACCGACAAGGTCTTTGCCGGGTTGGCGGTGGTGATCCTGATCGGCTTGATGGTGGAGAACCTGGTGTTCGACAACCTGGAGCGGGTGACGGTGAAGCGTTGGGGGATGCAGCGTTGATGGAAGGGCTGTCATGATGTTCAGGTAAGCGGTTGTCTGGGCGGACGCCATCGCGAGCAGGCTCGCTCCCACACAGGGTCTGTGCTGGTCGTGACATTCGCGTCTGCGCCCATTTCCTGTGGGAGCGAGCCTGCTCGCGATGGCGGACTTCAACTCAGCCCAATTAGCCAGGTAAAGCCACTTTCTTTTCCTTTAGACTTGCGGCTCTCAAGCAAGTCTCAGGACACGGAATGCCAGCCCCTCCCAGCTCCCTTCGCAAAGCCCTGGTCGCTTGGCTATACGCCGCTGCCCTCATGCATCTGCTGGTCAGCCTCGTGCTGACCTGGGCAGGGCATGCGGGATTGCTCGACGGCTATCTGCAAACCATCGAACAGGCTTTCTGGTCCGGCGCCGCAGTGCCTTCGGCTGCCCGGGCGCAGCAGGTCTGGTGGCTGGCGCTGTTCGGCGCCACGTTGCAAAGTTATTCGCTGTACATGCTGGCCCTGGTCCATCTCGGTAGTCGACTGAGAAGCGCGATGCCTTGGGGGTGGTTGATCGCCGGCATCCTGCTCTGGGCGCCCCAGGACATGCTGCTTTCGGCCCACGCGCAGGTCTGGTCGCATTTGTGGTTCGACAGCCTTGCCCTGTTTGCATTGCTGCCTCCGCTGTTCTGGCTCTACCGTCACGATCGCCGCAGTCCCCTCGTCGACCACCTGCTAAGTGAGTCAAACCATGCCTGATTTTTCTCTCCTCGACTGGGCCATCGCGTTGTTGATCGCCCAGGCTGTCCTGGGCGCGCTGGATACCCTCTATCACCATGAACTGACCGTCGCGCTGCCCTATCGCCACAGCGCCCGGTTGGAGCTGTCGATCCACGCCCTGCGTTCGTGTTTCTACGGGATTCTGTTCCTGGGCATCGCCCACCTGACCTTCCAGGGAACGTGGGCGATTGTCATCGGGTTGCTGTTCGCCCTGGAGATCGGCCTGACGCTCTGGGATTTCGTGGTCGAGGACCGCAGCCGCAAGCTGCCGGCCATTGAGCGCATCATGCACACGGTGCTGGCGGTCAACGGCGGGGCGTTCTTCGCGCTGTACGGGGTGCAACTGGCGCAATGGGCGAGTTTGCCCACTGGGCTGGGCGCGCTCGATCTGGGCTGGCGCGGCTGGTTGCTGACGCTGTTTGCCGTCGGTGTCAGTGCCTCGGGTATCCGTGACGGGCTGGCGGCGCTGCGCATGCAACGCCGGGGAAAATCTGGCAATCCGTTCGCGGGCGGTGTCCATCGGCGCGTGTTGGTGACCGGTGGCACCGGGTTTATCGGGGAGGCACTGGTCAATCAGTTGCTCGATGCCGGACACACCGTCAGCGTGTTGGCCCGGGATCCGTTGAAAGCGGCCTATCTGTTCGACGGCCGTGCCCGTTGCCTGCGCTCGCTGAGCAAGCTGGGCCATGACGAAATCTTTGACGTGGTGATCAATCTGGCGGGGGCGCCGGTGGCCGGTCCACGCTGGAGTCCCCGGCGCCAGGCGCAACTGATTGCCAGCCGGGTCCATACCACCGAAGCATTGATCAACTGGCTGAAGAACGCCCGGAACAAGCCGACGCTGTGGGTCCAGGCCTCGGCCATCGGCTTTTATGGCGTGCGTGATGCCAGTGAGAGCCTGGATGAGCGTGCCGCCAAGGGCGATGGTTTCATGGCCGAACTCTGTGCCCGCTGGGAAGCGTCGGCGTTGCCCGCCGTCGAATTGGGCCTGCGTCAGGTGGTGATGCGCCTGGGCGTGGTCTTTGGCCCGGGCGGGGCATTGCTGCCTTTGCTGATTCCGTTTCGCCTGGGGTTCGGCGGGCGGATGGGCGACGGTCGGCAGATCATGAGTTGGATACACCGTGACGATGTGATCCAGGTCATCGCCCGGGTCTTCGACGACGAGAGCCTGAACGGCACTTACAACCTGGTAGCGCCGGAGACGGTCAGCCAGGGGGCGTTTGCCGAGCGCGTCGGTAAAGTTCTCAGGCGCCCGGTATGGTTTCACATCCCTGCCGCACCGGTGCGTGCCCTGGCAGGGGAGATGGCCCAGTTGTTTTTCGACGGCCAACGCGTGGTGCCGAGCCGTCTTGCCGAGGCCGGGTACCGGTTCCGTTATCCGACCCTCGACGCTGCCCTGCGCGATCTGGCCTGAGGACCGCTCATGAGCAAGCCTTTGATGTACCTGCTGGCCGGTAACGGCAGCGCCGCCGATTGGTGGGACGATGCATTGCCGCACTTCGAGCGCTACGAAGTGGTGCCACTGGAGCTGCCCGGCTTTGGCAATCATCCTCAAGCGCCGTGCGAAGACCTGGCCGCCTACGCCCAGGCTTTGCTGCAGATGACGGTCAAGGGCAGCGCGATCACGGCGGTAGGGGTGAATGCGTTGTTGGTGCTGCATGCCTTGCAGCGTCAACCAGGGCACTTCTGTCGCAGTGTATTGTTGGCGCCGGTTGGAGCTTTTTTATGGCAGCGCCGTCTGCCGGCGTTGATGTCGCCTCTGCCGCTGCGCAAAACCATTCATTGGTTGCTGGCAAACCAGCCGACGCTGTTTGCCCGCAAGTTTTCCAACCAGACCTGGACGCCTGCGCAGTACCAGCGCATGGGGGCCGGGTACGCCCGCTGTCGTGCCTTTGTGCCGCACTGGGATCTGGTGCGCGCGGACACCGCGCTGCCACTGCTGGAGTGGATCACCGACCCGGTCGAACTGGTCTGGGGCGACCAGGACAATGTGCTGGGCATCGAGCAGGCCGCGGCGTGGTCAGCGATTCTCGCCCGCGCCGATCTGACCATCAGCCTGAAGCCCGGCTGGGGTCACTATCCCTGGATTGACGCGCCGAGGGAATTCGTCGCGTGGCTGGAGTCAGGCGAGCGAGGGTTCGTCGCCCATACCAAGGGTGGGCGCTTGCGCCTGGCGGCTCTGGCCGGGCAAGCGGTGCCTGCGGCGCTGTCGCTCAACGACTGCCACGATCCGCGCCTGCCGGCGTTCCTCGACAGCCAATCGGACGCTCTCTGGGCGGTGCGCTCCTCCAGTTATGGCGAAGACCAGGCCGATGCGGCGAACGCGGGCCTGAGTACCACCTTCTTGCGAGTATCGACACAGGACGTGCCGGGGCGCGTTGCCGAGTTGAGTGCGACGGGGGTCGAGGAAGTGGTGGTGCAGCGGTTCATCACGCCGCGGCTGTCCGGGATCGCCTTCGTCCGTCACTTGGCCGTCGAACTGGAGTGGGTCGAAGGTCATCTCGAATCGTTGGCCGACGGCCAGGCGAGCCCCGAGCGCGCGATCATTTCGCGCCTGGGGGACGCGTGGAATAGCGACACGTTCAAGCCATCCCACGGCCTGACCGCCGATCAGCTATGGCGCTTCCTGCAAAGCGTGCTGCGGGTTTTCCACTACGTGCCCGGTGACGTTGAGTGGGCTTGGGACGGCAGCCAACTCTGGTTGCTGCAGTACCGGCCGATCAGCGACTACGGCTGGCGTCGACACCTGACTGCCGCCAACATCGCCGAGATCCTGCCGCCGCAACCCAGTGTTCTGGTGGAATACGCCCAGCGCCGTGCTGCGGCGAGCATTCCCGCGATCATGGCGCGCTGGGACTCGCGGATATTGCAGGACAACGAGCCCTTTACCGCGGTGTTTGGCGGTGCTTCATACATCAATAACGACCTGTTTCTCGCGCGCCTGGCGGACTGGGGCATCAGCGCCAGCAACTACGCGGGTGAGGTCGGCGGCGCTACGCCCCATCTGCCTTGGCGACCGCTACGCCTGATCCGTTCGCTGCCGTTGTTCCTGCGCATGCAGCGCATCGCTCGTGGGCATTTGCCAACGTTGGAAAGGGGGTTGCGGCGCTTCGATCGGGAGCTGCTCGAACTGACCGGACAGGGCGTCGACGGGCAGCGATTGGCGGACTGGTTCACCCGTTTCTATGTATTCGTGGTCCAGGGCAACCTGTGCATCGCCACTGCGTTGGCCAGCAGCGGTGGCGACTGGCTGGGACGACCCCCAACCGCCTATGACAACCTGGAGTGCGCCCCGCATCGACTGCCTTGGGAAACCGACCCGGCTACGCCGCGTCCGGCACCGACCGAGTTGCCGTTGCAGGCGTTCCCCCAATGGCCCCTGGCGGTTCGCCTGGCCCATTCGGGCGGTTTGCCAGGGCTGCGCGGCTACTACCTGCAAGTGCGCGAGTGGTATCGCGACAACCTGATGCGTATTTTCTTTCGCCTGCATCACGCCATGCCGGCGGCCGAAAGGGCGCATTGGTTCGCACCGCATCCGGACATCCGCAGCCGCGAGGGTAGCTTCTGGCAGGATGGTCGCGAGGGCACCGAGCAAGCGAGTGGGTTCCTGATCTACCCGGGACAGGTGCAAGGCATCCTGGGCGACGACATTCTGCTTGAAGAGACCTTGGACCCAGGTCGCCATGCACACTATCAGAACGCCCGGGCGGTGATTGCGCGCATGGGCGGACGCTTGTCCCATGGGTCGACCCTGCTGCGCGAACTGCGCAAACCCTCGGCGGTGCTGCCGCAGGTGGATGCGGCCTGGCTGGGGCGCGAGGTGTTGTATCGGGATGGGAAGTTGACGTTGGTGGAGTAGCAGGTGGCGGGTGTGACTACCAGTAATCCGGTTTGATGGCGGGGGCCTTGCGGGTGGGCACCCGGTTGGGGAATTGGTGGGCTTGGAGCTCGTCGCAGCTAACAACGCGGCGCGTCCAGTGGGCGTGCTGCCTCAAAGAACCTGGGGATGGACGATCTAACTCTGCTCGGTGAGGAAGAATGACGCCGACCGTTATTTCGGGGAAGTCTTCACGAATGGCTCTCAAGGCAGGCGTCATATCGGTATCGCTAGATACTAGTATCAATTGTTCTACTTTTTCATGAGTCTCCAGCTTCGTTTGTCTTGCAGCGGCTCGGTATATGCTGACTGCAATGTGAACATCTGTTTCCTTTTCTTCCAATTTCCAGATGTCGACTTTGTCATTACGAGAAGCTCTCGTCTTTCTATCAATGAAGCGTGGGGCCTTCGCAGGTTCAAGTTGATGATGACCGTAATGGATACAGACATCGGTCGACCTCAGGGCTCGGATATAGGTGTCCTGCGCTTCCTTTGATATTTGACCACGGGTAGCCAGGAGGGGTTTGACGGATGATGTGAAGTAATCGATTGAGGCAATCGTGCTGCTTGGGTTTTCGATATACACGATGTGAGATAACAGGCTTCGAAGATTCAGCCATTTGTAAGGCGTGCCTGCGAGTAATCCATAAAACAGGTTGTAACCATCGACGAAAAATGCGGTACGCACAAATTCAACCCCCCGAAACGAAAAAACCGGCCTAAGCCGGTTTCTTCACCCCAACGGCCAGAAAACTGAATTTCTGCGTACGGGGTTGAGTAAAGAGATCCTAAGTCGGGCGAATTCTGACGTCAACCGTTGCTTAGCCCCTCTCCGTTACCGGCGACGCAGTGTTGAGCGTATGCAGGGCGCAGAGTCAAATCGTTGTGGGCTCGTTTTGTGAGTGTTTATTGCAGAATATGGATGTTCCTCCGATAAGTCCAAAACACCATCCTCCGAAGCCGTTTGGAGTAAAAGGATCGCTCCCAATTTTTTGTGGGATTTGATACCGACCAACGTAAGCAAAAAACTAAGCATCTTTTGACCCCCTCCCAACCTTTTTGAAACAAGAGATTTCCCAAACCTGACTGCATCTCCCTTGACGCTCCCCACCGCTGTCGTAGACTCCGACCATCCGTCAGGGAGTAGCGGTCATGCAACGTTTTTGCAGTTGGGTTATGGGGTTGGCCTTTGTAACGTGCGCAGTCCAGGCGCAGACGCCTGTCGCGGACGATCCGTTGCTCGAGAGCAATGTGACGGCCGGGGCGGCAGGGGGTAACGAGGCGCGAGGAATACTTAGGGCGCGGGATCAGGCGGTGTTGGCCAGTGAGTTGGCCGGACGTATCGTCGAATTGCCGTTCAGTGAGGGCGAGTCGTTCAAGAAGGGCGATACCCTCGCACGTTTCGATTGTTCGGCTTATCAGGCCCAGCTCAACGCAGCCCAGGCAGCGAGTCGGGGCGCCAATGAGGAGTTGGCGCATAACCGGCAACTGGAAGCATTGAAATCCGTCGGGCGCTTCGAAGTCTCACGGGCCGAGGCTCGGCTCAGCGAAACCCAGGCGCAATCCCAGGTGTATCAGGTCCAGGTCAAGCGCTGCAGTGTGATCGCACCGTTCGATGGGCAAGTGGTGGCGCGCAAGGTCCAGCGTTATGAAAGCGTGGCGGCCGGTGCGCCGTTGCTGGACGTGGTCGACAACCGCACCCTGGAGATCCATCTGCTGGTGCCGTCGCGCTGGATGAGCAGGCTCAAGCCCGGACAGTCCTTTACGTTCACCCCCGATGAAACCGGCCGGCCGCTGCAAGCGACGGTCAAGCGCCTCGGCGCGCGTATTGATGAAGGCAGCCAGACCTTGCTGCTGGTCGCGAGCCTGCCCGACGCCAGTGGCTTGCTGTCCGGCATGAGCGGCACGGCCCGTTTCGCGGAGTCCAAGTGAACGCGCCGGTCATGGGCAGCGTCGAGCAGGTATTTGCGCGCTTTCTCGATCTGGAGCGTCAGACGCGGGCCGCGCGTAACCCGGCGCAACTGAGCTACAGCCTGGTCAATGATGGTCAGGCCCTGTTCGGGTTTCGCCACGCCGCGCTGCTGATCGCCGGCAAGGTGCAGGCGGTGACTGGCGTCAGTGCCGTGGAGCCGAATGCGCCTTTCGTGGCGTTTGTCGAGCAGGCGGTGGCGCAATTGTTCAAGCAAGGCGTGCTGAACCAGGCCCGGGTGATTGCCGTCGATGGGGTGAGCGAAGCCGTACAGGCGGACTGGCGAAGCCTGTCGGCCGCGCAGGTATTCTGGCTGCCGTTGATCGATCACAAGGGGCTGGTTTTCGGTGGCCTGTGGCTGGCCCGCGACCAGCCCTGGACGCCGGCCGAGCAAGTGCTGCTGTCGCAACTGGGCGACACCTACAGCCATGCGTGGCTGGCGTTGCAACCACGCAAACCATGGCGCCTGCGCTGGACGCGCAAGCGCCAGGTCGCACTGGTGGCGGTGCTGTTGCTGGGCTTGCTGGTGCCGGTGCGCCAGTCGGTGCTGGCCCCGGCCGAGGTGGTGCCGCTGGGTGGCCAGGTGGTGGCGGCGCCGCTGGACGGCGTGATCGCCGAATTCATGGTCAAGCCCAATCAGGCCGTCAAGAACGGTGACCTGTTGCTGCGCTTCGAAAGCACCAGCCTCAAGGCCCAGGCTGACGTGGCCGAGCGCGCGTTGGATGTGGCCGAGGCGGAGCTCAAGGCCAACTCCCAGCGCTCGTTTGCCGACGCCGAGTCGAGTTCCAAGATCGACCTCCTGGCCGCTCGCGTCGAACAGAAACGTGCCGAGCGCAACTATGCCCTCGAGTTGCTCAAGCGCAGTGAAGTCCGTGCCGAACGGGATGGCATCGCGGTGTTTGCCGATGTCGAGCGCTGGCTCGGCAAGCCGGTGCAGACCGGTGAGCGATTGATGGAAATTGCCGACCCCAGCCAGGCTGAGCTGCGCATCGAACTGGCGGTCGGCGATGCGATAACCCTGGCCCCCGGTGCGCAAGTCGCATTGTTTCTCGACAGCGATCCGTTGCAGCGGCATGTGGCCTGGCTCGAGCGTTCGGCCTATGAGGCGCAACCCACCGCCGCCGGACAGCTTGCTTATCGATTGGATGCGCGCTTCGACGCCGCGGCACCGCGCATCGGTTTGCGCGGCACGGCGAAAATATTCGGAGATCGTGCGCCGCTGGCGCTGTACCTGTTGCGTCGGCCACTGGCAGGTCTGCGCCAGAGCGTAGGTCTGTAGCATGGCGCTGCCGAGTCTGCGGCCGGACCTGCAGCTGTCCCCTGCGGCGCCGGACCCTGATGGTTCGCCTCAGTGGACCCTGGCCGATCCGGTGCGCGGGCGTTACTTCAAGCTTGGCGCGGCGGCGATGCGCATGCTGCGACATTGGTCCCTGGGCGACCCGGAACGGGTGCTGCAAGCCGCGAACCGTGAACCGGGCCTGCCCCTCAATGGCGAGTCCCTGGAGCAGTTGCTGGGCTTTCTGCGTGGCCACGATCTGATCAGCGCAATGGACCCGCAACAGCGCGACAGCTATCAATTCAAGACGGCCGCCCGGCGCCAGAGCCTGTGGCAGATCCTGTTGCATCAATACTTGTTTTTCCGGATCCCGCTGTGGCGTCCGGACGCCTTTCTCAACCGCGCCTGGCCCTGGCTGGCACGGTTCGGGCCCAAGATCCTGCGCTATGGACTGCCGCTGACCCTGGGCTCGGGGATTTTCCTGGTGTCACGGGATTGGCAGCGGTTCCTGGCGACTTTTCCACACCTGTTCAGCCTGGGCGGTGCGCTTGCGTTCGGGGTGGCGTTGTTTTTCGCCAAGCTGTGCCATGAGTTCGGCCATGCCTTCATGGCCAAGCGCGCCGGTTGCCGGGTGCAAAGCATGGGCGTGGCGTTCATGGTGCTGTTGCCGATGTTCTATACCGATGTCAGCGACGCCTGGCGGATCAATGATCGGCGGGCCCGGTTGCTGATTGGCGCCGGCGGCGTGCTGGCGGAACTGCTACTGGCGTGCATCGCCCTGCTGGCCTGGTCGTTGTTGTCCGACGGGCCGGCCCGCACCGCCGCATTCATGCTGGCCAGCGCCACCTGGATCACCACGCTGATCATCAACCTGAATCCCTTCATGCGCTTTGACGGGTATTTCCTGCTCAGCGATTTCTGGGCAGTGGATAACCTTCAAGGCCGTGCGTTTGCCCTGTGTCGCTGGCGTTTGCGCGAAGCTTTGTTCGGCTATGGCGTGGCAGCGCCGGAGCCCTGGTCGCCGAAAATGCGTCGCCGCTTGCTCATATGGGGATATGGCTCGTGGTTGTGGCGCGCGGCATTGTTCTTTGGCATCGCCCTGGCGGTCTATCACCTGTTCTTCAAGGTGCTGGGCATTTTCCTGATGATGGTGGAATTGGTCTGGTTCATTTTCATGCCTATCGTGAATGAGTGGCGACAATGGTGGCAGCGTCGCGAGCAGGCCCATGGGCCGCGGGTGCTGCTGACTGGATTGGTCTTGCTGGCGCTGATCCTGGCCTTGCTCTTGCCCTGGCGCAGCGCCGTGGAAGTGCCGGCGATGCTTGAGGCCGGACGTGCCAGTGCCTTGTACGCGCCGGTGGCGGCACGGGTCAGACAGGTGAATGTGCACGATGGGCAGGTGGTGGCCCAGGGCGACGTGTTGATTGAATTGGAGTCGCCGGACATGGCGTCACGCCTGAGCATCGTGCGCCGGGAAATCGAGATCCAGCAATTGCAGATGCGCCGCCGGGCCGGCCGTAGCGAAACCGCCGCCGACGCGGGCATCGTCGAGCAGCAACTGGCCGAAGCCGTCGCCGAGTACCGCGGCCTGGTCGCCCAACGTGAGCGCCTGTTGCTGCGTGCGCCCCATGCCGGCCAGGTGCGTGATCTGCTGCCGCAATTGGCGGTGGGCCGCTGGTTGTCACCCACGCAACCGCTGGTGCGGGTGGTGCAGGCCGATTCCCGCTTGCGCGGCTACCTTACCGAGGCCGAGCTTTGGCGGGTCGGGCCCGGTGCCACGGGGCGATTCATCGCCGATGATCCGATGCACCCTTCGATTGCCGTGCAACTGAATGAAGTCGACACCAATGGCGCCGCCTGGGTTGAGCAGCAGGCGTTGACGTCCGATCACCATGGGCCGATTGCCGTGCGCCGCGATTCGCAACAGCGGGCCGAGCCCGTGCAGGCGCAATATGGCGTGCGCCTGAGCGCCATCGATGACGAAGCTGCGCCGCCGCAACCGCTGCGGGGCGTCGTGGTGTTGCAAGGGCAGGGCGAATCGATATTGGGAGCGGCCTGGCGTCGGTTGGCGGCGTTGGGTGTGAGGGAAAGCGGGTTCTAAGGAGTGCACATGGAGTCAGTAGCGGCAGAGGGACTGGTGGTGCGGCCGTCGCGGGTCAGTGACGGTCCATTCTTGCAGAGTCTTTATCAGGCGGCGCGACCGGATCTGCAATGGATCGATGGCGAGCACGAGCAGGTGCAGCAGGTGATCGCCCAGCAGTTTCAGGTGCAGGAGCAGGGGCTGGGGGACAACTTCCCCAATGCCATGCATTACGTCGTGGAAAAACTGGGTACCGCCATCGGCGCCTTGAGCACCGATTTCGGTCCCAATGAAATTCGCGTGCTGTACCTGGCCTTCATTCCCCAGGCCCGTGGACAGGGTTATGGCCGGACGGTGTTGCAAGGCGTGCAGAAAGCCGCGCAGCAGATCCGCTGCCCGGTGGCGACCGTGGTCTGGACCAGCAACCCTCACGCACGTCGGCATTACCTGGCACTGGGCTTCGAAGTCCAGGAGCGCAACCCGGCGGCGGAGCGGTTGGTCTGGTATCCGAAAGGGAACTGACAGCTCAATATTCCTTAGTGTGTGGGAGGCGTTTGTGTGGGAGCAAAGCTTGCTCGCGATAGCGGCAGACCAGTCAATATTGTTGCTGCCTGACTTGTCGCAGTCGCGAGCAAGCTTTGCTCCCACAGGGCCGCCGCCCTGCGATTGAAAAATCAGTTACGGGATGGGAACAGACCGTTCAGGGCAATGCTGAAGTTGATGACCAGGAACGGGTTCATGATTGCCATCGGCAGGCCGTTGCCCGTAGGGGCTACCGTGCCGCTGACCGTGGTGGTCACGCCTTTCAGCGGTACTGGCGACGCACCTAGCTGGTCGGAATAGATATTCGCCGCACCCGGTCCGGTGCCTGAAGTGCCGATGAAGGAGTTGGTGGCCGTTGGCGCGTTCAGTGGATTGCTGGCCGGGTTCGCCAATTGCAGGGTGGTTGCGGCCGTAATACCCGTAAGGGTGTGGGTGTGATTGGGCAGGTTGTTCAATGTCGCCGTAACGTTTTCGGTACCGGAAGTCTCGCCGATGACACGCGGGGTCAGGCCCAGGCCGTTGCCCTGGCCCAAGGTCTGTCGGCCTTGCAGGTTGGGGAGCATGAAGTTGGTCTGGCCATTGCCTCCGTAGTAGGTGCCGATCAGTGAAAACAGCGCCTGGTATTGCGAAATGCCAAGTGTCTGCCCGCTGCACAGCGCCCAGCCGCTGGGTGCGAAATTAAAGGCAAACGACTGGATAGTGCCCATGAATACTTCCATAGATTCCTCGTCCTTCAGGTTATCGTTCTGGTATCGCCAGGGGGGAAAATTGCGTTCAGTTCGACTCCGTCCCTGGTCTGGTTACGCACGGCTGAGCTTAGACGCGGTTGTCGTGCTCTGCCGGGTGGGATTCGTGGATCGGCCACTAGGCCTGTGGGCACCACAAATCCCTTGTGGGAGGGAGCCTGCTCGCGAAAGCGGTGGGTCAGTCGCATTCTTGTCGAATGTGCCGCCATCATCGCGAGCGGGCTCGCTCCCACAGGGTCACTCGGATGGCTCACGCTAGTTGAATGCAATGTAGAAATATCCCACCGTCGGATCCCGTCCCATGGGGGGTATCCGCGACACGAATACGTCTTCGAGTCTGCCCAGCTCGGGCACTTCCAATGAGCACAAGCCGTCCACGAAATCAGTGGCCTGCAAACTATTGAATTCGACGCTGAAGGGCATGCGCTCTGCGTTGGGCATTTTCGCCCGAGGCGCTTGTTCGAGGGTTTCGATCCGCACGGGTAAGCAACTGCCGTCGGGCAGGATCAGGCTGCTGGTCAGGCCCAGCAGTGGTTGGAAATGGTGGCTATGAACTTCTTGCAACATGTCGATACTCCAACGGACCGGAGGACCGTAGTCCTCCGGTGGATCATCAGTTACGGGATGGGAAGTAGCCTTGCAGGGCAATGCTGAAGTTGATCGCCAGGAATGGGTTCATGATTGCCATCGGCAGTCCATTGCCGGTAGGGGCGACCGTACCGCTGACCGTCGTGGTCACACCCTGCAGCGGTACCGGCGAAGCACCTAACTGGTCGGAATAGATATTCGCCGCACCCGGCCCTGTGCCCGAGGTGCCGATGAAGGAGTTGGTGGCCGTTGGCGTATTCACCGGGTTGCTGGCCGGGTTCGCCAGTTGCAGGGTGGTTGCGGCGGTTATACCGGTCAGGGCGTGTGTGTGGTTGGGCAGGTTGTTCAGCGTCGCCGTGACGTTTTCGGTGCCGGAGACGGTGCCGATCACCCGAGGGGTCAGCCCCAGGCCGTTGCCCTGGCCCATGGGCATCCGCCCCTGCAAATTGGGGAGCAGAAAAGTGGTCTGGCCGTCGCCGCCGTACGTCACGCCGATCAGGGCAAACAAGGTCTGGTATTGGGCAAGACTGAGCGTTTGCCCGTTGCACAAGGCCCAGTCCCTGGGGGCAAAGTTGAAAGCGAACGGCTGGATAGTACCGATGAATACTTCCATAGAATCCTCATCCTTCAGGTTGTTGGTCTGTGGTATCTGGCGGATACAACGGGAAAGCTGTGATCACCTGGCCTGGTCACGCACGGCTGAGCGTAGACGGGGTTATTTCGTTCTGCCCAAGGACTGAAAATGGCTGACGCTTGGCTTAATCGATTCAGGTTGAGGGAGGACCTATACCGTCCATCTTTTTTACAGGCTCAGATGTATTTGATATCAAAGTAGTACTAGTCGAGGTTTGTTTCCTCGTCTACTCTTCGGACACAAACGGACTACAAACGGTGATAGGGATTGTCAAAGTTTCACTTTATTTCCGGTCTGCCGCGCTCAGGTTCGACCCTGCTTTCTGCAATTCTTTTGCAGAACCCGCGCTTTCACGCCGGCATGACCAGCCCCGTCGGTACGCTGTTCAGCAGCGTGTTGCAGCAATGCAGTGCCGGCAGCGAATTCGGTTCGGTGATCGACACCGACTTGCGCCGTCGCCTGCTGCGCGGGTTGTTCGACTCCTACTATGCCGACAAGGCCGACAAGCCCGTCATCTTCGACACCAACCGCCAGTGGTGCGCACGTTTGCCCGCGCTGCAGGATCTGTTCCCCCAAGCCAAGACCATCGCCTGCGTGCGCAACGTCGCCTGGGTGCTCGACAGTCTTGAGCGGCTCTACCGCGCCAACCCGTTCGAGAACACCAAGCTGTTCAACGATGATGACGAGCGCAACACCGTCTACAGCCGCTGCGAAACCCTGGCCCAGCGCAACCGTCTCGTGGGGTATGCGTGGACAGCGCTCAAGGAAGCCTATTACGGCGAAAACGCCGAGTCATTGCTGATCGTCGACTATGACCTGTTGAGCCAGGCACCCGAGCGGGTGATGCGGCTGATCTACGAGTTCATCGACGAGCCCTGGTTCGAACACGACTTCAATCATTTGACCTACGACGCACCGGCCTTCGATCTGGCCCTGGGCGTTGCCGGCCTGCACAAGGTCAAACCCAGGGTCGCGCCGCAAGCGCGACGGACCCTGCTGCCGCCGGATCTGTTCGAAAAGTATGCCGAGTTGTCGTTCTGGCGCGATGGGTCTGCCAGCGCCGCCAATGTCATTCGTATGAAAACCGACGCCGCGCTCAGTTGAGCGCGGTTTATTTCATTTGCGTGTTCAAGCAGTTCGAGTCCGGGTGAACGTCATGTGGTGGAGCAAAGGTAAATCGCGGGTAATCGAGGGTGCACAGGCCCTGGCATCGCCAATGATCATGTCTCTGGAGCCGCGGATGCTGTTCGACGGCGCTGTCGCCGCGACCGTGGCCGATGCCGCGCAGCCGGACACCCATCCGACCGCCGACGCGGCCAAGACGCCCACGGCCGATCAGGCCACCGATACCCACGCGGCCCAGGGCCAGACCGATGCCACCGAGGCCGCCGTTCCGGGCAAGTCGGTGGTATTCGTCGATTCCCGGGTCAAGGATGCCGCCAGCCTGCTCGAAGGTGTGGCGCCCGGTACCCAGGTCGTGCAACTGGACGCCACCAAGGACGGCCTGCAACAGATCGCCGATTACCTGGATACCCACCAGGGAGTCAGCTCGGTGCAGATCATCGCCCACGGCAACGCCGGTGATCTGTGGTTGGGCAACGCCTATCTGTCGGCGGAAAACGTCCAGGCCCGCAGCGAGGTGCTGGCGCAGATCGGCAAGGACATGAACGCGGGTGGCGACATCCTGATCTACGGCTGCTACACCGCCCAAGGTGATCGTGGCCTGGAACTGGTCGATTCGCTGGCGCAGTTGACCGGCCGCGATGTGGCCGCGTCCAACGACCGTACCGGCCTGGGGGGCGACTGGGACCTGGAAATCGCCACCGGCAACATCGAAAGCGCCAATGTGCTGTCTGCCAGTGCAATGAGCGACTATCAATGGGGTCTCGCCACCTGGACAGCCACCAATAACGCCAACACCGGCGTCGGCTCATTGCGTGCGGCCCTGGCCTCTGCGCAGAACGGCGACATCGTGACCTTCAGCAGCGGCATGACCGTCGCGCTGACCCAGGTGCTGGTGGTCAATAAGAACGTGACCATCGATGGCGACCTCAATAACGACAACGTCGCCGATGTCACCCTCGATGGGCAATTCCGCACCCAGGTCCTCAACGTGACGTCCGGTACGACGGCGACCCTCGATGGCTTGGTGATCACCCGTGGCATGGTGGCGGGTGACGGCGGCAATGGTGGCGTCGATGCTGCGGTCGCCAAGGCCGGTGGTATCTACAACGCCGGCACCTTGACCCTGAAGAACGTCACGATCACCGCGAACGCCGCATCGGGCGGTGGTGGCGGTGGTGGCGTGACGCCGCAATATGCCGGCGGCGGTGGTGGTGGCGGCGGCGCGGTCGGCAGCGGTACGGGCGGCCGGGGCGGCGACACGATCAATGCCACGGGCTCCGTCGGTTCGACGGGCCAGGGCGGTGCCGGCGGTGGTTTCTTCAACATGGGCGGGCGGGGTGGTAACTCCACGGGCGGCGCCGGCGGTGCCGCTTACCCGGGCTATAGCACTGGATCGGCCGGCGGCACGGCGGCCAGCGCCGGCTTGTCCATCGGCGGTGGTGGTGGCGGTGACGGCTACAACGCGGTCGGCGGTGCCGGTGGCGGCGCGGTCGGCGGCATCTACAACGACACTGGCGCGACCCTGCGCATCATTGGCAACTCGGTGATTTCCAACAACATCGGCGCCGGTGGTGGCGGTGGCGGCGGCGGTGCTGGCGGTGGCTACACCCACACCGGCGGTGCGGGCGGCGTCGGCGTTGGCGCCATCTGGAACAAGGGGACCATCCTGATCACCGCCGCCAACTTCGCGGCCCTGTCAGGTAACGTCGGCGGCAGCGGTACCGGGGGCGGCAGTGCGGGCACCTCGGGCACCTCGCCGGCCTCTGTCGCCAACGTCTACGGTGACGGCGGGACCATCAACACCAACTATGTGCCGGACTTGACCCCGCCTACCGCGACTGTCGTGGTGGCCAATACCAGTCTGAACTCCGGCGGCACATCCCTGGTGACTGTCACCTTCTCCGAAGCCGTGACGGGGTTTACCTCAGCCGACCTGACGGTGCAGAACGGCACCGTGGGTGCCTTCAGCAGCGCTGATGGCGGTATCACTTGGACCGGCACGCTGACGGCGGCCAGCAACATCGCCGACACCACCAACGTCATCACCCTGGACAACACCGGCGTTGTCGACCTGGCGGGCAACGCTGGCGTGGGCACCACCGATTCGAACAACTACGTGGTCAACGACACCGTGGCGCCGACGGCGACCATTGTGGTGGCCGATACCGCACTCAAAAGCGGTGAAACCTCGGCCGTCACCATCACGTTCTCCGAAGCGGTGACCGGCTTCACCACCGCCGACCTGACGGTGGCCAACGGTACCCTCACCGGGTTGAGCAGCAGCGACGGCGGCATCACCTGGACCGCTACCCTGACCCCGGATGCCGATGTGACCGACACCACCAACCTGGTGGTCCTGGACAAGACTGGCGTCGCAGACCTGTCCGGCAACGCCGGGGTGGGCACCACCAACTCGAACAACTACGCCATCGATACCCTGCGCCCGACCGCTACCATCGTGGTAGCCGACACCGCGCTGAGCGTTGGCGAAACTTCCCTGGTGACCATCACCTTCAACGAGGCGGTGACCGGCTTCACCACCGCCGACCTGACGGTGGCCAACGGTACCGTCACCGGACTGAGCAGCAGCGATGGCGGCATCACCTGGACCGGGACGCTCACCCCGACCGCCAGCATCAGTGACACCTCGAACCTGATCACACTGGCCAACAGCGGCGTTGCCGATCTGTCTGGCAACGCCGGCACGGGTACCACCGACTCGAATAACTATGCCATCGACACGCTGCGCCCCACCGCGACGATCGTAGTGGCCGACACCGCGCTGAGCGCGGGTGAAACCTCACTGGTGACCATCACGTTCAGCGAGGCCGTCAGCGGGTTCACCCTGGCCGACCTGACGGTCGCCAACGGCTCCTTGAGCGGGTTGAGCAGCGCGGATGGCGGTATCACCTGGACCGCGACGCTTACCCCAAGCGCCAGTGTCACTGACGCCACCAATCTGATCGTCCTGGCCAATACCGGGGTGAGCGATGCGGCGGGCAACGCCGGCAGCGGCACCACCAGCTCCAACAACTACGCCATCGACACGCAGCGCCCCACCGCCAGCATCGTCGTTGCCGACCCCACGTTGAGTGTTGGCGAAACCTCGTTGGTGACCATTACATTCAACGAGGCGGTCACCGGTTTCACCACCGCCGACCTGACGGTGGCCAACGGTACCGTCACCGGGTTGAGCAGCGGCGACGGCGGCATTACCTGGACCGGAACATTCACTCCGAGTGCCAGCACCACCGACGCGACCAATCTCATTACCCTGGACAACACCGGGGTAAGCGATGCGGCGGGTAACGCCGGCAGTGGCACCACCGACTCCAACAACTACGCCATCGACAATGTACGTCCTACCGCCACCGTGGTGATTGCCGATACGGCACTTGCCGCTGGCGAAACCTCACTGGTGACCATCACCTTCAGTGAGGCGGTGACCGGTTTCACCCTGGCCGACCTGACCGCTGCCAATGGTAGCCTGAGCGGGCTGAGCACCAGCGACAACATTACCTACACCGCCACCTTCACTCCGAGCGTCGGCATCAGCGACACCAGCAATCTGATCACCCTCGACAACACCGGTGTCGTGGACGGTGTGGGCAATGCCGGCACCGGCACCACCGATTCCAACAACTACATTGTCGATACGCAACGCCCGACCGCCACCATCGTCGTGGCCGATAACGCGTTGAGCGTCGGCGAAACCTCGCTGGTGACCATTACGTTCAGCGAGGCGGTCAGCGGCTTCGACAACTCGGACCTGAGCGTAGCCAACGGCACGCTGAGCGCCGTCAGCAGCAGCGACGGCGGCATCACCTGGACCGCTACCCTTACGCCGACCCTCGGGATCGTCGACACCACGAACGTCATCACGCTGACCAACACCGGTTTCAGTGATGCGGCGGGCAACACGGGTACCGGCACGACCAGTTCGAACAACTACCAGGTCGACACCAACGTGCCGACAGCCACCATCGTGGTCGCCGATTCGTCGTTGAGTATCGGTGAAACTTCGACGGTGACCATCACCTTCAACGAAGCGGTGAATGGGTTCGACAACAGTGACCTGACCGTCAGCAACGGCACCCTGACCAGCGTCAGCAGCAGCGATGGCGGCGTGACCTGGACGGCCACCTTTACCCCGAGCGTCGGTATTTCCGATACCAGCAACGTGATCACCCTGGACAATACTGGCGTGCGCAATGGTGCGAGCAACGCCGGGGTCGGCACCACCGACTCCAACAATTATGCCGTCGATACCGTGCGCCCCACCGCGACCGTCGTCGTGGCCGATACCGCCATCGGCGCTGGCCAGACCTCGCTGGTGACCATCACCTTCAGCGAGGCGGTGACCGCTTTCACCACGGCCGACCTGACGGTCGCCAACGGTACGGTCACCGGGTTGAGCAGCAGTGACGGCGGTATCACCTGGACCGCGACGTTTACGCCGAGTGCCGGCATCAACGACACCAGTAACGTCATCACCCTCACCAACGGCGGTATCGCCGACCTGGCGGGCAACATCGGCACCGGCACCACCGATTCCAACAACTATGCCATCGACACCCAGCGTCCGACCGCCACCATTGTGCTGAACGATTCAACGCTGCGGCCGGGCGAGACCGCCCAGGTGACCATTACCTTCTCCGAGGCCGTGACCGGCTTTACCAACGCTGACCTGAGTGTTGCCAATGGCAGCCTGAGCGCGGTCAGCAGCAGCGATGGTGGCCTGACCTGGACCGCCACGTTCACGCCGACCGTAGGCGTGAGCGATGCCACCAACCTCATCGTCCTGGACAACACCGGCGTAAGCGATGCGGCCGGCAACGCCGGGACAGGGACCACCAACTCGGCCAATTATGCGGTCGAGACACAGGTGCCGACCGCCACTGTCGTGGTAGCGGACAGCTCACTCACGGTGGGGGAAACCTCGCAGGTGACCATTACCTTCTCGGAAGCGGTCAGCGGCTTCGACAATTCGGACCTGAGCGTGAATAACGGCACGTTGAGCAATGTGTCGTCCTCCGACGGTGGCGTGACCTGGACGGCGACGTTCACCCCGAGCGCCGGAATTTCCGACACCAGCAACCTGATCAGCCTGGACACCAGCGGCGTGGTCAACGTTTCCGGCAACAGCGGCGTCGGCGTGGTGAACTCCAACAACTATGCCGTCGACACGGTGCGCCCGGGCGCCACCATCGTGGTGGGCGATACCAGCCTGGGCATCGGCCAGACCACCACCGTGACCATCAGCTTCACCGAGGCGGTGACCGGTTTCGACCTGTCGGACCTCAGTGTCGCCAACGGTGTGCTGTCCAACCTGGCCAGCAGTGACGGCGGCCTGACCTGGACGGCGACGCTGACGCCTTCGGCGGGTGTCAACGACGCCACCAACCTGATCCTGCTCGACGCCAGCACCGTGCAGGACATGGCCGGCAACGCCGGCGCGGGTATCGCGATCTCCAGCAACTACGTACTCGATGCTACCCGGCCGACCGCGACCATCGTGGTCGCCGATTCAAACCTGACTGTGGGTGAGACGACCCAGGTGACCATCACCTTCAGCGAAGCCGTGGCCGGTTTCGATCTGTCGGACCTGAGCGTCACCAACGGTGAACTGACCAATCTGACCAGCAGTGATGGTGGCAAGACCTGGACAGCGACCTTCACTCCCACGGTGAATCTCACCGACCCGAGCAACTTCATCGCCCTGGACACCAGTAACGTCAGCGACGTGGCGGGCAACGCCGGGGCAAGCGTGGCGGTGTCCAACAATTACGCAATCGACACGGTGGTGCCCAACGACGTGAAGCCACCGCCGGAGTTCCTGACATCGGATCCCGTCACGGTCATTCCGCCATCCGATGTGCCGTTGCAACCGATCGTCTTCACGCCACCGACGGGCAACCTGGGTTCGCCGTTGGGCTTCCCACCGCTGTTCGAACAGCGTGATGTGGGCGGCGGTCTGCGGCCTATAGGCGATATTTTCATCAACCGTGGCGAGCTGGCGCCAAGCTATATCGCCCAGGTATTCAGTACTGATGCCGCCGGCGATGGCTCGGGTCAAGGGTTCCTCGGTTTTGGGGGCGGCGATGGCGGGGTGTTCGGCAGCAGCACCATTTCGACCTTGTTCAACCATGATTCCGGCACCGATAACGAGTCGATGAATGCCTTCGGCAACGCGTCGATGCAGGGGGGGGATGTTTCCCAAGGTATGCGCGGGATGTTCGGCGCACCGACCTTGGGCCAGCAATTGCAACACATCAAGGACACTGAGCAACGTCAAGTCGACAGTCTGGCCATGGCGCTACAACAGGTAGGCGTCAGCCAGGCACAGGCCTGAAGCATTCAATAAGAAAATTGTGCGGCAACCAGGGGCATTCCAGGGAATGAATAGAAGTCAGAAGTTATTCGGTATGAGTCTGCTGGCCGTGATGGTCAGTGGGTGTGCAGTCACCAGTGAGCCGATCGATCGCAGCGTCAGCGAACAGCGCGCCCAAACCGATCTGCAGAACATGTACAAGGGCCAGGAGCCCCTCAGCGGCCCGTTGACGCTGCACCAGGCCATGGCCCGGGCAGTGAAATACAACCTGGAAGGGCGCCTGAAAATCATGGAAGAGGCCCTGGCCAAGCGGCAGCTGGACCTGGCCAGTTTCGACATGCTGCCACGCATGGCGTTGGATGCCGGTTACGTGGGCCGCAACAACGTCAACGCCTCCAGCAGCCAGAGCGTGGAGACCGGCACCCAGTCCCTCGAACCGTCGACGTCCCAGGACCGTGATCGTGAAGTGGCCGACCTCACCATGGTCTGGAACGTGCTCGATTTCGGCGTGAGCTACATCAGCGCCAAGCAGGCCGGTGACCAGCGGTTGATCGTCCAGGAACGCCGGCGCAAGGTGATCAACACCATCGTCCAGGATGTGCGTTCGGCCTACTGGCGAGCCATGGCTGCCGAACGCCTGCTCAAGCAGATCGACAGCCTGATGGCCCGGGTCGAGGCGGCGCGCAACAACAGCCAGAGCATGAGCGAACAACGCATCGGTGACCCGGTGCAGGCTCTGGGTTACCAGCGCTCGTTGATCCAGGCCACCCGCCAGCTCGAAGAGCAGCGGCGCGCGTTGTCCCTGGCCAAGACCGAACTGGCCACCCTGATCAACCTGCCCTTGGGCACTGAGTTGACCCTTGCGACCCCGGATGAGTACGAGATCCCGGAACTCAAGGTCGACATGGCCCGTCTCGAGCACGAAGCCCTGGCCAGCCGTCCGGAACTGCGCGAGCAGGATTACCAGACACGCATCACGGCCGCCGAAACCCGCAAGGCCATGCTGCGCCTGCTGCCAGGGCTGGAGTTTTCCGCCGGCGGGCACTACGACAGCAACTCGTTCCTGGTGGAGCAGGGCTGGGCGGACTATGGCGTGAAAGTCACCTGGAACCTGTTCAACGTGATCTCCGCTCCGGCGGCCATCGACGTGGCCAAGGCCGGTGAAGAAGTGGCGGCGGCGCGGCGTCAGGCAATGTCGATTGCCGTGCTGGCGCAGTTGTACGTCGCCAACGCCAACTACCGCGATGCGCTGCGCCAGTTCAAGACCAACCAGCAACTGTCGGACATCGATGGGCAAATCGTCGGCCAGTTGCGCAGCCGTCATCAGGCCGCCGGCATCGGTGAGCTGGACCTGATCCAGGGCGAGCTCAATACCTTGCAGGCGGACCTGCGACGGGATCTGTCCTATGCCGACCTGCGCAATGCCTATGGTCAGATCTTCGCCAGCGCCGGTCTCGACCCGATGCCCGATGAAGTGCAATCGACCCAGGTGCAGTCGATCGCCACGGCACTGGCCAGCCGCGAAGCGGCCTGGGCCCAGGGCGACATCACGGTGCCGAAGGCGGCGGTGAAGCCATAACCGGGCGTGGGCATGACGCGTCCGGCGTTTTCCCGGCTACCGGTGACGGTGGATCTGCCCCTGCTGTTGCAAGCACTGGCAGCCATTGAGGAGGATCGCTGGCAGGGGCATTTCAACAGCGCCTATTACCACGGCGACTGGAGCGGCGTGGCGCTGATTTCGGCGGTCGACGCGCTGACCGAATTGTCGCCCGGCCAAGGGCAGCCGTTGCGCCGGCCGCCCTGGTCAAACGATGATCGCTGGCACCAGGCGTTGCGCGACTGGTCCGTGGAGATCGTTTCGGCCCGGCTGCTGCGGCTCGGCCCCGGCGGCCGGATCCACGAACACCGTGACTATGACCTGGGCGGACCGGACGCCGACCTGCGCCTGCACGTGCCACTGCTCAGCCCGCCCGAAGTGGATTTCTGGCTGGAGGGGCAGCGCATCCCGATGAAGGCGGGTGAGTGCTGGTTTCTCGACTTGTCACGGCCCCATCGTGTCGACAATCGGGACCGGTTGCCACGGGTTCATCTGGTGCTCGACTGTCGCCCCGGCCCCTGGCTGGAGCAACAGATTGTCGATGGGCTGCCCACCACCCCAGCTGTCCGCGACGAACTCGGCGACTTCCTGCGCTTTCAAGAGCAGGTGGCAAGCGATCCGCAACTCGCCCGGACCCTGCAGAGCCTGGCAGACCCGGACGCCTTCATCGAATGCGCCCTGACGCTGGCTGCCCGGCAAGGGCTGCAGGTGCGCCGGGAGGAATTGCGGGCGGCCATGCGCAACGGTCGTCGGCAGTGGAGCGACCAATGGAAGGCCTGAACCTGCAAGGCTGGCTGCCGATCCGCGTGTGGCAAGAGGCGGGGCAATGGCGGGTCGATTGGTGCTGGTTCGGCGAGAAGCCCTTGTCGCAACCCTTCTTCGGTGATGCCGTGGAAGACGCTTTGCGCCTGCCCTTCAATCAGGCGTTCCGGCGCCAGACTCCCTTGGACGCGCTCGCCCAGTGGCAGTGCCAGAGCCCTGGCCTTGCGCCCAGTGCATTCATCTTCCATGCCTCGCGCTGTGGCTCGACACTGATCAGCCAGATGCTGGCGCAACTGGACGACCACATCGTCGTATCCGAACCGCCGCCACTGGATCGGCTACTGCGCAGTGATCTTCCCGCCGCCGAACGCTGTGCGGCGCTCAAAGGGTTGCTGTCGGCCTATGGGCAGCCTCGTCGAGGCGTGGAGCGGCGATTGGTGATCAAGCTCGATGCCTGGAACATCGGTGAGCTGTCACGGCTGCGTGAGTGTTTTCCCGATACGCCTTGGCTGTTCGTGTACCGCGACCCGCTGGAAATTGCCGTGTCTCATCTGCGCCGCCCCGGCATGCACATGGTGCCGGGGATGATTGGTCCGAGCATCCTGGACGACGGGCTGCCTTTCGGCGGCCCGGAAGACTTCATTGCGCGTAGGGTCGGGCGATTGCTGCAGGCCGGGTTGGAGCAATGCCAGGCATCCGCTGCACAGACGGTTGACTATCGCGAGCTGCCCGACGCCATGGCAGGCAGGCTGGCGGTCTTTTTCCAGCTTGATGAGGTGCAGCGCAGGCAGGCGTTCGCCAGCGTGAAGCGGCACGCCAAGCAGCCGGCGCAGGGTTTTACCGGCGACAGCGAGGAGAAGCGCCGGGAGGCATCGCCCTTGTTGCGCGAGCGGGTACAGGCGTGGGCGCAAGGGCCGTATGAAGCCCTGAAGTCCCTGCCAGGGTAATCAGTTCTATGGCCTGTTTAGGCTCGGCGGCGCTCCATCAGGGCTTGTTCGGCGACAACTCCGCCATCCCCTTGAGCAACTCGATCGGCAGGGGAAAGACAATGGTGGAGGACTTGTCCCCGGCAATCGACCCCAACGTCTGCATGTAGCGCAGTTGCATGGCGCCCGGCTGGCGCCCGAGCATCTCGGCGGCCTGCATGAGTTTTTCCGACGCCTGCAGCTCGCCTTCGGCGTGGATCACCTTGGCCCGCCGCTCCCGCTCGGCCTCGGCTTGCCGGGCGATGGCGCGAATCATCGATTCGTTGAGGTCCACATGCTTGATCTCGACGTTCGCCACTTTGATGCCCCAGACGTCGGTCTGGGCGTCCAGTACCTGCTGGATATCGCCATTCAATTGCTCGCGCTCGGCCAGCAGTTGGTCCAGGTCATGTTTACCAAGCACGGCGCGCAAGGTGGTCTGGGCCAGTTGGCTGGTCGCCATGAGGAAATTCTCGACCTGGATGATTGCCTTCTGCGGGTCGAGGACGCGGAAATACAGCACCGCATTGACCTTCACCGAGACGTTGTCGCGG
This sequence comes from Pseudomonas sp. MAFF 730105, assembly GCF_055380705.1. Classification (NCBI taxonomy): domain Bacteria; kingdom Pseudomonadati; phylum Pseudomonadota; class Gammaproteobacteria; order Pseudomonadales; family Pseudomonadaceae; genus Pseudomonas; species Pseudomonas sp. MAFF 730105. Next base: position 243,980 of record NZ_AP018438.1, read on the forward strand.
GTGATCACGTCCTGCGGCGGTACATCGAGCACTATGGTGCGCAGGTCGACGCGGATCATTTGCTGCACCACCGGAATCAGCAGGATCAGCCCGGGTCCCTTGACCTGCCAGAACCGGCCGAGCTGGAACACCACCGCACGCTCGTACTCGCGCAGGATCCGGAAGGTCGAAGCGGCCAGTGCGATCAACAGCAACAGCAGCATCATAAAACCGATTTGCATACCCATCTCATGCTCCTTGTGAGTCAGCGGGGACCACTTCCAGCATCAGGCCCTTGCGTGCGACGACGCGCACCGCTTGTCCAGCCCGTAGCGACGTCGCGCACGCCACTTGCCAGCGTTCGCCTTCCAACTGCACCCAGCCATGGTGATGATTGCCGACCTGCAGGGTGGTAATCACGGTGACGCTTCCCAATAACGCGGCATCGCCGCTGACGGGATGACGCGGCCGGGTTTTCAACGCGCGGAACAACAGAAAAATCAGCAGCAAGGCACTGACCAGGCCCAGCCCGACCATCAAGGGAACAGGCACATCGGCATCGGTCAGGATAATCGCGCCGACGACACACAAAGTGATGCCGCCCAGCCCGGCCACACCATAGTTGGGCAAGGCCACCTCGGCGATCAGTAATGCCACCCCCAGGGCAATCAGCCAGAAACCCAGGGAGTTGGCGACCATTAACGCAGGGCCATCGGCTGCCAGCGTCGGCCCGCTCACGGCCAACAGCGCAAGCATCAAGCAGCGAATATTCACCGGATCCTCCGCAACGCCCGTGCGTGACGTTTATCCACAGTCGTTACTTACAGTCTAGTCGAACCGTGGGTTGATCGAATTTTGAGCAGTCTGGCGATGCTCCAGAGGCTAGACTGCTGGGAGAGAAGCCGCATCCAGCCATGTCAGGAGTTCCCATGGAAACCCCAATCCACAGCCTCCCCGCCCTGTTCAAGCAACTGGGGCTGCCCGACGACGCCATCAGCATCGATCAGTTCATTGCCAGCCATTCACCCCTCAAGCCCGAACTGCACCTGGCTGACGCGTTCTTCTGGAGCAAGAGTCAGCAGCAATTGTTACGCGACGAAATCCTCGAGGATGCCGATTGGGCGGTGGTGGTGGATCAGTTGGACGTGTTGTTGAGGAAAGGGCGCAGTGACTGATGCAAATGCAGAACCTGTGGGAGCAAGCCTGCTCGCGATAGCGGTCTCACATTCAACGCAGAGCTGACGGATATATCACTATCGCGAGCAGGCTCGCTCCCACAAAGTTGATATTCATTTTTATTATTAACAAATAGCTTCTTATTCCTTAAACAATATATCTCTCCTCCCTATACTCGTCCCTGAACAGACACGCAGGAGAGCACCCATGCGCAACGAATCGACTCGCTACCTGATTGTGCCGGGCTGGCAAGGATCGCCGGAAAATCATTGGCAGACCTATTGGCAGAACAGTCTGCCCAACAGCGCCCGGGTCGAGCAGGACGACTGGCTGACGCCCCGGCGTGAAGACTGGGTGGCTGCGCTGGCCGAAGCCATTGCCGCCGACAACACCCCGGTGATTCTCATTGCCCACAGCCTGGGCTGCATCACGGTTGCCCATTGGGCCGCCACCGCGCCGCTGCAACTGTTGCGGCAGGTTCGCGGGGCGTTGCTGGTCGCGCCGGCGGATGTCGAGCGGCCGGCCTGTGTGCCTGCGCTGCGCAATTTCGCACCGATTCCCACCGATCCGTTGCCCTTTCCCTGCCACGTGGTCAGTTCCGACAACGACGCCGCAGTGAGTGCGCCGCGTGCGCTGGAGTTGGCGCGTAGCTGGGGGGCCGAAGCCGGGATTCTGGCCGGGGCAGGACACATTAACGTGCAGTCCGGCCATCAGCGCTGGGAGCAGGGTTTCGCCTATCTCTATCGTCTGCAAAACCGCATGGAGCATCACGCCCTGCGTCGCGCCTGAATTTTTTGACGCCCTTCCGTTACCCGGCGGTGTGGGGCGGGAGTCTGCCATGAGTTTGCATGAAACCTTCGGTCAGCCGTTGCTGACCTTTCCCGATGCGGAAAAAAGCCCCCTGAGCATCCGCGCCAAGGCACTGGTGTTCGTTGATCCACGTTCGCGCCAGTTGCGCCAGGCTCTGGAGCAACTGGCGCCACGCGCAATCCCGGTGTTGATTCGCGGCGAAACCGGCACGGGCAAGGAATTGCTCGCCCGGCACATCCACCGTGAAAGCGATCGTGGCGGGTTGTTCGTCTCGGTCAATTGCGGCGCCATCAGTCCGACTTACGCCGACGCCGAATTGTTCGGCTATGCGGCCGGCAGCTACAGCGGTTCGGCCAGCAGTCGCGCCGGCTGGTTCGGTTCGGCCAACGGCGGCACGCTGTACCTGGATGAAATCGGTGATCTGCCGCTGCCGATCCAGGTCAAACTGCTGGCGGCCCTGGAAAACCACGAGGTCACCCGCGTTGGCGCTCATCAGCCCAGCCCCGTGGACGTGCGGCTGGTGGCGGCCACCAGCATCGACCTGGCGCAAGCGGTAGCCGCCGGCAAATTTCACCAACGGCTTTACCACTACCTCAGCGAAGGCCGTCTCGAACTACCGGCCCTGCGCGAGCGGGTGGGCGATATCCTGCCCCTGGCCGAATACTTCCTGGGCATCTACACCCAGCGCCTCGGCCTGACCATGCCGCTGATCAGCGAGGCGGCCCAGCAGGCGCTTGAGCGGCATAGTTGGCCGGGCAATACCCGCGAACTGGAGAACGTCATTCATTTCGCGTTGCTGGTGAGCACGGAAGAGGAAATCTTGCCGGAGCATTTGAACCTGCCATCCCTGCCCTCGGTACTCGACGCCATCGAGCAGGCAGCAAAGACCCTCGCAAGCGCAACGGCTGCCGAGCGTGTGGCATTCAAGGCGCTGCTTACCCGTCTGGAGCCGCTCTTCTAAAGCCTTGCCGAGAGCATGTTTTATATATGAGTAAAATGAATATGAACTTGAATAAAAGATATTGTTAAGGAATAAAAAATATCGGTATCGTCCGCTTCACGCGAGCGATAGCACTTCGCTTGCACCTCACCCTTTGGCCGTCGTCCATGACGACCGTGATTTTTCGATAAGGACACTGCATGAAAAAGGTTCTGTTGTTCACCGCATTGGCGGCAGCGTTGGCTTCGGGTCTGGCCCAGGCCGCGGAGAAACTGGTGGTAGCGGCGACTCCGGTTCCCCACGCTGAAATCCTCGAGCTGATCAAGCCGGCCCTGGCAAAAGAAGGTGTGGACCTGCAGATCAAGGTCTTCACCGATTACGTGCAGCCCAACGTACAGGTGGATCAGAAGCGTCTGGACGCCAACTACTTCCAGACCCTGCCGTACCTCAAGAACTTCAACGAGGGCAAAGGCACGAATCTGGTCACTGTGATCGGTGTGCACGTCGAGCCGTTTGGTGGCTACTCGAAGAAAGTCAAAAGCCTGGCCGAGCTGAAAGATGGCGCGACCATCGCCATCCCCAACGAAGGCAGCAACAGCGGTCGCGCCCTGATCCTGTTGCAGAAGGCTGGCCTGATCGAACTCAAGGATCCGAAAAACGCCGTGGCGACGCCGAAAGACATCGCCAAGAACCCGCATAACTTCAAGTTCAAGGAACTGGAATCGGCCATGCTGCCGCGGGTGCTGGATCAGGTCGACCTGGACATGATCAATACCAACTACGCTTTGGAAGCGGGTCTCAACCCGGCCAAGGATGCGCTGGTGATCGAGGGTTCGGATTCGCCTTACGTCAACTTCCTGGTGGCCCGTCCGGACAACAAGGACAGCCCGGCCATCCAGAAACTGGCCAAGGCCCTGACCAGTCCTGAAGTGAAGGCATTCATCGAGAAGAAATACAGCGGCGCGGTATTGCCGGCGTTCTGATCGACCCCGCCCTATAAAAAACTGATGTGGCGAGGGAGCAAGCTCCCTCGCCACAAATGGATTGCGGATCTATGCCGCCCTGTTCTTCAGTGCCCGGCGCAGGGCCACGAGCAGTTTGACCATGTCTTGCGGGTCGAGTTGTTGCGGGGCTTTCACGTCGGCCATGTCAATCCTCCTTGTGCGTATCGCCAGCAAGCCTGGCCTTGAGCTGCGGTTCCTTGGCGGCTGTCATCAGACCCGTCCTGCAGCGCTAGGAAAATAGACCGCCTGCAAGGCTTCTGCAAATACCACGGATCAATCCGGCCAGTTCCACGCCGGCGCATCCAGCATTCTCTGGCCGACAATCCCTGTCTGGCCCAGGTCCTTTTCCAGCACGATGCAATTGCAGTCGCCATCCTTTTGCAAGGCCGTGATCAAGCGTCGGGCGTGGGAAACCACCCAGACCTGACAATGCTCCGAAGCCCGGATGATCAAGCGTGCCAGGGCCGGCAACAAGTCCGGATGCAGGCTGGTCTCCGGTTCGTTGAGCACCATCAACGAAGGAGGTCGCGGGGTGAGCAGTGCGGCGATCAGCAGCAGGTAGCGCAGAGTTCCGTCTGACAATTCGGCGGCGGACAACGGGCGCAGCAAGCCATGCTGGTGAAGCTCGATGCCGAAACGCCCGCCTGGCAGTTTATCGATGTGCAGCCGGGCGCCGGGGAACGCATCGCTGATGGATGCGTGCAGGGCTTGATCGTCTCCGATTTCAAGAATGGTTTGCAGGGCGGCCGCCAGGTCACGTCCGTCGTGGTGCAGCACTGGTGTGCGGGTACCCAATTGCGGTTGGCGCGCCGGGGCATCGGCGTCGCTGCGAAAATGGTCGTAGAAGCGCCAGCGCCGAATGAACTCGCGCATCTGCAACACCTCCGGCGAGGTGCGCAGGCTGCCGACCTGGTCGAACAGGCTGTCGAAGGTGGGCGTGTGCTGGGCCAGGACGTCCCACGCGCGGCCATCACGGGCACGGATCATGGGGCCGTTGCGATCCACCAATAGGCTGGCCGGACGGAATGTGGGACCGGCCCAGATGCATTCGCGCTTGATTTGAGGGTCCAGGGAAAACGCGGACGAACTCGGTTCCGGCAGGCCGAGGGAAATCGAATAGCTGAAGTCTTCCGCGGTGAATCCCAGGCGCAGGCGTTTGGTATTTATCCGGACCGTAGCGCCGATGGGCACCTCGCCGCTGCGCATGCGCCGGCTGATCACTTCCGGTCCGGCCCAGAACGTCGAGTCCAATCCACCTTCACGGGCCAGGGCGTTGACCACTCCACCCTGTGCCGTCTCCGCCAACAGGCGCAGGGCGCGGTACAGGTTGGATTTGCCACTGCCATTGGGGCCGGTGATCAGGTTCAGCCGCCCCAGGGGGACCACCAATGTGTTGATGGATCGGTAGTTGGCCACCGCAAGGGTTTTGAGCATGAGCGATTTCCTGCTGCCTGGTTAGCGTCTGTGCATCCGTGGAACCCTGTTCTAAGCTCACAGTCGTATCGTCACTGGCACATTCGTGCAATGCAAGGAGTCTGCATGGCTGGTCCCCGAAACAAACTGGTTGTTTGCTTGGGTTTGTGTGCGTTGTTGGCGGGATGCGGTGACGAAAAAGTCGGTGAAAAAGCCCTGCCGCGGGTTTTCGTACAGCAAGCCGTGCCTACCGAGTACGCAGCCTCGGTGACCTTGACCGGGGATGTCCAGGCTCGGGTGCAGACCGATCTGTCGTTTCGTGTGGGTGGCAAGATCATCGAGCGCAAGGTCGATGTCGGTGACCGTGTCTCGGCCCGGCAAGTGCTGGCCCGGCTCGACCCTCGGGACTTGCAGACCAACGCTGATTCCGCCGAGGCCCAGGTGGCCGCCGAACAGGCGCGGGTCAAGCAAAGCGCGGCAGCCTTCCTGCGTCAGCAGAAACTCTTGCCCAAGGGCTACACCAGCCAGAGCGAATACGACGCGGCCCAGGCGCAATTGCGCAGCAGCCAGAGCGCACTGACGGCCGCCCAGGCCCAGTTGGCCAACGCGCGGGAACAACTGAGCTACACCGCGCTGATCGCCGAGGCGCCAGGCATCATCACGGCGCGCCAGGCCGAGGTCGGCCAAGTGGTGCAGGCCACGGAGCCGATCTTCAGCCTGGCCCGGGACGGCGAGCGCGACGCGGTGTTCAATATCTACGAATCGCTGCTGAGCGAACCACCCTCGGATCCGGCCATTGTCATCAGCCTGCTGGATAACCCGACCATCCAGACCACCGGCAAGGTGCGTGAGATCACTCCGGCGGTGTCCGCCGAGACCGGCACCGTACAGGTCAAGGTGACCCTCGACGATTTGCCCGAAGGCATGCGCCTGGGTTCGGTGGTCAGCGCCACCGCCAAGTCCGCAGGCAAGACCGCTGTGGAGTTGCCCTGGTCGGCACTGACCAAGGACCTCAGCGAGCCCGCCGTGTGGCTGGTAGATGGCGAAGGCCGCGCGCAATTGCGTACCGTCACCGTAGGCCGGTACCTGACTGGGAAAGTCATCATCAGCGACGGGCTCAAGGGCGGCGAGACTGTCGTTACGGCCGGTGGGCAATTGCTGCATCCTGGCGTGCGCGTCGAGATCGCTGAAAACACCCGTGACAAACCGCCGGCAGGAGCTCAGCCATGAAGCGCTTGTGGATGGTCCTGGCGAGCCTGGTCCTGGCTGCCTGCTCGAAGGAAGACGCGCCGCCCGAGCCGGTACGTCCGGTGTTGTCCATTGAGGTCCGCGCGCTTGACCAGCAGGCCCTCGGACGCTTCGCCGGGAATATCCAGGCGCGTTACGAGAGCAATGTGGGTTTCCGGGTACCGGGGCGAATTGCCCGCCGTAATGTCGATGTCGGCGCCGAAGTGAAAAAAGGCGACCTGCTGGCGACCCTTGATCCCACCGATCAACAGAACCGGTTGCGTGCCGCCGAGGGCGACCTTGCGCGGATCGAGGCGCAGTACATCAATGCCCAGGCCAATGCCCGTCGCCAGCAACAGTTATTCGATCGGGGTGTCGGTGCCCAGGCGCAACTGGACGTCGCCCAGACCGACCTGAAAACCACCGGCGCTTCCCTCGAACAGGCCCGGGCGGCGGTGGAGCAGGCCCGTGACCAGCTCAACTACAGCGAGCTGCGCACCGACCATGACGCCGTTGTCACGGCTTGGACAGCAGAGGCCGGGCAGGTGGTTACCGCCGGCCAACAAGTGGTGACCCTGGCCCGCCCGGACATCAAGGAGGCGGTGATCGACCTGCCGGCCGGGCTGGTCGAACGTCTGCCCGAGGGCGTGGTGTTCGAAGTCGCAGCGCAACTGGACCCGAGCATCCGCACCACCGCCACCGTGCGCGAGATCGAGCCCCAGGCCCAGAGTGCCACGCGCACCCGCCGCGCGCGCCTGACCTTGACCGACACCCCGTCCGGCCTGCGCCTGGGCACGGCCATCAGCGTGACGCTGAGCTCGGCCATCGATCCTCGCATCGAGTTGCCGCTCAGTGCGTTGCAGGAGGTCGATGGCAAGGCGCGGATCTGGCTCGTCGACCCGCAGACCCAGACCGTCTCCCCTCGTGAAGTGAAAATACTCGAACGTTCGGCCGACTCGGTGCTGGTGGCCAACGGTATCAAGTCCGGCGATCGCGTGGTCAGCGCCGGCGTCAACAGCCTCCAGCCAGGGCAGAAAGTGAAACTCGACGAGGACGCGCGATGAAAGGGCCTTTCAACCTGTCCGAATGGGCTCTGCGGCATCAGTCGTTTGTCTGGTACCTGATGTTCGTTGCGTTGCTGATGGGGGTATTTTCCTACGTGAACCTGGGTCGCGAAGAAGACCCGTCGTTCACCATCAAGACCATGATCATCCAGACCCGGTGGCCGGGCGCGACCCAGGAGGAGACCCTCAAGCAGGTCACCGACCGTATCGAGAAAAAACTCGAAGAGCTCGACTCCCTCGACTACGTCAAAAGCTACACCCGGCCGGGCGAGTCGACGGTATTCGTGTATCTGCGCGACACCACCAGCGCCAAGGACATCCCCGAGATCTGGTACCAGGTGCGCAAGAAGATCAACGATATTCGTGGCGACTTCCCCGAGGGCTTGCAGGGGCCGGGTTTCAACGACGAGTTCGGCGACGTGTACGGTTCGGTGTATGCCTTTACCGGCGACGGCCTGTCGATGCGCCAGTTGCGTGACTACGTGGAACAGGTACGGGCCGAGATCCGCGACGTGCCCGGCCTGGGCAAGGTGGAAATGCTCGGCGAGCAGAATGAAGTGCTGTACCTGAATTTCTCCACGCGCAAACTCGCTGCATTGGGCATCGACCAGCGCCAGGTGGTGCAGAGTCTGCAATCCCAGAACGCGGTGACGCCTGCCGGGGTGATCGATGCCGGCCCGGAGCGGATTTCCGTGCGCACATCCGGGCAGTTCCAGTCGGAGAAGGATCTGGCCAACGTCAACCTGCGACTCAATGACCGGTTCTATCGACTGGCCGACATTGCCGAGATCAGCCGTGGCTACGTCGATCCGGCTACGCCGCTGTTCCGTTTCAACGGTACGCCGGCCATCGGCCTGGCCATCGCCATGAAAAAGGGCGGCAACATCCAGGAATTCGGCAAGGCGCTGCATGCCCGCATGACCGAACTGACCGCCGACCTGCCGGTGGGCATCGGCGTGCATACGGTGTCGGACCAGGCCGAAGTGGTGCAGGAGGCGGTCGGCGGCTTTACCAGCGCCTTGTTCGAGGCGGTGGTGATCGTGCTGGTGGTCAGCTTCATCAGTCTGGGCATACGCGCCGGGCTGGTGGTGGCCTGCTCGATTCCCCTGGTGCTGGCGATGGTTTTTGTGTTCATGGAATACAGCGGCATCACCATGCAGCGGATCTCCCTCGGCGCCTTGATCATCGCCCTCGGCCTGCTGGTGGATGACGCGATGATCACCGTGGAAATGATGGTTACGCGCCTGGAAAAAGGTGAAACCAAGGAGCAGGCCGCGACCTTCGCCTACACCTCGACCGCGTTCCCGATGCTCACCGGCACCCTCGTCACCGTTGCCGGTTTCGTGCCTATCGGCCTGAACGCCAGTTCCGCCGGCGAGTACACCTTTACCCTGTTCGCGGTGATCGCCGTGGCGATGCTGGTGTCCTGGATCGTCGCGGTGCTGTTCGCCCCGGTGATCGGCGTGCACATCCTCAGCACCAACGTGAAACCCCACGATGCCGAGCCGGGGCGCATCGGCCGGGCGTTCAATGGCGGCCTGCTGTGGGCGATGCGCAATCGCTGGTGGGCCATCGGCATCACCGTGCTGCTGTTCGTGCTGGCGGTGTTCTGCATGCGCTTCGTGCAGAACCAGTTTTTCCCGTCTTCGGACCGGCCGGAGATCCTGGTGGACCTCAACCTGCCACAGAACGCTTCGATGGACGAGACGCGCAAGGCCGTCGACCGTCTGGAGGCGACCCTCAAGGGCGATCCGGACATCGAGCGTTGGAGCACCTACATCGGCGAAGGTGCGATTCGTTTCTACCTGCCGCTGGACCAGCAACTGCAGAACCCCTACTACGCGCAACTGGTGATCGTCAGCAAGGGACTGGAGTCGCGCACGGCTCTCACCGAGCGCCTGCAAAAACGCCTGCGCGAGGACTTCGTCGGCATTGGTAGCTACGTGCAGGCCCTGGAAATGGGGCCGCCGGTAGGACGACCGATCCAGTACCGGGTCAGCGGCAAGGACATCGACCAGGTGCGCAAGCATGCCATCGAACTGGCCACCGAGCTGGACAAGAACGAGCACATTGGCGAAATCATTTACGACTGGAACGAGCCGGGCAAGGTCCTGCGCATCGACATCGCCCAGGACAAGGCGCGGCAACTGGGCTTGTCTTCGGACGATATAGCACGACTGATGAACAGCATCGTCAGCGGATCGCCGGTCACCCAGGTCGACGATGACATCTACCTGATCAACGTGGTCGGGCGTGCCGTAGACAGTGAACGGGGTTCGCCGGAAACCTTGCAGAACCTGCAGATCGTCACGCCGGGCGGCACGTCGATTCCGTTGCTGGCGTTCGCCACGGTGCGCTATGAACTGGAGCAGCCACTGGTGTGGCGTCGCGACCGCAAGCCCACGATCACCATCAAGGCTGCGGTGCGCGATGCAATCCAGCCCACCGACCTGGTGAAACAGTTGCAGCCGGACATCGACAAGTTCGCCGCCGGCTTGCCCGTGGGCTACAAGGTCGCCACCGGGGGGACGGTGGAGGAGAGCGGCAAGGCCCAGGGGCCGATTGCCAGTGTCGTGCCGCTGATGCTGTTCCTGATGGCGACGTTCCTGATGATCCAGCTGCACAGCGTGCAGAAACTGTTCCTGGTGGCCAGCGTCGCGCCCCTCGGGTTGATCGGCGTAGTGCTGGCGTTGGTTCCCACAGGCACGCCCATGGGCTTTGTGGCGATCCTGGGAATCCTTGCGCTGATTGGCATCATCATCCGCAACTCGGTGATTCTGGTCACCCAGATTGATGAGTACGAGCGTGACGGATATGAGCCCTGGGATGCGGTGGTGGAAGCCACCCAACACCGGCGGCGACCGATCCTGCTCACCGCGGCTGCGGCGAGCCTGGGGATGATCCCGATTGCTCGGGAAGTGTTCTGGGGGCCGATGGCCTACGCGATGATCGGCGGGATCATCATCGCCACGCTGCTGACTTTGCTGTTCCTGCCGGCGTTGTATGTGGCCTGGTACAAGATTCGCGAGCCGCGCAAGTCATAGGGCTGCTGTGCAGCCCATCGCGAGCAGGCTCGCTCCCACAGTGACTTGTGATCCACTGTGGGAGCGAGCCTGCTCGCGATGGGGCCTGTCCGATCACCCGGAATTCTTCATTTGCGCAACAACCGCAACCCATTGAACACCACCAGCAAACTCACCCCCATGTCGGCAAACACCGCCATCCACATGGTGGCGAACCCGGCAAAGGTGACGCCGAGGAAGATCGCCTTGATCACCAGCGCCAGGGCGATGTTCTGTTTCAGGATGCTTGAGGTTTGCCGCGACAGGCGGATGAAGGCCGGGATCTTGCGCAGGTCATCGTCCATCAAGGCGACATCGGCGGTCTCGATAGCCGTATCGGTGCCGGCCGCCGCCATGGCGAAGCCGATTTCCGCTCGGGCCAGGGCGGGGGCGTCGTTGATGCCGTCGCCCACCATGCCGACCCGGTGACCCTGGTCGTACAGGTTTTCGATGGCCTGCAGCTTGTCCCCCGGCAGCAGGTCGCCTCGCGCCTGATCCATGCCGACCTGGCCGGCAATCGCTTCGGCGGTGTGGGCGTTGTCGCCGGTGAGCATCAGGGTCTTGATGCCCAGTTCATGCAACTGCCGGATGGCTTCACGGCTGGAGTCCTTCACGGTGTCGGCCACGGCGAACAGCGCCAGGGGGCCCGAGCCGTCGAGCAGCAGCACCACGGACTTGCCTTGTTTTTCCAGGGCGAAGAGTTTCTCCTCCAGTTCCGGGGAGCACAGACCCAGGTCTTCCACCAGGCGATGATTACCCAAGTGGTAGGTCTGGCCATTGATGTCGCCGCGAACCCCACGACCCGGGAGGGCTTCGAAGTTATCCACAGGCTGCGGCGTCGATTGCTTATCCACAGCGGCGATGGCTCGGGACACCGGGTGGTCGGAACGGGCGGCGAGGCTGGCGGCCAGGGCCGGGGCGGTGGTTTCCACGGTCGGGTCCAGCGCCATGTAGTCGGTCTGTATCGGTTTGCCGTGGGTGATCGTGCCGGTCTTGTCCAGGGCCAGGTAGTCGAGCTTGTAGCCGCCCTCCAGGTACACGCCGCCCTTGACCAGGATGCCTTTGCGCGCGGCCGCGGCAAGACCGCTGACGATGGTCACCGGGGTGGAGATCACCAGCGCACAGGGGCAGGCCACCACCAACAGCACCAGGGCCCGATAGATCCAGTCGAACCACGCCGCACCCATCAACAGTGGCGGGATGACGGTTACCGCCAGCGCCAGGGCAAACACCGCCGGGGTATAGATTTTCGAGAATCGATCGACGAAGCGTTGGGTCGGCGCGCGGGAGCCCTGGGCCTGCTCCACGGCGTGGATGATCCGTGCCAGGGTGGAGTGGTCGGCCGCCGCGGTCACGCGGTATTCCAGCTCGCCGGCCTGGTTGATGGTGCCGGCGAACACTTTATCGCCCACGGTTTTTTCCACCGGCAGGCTTTCACCGGTGATCGGCGCCTGGTCGATGGTCGAACGACCGGCCACCACTTCACCGTCCAGCCCGACGCGCTCGCCGGGGCGAATCCGTACCCGGGCGCCGAGGACGATGGCCTTGACCTCTTGCACCTGCCACGTGCCATCAGCCTGTTGCACCGTGGCCTGTTCCGGGGCCATCTGCATCAAGCCGCTGATGGCATTGCGCGCCCGGTCGAGGGACTTGGCTTCGATCAGCTCCGCCACGGTGAACAGGAACATCACCATCGCCGCTTCCGGCCATTGGCCGATCAGCACTGCGCCGGTCACGGCGATGCTCATCAATGCATTGATGTTCAGGTTGAGGTTCTTCAGGGCGATCCAGCCTTTCTTGTAGGTGCCCAGGCCGCCGCTGAGGATCGACACCAGTGCTACCACGGCGACCACCCAACCTGGCGCGGCATTGGTGAAGTGGATCAGTTCGGCACTCAGGGCCGTGACGCCGGACAGCGCCAGTGGCCACCAGGGTTTGGTCGGGGCCGGCAAATTGCTGGTCTGTTGCTCCTGGCCCGGCTTCAGCGGTTCGGCCTGCATGCCGAGGGACTGGATTGCACTGATGATCGGCCCATCGTCGGGCAGGTCATGTGTCACACCCAATACGCGATTGATCAGGTTGAATTCCAGCTGCTGCACGCCTTCGAGTTTGCCGAGCTTGTTCTGGATCAGTGTCTGTTCGGTGGGGCAGTCCATCGCTTCAATGCGAAAACTGCTCAGCCGGGCACCGTCCGTCGGCGCTTTACCGAGGTTGACCACGGACGGCGCTGCTTTCAAAGCGCAGCAGGAATGCCCGTGGTCATGGCCGTGGACGGGCTTGTGGATGTGAAGGGAATCGCTCATTGGGTGACGTCCATGAAAAGTGCTTGTTGCACAGTAAAGACCCTGTAGCCACTATAGGGTCAAGCACCTGTTCAGGAGGCAATGCCATGAAAATCGGCGAGCTGGCGAAAATCACTGACTGCCAAGTCGAAACCATCCGTTATTACGAGCGCGAAGGTCTGCTGCCGGAGCCGGCCCGCAGCGACGGCAATTACCGCGTCTACACCCAGGCCCACGCCGAGCGGCTGACGTTTATCCGCAACTGCCGCACCCTGGACATGACCCTGGAAGAAATCCGCAGCTTGCTGGCCCTGCGCGACAGTCCCCAGGACCAGTGCGAGAGCGTCAACGCGCTGGTCGACGAACATATTCTTCACGTCAAGGCTCGCATCGATGGCCTGCTGGCCTTGCAGGCACAACTGATCGACCTGCGCCGTCGTTGCGGCGAAGGGCCGGATCCGGACCAATGCGGGATCTTGCAGCGCCTGGAAGTGAGCGGAGCGGTGGCGCCGGAGGTGGAACATTCACATGTGGGGCGCAGTCACGGGCATTGAGTGCCTAGCCCCGAAATCCATGGCGAACCCTGTGGGAGCGAGCCTGCTCGCGATTGCGGTGGGTCAGCCAACACTTCTGTGTCTGATATACCGCAATCGCGAGCAGGCTCGCTCCCACAGGGATAGTGGTGTGCTTTAGACCGCCATCGGCGCGGTCATCGGCGCATGGTGCTGGTAGCCTTCAAGGGAGAAGTCGCTCGGCTCCACCTGTTCCAGCCACTCGGGCTGGTACACGCCCGTCTTGGCGAACTCCGGTACCCGCTCGGAAATCACCAGCCTTGGCATCGGGAACGGCTCGCGGGTGAGTTGTTCCTTGAGCATGTCCAAGTGGTTTTCGTAGACGTGGGCGTCACCGATGAAATAGGTGAACCAGCGCGGCGTGTAGCCGGTCAGGCGGCCGATCAGGCTCAGCAGGGCGGCGCCTTCTGTGAGGTTGAACGGCGTGCCCAGCCCCAGGTCGTTGGAGCGGATGTAGAGGGTCAGGGAAATTTCCTTCGTCTCGACATTCGGGTGGAACTGATACAGCAGATGGCACGGCGGCAGGGCCATTTCATCGAGCTGGGCGCAGTTCCAGCCGTGGAACAGGATGCGGCGGCTGCCCGGGTCCTTGATGATGGTGTCGACACACTGGCGAACCTGGTCGATAGCCTTGTACAGCACCACGTAGGCCTGGCCGTTTTCCTCGCCTTCGGCAATCTGCCGGTAACCCTGGGCCAGGGTCTGCTCGATGGCCGCCGGATTGCTCACGGGGATCTGCTTGTAGGCCGGCCATTTGCGCCACTGCACGCCGTAGATCTCGCCCAGGTCGTCTTCGCCCTGGCGGAACGGGTTGGCCAGCCACTGGGCGTTCTCGTTGGCGTTCTGGTCCCAGACCTTGCAGCCCAGGGCACGGAATTCGGCAGCGTTGTTGACTCCACGGAGAAAACCGCACATCTCGCCGATAGCCGATTTGAATGCCATCTTTCGGGTGGTGATGGCGGGGAAACCGTCCTTCAAGTCATAGCGCAGCATCGCACCAGGAAAGCTGATGGTGTTCACGCCCGTGCGGTTGGCCTGCTTGGTGCCGTTCTTGATGACATGGGCCACCAGATCGAGATATTGCTTCATGGATTACCTGTGTCCTTGAACCCGAGGCCAGCGCCTCGGGGTCCGAATTTTTTAAGCCTTGGCCGCCGCAGCCGGCGCACGATGATAAGCCAGCCAGATCAGTACCAGGCCACCGACGATCATCGGCAGGCACAGTATCTGGCCCATGGTCAGCCAGTTCCACGCCAGATAGCCAAGCTGGGCGTCCGGTACGCGGACGAACTCGACGATGAAGCGGAAGATCCCGTAGAACAGCGCGAACATGCCTGACACCGCCATGGTCGGCCGTGGCTTGCGCGAGAACAGCCAGAGAATCAGGAGCAGGGCTACGCCTTCAAGGGCGAACTGGTACAGCTGCGACGGATGGCGCGGCAACTGCGCGGGGTCGCTGAACGGCGGGAAGATCATTGCCCACGGCACGTCGGTCGGCTTGCCCCACAATTCGGCGTTGATGAAGTTGCCGATGCGTCCGGCGCCCAGGCCGATCGGCACCATTGGCGCGACGAAGTCCATCAGTTCGAAGAACGACTTGTTGTTGCGCTTGCCGAACCACACCGCCGCCAGCATCACACCGATGAAGCCACCGTGGAACGACATGCCGCCCTTCCAGACCTCGAAGATCAGCGTCGGGTTCGCCAGGTAGGCGCTCAGATCATAGAACAGCACATAGCCCAGGCGTCCGCCGACGATCACTCCCATGGAGAGCCAGAACACGAGGTCGGAGAGCTTTTCCTTGTTCCAGGTCGGGTCGAAACGGTTGAGCCGTCGCGACGCCAGCAGCCAGGCACCGCCGATGCCGACCAGGTACATCAGGCCGTACCAGTGGATTTTCAGCGGGCCGATGGCCAGGGCCACCGGATCGATCTGCGGGTAAGGCAGCATTGATATTCCTCGTAAACGTCAAAAATACTGGGGTGACCCTGTCACCCCGGGATTAAGCCAGGATTGCGTCAGAGCAGGAAACTCAGGCCCACGCAGAACAGCAAAGCCGCGAACAGCCGCTTGAGCAAGCGCGGTGACAGGCGATGGGCCAGTCGCGCGCCGAAGCGGGCGAAGACCATGCTCGTCAGGGCAATGCCCAGCAGCGCCGGCAAATACACAAAACCGAGACTATGGGCCGGCAACAGTGGATCGTGCCAGCCCAGAATCATGAAACTTAACGCACTGACCAGGGCGATCGGCAAGCCGCAGGCCGAGGAGGTGGCCACCGCCTGCTGCATGGGCACGCTGCGCCAGGTCAGGAACGGCACGGTCAGCGAGCCGCCACCAATGCCGAAAATCGCCGAGGCCCAGCCGACGACCGTGCCGGCCAGGGTCAATCCGGCCTTGCCAGGTACCGTGCGGCTGGCCTTGGGTTTGAAATCCAGGGCCAGTTGCGCGGCGACGATCATGGCGAACACGCCGATGATCTTTTGCAGGTGCGGGCCGGAAATCGCTTCGGCGGTGACAGCACCGAAACCGGCCCCGATCAGGATCCCGACGGTCATCCAGGCGAAGATCGGCCAGCGTACCGCGCCTTTGCGCTGGTGTTCGCGCACGGCATTGACCGAGGTGAAGATGATCGAGGCCAGGGACGTACCGACGGCCAGGTGGGTCAATACCTGCGGGTCGAAACCCTGCAAGGTGAAGCTGAACACCAGCACCGGGACGATGATCATCCCGCCACCCACGCCGAACAACCCGGCCAGCACCCCGGCGCAGGCACCGAGCAGCAGATAGATCACGAATTCCACCAGCGTCCCCCACCCATCCCCGAAACAAGAGCGGCATGGTAACGGATCCATGCCCTTGGGCTCTACTGAAGGCGATGGATGCGCGGGCGATGTGTCGGTTAGAGTGGAAGTTGATCCGACACAAACCCTGTGGCGAGGGGATTTATCCCCGCTGGGGCGCGAAGCGGCCCTAAAATCGGACACCCCGGTGTGCCAGATAAATTGCTTTGGGGCTGCTGTGCAGCCCAGCGGGGATAAATCCCCTCGCCACAGGGATTGTGTTCGGCATTGTTGAGTGGGGGACATACCTGATGTGCCTGATCGTATTTGCCTGGCGACCTGGTCACGCCCAACCGCTGATTGTGGCGGCCAATCGTGACGAGTTCTACGCACGCCCGACCCTGCCCCTGGCCCAGTGGCCCGATGCTTCCCATGTCTACGCCGGTCGCGACCTGGAAGCCGGCGGCACCTGGCTCGGTATCGGCGCCGACGGTCGCTTTGCGGCCCTGACGAATATCCGTGACCCAGGCCAATTGCCGGCGTTCAAGTCTCGGGGCGAACTGGTGGCCCGGTTTCTGACCGGAACTCTGCCGATCACCGATTACTTGAGTGAAATCGTGCCCCGTGCCGGCGAGTATGGCGGGTTCAACCTGTTGCTCGGTGACGGCAGCGAACTGTGGCACTACAACGCCCGCGATGTCCGGCCGCAGCGACTGGCCGAAGGTGTCTACGGGTTGTCGAACGCCGGCTTGAACACGCCTTGGCCCAAGCTGCTCAAGGCCCGGGCGGCACTGGTCGAGGTGCTTGCCGATCCGCAGCCCCAGGATTTGCTGGCGCTACTGAACGACCCGCAACCGGCACCCGTGGCGGAACTGCCGGATACCGGCGTGGGGTTGGCGACCGAGATGCTGCTGTCGAGTGTGTTCATCGCCAGCCCGGCGTATGGGACGCGGGCCAGTACGGCGTTGATTGTCCAGGCCGATGGGACGCAGCACATGGTCGAGCGCAGCTTCGGGCCCCATGGGGGGCATTTGGGGGAGATCGAGGTCAGGGTTTAGTGTTGTGGTGACTGCGCTGGCCTCATCGCGAGCAGGCTCGCTCCCACACTGAGTCTCCAGTGAACACCGAGTTTGTGTCCGACCGAGAACCACTGTGGGAGCGAGCCTGCTCGCGATGGGGGGCAACGGTTAGAGTGTCTTGTTCGAAGCCGGATTGATCATTCGCGCCAGCCCAAGGTTCTTCAGCGCCAGTTGCAACGAGCTATGGATGACCTGCGGATTATCGATGGTCATCACCTCCGCCAGCAGTTCCTGGGCTTTGCTGAGGTTGATCTGGCGCAGCATCCATTTCACTTTCGGCAGGTTGGTGGCGTTCATCGACAAGCTGTCGAAGCCCATCGCCATCAACAGGACCGCCGCTGCCGGATCGCCGGCCATTTCACCGCAGATACTCACCGGCTTGCCTTCGGCATGGGCGTCGCGCACCACGGTCTGCAAGGCTTGCAGCACGGCAGGGTGCAGGTAGTCGTACAGGTCGGCCACCCGTGGGTTGTTGCGGTCCACGGCCAGCAGGTACTGCGTCAGGTCGTTGGAGCCGACCGAGAGGAAGTCCACCTGCCGCGCCAGTTCCTTGGTCTGGTACACCGCTGCCGGGATCTCGATCATGACGCCAACCGGCGGCATCGGCACGTCGGTGCCTTCGTCGCGCACTTCGCCCCAGGCCCGGTGGATCAGGTGCAGGGCTTCTTCCAGCTCATGGGTGCCGGAGATCATCGGCAACAGGATGCGCAGGTTGTTCAGCCCTTCGCTGGCCTTGAGCATGGCGCGGGCCTGGACCAGGAAGATTTCCGGATGGTCGAGCGTCACGCGAATCCCGCGCCAGCCGAGGAAGGGGTTTTCTTCCTTGATCGGGAAATAGGACAAGGCCTTGTCGCCGCCGATGTCCAGGCTGCGCATGGTCACCGGTTGCGGATGGAACGCGGCCAGTTGCTCGCGGTAGATCGCCAGTTGTTCCTTTTCGCTGGGGAAGCGCTGGTTGATCATGAACGGCACTTCGGTGCGGTACAGGCCCACACCCTCGGCGCCGCGCTTCTGCGCCCGGGCCACGTCGGCCAGCAGGCCGGTGTTGACCCACAGCGGCATGCGATGGCCGTCGGGCGTCACGCAGGGCAGATCCCTCAGCGCATCCAGGCCCAGGGACAGTTGTTTCTCTTCCTCCACCACATCGGCGAACTGCTTGCGCAACACGTCGCTGGGGTTGGTATAGACCTCGCCATGGTAGCCGTCGACGATCATCTGGATGCCGTCGACCTTGGAGTACGGCAGGTCCACCAGGCCCATCACCGTGGGAATGCCCATGGCCCGGGCGAGGATCGCGACGTGGGAGTTGCCCGAACCCAGTACCGAGACCAGCCCCGCCAGCTTGCCCTCGGGCACCTCACCGAGCATGGCCGGGGTCAGCTCCTCGCTGACCAGGATGGTGTTGTCGGGGTAGACCAGGGTCTGCTGGCGCTCCTGCTGCAAGTAGGCCAGCAGGCGACGGCCAAGGTCCTTGACGTCCGAGGCACGCTCGCGCAGGTAAGCGTCATCCATCAGTTCGAAACGGTTGACGTGGTCGGTCACCACCTGGCGCAACGCGCCCTGGGCCCATTGGCCAGTCTTGATGACCGTGGTCACTTCGCTGCCCAGGGAGGCGTCGTCGAGCATCATCAGGTAGACGTCGAACAGCGCGCGTTCTTCGGGGCGCAGCTGCGTCGCCAGTTTGGCCGACAGGGCCCGCATGTCGGCGCGCACCCCTTCGATGGCGGTCTTGAACAGCTTCAGCTCGGCATCGATGTCGCTGATGGCCTTGTCCGGCACCACATCCAGGTCGGCGGGCGGCAACATGACCACCGCCGTGCCCACGGCCGCGCCCGGAGAACCCGGCACGCCGACGAACTTGGCTTCCTGGATGCCCTTGCCCTGGCGGCCCAGGCCGCTGATCGAGCCGGTGGCCTCGGCGTGGGCGATCACCCCGGCCAGTTGCGCGCTCATGGTCACGAGGAAGGCTTCTTCACCCTCGTCGAACTGGCGACGCTCCTTTTGCTGGATGACCAACACGCCGACGACGCGGCGGTGGTGGATGATCGGTGCGCCGAGGAACGACGCATAGCGCTCCTCGCCGGTTTCGGCGAAGTAGCGGTAGCGCGGGTGGTCCGCGGCGTTTTCGAGGTTCAGGGGCTCTTCGCGCGTGCCGACCAGGCCGACCAGACCTTCATTGGGTGCCATGCTGACCTTGCCGATCGAGCGCTTGTTCAAGCCCTCGGTGGCCATCAGCACGAAACGGTTGGTCTCGGGGTCCAGCAGGTAGACCGAGCAGACCTGGCTGCCCATGGCCTCTTTGACGCGCAACACAATAATCCCCAACGCCGCCTTGAGATCCTTGGCGGCGTTAACTTCCTGGACGATCTTGCGCAGCGTATTGAGCATGGCTCGGGGTCGAACTCCGTCGTCAGTCGCGCGTCAGCAGGCGCGGGGCAAGCTCTTTGAGAGCGCGTCGATACACCTCGCGCTTGAATGTCACCACCTGGCCCAGCGGATACCAATAGCTGACCCAGCGCCAGCCATCGAACTCCGGTTTACCGGTCAAATCCATCCGCACCCGCTGCTCGTTGGAGATCAAGCGCAGGAGAAACCATTTCTGCTTCTGGCCGATGCACAGCGGCTGGCTGTGCGTCCTGACCAGGCGTTGCGGCAAACGATAGCGCAACCAGCCTCGGGTGCAGGCGAGTATTTCAACATCTTCGCGCTCCAGCCCCACTTCTTCGTTCAACTCGCGGTACAAAGCCTCTTCCGGCGTCTCCTGGGGGTTGATCCCGCCTTGAGGAAACTGCCAGGCGTCTTGATTGATACGGCGAGCCCATAGCACCTGACCGGCATCATTCGTAAGAATGATCCCCACATTGGGTCGGAAACCATCGGGATCGATCACGGCAACAACCTCGCAAGCGCATGTCGCCGCATTGTTCCACAAAGGTTGTGAAAGCAGCAACGAGCCCGCCCAGGTTATGTGCACTCTTGTGAAAAGTCCGTATTCTGAGCACCTTTCTTCAGAAATTTCAGCGAGTAACTGCAATGCGGCTGGCCTTATTCGACCTGGACAACACACTGTTGGGTGGCGACAGCGATCACGCCTGGGGCGATTACCTGTGTGAGCGCGGCTTCCTGGACGCCGTCACGTACAAGGCGCGCAACGACGAGTTCTACCAGGATTACCTGGCCGGCAAGCTCGACAATGCCGAATACCTGAACTTTTGCCTGGAAATCCTCGGTCGTACCGAAATGGAAGTGCTGGCCCAATGGCATCTGGACTACATGCGCGATTGCATCGAGCCCATTGTGTTGCCCCAGGCCATCGAACTGTTGAAAAAGCACCGTGACGCCGGCGACAAACTGGTGATCATTACCGCCACCAACCGCTTCGTCACCGCCCCGATTGCCGAGCGCCTGGGGGTCGAAACCCTGATCGCCACCGAGTGCGAGGTGATCGATGGGCGCTACAGTGGGCGCAGCACCGACATTCCCTGCTTCCGCGAAGGCAAGGTGGCTCGCCTGAATCGCTGGCTGGAAGAAACCGGGTATTCCCTCGACGGCAGCTATTTCTACAGCGATTCGATGAACGACTTGCCGTTGCTGGAGGTGGTTTCGCGTCCGGTCGCCGTGGATCCGGACCCGAACCTGCGGGCTGAAGCCGAGAAACGCGGTTGGCCGGTGATCAGCCTGCGCGACTGACATCGCCATCGCGAGCAGGCTCGCTCCTACATTGGAATGCGTTTCCCCTGTGGGAGCGAGCCTGCTCGCGATGAAGCCGACTCGGTTCCGAGCCCTAAACCGGCTTGGCCCCCATCAACCCGGCAATGGCAATCAGGCAGACAAAACTGAACAGCGCCAAGGCCAAGGTAAAGGTGCCGTTGCCCGCCGTCGGCAGCTTGCGCCGCTTGTTCAGTCGCACCAACAGCCAGAACCCGGTCAGCGCCGCCAGGGTGTAGAGGATGCTGGAAGCCAGCAGCCAGGTCTGTCCCAATGGCCAGCCGACCTGGTGAACCATCCACCAGCCCGTGAAAGGCAGGCTCGCCAGGGAAAGCCCCATCACCAGCCAGACGAACACCCGCGGGCGTTGCAATACGCGGGCAGATGCCGTGGCGTCACCGTTGCGGCGTGTCCGCCAGACCCAGATGGCCAGCCCTACGGCGCCCACCAGCAGCAGGGCCGTGGCCAGGACGTGAGCGATCTTCAGCGCAGTCAACGTTTCCATTGTTCGATTTCCTTGAGCCGTGCCCAACAGCCTAGCTTGGCTTTGTTAACCCAGGAACAACTGGTATGCCGGGTTATCGCTTTCATCCCAATACGGGTAGCCGATCTCCTCCAGGGCTGCCGGCACCAGGTGGCGCTCGTCGTGGGGCACCTGCAAGCCGGCGACCACACGGCCGTCCGCCGCGCCATGGTTGCGATAGTGGAACATCGAAATGTTCCAGCGTCCGCCCAGCTTGTTGAGAAAGTTGAACAGCGCGCCCGGACGCTCAGGGAATTCGAAGCGAAGCACCACCTCGTCGATGACGTGGGCCGCATGCCCGCCGACCATGTGGCGGATATGCAGCTTGGCCAGTTCGTTGTCAGTCAGGTCCAGTACCGGGAAACCTTGCTCGGTCAGGCTGGCGATCAGCGTGCTGCGTGGGTCGTTCTCCGGGTGTGTCTGCACGCCCACGAAGATGTGCGCCTCGCTGCCGGTGTTGTAGCGGTAGTTGAATTCGGTGATCTGACGCTTGCCCACGGCTTCGCAGAAGGCCTTGAAGCTGCCCGGTTGCTCGGGAATGGTCACCGCGATGATTGCTTCGCGGCCTTCGCCCAGTTCGGCGCGCTCGGCCACGTGGCGCAGGCGGTCGAAGTTGACGTTGGCACCGGAGTCGATGGCGACCAGGGTCTGGCCGCTGATGCCGCGTGACTCGACGTATTTCTTGATCCCGGCTACGCCCAGCGCGCCTGCAGGTTCGGTGATCGAGCGGGTATCGTCGTAGATATCCTTGATTGCGGCGCAGATCTCGTCGGTGCTGACGGTGATGACTTCATCCACGTGATGCTTGCAGATATCAAAGGTGTGCTGGCCGATCTGCGCCACGGCGACGCCGTCGGCAAACAGGCCGACGGTCGGCAACACCACGCGCTCTCCGGCGGCCATGGCAGCCTGCAGGCAGTTGGAGTCATCGGGTTCGACACCGATGACCTTGATTTCGGGGCGCAGGTATTTCACGTAGGCCGCGATCCCGGCAATCAGCCCGCCACCGCCCACCGGAACGAAAATCGCGTCCAGGCGCCCCGGATGTTGACGCAGGATTTCCATCGCCACCGTGCCCTGCCCGGCAATGGTGTGGGGATCGTCGTAGGGATGGATATAGACGTAACCCTTTTCGTCGACCAGTTTCAGCGAGTAGGCCAGGGCCTCGGGGAACGAGTCGCCGTGCAACACCACTTTGCCGCCACGGGAGCGCACGCCTTCAACCTTGATTTCCGGGGTGGTCTTGGGCATCACGATGGTGGCTTTCACACCCAGGACCTTGGCGGCCAGGGCCAGGCCCTGGGCATGGTTGCCCGCCGACGCCGTGACCACGCCGCGTGAACGCTCTTCATCGCTGAGCTGGGTCAGCTTGTTGTAGGCCCCGCGAATCTTGAACGAGAACACCGGCTGCAAGTCTTCGCGCTTGAGCCAGATGCTGTTGCCCAGTCGCTCGGAAAGCTGGCGAGCGTTCTGCAGCGGGGTTTCTACGGCGACGTCGTAGACGCGCGAGGTGAGGATCTTTTTGACGTACTGTTCAAGCATCGGAAAGCATCACTGGGCGGGTTGGGCAGGGTCAAGGAGTCTAACCCGGCTTTTGGCCGGGCGACCACACGAATCCCGAGGTTTTGTTGGGTTATACTCGCGTCCCTCTTTACTCCCTGCCCGTTTTCGGAGCCCGCATGACCCAGGATCAACTCAAACAGGCCGTGGCCCAGGCCGCCGTCGACCTCATCCTCCCGAAACTGGATGACAAGAGCATCGTCGGGGTCGGCACCGGCTCCACGGCCAACTGCTTCATCGACGCGCTGGCGCAGCACAAGGGCGCCTTCGACGGGGCGGTTGCCAGCTCCGAAGCCACTGCTGCGCGGCTCAAGGGCCACGGGATCCCGGTGTATGAGCTCAACACCGTGAGCGACCTGGAGTTCTACATCGACGGCGCCGACGAAAGCGACGCGCACCTGAACCTGATCAAGGGCGGCGGCGCGGCCCTGACCCGCGAGAAGATCGTCGCGGCGGTGGCCAAGACCTTCATCTGCATCGCCGACGCCAGCAAACTGGTGCCGGTGCTTGGTGCGTTCCCGCTCCCGGTCGAGGTTATTCCGATGGCTCGCAGCCACGTGGCCCGCCAGTTGGTGAAGCTGGGCGGCGATCCGGTGTATCGCGAGGGTGTGCTGACCGATAACGGCAACATCATCCTGGATGTGCATAACCTGCAGATCACCAATCCGGCGGAGCTGGAAAGCCAGATCAACGCCATCGTTGGCGTGGTCACCAATGGTTTGTTCGCTGCCCGTCCGGCGGATGTGCTGCTGCTGGGCACGGCGGAAGGGGTGAAGACCCTGCGGGCCGAGTAAACAGGGAAAAAGCCCGGTCTTCTGATCGAAGCCGGGCCCCTGTGGGAGCGAGCCTGCTCGCGATAGCGGTTTCACATTCAACGCTGATGTGACGGGTGAATCGCTATCGCGAGCAGGCTCGCTCCCACATGGATTCATGGCAGGCCTGGTTCAAGGCTGCGGTTTCTTGAACACGTAGAACAGGTTCGGCTCGCTCACCAGGTACAGAGTGCCGTCATCGTCCATGGCGATGCCTTCGGCCTGGGGGACATTTTTTTGCAATCCCTGACGGCCTTTGCTCAAGGACAGTGTGCTCAGGGGCTTCCCGTCGATACCCAGCTCGATGATCAGTCGCGACTCATCGGACAGCGCCAGTAAATGGCCGCTGCGCTCATCGTATTGCAGGCTCGACAGGTCCCGCACGAACAGTCCGGCATCGCGCTTGGGGTTGTTGATGACGTGGACTGTGTAAGACTTTTCCGAATTGTGATGGGGAAAGCCCTGCACTTCATAAATCAGCATCGGATCGCGTTCCTTTGCTACGAACAGCCGCTTGCCTACTGAGTCGTAGGCCAGCCCTTCGAACCCTTTGTTCTTGCTCATGTGCACGCCGAGGGTCATTTGTTCGGCGTCGGCCGCGTCGAGGAACCGGGTGTCTTCGTCCAGGTGAATCTTGATCAGCCGCTGCTGGCGCTCGTCGCTGATGACGTAGATGTCCTCGCTGATGAACTCCACCGCTTCCGGATCACCGAAACCGATCAAGGCCACGCGGCGCAGGATCTTGCCGTCCAGTGACACTTCGATCAGTTCGGCATTCTTGTTGGTGACGGTGAACAGGCTCTTGCGTACTGGATCGAACGTCAGCGCCGACACGTCGTCGAGACCTTCGATTACCTGGGCCTCCATCGTGACCCGGTACTGGTCCAGGGCGATGGCCTGCTCGTTGGTGGGTTGCCAGAGGGTATTGAGGTTGAACCAGGCCCGTTCGAACAGGCGCAGGTACTGACCCGCCGCGATCAGCACGATCAGAGCGATTGCCAGTAGCATCAGGATCAAGGGTTTGGGGCGGGCAAGTCGACGCATGGGTGGGCTCGGGTAGGAACAGGTGGTTGGAAATACCACGACTGCCTGAACTGAAGCTTAATGGCCGTGTGCCACACCCTACAGCGAAGGAGGAACTGCCTTACAGAGTTGCTCTGTCAGCGTTGTTTCTCGAAACGATAGAACAGGTTCGGCTCGCTGACCATGTACACGTTGCCAGCTTCATCCATGGTGACGCCTTCGGCGCGCGGGATGGTGTTCTTCAGCCCGTTGAAGTCGCCCAGTAAGGTCATGAAACTGACTTGCTGGCCTTTTTCATCAAGCTCCAGCAAAAGATGAGAATCGGCCGAAAGTACCAGCATGTGACCGGTTCGGGGGTCGATCGCCAGGGCCGAGAGGTTGCGCAGGTCCAGTTCATCGCTGGTATGGATCTGTTTGTCACCCTTGAGCACCGGGGTGCCGTCGCTTTTCCAGGTGAACAATGCTGGCGGCCGTTCCTCGCCCAGTACCAGTTGCTGGTTGCGTGGGTCCCAGACAACCGCTTCGAACCCCTTGTTCTGGTTCTTTGAAGGGCCAAGGTCGTAGTGAGGGAAATCGCTCTCTTTCAATTCTCGGGTATCGGCATCGACGTGGACAATCGACAGTGTGTGGCTTCGCTCATCGGTGATGGCCAGGAGACCGTTCTCCATGAAGGAGACGCCTTCAGGGTTACTCCAGCCCACCAAAGGTATCTTGCGAAGCACATCACCCTGTAACGTCAGCTCCACCAGGAACGGATTCTTGCCCATGACGGCAAACAAGGTCTTGGTCTGTGGGTTGTAGGTCACATCGGACGCTTCATCCTTCTCCATGCCAGGGAGCGGCTTGGCGTCGATCACAGCGGTGTAATCGGGTAGCCAGACGCTTTCCTGACGTTGAGCCGGGCTTTGAAAATGCTCCTTGACCCAAAGCAGACCCCGGTCGTCCCAATGCATCGCAAACGCCAATCCATAAGCGGCAGCCAGCGCCAACAGCGACCAGACATACCAGGGCAGGGCAAAGCGGGAGCGGCGGACGGAGGCGGCGTGGGGCAATGCTGGGGTCTTGGCCATCGATGATTGCGTTCCAGGAATTCGGGCAGGGGAATGGCTGGTTCAGATGCCACATTCGCCGGGATTATCCGGATGGCATGTGAAAAAAACGGTAAATCGTGGGGTGGATGCCTTCAAACCCTTGTGGGAGCGAGCCTGCTCGCGATCGCGGTGTGTCAGGCAACATCAATGTTGCAGGCAGACCGCGATCGCGAGCAGGCTCGCTCCCACAGAAAGGAGATGACGCAGCTGTCAGCAAACGGTGCTTTCGAAACGGCTCGCGCCCGGCAGCTCCAGCACCAGCTCATCCCCCACATTCAGCGGCCCGACGCCCGCCGGGGTGCCGGTGAGGATCACGTCGCCGGCCTGTAGCGAGAAGCAGCCGGCCATGTATTGGATCATCGGCACGATGGGGTTGAGCATCAGGCTGCTGTTGCCGTCCTGGCGCACTTCACCGTTGATGGTCAGGCGAACGGGGATATCGGCCAGATCGGTAAAGGTGGCGTTCGATACGAAGGGCGCAATCACGGCCGCGCCGTCGAATGACTTGGCAATTTCCCATGGCAGGCCCTTGGCCTTGAGCTCGGCCTGCTTGTCCCGAAGGGTCAGGTCCAGGGCCGGGGCGAAGCCGGAAATGGCATCGAGCACTTCTTCGACGCTTGGCCGGGTCGACAGCGGCTTGCCGATCAGTACGGCGATTTCCGCTTCGTAATGCACCGAGCCCCGCTCCACGGGAATGCTGAAACTGCCTTCCAGCGGTACCACGCAACTGCCGGGCTTGATGAACAGCAAGGGTTCGGTGGGCACCGGGTTATCCAGTTCCTTTGCATGTTCGGCGTAGTTACGCCCAATGCACACCACTTTTCCGACCGGGAAGTGGATGCGGGTACCGTCGACATACTGGTGCTGATAGCTCATTACCGACTCCTGTTTTCTGAAACTCATCGGGT
Organism: Pseudomonas sp. MAFF 730105; assembly: GCF_055380705.1. Lineage (NCBI taxonomy): Bacteria > Pseudomonadati > Pseudomonadota > Gammaproteobacteria > Pseudomonadales > Pseudomonadaceae > Pseudomonas > Pseudomonas sp. MAFF 730105. Next base: position 270,993 of record NZ_AP018438.1, read on the forward strand.
GTTTTGCATCACACCGCGAAAATTTTGCCTGGGTTCATGATGCCGTTCGGGTCGAATGTGGCCTTGATGGCTTTCATGTATTCGATTTCCACCGGTGAGCGACTATAGGTCAAGTAGTCGCGCTTGGTCATGCCCACGCCGTGTTCCGCCGAAATCGAGCCGTTGTACTTCTCGACGATTTCGAAAACCCATTTGTTCACGGTCGCACATTTGGCGAAGAACTCATCCTTGCCCAGGTTGTCCGGCTTGAGGATATTCAGGTGCAAGTTGCCGTCGCCGATGTGGCCGTACCAGACCACTTCGAAGTCCGGGTAGTGTTTGCCGACGATCGCGTCGATTTCCTTGAGAAACTCCGGGACTTTCGAGACGGTTACCGAGATGTCGTTCTTGTACGGCGTCCAGTGGGAGATGGTTTCGGAGATGTACTCACGCAGTTTCCACAGATTCTGCAGCTGGGTTTCGCTCTGGCTCATCACGCCATCCAATACCCAGCCTTGCTCCACGCAATGCTCGAAGGTTTCCAGGGCCTGATTGGCGACTGCTTCGGTGGTGGCTTCGAATTCCAGCAGGGCGTAGAACGGGCAGTCGGTTTCGAAGGGCGCGGGTACGTCGCCACGGCCCATGATCTTGGCCAAGGCCTTGTCGGAGAAAAACTCGAAGGCCGTCAGGTCGAGTTTTCCCTGGAAGGCGTGGAGCACTGGCATGATCGAATCGAAGTCCGGCGTGCCGAGCACCATCGCCGTGAGGTTTTTCGGCGCCCGATCCAGGCGCATGGTGGCCTCGACCACGAAACCGAGGGTGCCTTCGGCGCCGATGAACAGTTGCCGCAGGTCATAGCCGGTGGCGTTCTTGATCAGGTCCTTGTTCAGTTCCAGCAGGTCGCCCTTACCGGTGACGACTTTCATCCCGGCTACCCAGTTGCGGGTCATGCCATAGCGAATCACCTTGATCCCGCCGGCATTGGTGCCGATATTGCCGCCAATCTGGCTGGAACCGGACGAAGCGAAGTCCACCGGGTAGTACAGCCCATGCTCTGCGGCCTTGTTCTGTAGCTGCTCGGTGATCACGCCCGGCTGGCAGACGGCGGTGCGGTCGGTGAGGTTCACCTCGAGAATCCGGTTCATGTAGTCGAATGACACGACCACTTCGCCGTTGGCCGCCACGGCTGCGGCGGAAAGCCCGGTGCGCCCGCCCGATGGCACCAGGGCAACCCTGCGTTCATTGGCCCAGCGCACGATGGCCTGGACCTGTTCGATGGTCTTTGGGAAGACGATGGCGCTCGGCGCCGGGGCGAAGTGTCGCGTCCAATCCCTGCCATAGGCTTGCAGGGAGTCGGCATCGGTCAGGACCTTGCCAGGCTCGACGAGGGTCTTGAGCTCTTCTATCAGGGCAGAATGGGTCATCGACAAAACTCTCGAACAATTCATGGTCACCCTGAGAACGCTTCATGTCGCAGAATGAGTGTTTGCAGGTCGCATATGCTAGCATACCGCCCCCGTAGAACAGTGCCGAAGGTCGTTCTGCGGCGACGGCCATCACGCCGGTCGGGCCAGCATGCGCGGTCCGATTCCCTGCCATTTTTTCCGGGACACAGGTTTACGCAGATGAGCAAGACTTCTCTCGATAAGAGCAAGATCAGGTTCCTTCTCCTCGAAGGCGTCCACCAATCGGCTGTCGACGTCCTCAAGTCGGCGGGCTATACCAGTATCGAGTACATCACCAGTTCTCTGCCGGAAGCCCAGCTCAAGGAAAAGATCGCCGATGCTCATTTCATCGGCATTCGCTCCCGCACTCAATTGACCGAAGAGATCTTTGACCACGCCAAGAAACTGGTGGCGGTCGGCTGTTTCTGCATCGGCACCAACCAGGTTGACCTCGACGCGGCTCGCGAGCGCGGTATCGCGGTGTTCAACGCGCCGTACTCCAACACCCGTTCCGTTGCCGAACTGGTGCTGGCCGAAGCCATCCTGCTGTTGCGCGGCATCCCCGAGAAAAACGCTTCCTGCCACCGTGGCGGCTGGATCAAGAGTGCGGCCAACTCCTTCGAAATCCGTGGCAAGAAGCTGGGTATCGTCGGTTATGGCTCGATCGGCACCCAGTTGTCGGTCCTGGCCGAAGGCTTGGGGATGCAGGTGTTCTTCTACGACACCGTGACCAAGCTGCCACTGGGCAACGCCACCCAGGTCAACGATCTGCATGAGTTGCTGGGCATGTCCGACATCGTGACCCTGCACGTGCCGGAAACCGCAGCGACCCAGTGGATGATCGGCGAGAAGGAAATCCGCGCCATCAAGAAGGGCGGGATCCTGATCAACGCCGCCCGCGGTACGGTGGTCAAGCTCGACGCCCTGGCCGACGCGATCAAGGACAAGCACCTGATCGGCGCTGCCATCGACGTGTTCCCGGTGGAGCCGCGCTCCAACGACGATATCTTCGAAAGCCCGCTGCGTGGCCTGGACAACGTGATCCTGACCCCGCACATCGGCGGTTCCACGGCTGAAGCCCAGGCCAACATCGGTCTGGAAGTGGCGGAAAAACTGGTCAAGTACAGCGACAACGGTACTTCGGTATCGTCCGTGAACTTCCCGGAAGTGGCCTTGCCGGCGCACCCTGGCAAACACCGCCTGCTGCACATCCACGAAAACATCCCGGGTGTGATGAGCGAGATCAACAAGGTCTTCGCGGAAAACGGCATCAACATTTCCGGTCAGTTCCTGCAGACCAACGAGAAAGTCGGCTACGTCGTGATCGACGTCGACGCCGAATACTCGGACCTGGCGCAAGAGAAGCTGCAGCACATCAAGGGCACCATCCGGTCCCGCGTGTTGTTCTAAAGAGCACTGGCGAGCTGTTAGCTTCAAGTGGCATGTAATGAAAAAACGGGAGTCCATAAGGACTCCCGTTTTTTATGGCTGACATAAACCTGTGGGAGCGAGCCTGCTCGCTCCCACAGAGGTTATTTACTGTCAGCCAATCACGTTTATTTCACGTTTACGGTGATCTTTTCGGAGACAATCGGCGGATCGAACGGTACATGGCTGAAGTCGCCCAGCTCCAGCTGCAAGGTATGTTTGCCTGGCGCCAGCCTGATGGTGGCCTCGGTCTGCGCCTTGCCGAAATGCATGTGGTTGGCGTCGGCCGGTATCGCCGCGCCGGCGGCAGGCAGTTTGTCGACGTCGATCAGCAGGTGGTGATGTCCGGTGTTCTTTGTCGTATCACCCGCTGGCGCCAGCGCAACGCCCGCGACGCCGAACTTGACCTTGAATTCCTGGGAGACGGTGGCGCCGTCGGCTGGGGACACGATAAATACTTTTGCGCCTTCAGGCGCAGGCGTTGCTGCCGCCAGCATCGAAGTTCCCAGCAACAGGCCGGCTAAAAATGCACGTGACATAAAGCTTTTCATTTTTTTCTCCAGTTTTTCCGCGAAATCCTATTGGTCGTGACAACTTCATGACCAATCGTTGTCGAAGCCTGCAACAACCATAGCAAAGCGAGCCTGAAACGAGCGTCGCTTGTACAAATACCAAGGAGTGACCATGCGTTTCCTGCCTGGCCTGATCTGCCTGCTACCCCTCTTGAGCCCTTTGGCCCATGCCGAACTGATCGACGACATCAACGACCGTGGCGAACTGCGCATCGCTCTCGAAGCCAATGCCGCTCCCTTCAACTTCAAGGAAGACGGCAAGCTCACCGGTTTCGAAGTGGAACTGGGCCAGATGCTGGCCAATGAACTCGATGTACGCGCCGACTTTGTGGTCACCGATGCCGCGGATCTGCTGAGCGGCGTGGAAAGCGGCAAGTACGACGTCGCCATCAACCACATAGCAATGACCCCGGAACTGGCGGAACGTTTCGACACCAGTGCCGCTTACAGCCACCCGGATGCGCAATTGTTGGCGAAGAAGGAGGACACACCGCGCCCGCTCATGATGGCGCAGTCTTTCCAACCGGAAGAAAAGAGCGGTCCGGCACCGAGCCTGGTGATTCCGTTCCAGAAGGGCAACCCGGCGTTCAAGGCCAGCGTGGACAACGCCCTGGCGCGTATCAAGGATGATGGGAGGCTGGAGCAGTTGTCGCAGAAGTGGTTGGGTAAGCAGCAGTGACAGGTTATTAAAGAGTCAGGCGCGGTCTTTGTGGCGAGGGGATTTATCCCCGCTGGGGTGCGAAGCGCCCCCCATACTACCGAAACCGATCAACCTGACAGTTCGAGGCATTAGCTTTTAGAGCTGCTTCGCACCCCAGCGGGGATAAATCCCCTCGCCACAGGGGGGCTGTGGGCCTTAAGACTTGCGCCAGACACTCGCCAGCCATGGCTGCTGCTCCCGGGGCAGTCCCGTCGGCCGATAGTAGTGTTCCAGCTCCACAAAACCGGCTGCGATGAGCTGCGTGCGCCAGGCCTCGAGGTCGTGGTAGGCGCCGAAGCGCTGGCCGCTCCAGCCTTCCTGGTTCTCGCCCCGGGGATTGGAGCTGAACAGCACGCCACCAGGCTTGAGGGTGGCATGCAGTTGCTTGAGCACCCGCGGCAATTCCTGGGTCGGGATATGAAACAGCACGGCGTTGGCGAAGATCCCGTCGAAACGCTCGCTTGGCAGGTCCAGTCGCAGGAAATCCTGTTGCCAGACTTCGCAGCCGCTGTCCTGGCGAGCCATCCGGGCGAATTCCTGTGAACCATCGAGCCCCACCGCAATGTGCCCCATGCGGGTGAAGGTCTGCAGATCCCTTCCCGGGCCGCAACCGAAATCGAGAATGTGAAGCGGTGCCGGGCCGTGGATATGCCGCAACAGCGCATCGATGTTCTGGCTGACGTCGTGATCACGAGTGCCGTCGCGAAAGCTCTCGGCGACCGAGTCGTAATGGCCCAGGGTCGTGGTGGTGATGGCGTTGAGGTCGTCGGAGGAGTGTTTCATGGCGAGGCTTGAGTGGGGAGCGAAGGCCGACTATACCCCATCGTCACAGCATCCACTCAACGCCTGTTCAGCCCTCGCGCTAACCGATCACCGCCCAATTGAATCAGCGCCACCAGTGCCACCAGCAGCACGATCACGGTGAGCATGATCTGGCTGTCGAAGCGCTGGTAACCATAACGATAGGCAATGTCCCCCAGGCCGCCGGCGCCGATGGCTCCGGCCATGGCTGAGGAGTTGATCATGGTCACCAACGTGATGGTAAAACCACCCACGATACCCGGCAGCGCTTCTGGCAACAGCACGTTCCAGACGATATGCCAGCGTCGGCAACCCATGGCCTGGGCGGCTTCGATCAAGCCGTGGTCGACTTCTCGCAGGCTGACTTCGGCGATGCGGGCGAAGAACGGTGTGGCAGCGATGGTCAACGGCACCACGGCTGCCCACACGCCGTAGGTGGTACCGACGATCAGTCGCGTGAACGGGATCAGCGCCACCATGAGGATCAGGAACGGTATCGAACGGAACAGATTCACGAACGCGCCAAGGGCGCGGTTCAGCGTGGGCGCTTCGTAGATCCCGCCCTTGCCGCTGGTGACCAGAATCACCGCCAGCGCGATGCCGGTTGGTAACGCGATCAGCGACGACACGCCCACCATCAGCAGTGTGTCGATGAACCCCTGCAGCAACCGATCAAACCACATAGCCCAGCACCTCCACTTGTTGCGCCCAATTGCCGGCGCGCTGTCGCAGTTCCTCGACGCCCCAGGACGAGCCGCTGACCGCCAGCAACAATTGTCCCAGTCCATGACCCTGAATCCGCTCGATGCCTCCATGCAGCAGTCGTACCCGTCCGCCTAAGGCACTGAACAACGCCGCGAGATCCGGTTCCTCCCGTCCCGTACCAGTGAATTGCAGGCGCAGCACTGCGGCTGCATCCGCCGATGGTGGCTGTGCCTGCAAACGGCTTTGCAATTCCTCCGGCAAGGCCTGTTGCAACGGCGCCAACAATGTCCGGCTGACCTCATGCCGCGGATTGCCGAACACCTCCCAGACCGGCCCCTGTTCAACGATCCGCCCTTGTTCAAGCACCACCACGCGGTCGCAGACTTCACGGATCACCGCCATTTCATGGGTGATCAACACGATGGTCAGGCCCAGCCGCTGATTGATCTGGCGCAGCAGGCCGAGAATCGATTGGGTGGTCTCCGGGTCCAGGGCCGAGGTGGCCTCGTCGCACAGCAAGATCTGTGGGTCGTGCACCAGCGCCCGGGCGATGCCGACGCGTTGCTTCTGGCCACCCGAGAGCTGCGCCGGATAAGCCTTGTGCTTGTCTTGCAGGCCGACCAGTTCCAGCAGTTCGCGGACTTTGCGCTGGCGCTGTGCCTTGGGTACGCCGGCGACCTTCAGCGGTAATTCGACGTTTTGCCATACGGTCTTGGCCGACATCAGGTTGAAATGCTGGAAGATCATGCCGATGCGTCGGCGCAGCTCCACCAGGCGATCTTCATCGAACCCGCCGATGTCGACCTGATCGATCAGCACCCGTCCACTGCTGGGTTGTTCCAGGCGGTTGATGGTACGGATCAATGATGACTTGCCGGCGCCGCTGCGGCCGATGATGCCGAACACTTCGCCATGCTGGATCGCCAGGTCGATGCCCTGCAGAGCCGCTACCCGGGCGCCGTTGTAGGTCTTGCCCACGCCGATGAAACGTACGTGGGCGCGGTTGAACTCTGGATGCAGCTCGGTGTGCGTGGCGCTGAGGGGCAAGGAGGCTTCTGGTCTGGGAAGGGCATTGGCGACGCTCATGGTCAGCCCTCCCAACCGGCCTGGTAGAGCTTGCCATGAGCCTTGTCCAAGGCTGCCCGCACCGCAGGAGAGTGTTGGTAGATGTCGACGAACTTGATCAGCCGCGGGTCGCTCTTGCTCTTGGGCTGGATCACGAACTGGATGACGTATTCCTTGTGATCGAGGCCGTCGAACAGCAACGCGGAGGTGGCGTCGAAGGTGTTCGCCAGGCGAATGTAGGCGGGGTATCCCTGCACCAGGTCGGCGTCTTCATAGGCGCGCACCAGTTGCACGGCTTCGACCTGCAGGATCCGGAGCTTCTTCGGGTTGGCGACGATGTCATCCTCGGTGGCCTTGTAGCCCACTCCCGGCTTGAGCGTGATCAACCCGGCCTTGGCCAGCAGTTGCAAGCCGCGCCCGCTGTTGATCGGATCATTGGCAATGGCGACGCTAGCACCCTCGGGCAGTTCGTCGAAGCTTTTGTATTTCTTCGAGTAGAGGCCGACGTTGTTGATGATTCCCGGTGCGAACGGCACCAGGTCGAACCCGGCGGCGGCCTTGGCATTTTCCAGGAACGGGATGTGCTGGAAATAGTTCACGTCGATATCGCCGGAGGCGAGGCTGACGTTCGGTGCGATCCAGTCGCTGAACTCCACCAACTCGACCTTCAGGCCTTGTTTGGACGCTTCGTCCACGGCGGCCTCCAGGGGGATGGCGAATGCGGCGGTGGTACCGATTTTCAGCGGCGCGTCGGCGGCAAACAGTGTCGAGCTGAACAGACTGAGAAGCAGGGCCAGTGTTTTGACTGGCAGGGTCAGGCGTTGCTTTGTCATGTAGGTATTCCAGTCATTGATGAATAGTCGCAGGTCCTTGTGGCGAGGGAGCCGTTCCCTCACCAAGGTTTGCCTTGGTCTGGCAGGTCAGTGTCGGTAGTGCGAGCCGGTGTGTCGTTCGGGCAAATGGGCTCCTGCATGGAACAGCTTTTCCCGCAGGGTGCCGCTGTCGTATTCCGTCTTGTACGACCCGCGTCGCTGCAGTTCGGGGATCACCAGGTCGATGAAGTCCACATAGCTTTGCGGCGTGACGATGCGGGTCAGGTTGAAACCGTCGAGACCGGTTTCGGCCATCCACGATTCCAGCTCGTCGGCCACCTGCTCGGCCGAGCCGACCAGCGTGATGTAGCGGCCGCCCAGGGCGTGTTGTTCCAGTAGCCTGCGCCGGGTCCAGTCGTTGTTCTGCAGAATCCGGGTGGCGGACTGGATGGCATTGTTCTTCACGTACTGGATCGGCTCGTCCAGTGTGTACTCGGAAAAATCGATGCCCGTCGACGCGGAGAAATGTGCGACCCCGGCCTCGGCGCTGGCGTAGCTCAGGTACTCGGCGTGCTTGGTCCAGGCGGCTGCCTCGGTCTCGCCAACAATCACGTTCAAGCCCATGAATACCTTGATGTCCTCGGGCTTGCGTCCGTCCTGGACGGCGCTGGCGCGCACCTTGTCCACCTGATGCCTGGTCGCCGCTTTGTTCTGCCCGCTGATGAACACGCACTCGGCGTGGCTCCCGGCGAACTGCAATCCGCGCTCCGAGCTGCCGGCCTGGAACAGCACCGGTGTACGCTGGGGTGAAGGTTCGCAGAGGTGGTAACCCTCGACCTGATAGAACTCGCCCCGGTGGCGGACCTTGTGGACTTTTTCCGGTCGGGCGTAGATCCGCTGTTCGCGGTCGTTGAGTACCGCGTCATCTTCCCAACTGCCTTCCCACAGCTTGTAGAGCACTTGCAGGTATTCGTCGGCCTGGTCGTAGCGGCGGTCATGTTCGACCTGCGCAGTCAGGCCCATGGCCTTGGCGGCGCTTTCCAGGTAGCCGGTAACGATGTTCCAGCCGACCCGGCCACGGCTCAGATGGTCGAGGGTGCTCATGCGGCGGGCGAACAGGTAGGGCGGCTCGTAGGTCAGGTTGGCGGTGAGGCCGAAGCCCAGGTTTTTCGTAACGGCGGCCATCGCGCTGACCAACAGCAACGGATCGTTGACCGGTAGCTGAATCGACTCCTTCAGCGTGACGTCCACCGATTGTTGATACACGTCGTAGACCCCGACGATATCGGCGATGAACAACCCGTCGAACAGCCCGCGTTCCAGCAGTTGCGCCAGTCCGGTCCAGTATTCGAGGGTATTGTACTGGGTAGAGGTGTCCTGGGGATGCGTCCACAGTCCGTGATTGATGTGCCCGATGCAGTTCATGTTGAACGCATTGAGCAGGATTTTTTTCTTGCCGGGTGCCATCAGATGGTCCCCCGCAGCGGCGGCTTCTCGTCGTTGAGATAGAAGTTGCCCACCGCGTGGTATTTCCAGCGCACCGGGTCATGCAGCGTATGCACCCGTGCGTTGCGCCAATGGCGGTCCAGGCCATGCTCGGCCAGGGTCGCCTGACTACCGGCCAGCTCGAACAGCGTGCTGCCGGTGGCCAGGGAAATTTCGGTGCTGATGGCGCGGGCTTCGGCCACGGCAATCGACGCGGCGGCGACCGTTTCGGCGTTGGTGTCGGCCTGGGCCCGGTCGAGAAATTCCCCGGCCCTTTCCAGTAGCGCTTCGGCGGCATGCAGGCGGCTGCTCAGTTGGCCAAAACTCTTGAGCGTGTGGGGGGCTTCGGTGGCGACGTCATGGGTGGCGTCGATCCATGGCCGGGTTTTGCTCCGGACAAACTGCAGGGCATCTTCATAGGCTGCGCGGGCAATACCGGTGTCGATGGCGGCATGAAGAATCTGCGCCAGTGGCCCCACCGGTGTCGGCCGCTCGAAGGCACTCTGCAGGGGCAGGACGTCTTCGGCCGAGACATACACGTTTTCGAACACCACCGAACCGCTGCCGGTGGTGCGCTGTCCGAAGCCGCTCCAATCGTCGATCACCGTCAGACCTTCGCTGTTGCGCGGGACGAAGGCCAGTTGCTGGACACCGTTTTCATCCACCACTGACGTGGGGATGCGCTGGGCATAGAGCGCACCGGTGGCGTAGAACTTGCGACCGTTGATGCGATAGCCGTCGCCGTCGCGGCGCAGTTGGGTGGTGCGGTGATGGGCGGTCTTGGTGCCCAGTTCCGCCAAGGCATTGCCAAACCGCTGGCCGGCCAGGACCTCGCCATACAGGCGTTGCTTCTGTGCATCGCTGCCATTGACCCGTAGCACCTCCAGGGCATGGAAATGATTTTGCGGAATCTGCCCGAGAGAGCCGTCGGCCTCGGCAATCAATGCAATGACTTTGGCCAGCGTGACGTTGGAAACGCCCGCGCCGCCATAGGCCTTGGGCACGCTGATGCCCCACAGGCCGGAGCGGGAAAAGGCTTCTAGCTCCGGGTGCGGCAGGCGACGTTCGAGGTCGCGCAGGGCGCTGTCGCGTTTGAAGTCATCGGCCAGGTCGCTGGCGACAATCAGGGCTTGTTCGTCGCTGGTGATCACCGCGACGTGTTGGGAAAGCGTCATGTGCTGCTCCAGAAGTCGGGTGGTCAGATCCAGGAATGCCGGGCCGGCAAAGTGCCGTTCAAGTAATAGGCGCCCACTGCGTGATACTTCCAGCGCACCGGGTCGTGCAGGGTATGGACGCGTGCATTGCGCCAATGACGGTCGAGGTTGAATTCGGCGAGGGTCGCGCGGCTGCCGGCCAGCTCGAACAGTTTTTCGCTGGCTTGCAGGGCAATTTCGGTGCTCAGCACCTTGGCCTCGGCCACGGCTATCGAAGCCCGGGCGGCGGATTGCGCGGTAATTGGCGCGGCATTGACCTGGTCCAGCACTTGGCCGGCCTTGCGCAACAGTGCTTCGGTGGCGTGCAGGTCGATTTTCAGTCTGCCGATATCGGCGATGACGTACGGGTCATCGCTGGCCCGCTCGACCTTGGCATCGATCCAGGGCCGGGAACGTTCGCGGACGAATGCAATGGCGTCGTCGATAGCGCCACGGGCAATGCCTGCGTCAATGGCGGCCTGGATCAATTGCGAGATAGCGCCTTGCACGTTTGGCGTCTCGTTGATGCGCCAGTTGTCCAGCACCAGTTCGGCGTCGACCCGCACGTTGTTCAGCAGCACGGTGCCACTGGCCGTGGTGCGCTGACCAAAACCCGACCAGTCGTCGACGATGCGCAGGCCCGGTGTGCCGCGTCGCACGAAGGCCAGCACCTGCCGGCCCTCGTCGTCCAGCGCCTTGACCGCAACCCAGTGGGCGAACAGTGCGCCGGTGGAATAGAACTTCTGGCCGTTGATGAGAAAGCCATGGCTGTCGGCGCTGATCCGTGCCTTGAGCTCCAGGGTGTTGCGAGTCCCGCGTTCCGGCCCCGCGTTGCCAATGCGCCAACCTTCGAGCACGCTGTTCAGAAGGATTTCTTTCTGCCGTTCGGTGCCCGTGCCAAGAATCAGTTGGAGCACGCCAAACTGGTTCTGCGGAATCTGTCCGAGGGCCGGGTCGGCGGCGGAAATGATCGAGAAGACCTCGGCAAGGGTCACGAACGAGACTTGCGGCCCACCATATTCCCGTGGGACTGCGATACTGCCGAGCCCGCTGCGGGTGAACTGCTCGATTTCCGACCAGGGCAGCTTGCGCTGTTGATCCCGTCGTGCGGCCTGCTGGCGGGCAACCTGTGCCAACTCTCGTGCGGCCTGGATCGCCTCGGCATCGTTGCGCAGCACCTGGGCGGGCAACAACGGGGGGGCGACGTCCTGATCGCTCTGGAGCTTCGCTTGCGCCAGACCAGACATCACAGCCGCTCCATGGCTGTTGGCAGTGCCTGGGCGTTCTGCGCCCGGGTGATTGTGTTGCGTACCATACCCACCTCACATCTCAAGAAAATCAGGAATGTCCGGTGGTCCGGTTTATATACCCTAAACGGATGTAAATTATTTTTGAACTAACGTTTAGGAATATAGATAGAGATCTTTCGCCGGGTGATTTTGTGGCGAGGGGATTTAGCGAAACGTCGCACCGCCCCGCTGGGTTGCGAAGCAACCCTTAAAGTCTTGCGGCGGCTTCGCAGCCCAGCGGGGAAAAATTCCCCTCGCCACAGAAAAATGTCCTCACCCGGAACCTGTTGTATCAAGGCCTTTTACGCCGCGGTTCGGCGGCCTGGAGGGGCTCTTTCGGTTGGGTTTTCAAATAGGACCTGGCACAACCGATCGTCAGTGTTCGGGGCGGCGCCCAGTGGGAGTTGTTGCCCACTCGATCGAGGATGCAGTAGGTCACTTCCAGGCGCAGGTCTTCTCCCGCCTCCAGGATGATCTCCGGTGGCACCCAGACATTGACCGGTTGGCCCACTTCGCTGGATTTGATCCGAGGCAGGTCCATACGCACATCGCCCCAGCGCAAGGTGATCGCATCGTCGACGGCCATGTTCAGGTAGGGCTCGATGGTCAGCGGGACGCCGCGTTTGATCTGGCTCGGGTTCACCCCCTGGCGACGAATGGGCTCCGGAATACGCACCGGTGCCAGCCCCTGGTTTTCATCGCCACTCAGGGCTGACGGCTGGCCGCCGGGGCAATCGAGCTTGACCTGTACCCGATGCGTTGCCGACAGCGCCGGCCCGCGCCCGACCCGCATCACACGATAATGGATGCGCGAAGTCCCGTTGACGATGAAACTCTCCGGTACTCGCAACGTGACACTGGCTTGCGTGTCCGCCTCGGTCAGCAGACGTGAGCCGACGTAGCAGTTGTCCCAGAACAGTTCGATCAGATCGCCCGCGTCCATGCCGGGATAAGGGGCGACGAGCACTTCCAGGCGGGCGGCACCAGTGATGTTGATACCGCTACGGCAGGCATTGGCCAGGGCAGGGGCGGCAAGTTCCGGGATAGTTGACGTACATGTCATGGTGTTCTCCTTGATGCTGACAAACGAAGTCCGTTTCGGAAAGAGCAAAGGCGTTGATATACGCGACTATTTTATTGCGCAGTCTTGAATGCTGTTTCTGTGGTTCTCCGCTGCGTACAACTAAAATAATGTGCGTCGCCTGCTGGTCAACTAGATACGGGGTCGATAGTTTCAGTGTCAATAGAGGCGCTTGCTTAACAATGGACTGTTAAGTTCTTCAGAAATGTCCTACGTGTTGATGTTAAAAATACACAGCGCAAATCGCCTTTTACCTCGGTTTGAGAGCCGAGCGGAAGGTTTGTAGGGCATGAACTGGCAGAGAGCTTAGCGCGAAGGGAAGTGTTGCGAGAGGTAGGTATATACCGCACGTCAGATAATTGAAGATGCTTAACGGGTTTCAAACGGTGAGGTTGTCTTCAAGTCGACAGCTCCTTCCATCCCTGGAAGTAAGCCTGCGTCGATAAGTTACTGTGCGCCGGGACTGGCTGAGAGAAACTTGCTGAGGAACTGCCGGGTGCGTTCTTCCTTGGGCGCTGCGAACATGGTCTTGGCTTCACCTTGTTCGACGATCACGCCCTTGTCGAAAAACACCACGCGGTTCGCCACGTCACGAGCAAAGCTCATTTCGTGGGTCACGATGACCATGGTGCGTTTCTCTTCGGCCAGGCCGCGAATGGTCGCCAGGACTTCTCCGACCAGTTCAGGGTCCAGCGCCGAGGTCGGTTCGTCGAACAGGATCACTTGCGGCTCCATCGCCAACGCCCGGGCAATCGCCACCCGTTGTTGCTGACCGCCGGACAGGCGACGTGGATAGGCGTCCTCCTTGCCGGCCAGGCCCACCTTGGCCAACAGTTTGCGGCCCAGGGTTTCAGCGTCGGCACGTGGGGTCTTCTTCACCACCAGCGGGCCCTCGATGACATTTTCCAGAGCCGTGCGATGGGGAAACAGATTGAAGTTCTGGAACACAAAGCCCACCTGCTGGCGCAGACGACGCACCAGGCCTTGTTGCTGGTTCAACGGGCGGCTGCCATCGATTTCGATGTCACCGACCTTGATCCGGCCGCTGCTGGGTTCTTCGAGGAAGTTCAGGCAGCGCAGGAAGGTGGTCTTGCCCGAGCCGCTGGGGCCGATGATTGCGACGACCTCGCCTTCCTCGACCTGCAGATCGATACCGTTGAGCACCGTCTGACCCTTGAATTGTTTGGTCAGTTTTTCAACCACGATCATGCTTCAAGACTCCTGCTCATGCCGGTTGACCCGCGCTTCCAGACGGTTTTGCACATGTGCCAGGGCGCTGACAAGAATCCAGTAGATCAACGCGGCGGACAGGTACATGGCGAAAATTTCGAAGGTCCGCGCGGAAACCAACTGCGCCTGGCGGAGCAGTTCAGGTACCTGGATGGTGGCTGCCAGCGAGGTGTCCTTGACCAGTGAAGTGAAGCTGTTGCCCAAGGGCGGCAGGGCCGTGCGCATGGCTTGCGGCAGGATAGCCCGACGCAAAGTCTGCACGCGGGTCATGCCGATGCTGGCAGCCGCCTCCCACTGGCCGCGCTCGATGGAACTGATGGCGGCCCGCAGGGTTTCACAGATGTAGGCGGCCATGTTCAACGAGAGGCCGATCAGCGCAGCGGGTATCGGGTCCAGTTCGATGCCCACTTGTGGCAGGCCGTAATACATCATGAACAATTGGACTAGCAACGGCGTGCCGCGGAAGAACGAGACGTAGACCCGGGCGAACCAGTTCACCAGTTTGAAGCGCGACAAGCGCATCAAGGCCAGGCCAAACCCAAGCAGGAAGCCGAAGAACATTCCGCCCAGGCTCAGGATGACCGTGAAGTACACGCCCTGAAGCAAAAAGGGCGTGGAACTGAGGACGAGTTGGAGCTTTGCTTCCATTATTGAGTGACGTCAGCGTTGAAGTATTTCTCGGACAGCTTCTTCAAGGTGCCGTCGGCGCGCAGCTTATCGATGGCCTTGTTCACCGCCGCCAGCAGCTCGGGTTCGCCTTTACGCAGGGTTACACCGGCTTCCTGACGGGAAAAGGCATCGCCAGCAACGGCCGTGTCCGGGGCTTTTTTCGCCAGTTCGAAGGCGGCCAGGCGGTCGACCAGAATGGCGTCGATACGGCCGATACGCAGGTCCTGGTACTTGGTCGGATCATCCTCGTAGGTACGGATGTCCGCCTGGGGCACGTTGTCCTTGAGCCACTGTTCGTAGTTGGTGCCCAGGCCTACACCGACTTTCTTGCCAGCCAGGTCGGCGGCCGCCTTGATGTTGAGTTTTTCTTCGTTCTTCTTCAGTACCAGCGCCTGGATGCCGGAGACGGTGTAGGGCTCGGAGAAGTCGTACTTTTTCTTGCGCTCTTCGGAAATGGTGACCTGGTTGATCACCGCGTCCAGACGCTGGGATTCCAGCGCAGCCAGGATGCCATCCCATTTAGTGGCTTGCAGCTTCACCTTCACGCCCAGTTCCTTGGCCAGGGCCTCGGAAAACTCCACTTCGAAACCGGCCAGTTTGCCGTCGGCATCGACGAAGCTGAACGGTGGATAGGTGCCTTCCAGGCCGACGTTGATCACGCCCGCATCCTTGATTTTTTGCAGCTGCTCACCCGCAACTGCTTGCCCCAGCAGGCCGGCGCTCAATGCCAGGCCCAGCGAACCGATCAACAGGTTGCGACGTAATGCGGAAAAATTCATGACAAGCCCCTGTGTTTTCTTATGAAGACGTAAATTGGATTAGAAGGTGTAGCCGTGATCTGGAAGACTGCCACATCCTGCCTTAAAGCGGCATGTGCGTCGCGTGGCAAATAGGCCAGCGGGCACGACTATAGGGTGGCTTTAATAGATTGGAAAATAATATTAAATCATCCAAATATTCCCAAATGGAATTGTTCCTGTGGGAGCGAGCCTGCTCGCGATGGTGGTGTGTCAGTCAACGGCTATTTGACTGATCCACAGTCATCGCGAGCAGGCTCGCTCTCCCAAGATGGTGCTGCTCCCACTTCTTTCAGAACGCGGCGTTGTAGGCAAACAGCGCCGGTGCCCCGCCGGTGTGCAGGAAGATGATCGGACCCTCGTCGAAACGGTCGCGGCCGATGCCGTCGAGCAGGCCGGCCATGGCCTTGCCGGTGTAGACCGGATCCAGCAGCAGGCCTTCGAGGCTTGCCAGCAGCTTGACCGCTGCCAGGGTACCGGCGTTCGGCTCACCGTAGCGAGGGGCGAAATATTCGTCCCACAGGTTCACCTTGAAGGCCTCTGGAAGCGCTACCTCAAGCAACTGGGCGACACGCTCGGCAAGCCCTTGGACCTTAGGGAACTGGTCTTCCTCGCTGCGCGATACCGTGACGCCAATCACTGGAAGTTGCGGCAGGGTTTCACTCAAGGCCAGGGCCAGGCCGCTGTGGGTACCGGCGCTGCCCGAGGCCAGCACCACGGCGGCGAAGTCCAGGCCGGTGTCCTTGATCTGCTCGGCCAACTCCAGGCCGGCGCGCACGTACCCCAAAGCGCCCAGGGCGTTTGAGCCACCAATCGGCACCAGATATGGCTTCTTGCCGTTGTTGCGCAGCCGGGCAGCCAGGGCTTGCAGTTGCTCGTCGGCGTTATCCAGGTTTTCCACCAGTTCGACCTTGGCATCGAACAGCTCCAACAGCAATCGGTTGCCATTGCCCAGGTAATTGGCGTCTTCGGTGCCGATGGGGTTTTCCAGCAGCGCCACGCAACCCAGGCCCAGCCTGGCGGCCAGTGCGGCAGTCTGGCGCACATGGTTGGACTGGATCGCGCCGGCGGTAATCAGGGTGTCGGCTCCCTGGGCCAAGGCGTCGGCGGCGAGGTATTCGAGCTTGCGCAGCTTGTTGCCACCCAGGGCCAGGGGCGTCAGGTCGTCGCGCTTGATGTAAAGATCGCGGCCGAGCCAGGTGGAGAGGCGTTCGAGTTTTTCCAGCGGTGTCGGATGGCCGAGCAATTCGAGACGGTTAAAGCGGGACAGCTGTTGTTTGATCATGAGTCCGTACTGGTTGTAGGCAATGTCTGGACTATAGGCACGCCGATATTCTCGGGCAACCCCGGGACCAGATCAGAGTGGGGGACGGAGCCCCTTGTGGGAGCGAGCCTGCTCGCGATAGCGGTGTACCTGCTACATACAATGTGCCTGACAGACCGCTATCGCGAGCAGGCTCGCTCCCACAGGGTAATTGTTTATTTGGAACCTAGGGTGCCCCACTGAACGAATGTAGGCGAAGCGGCGTCATCTATGTGGGACACGTACCGCCGAGCCCGACGATTAGTCCTTAGCTGCCTATTCATGTTTAAATTGAACGTTCATTCAAGTTAAACCATTGGTTTGCTGCCCGCTCACAACAGGAGGCTTGCCTTTGCCGAGTCCGTTATCGACTGTCACGGTTTCCCACATCGGGGTGCTTCGCTCATGAGTGCCTCGTCCCTTCCATCCAGCGGCCTGGTCCGCATGAACCCGCCGGTATTCTACTTCGCGGCGACTTTTATCCTGTTGTTCGGCCTGGTGGTGATTGCCCTGCCCGAACAAGCCGGCGCCTGGTTGCTGGCGGCGCAGAACTGGGCGGCCAACACAGTCGGCTGGTATTACCTGCTGGCGATGGCCCT
Source organism: Pseudomonas sp. MAFF 730105 (assembly GCF_055380705.1). NCBI lineage: Bacteria > Pseudomonadati > Pseudomonadota > Gammaproteobacteria > Pseudomonadales > Pseudomonadaceae > Pseudomonas > Pseudomonas sp. MAFF 730105. Next base: position 288,146 of record NZ_AP018438.1, read on the forward strand.
GTACCTGGTCTTCGTGGTGGTCACCGCCTTGTCCGGCTACGGCAAGATCAAGCTCGGTGCCGACCACGACGAGCCCGAATTCAGTTACCTGTCCTGGGCCGGTATGTTGTTCGCCGCCGGGATCAGCATCACGCTGTTCTTCTTTTGCGTCTCCGAGCCGCTGACCCATCTGGCGCAGCCGCCCCAAGGCGAGGCCGGCACTGCCGATGCGGCGCGCCAAGCCATGCAGATACTGTTTTTGCATTGGGGCCTGCACGGCTGGGGCGTGTTTGCGTTCGTCGGCATGGCCCTGGCGTACTTTGCCTATCGGCACAACCTGCCGCTGGCGCTGCGTTCGGCGCTGTATCCGCTGATCGGCAAACGCATCAATGGCCCCATCGGCTATGCCGTCGATGGCTTCGGCATCATCGCGACCGTGTTCGGCCTGGGCGCCGACATGGGGTTTGGGGTCCTGCACCTCAATTCCGGTCTCGATTACTTGCTGGGCATCCCGCATACCCAGTGGATTCAGGTCGGCCTGATCGTGCTGATGATGGGGGCGGCGATCATCGTGGCGGTGGCCGGCGTCGATAAGGGCGTGCGGGTCATGTCCGACATCAACATGCTGCTGGCCTGTGCGCTGCTGCTGTTCGTGCTGTTTGCCGGGCCCACCCAGCATTTGCTCAACACCCTGATCCAGAATGTGGGCGATTACCTCGGCGCCTTGCCGATGAAGAGTTTCGATCTCTATGCCTACAACAAACCCAGCGACTGGCTGGGGGGCTGGACGGTGTTCTATTGGGCCTGGTGGATCGCCTGGTCGCCATTCGTGGGGCTGTTCATCGCGCGGATTTCCCGTGGTCGCACCATCCGTGAATTCGTGTTTGGCGTGTTGCTGATCCCCTTGGGTTTCACCCTCGCGTGGATGTCGATCTTCGGCAACAGCGCCATCGACCAGGTACTCAACCACGGCATGAGCGCCCTGGGCATGTCAGCCCTGGACAATCCGTCGATGAGTCTTTACCTGCTGCTGGAAACCTACCCGTGGAGCAAGACGGTCATCGCGATCACGGTGTTCATCAGCTTCGTGTTCTTTGTCACCTCGGCCGATTCCGGCACTGTGGTGCTGTCGACGCTCTCGGCCAAGGGCGGCAATGCTGATGAAGACGGGCCGAAGTGGCTGCGGGTGTTCTGGGGGGCGATGACCGCCCTGGTGACCAGTGCGCTGCTGTTCTCCGGCAGCATCGATGCGCTGAAATCGGCGGTGGTGCTGACTTCACTGCCGTTCTCGCTGATCCTGTTGTTGATGATGTGGGGCCTGCATAAAGCGTTTCACCTTGAGTCTCAGAAGCAGATCGCGCAATTGCATTCCCTGGCGCCGGTGTCGGGTTCACGTCGAGGTAAGGGCGGCTGGCGCCAGCGCTTGAGCCAGGCGGTGCATTTCCCGTCCCGGGACGAGGTCTATCGCTTCCTCGACACCACGGTGCGTCCGGCCATCGAGGAGGTGAAAGCGGTGTTCGCCGAGAAAGGTCTGGCGGTGATGACTCAGCCCGACCCGGCCAACGACAGCGTCAGCCTGGAAATCGGCCATGGCGAGCAGCACCCGTTCATCTACCAGGTGCAGATGCGCGGCTACTTCACGCCATCCTTCGCCCGGGGCGGCATGGGCTCCAAGCAGATCAACAACCGTCGTTACTACCGCGCCGAGGTGCATTTGAGCGAAGGCAGTCAGGACTACGACCTGATGGGCTATACCAAGGAACAGATCATCAACGACGTCCTCGACCAGTACGAGCGGCACATGCAGTTCCTGCACTTGGTGCGCTGATCGGCTGCTATCTCAGACAAGCCCGCCGTTGGCCCGCAGGACCTGACCATTCACCCACCCGGCGGCCGGGCTCACCAGGAAGGAAACGATGCTGGCAATGTCTTCCGGCTGGCCGAGGCGCTCCAGGGGCGGCATCTTGGCGTGCTGCTGGATCTGTTCTTCGCTCTTGCCGTGCATGAACAGTTCGGTCGCCACCGGGCCGGGAGCGATGGCATTGACCGTGATCTGGCGGCCGCGCAGCTCCTTGGCGAATACCTGGGTCAGCGATTCCACCGCCGCCTTGCTGGCGATGTACACCGAATAACCGGGCAGGTTCAGGCCAACGGTGCTACTGGAGAAGTTCACGATGCGGCCGCCATCATTCAGGCGGGTCGCGGCTTCGCGCAAGGTATTGAACGTGCCACGGGTGTTGATCGCGAAGGTCTGGTCGAACAATTCGTCACTGTGTTGCGCCAGGGGCATCACCTGCAGGATCCCTGCGTTATTGATCAGCACATCGACCTTGCCCAACTGCGCCTCTGTCTCATCGAACATCCGGCGAACGTCGGCGGCAGAAGACACGTCGGCCTTGATCGCTATGGCCCGGTGGCCAGCCTGGCGCAACTGCACCACCAGCTTCGAGGCTTCGGTAGCACTGCTGGCGTAGTTGATGGCGACAGCGAAGCCGTCGTGGGCCAATTGCTTGGCGATTTCAGCACCGATGCCGCGAGAGGCTCCGGTGACAATGGCTACTTTGGCGGTTTGAGTCGACATGGCTGTTTCCTTCGTTGGGTGAGTGAATCCAGATTCACATGTTTACTTACCCCGATAAATACATGAGAGTTGCCTTGACTGTTCAATAATCACCAACAATAAGGGCGAGGCAATCCATGGATCAGGTCAAGGCGATGAAGGTGTTCGTGCGCATCTACGAGCGCAGCAGTTTTACCCTGGCCGCCGATGACCTGAACCTGCCCCGTGCCACGCTGACTCATACCCTCAATCAGTTCGAAACCTGGCTGGGGGTGCGTTTGCTGGAGCGCAGCACCCGCAAGGTGCGGCCGACACTGGACGGCGAGGCGTATTACCCACGCTGCGTTCAACTGCTGGCGGAGCTCGAAGAGGCCGAACTGGCGTTTCGTAGCGTGGCACCCAAGGGGCGGCTGCGGGTGGACTTGCACGGGACCCTGGCCCGGCATTTCGTGATCCCGGCGCTACCACAATTCATGGCCCGCTACCCGGATATCGAGTTGTCCATCAGCGAGGCCGATCGTTTCGTCGACCTGATCAGCGAAGGGATCGATTGCGTGCTGCGGGCCGGCACGCTGGGGGATTCATCATTGATTGGTCGGCGTGTCGCCACCCTGCGCCAGATCACCTGCGCCAGCCCAGCCTATTTGCGCCAGTACGGCGAACCGAAGAACCTTGACGACCTGAGCCGGCACCGGGCGGTGAACTACGTTTCACGCACCACCGCCAAACAGTATCCGTTCCAGTTCATGGTCGAGGGCGAACTCAAGGAAGTGGCTATCGAGGGGGCGCTCTCGGTGTTCGGTGCCGAAATATACGCCGCCTCGGCCATCGCCGGCCTGGGCCTGATCCAATGCCCGCATTATCGGATGGAAACGCAGATCCAACAGGGCCTGGTCCAGGAAATCCTCACGGCCACCCCACCGCCGCCCATGCCGATATCGGTGCTCTACCCGCACAACCGTCACCTTTCGCCGCGGGTGCGGGTGTTTGTGGATTGGGTGGCGGAGGTGTTTGCCGAGGCACGTTAGCGCTTATTTCGAGCTTGTGATCGCTGCGCCGTCTGTGGGAGCGAGCCTGCTCGCGATGAGACCTTTTCTGCCGACGTATCATTGCCTGTTCCGCCGCTATCGCGAGCAGGCTCGCTCCCACATTTGATCTCGCTGCAATGCTCTTTCCGGGCGACTACGCGAACTTTCGAGCTGAACGATGCGTCTGTGAAATGTTAGCTTCTGCCATCCACATCGCCCCCGAACAGAGAGCCTTCGATGACCTACATCGCTGCTGAAAATCGCTACGAGTCCATTCCCTATCGCCGCGTTGGTCGCAGCGGGTTGGTGTTGCCGGCGTTGTCGCTGGGGTTGTGGCACAACTTCGGCGACAGCACGCCGATCGACACCCAGCGTGCCTTGTTGCGCACGGCGTTTGACCTGGGCATCAACCACTTCGACCTGGCGAACAACTACGGCCCGCCCTACGGCAGCGCCGAGATCAATTTTGGTCGGTTGTTGCGTGAAGATTTCAAGCACTACCGCGACGAGTTGATCATCTCCAGCAAGGCCGGTTGGGACATGTGGCCCGGACCGTATGGCCAGGGCGGCGGGTCGCGCAAGTACGTGCTGGCCAGCCTCGATCAGAGCCTGCAACGCCTGGGGCTCGACTATGTGGATATCTTTTATTCCCACCGTTTCGATCCGGACACCCCGCTGGAAGAAACCGCCAGTGCCCTGGCGACGGCGGTGCAACAAGGCAAGGCGTTGTACGTCGGTATTTCTTCCTATTCCGGGGTAAAAACCCGGGAAATGGCGACGTTGCTCAACGACTGGAAAATCCCGTTACTGATCCACCAGCCGGCCTACAACCTGCTCAACCGCTGGGTGGAAAAAGACCTGTTGGACGCCACCGACGAATTGGGTACCGGCGTGATCGCCTTTACCCCGTTGGCCCAGGGCCTGCTCACGGACAAGTACCTCAAGGGCATTCCGTCCGATGCACGGGTCAATCGTCCGGGTGGCGGTTCGTTGCAGGCTTCGCACCTGTCGGAGGAAAACATCGCCCATGTGCGTGCCCTCAACGAGATTGCCCAGCGACGCGGCCAAAGCCTGGCACAAATGGCCCTGGCCTGGACCCTGCGCGATCCTCGGGTCACGTCTGCCCTGATCGGCGCCAGCCGCCCGGAGCAGATCGTCGAGAACGTCGGAGCGCTGAAGAACCTGGAATTCAGTGCCGAGGAACTGGCGGAGATCGATCGATTTGCCCAGGAGGGCGGTATCAATCTCTGGGAGAAGCCTTCGTCGGCGGAGTAATCCCCTCGCCACAAAGGTGACTCAATCTTCTGTTCACTTGAAAAACGGCACATCCCCCAGCACTGTCGCCCGGTGCATCACGCGTCGGGCAGGCCGGTAGTCGTCCACGGCGAAATGCTGGGTCACGCGGTTGTCCCAGAACGCCACGTCATTGACCTGCCAGCGCCAGCGAAGGGTGAACTCCGGGCGGGTGGCATGGGCGAACAGCAGTTTCAGGATGGCTTCGCTTTCGGTTTCGGACAGTTCATTGATGCGGGTGGTAAAGCCTTCGTTGACGAACAGCGACCGGCGACCGCTCACCGGATGGGTGCGAACCACCGGATGGGATAGCGGTGGATTTTTCCGCCGAGTTTCCTCCCAACGAGCCTGGTCCGCGGCGGTATGACCAAAGCGCTCCAGGGGAAAGGAGCGAGTGAAATCGTGGGTGGCCGTCAGGCCTTGAAGCAGGCTTTTCAAAGGCGCCGACAAGGCTTCGTAAGCGGCAATGCCGCTGGCCCATAACGTATCGCCACCGAACGCCGGCAGCAGCTTGGCGCTGAGCACCGCACCCATGGCCGGGGTTGGCAGGAAGGTCACGTCGGTGTGCCAGATGGCGTTGTCGCGAACATCGGTGACGGCTGTGTCGAGCACCAGCACTTCGGGCTGCCCAGGCACATTGGGGTAGATGGGGTGAATATGCAGGTCGCCAAAACAGGCGGCGAAACGTGCCTGCTGGACCGGGTCGATAGGCTGGTCCCGAAAGAACAGCACCTGGTGTTCGAGCAATGCCTGCTCAATGAAATCCCGCTGCTCCATCCCCAGCGGCTGACTGATATCGATCCCGCTGATCTGCGCGCCAAGGGCGATACTCAACGGGGTGACGGTTGGGTGGTTCATCGTTGTTTTCCTGGATTGGGCGCCGAATGGTCGACGTGGTCATTCGGTCTCAATGGGCCTGGCCATGCCACGGCACCAGTTTGCGTTGCACAGCACGCAAGCTCATTTCCATGGCGAAGGCGATGAGTGCAATGACCAGGATCCCCAGCACCACCACATCGGTGACCAGAAACTGCGCCGCTGACTGCACCATGAACCCCAGGCCGCTGGTGGCGGCGATCAGTTCGGAGGCCACCAGTGTCGACCAGCCCACACCCAGGCCGATGCGAATGCCGGTGAGGATATCGGGCAGGGCGCTGGGCAGGATCACGTGGCGAATCAACTGTGCCGGCGTCGCTCCCAGGGATTGCGCGGCCCGTACCTTGGCCGGGTCGACCGTGCGCACACCGGTGGCGGTGGCGATGGCAATCGGGGCGAAAATCGCCAGGTAGATCAGCAGCACTTTCGACAATTCGCCGATGCCGCACCAGATCACGATCAGCGGCAGGTAGGCCAGCGGCGGAATCGGCCGATAGAACTCGATCAACGGATCGAACACGCCCCGGGCGATACGGCTGGAACCGATGGCAATGCCCACCGGCACCGCCGTCAGCACGGCCAGCAACAGGCCCAGGCCGATCCGTCCGAGGCTCGCGCCCAGGTGCTGCCAGAGCGTGGCGGCCATGTAGCCACTGGTCGCCAGCAGCCAGCCTTTTTGCAGCACGGCGGAAGGAGAGGGCAGGAATAATGGTTCGACCAGCCCGCTTGCCGTCACCGCCCACCACAGGACCAGAAGCGTGATCAGGGTCAGGCCGCTGATCCATCGCGTACTCAAGGGATGCCGGGGGCGATGGGCTGGGTCCTTGACTGTGGGTTCGCCGACCACTGCCGGGATTTCATAGCTGCTCATCTTGGCTCCTCGCGCCGGGTGGCGCTGCGTTGGGCGAACACTTTGGCAAGCACATGTTCACGGATGTCGATGAAGCGAGGGTCGGACTTGATCGACCGCGCGGACTCCCCCGCCCGGTAGCGCTGGCTGAAGTCCAGGCGCAGCCGTTCGACAATCCGCCCCGGGTTGGGCGCCAGCAGGATCAGTTCGGTGGCGAGGAACACGGCCTCTTCGATGTCATGGGTAATCAGGAACACCGGTTTGGCAGTGCGTTGCCAGACCTGCAGCAACAGCTCCTGCATCTGTTCACGGGTGAAGGCATCCAGGGCGCCGAAGGGTTCGTCCATCAGCAGCACGCGTGGGTCGGCCGCCAGCGCCCGGGCCAGGCCGACGCGTTGCTTCTGGCCACCGGAGAGCTGCCAGACGCGGCGTTGCTCGAAACCGGCCAGGCCCACCAAGGCGAGCATTTCCCGGGCGCGGGCTTCGCGCGGTTCCCTGGCGACCCCGGCCAGCTCCAGGCCGAAGCCGACGTTTGCCAGTACATCCTGCCAAGGCAGCAGCGCGTCGTCCTGGAACACCACGCCGCGTTCGGCGCCGGGCCCCAGGACCGGCGCGCCGTCCAGGGTGATCTGTCCGGCGCTGGGCTGGACGAATCCGGCGATCAGGTTCAGCAGCGAGGTCTTGCCGCTGCCGGACGGCCCGAGGGCAACCAGCAGTTGCTGCGGCCCCAGGGACAGAGAAATATCCGTCAACACGGCTTCCGACGCCCCGGGGTACTGTGCGCCGATGCGCTCCAGCTGTAGCAAGGCCATTGCAGTGACTCCCTTTTTCCTGGCGATCAGTGAGTGATGTATTTGGCGCTCACGTAAGGGGCGTAGTCGGGCAGAACCGCTTCCACCTTGCCCTGCTCCTTGAGAAACGCGGCGGTGTTGGTGATGGCCTGGGTGGTCGGCGCGCCGAGGCTCACGACCTGGTCGGCCGCCAGTGGATACACGTTGCCTTGCAGCAACAGCGGGATGTCGCTGGCCTTGGCGCCGGAGAGTTTCACCAGCTTGTCGATGTTGGCCGTGTTCGCCAGCCAGGCTTGCGGATCCTTGCGGTATTGGGCGTAGGCATCCAGGGTGACTTTGGCGAAGGCGGTGACGATTTCAGGGTGCTTCTGGGCGAAGTCCTTGCGCACGATCCAGGCATCGAAGGTCGGCGCGCCGAATTTGGCCAGCTCCGCCGAGGTGATCAGCACCTTGCCGTTCTCCTTGGCCACGCCCAGGGCCGGGTCCCAGACATAGGTGGCATCGATATCGCCACGCTTCCAGGCGGCGATGATGGCCGGTGGCGCGAGGTTGAGTACGGTGACCTTCGACGGGTCGATGTCCCAGTGCTTCAATGCGGCGAGCAGGCTGTAGTGGCCGGTGGAAACGAACGGTACGGCGATCTTCTTGCCGATCAGGTCCTGCGGGGTCTTGATCCCGGAACCGTCGCGAACTACCAGGGCCTCGGCGGCGCCGATCTGGGTGGCGATGAGGAAGGTTTCCACCGGGACCTTGCGAGTGATGGCGGCGGTCAGCGGGCTGGAACCGAGGTAGCCGATCTGCACGTCGCCCGAGGCGATGGCGGTGATGACGTCGGCGCCATTATCGAATTTGCGCCAGTCGATGCTGGCCTGGGTGGCTTCTTCATAGGCGCCGTCGGCCTGGGCGACTTTGGCCGGGTCGACGGTGGTCTGGTAGGCGACGGTCAGGTCGGCGGCTTGGGCAAACAGACTCGAAGCGGCCAGGGAAGCGGCTGCGAGAAGGCGAAGGGGAAAACTCAAAGTCATGGGAAAAGCTCCTCGACAGACCGCCGGATGTTCGGCGTTGGAGGAGACTAAATGATCTAAGAATCCAAAAATAAATAACTTTTTCGCATGAGCTTATCAGCGAAAAAGTCTATCGCGGAGGGACGGTTGTGCGGCTTGTGGGGCGAAGGAGCAAGCTCCCTCGCCCCAGGGCTCAGTTACTGATCGCCAGGATGCTCGCCTGATACGACCCCACGAACACATCGAAATCTCCCACTTCGTTCTGTTCCAGCTCGGCTTGCTGTGCCAGGGACTCGCGAGCGGCTGTTTCGAACGCGGCCTGTTCCTGGGCAGGCAATGGTTCGGCACGAAAGAACTCGGCGTGGGCCTGGCTCTGGCGCAGGGAGAACTGGGCGAAGCTTTCCCTGTGTTCCGCCATGGCCGCCAGTACCTGCGCGGAGGGGGTCAGTGACGGATCCCGGACCTTCGCCAGTTGTGCGTCCAGGGCCTGGCGGTGGGCATCGCTACCCTGGCTCTGGTCGAGCAACGCCGCCAGCGGTGCGATCTGTTCCAGCAGCTCGATGGCCCACGCCTGCATGTCCACCGATTGGCCCTGGCGTTGCAATTGCAGGCCCGGCTTGCGGCCTTCCTTGACCACGGTCAGGAAGTTGTTCGTGGCATTGCTGCATTCGCCGCTTTCGAACAACGGGCTTTCGCTGAGACCGCAATACAACAGGAACGCATCGAGGAAACGCGATTCAGTGATGTCGATGCCCAATGGCAGGAACGGGTTGATGTCCAGGCAGCGTACTTCCACGTACTGGATGCCCCGGGCCATCAAGGCCTGGATCGGACGTTCGCCGGTATAGGTCACGCGTTTGGGGCGGATGTTGGAGTAGTACTCGTTTTCGATCTGCAGGATGTTGGTGTTGAGCTGTACCCACTCACCGTTCCGATGGGTGCCGACTTCGACATACGGCGCATAAGGTGTCGCCACCGCTTTACGCAGGCTGTCGGTGTAGCTGGCCAGGTCGTTGTAGCACGGCGTCAGGCCGGCCTGGGCGTTGCTCTGGTAGCCCAGGTCGCTCATGCGCAGGCTGGTGGCATAGGGCAGGTACAGGGTGTCCGGGTCCAGTTGTTCCAACTGGTGTGGGCGACCACGCAGGAAACCGGCGTCCAGGGCCGGCGAGGCACCGAACAGGTACATCAGCAGCCAGCTGTAGCGACGGAAATTACGGATCAGCGCGATGTAGGCCTGCGACTGGAAATCACGGTCGGTGGTGTCGGCCGCCTCGGCCTGCCGAAGCAGCGGCCAGAGTTTTTCCGGCAGGGAGAAGTTGTAGTGGATCCCGGCGATGCATTGCATGGTCTTGCCGTAGCGCAGGGCCAGGCCCTGGCGATAGACGTACTTGAGTCGACCGATGTTCGAGGTGCCGTAATACGCGATCGGGATCTCTTCTTCCGCCGGCAGCGGGCACGGCATCGACGGACTCCACAGGTATTCATCGCCGAGTTTGCTGTAGACAAACCGGTGGATCCTGTCGAGGCTGCTCAGGGTATCGGCCGGGTCCGCCAAGGCGGGGGTGATGAATTCCAGCAGCGACTCGGAGTAGTCGGTGGTGATCTGCTCGTTGGTCAGCGCCGAGCCCAGGGCTTCGGGATGCGGGGTCAACGCCAGGCGCCCACTGTCCGTGACACGCAGGCATTCACGTTCGATACCGTGCAGGCACTGCTCGAGCAGGGAGAGGTTGGCGCGCTCGCCGAGCAGGGCCAGGCGGCGGTTTAAGAGGTCGCTCAAGTTGAATTCCTTCACGCGTCAGTCGCCCCAATATGGGGGTGGGCAAGGCGCTCTACAAGGGTGAAGTTGAAACTGGCGTTATCGCCTGGTTTTGTACGGCCAAGAACGGATCACCGCAGTCTCCTGTGGGAGCGAGCCTGCTCGCGATTGCGGTGAATCAGCTGCGTTGATGCGACTGACACACCGTTATCGCGAGCAGGCTCGCTCCCACAGGGAGTTGCGACGCTGTTTCTGTTGCGCCGAAATTAACTCAAATCGATGACAGGGAGCTATAGGACAGCGAAGGTGCCTTGTGCTTTTGCGACCAGCTTGTCGCCCTGGGTCACCTCGGCCTCGACCACCAGTGTGCGCCGCCCCGGGTGGATGACCCGGGCTGTGCACAGCACCTCGCCGTCGGACACGGCGCGGATGTAGTTGATCTTGCACTCGATGGTTGCGCTCTGCTGATCAAAGCCATGGACACTGGAACAAGCCAGGCCCATGGCGATGTCCACCAGGCTGAACAGTGCGCCGCCGTGCAGCTTGCCGCCGCGATTGCGCAACGGCGGCTCCAGGGCCAGGGCAACTTGCGCCACCCCGTCCCCCAGGCTGTGCAGGCGACAGCCGAGCAGCTTGAAGAAGGCGCTTTCCACCAACCCGGCCGGCGTGTCCATCAGCGTTTCTTCAACTGCTTGGCGTTGGCGAACAGCGAGGCCATGGCATTGTTGGCCGGAGCCGCCGTGGCGGTCTCCTTGCGCGGCGCGGTGTTCTGCGACTGACGCGGCGCGGAGCCTGGACGAGGGCCGCGGGCTCCGTCGACTTTCTCGCCGGGCGTGTCGCTCATGCGCATCGACAGGCCGACGCGCTTGCGCGGAATGTCGACCTCCATGACCTTCACTTTCACCACATCACCGGCCTTCACGGCTTCGCGCGGGTCCTTGATGAATTTCTCCGACAAGGCCGAAATGTGCACCAGACCGTCCTGATGCACGCCGATGTCGACGAACGCCCCGAAATTGGTGACGTTGGTCACCACGCCCTCGAGAATCATGCCGGGTTGCAGGTCCTTGAGGTCTTCGACGCCTTCCTGGAATTCCGCGGTCTTGAACTCGGGACGCGGGTCACGGCCCGGTTTCTCCAGCTCCTGCAGGATGTCGGTGACGGTGGGCAGGCCGAAGGTTTCGTCGGTGAATTTCTTCGGATCCAGGCGCTTGAGGAACGAAGCGTCGCCGATCAGTGAGCGGATGTCGCGATCGGTCTGGGCGGCGATGCGTTGCACCAGCGGGTAGGCTTCAGGGTGGACGGCCGACGAATCCAGCGGGTTGTCGCCGTTCATGACGCGCAGGAAGCCGGCGGCCTGTTCGAAGGTTTTTTCCCCCAGGCGCGGGACTTTCTTCAACGCGGCGCGGGTCTTGAAGGCGCCGTGCTCATCGCGGTGGGTGACGATGTTTTGCGCCAGCGTAGCGTTGAGGCCCGAGATCCGCGCCAGCAGCGCCACCGAAGCGGTATTCACGTCCACGCCCACGGCGTTTACGCAGTCTTCCACCACGGCGTCCAGGCCGCGGGCCAGCTTCAACTGGGACACGTCGTGCTGGTACTGGCCGACACCGATGGATTTCGGGTCGATCTTCACCAGCTCCGCCAGCGGATCCTGCAGGCGGCGGGCAATCGATACCGCGCCACGGATCGACACGTCCAGGTCCGGGAACTCCCTGGACGCCAGTTCCGACGCCGAATAAACAGAAGCGCCAGCCTCGGACACCATGACTTTGGTCATCTTCATGGCCGGGTATTTCTTGATCAGCTCGGCGGCCAGCTTGTCCGTTTCACGGCTGGCGGTGCCGTTGCCGATGGCGATCAGGTCCACCGAGTGCTTGGCGCACAAGGCCGCGAGCACCGCGAGGGTCTGGTCCCATTTGTTGTGCGGGACGTGAGGATAGACCGTCGTGTGGTCCAACAGCTTGCCGGTGGAATCCACCACCGCCACCTTGCAGCCGGTACGCAGGCCCGGGTCCAGGCCCAAGGTGGCGCGTGGGCCGGCCGGTGCCGCCAGCAGCAGGTCGTGCAGGTTGTGGGCGAAGACGTTGATTGCCTCGGTTTCGGCGTTGTCCCGCAATTCGCCCAACAGGTCGGTTTCCAGATGGGTGTAGAGCTTGACCTTCCAGGTCCAGCGCACCACCTCTGCCAACCATTTGTCGGCGGCGCGGTTCTGGTTCTGGATGCCGAACTGCTGGCCGATCATGCCTTCACAGGGGTGCATGGTGCCGGGCAATTCATCGCCGACTTTCAGCGCGGAGCTGAGGATGCCTTCGTTGCGGCCACGGAAAATCGCCAGGGCGCGGTGGGACGGCACGCTCTTGAGCGGCTCGTCATGTTCGAAGTAGTCACGGAACTTCGCCCCTTCCTCTTCCTTGCCGGCAATCACGCGGGCACTGAGGATGGCTTCCTGTTTCAGGAAGTTGCGCAGCTTTTCCAGCAGATTGGCGTCTTCGGCGAAGCGCTCCATGAGGATGTACTTGGCGCCTTCCAGCGCCGCTTTCACGTCCGCCACGCCCTTTTCGGCATCGACGAAACGCGCGGCTTCTGCTTCGGGCGCCAGGGTCGGGTCGTTGAACAGCCCGTCGGCCAGTTCGCCAAGACCGGCTTCCAGAGCGATCTGACCCTTGGTGCGGCGCTTCTGTTTGTAGGGCAGGTACAAGTCTTCGAGGCGGGTCTTGGTGTCCGCCAGCTTGATGTCGCGCTCGAGCGCCGGAGTCAACTTGCCCTGCTCCTGGATGCTGGCCAGGATGCTGATACGCCGTTCGTCGAGTTCACGCAGGTAGCGCAGGCGCTCTTCCAGATGACGCAATTGGGTGTCATCGAGGCTGCCGGTCACTTCTTTCCGGTAACGGGCGATAAAAGGCACCGTGGAGCCTTCATCGAGTAGCGCGACGGCCGCTTCGACCTGTTGTGGGCGTACGCCGAGTTCCTCGGCGATGCGGCTGTTGATGCTGTCCATAAAACCACCTGACAAATTATGAAATCAGGCCCGCCGGCGCAGGAACAGGGCTCGGCGAGACTGGTTGAGCGACCTGGCGTGGGCCGCTGCCTGGGTCAAAAGAGGCTGCCTGTTGACCCGCGAAATTCAAAAAGTGCTGCCTGGCCAGAGGGGAAAAGTCCCGTCGAGGTAACGATTCGACATCCCCAGGCACAAAAGGCCGCGCATTATAACCAGCGTTCCGCCCTTCGGGGTGTCATGACCTGTAGGTCCGATACCCGTATTTGTGGAGATGGAGGAAAAATCTGCTAACAATGCACACGGTGCGTATAACGGCAGCTAGGCCATAATGCGCGCCGAGATCAAAGGAGCTTCCTATGAGCAGCACTGCACAAACTGCTGAAGGCGAAAAAATTCTTATCGTTGACGATGACCCAGGGCTGAGCAGCCTGCTGGAGCGTTTTTTCGTCAGCAAGGGCTACCGGGCCCGCACCGTACCCAATACCGAACAGATGGATCGGCTGCTGGCCCGTGAAGTCTTCAACTTGGTGGTTCTCGACCTGATGCTGCCTGGCGAAGACGGCTTGACGGCCTGCCGCCGCCTGCGCGGCGCCAACAACCAGATCCCGATCATCATGCTCACTGCCAAGGGCGACGAGCTGAGCCGTATCAAGGGCCTGGAACTGGGCGCCGACGATTACCTGGCCAAGCCGTTCAACCCCGACGAGCTCATGGCCCGGGTCAAGGCCGTCCTGCGTCGTCAGTCGGCCCCGGTGCCGGGTGCCCCGGGCAGCGAAGACGAAAGCGTGACCTTCGGCGACTACGAGCTGTCCCTGGCCACCCGTGAGCTCAAGCGTGGCGATGAAATTCACATGCTGACCACCGGCGAGTTCGCCGTGCTCAAGGCCCTGGTGATGAACGCCCGTCAACCGCTGACCCGGGACAAACTGATGAACCTGGCCCGTGGTCGCGAGTGGGATGCGCTGGAGCGCTCCATCGACGTACAGATTTCGCGCCTGCGCCGGATGATCGAGCCCGATCCTTCCAAGCCGCGCTATATCCAGACTGTCTGGGGCGTGGGCTATGTGTTCGTGCCGGACGGCGCCGCCAGCAAGTGATCGGCGATTTGTAGGAGCGAGTGGCCTGGCGGGTTGAAATCTTCCTCCAGGCGACTCGCGTCCGTCAGTATGCGAGCATCGCTCGCTCCTGCAAGTGTGTAGCGGTTATCCATGAAAACCCCCGTTTGGTTCCCCCAGAGTTTCTTCTCCCGCACCCTCTGGCTGGTGCTGATCGTCGTGCTCTTTTCCAAGGCGCTGACGTTGGTCTACCTGCTGATGAATGAAGACGTCCTGGTGGACCGCCAGTACAGTCACGGCGTTGCCTTGACCCTGCGGGCCTATTGGGCGGCCGATGAAACCAATCGTGCGAAGATCGCCGAGGCGGCGACGCTGATCCGGGTGGTCGGTGCCGGTGTGCCCGAAGGCGAACAGCACTGGCCCTACAGCGAGATCTATCAGCGGCAGATGCAGGCCGAACTGGGCGCCGATACCGAGGTGCGCCTGCGTATGCATTCGCCCCCGGCGTTGTGGGTGCGTGCCCCAAGCCTGGGGGACGGCTGGCTGAAGGTGCCGTTGTACCCGCACCCCCTGCGTGGCCAGAAAATCTGGAACGTACTTGGCTGGTTCCTGGCTATCGGTCTGCTATCGACTGCGTCGGCGTGGATCTTCGTCAGCCAGCTCAACCAACCGTTGAAACGCCTGGTCTACGCGGCACGACAGTTGGGCCAGGGGCGCAGCGTGCGACTGCCCATCAGTGACACGCCCAGTGAAATGACCGAGGTGTACCGGGCCTTCAACCAGATGGCCGAAGACGTCGAGCAGGCCGGCCGCGAGCGTGAACTGATGCTCGCCGGTGTCTCCCACGACCTGCGCACACCGTTGACCCGGTTGCGGCTGTCCCTGGAACTGATGGGGGAGCGCACCGACCTGACCCGTGAAATGGTCCGTGACATCGAAGACATGGATGCGATTCTCGACCAGTTCCTGGCATTCATTCGCGATGGACGGGATGAGTCGGTGGAGGAAGTGGACCTCAGCGAGTTGGTGCGGGAAGTGGTCGCCCCCTATAACCAGGGCGACGAAAAAGTGCACCTGCAGCTGGAGCCGATCCAGCCGTTCCCGTTGCGCCGGGTGTCGATGAAGCGGTTGCTGAACAACCTGATCGGCAATGCCCTGAACCATGCCGGCGCCGGCGTCGAGGTCGCGGCCTATGTCTCTGGCGACACCAACGCGCCTTATGTGGTGCTGAGCGTCATGGACCGTGGCGCCGGCATCGATCCGTCGGAGCTGGAAGCCATTTTCAATCCCTTCACCCGCGGCGACCGTGCCCGAGGCGGAAAGGGCACGGGGTTGGGCCTGGCGATCGTCAAGCGCATTGCCTCGATGCACGGGGGCAACGTCGAATTGCGCAACCGCGTCGGTGGCGGGCTCGAAGCGCGGGTGCGGTTGCCATTGGGGTTGATGTTGCCGAGGGATGCGGTATAGCCATTACCCGTCAAGTGAAGGTGGAGAACTCTGTGGGAGCGAGCCTGCTCGCGAAAGCGGAGTGTCAGTTAGCGATAATGTCGCTGACTGTCCGCCTTCGCGAGCAGGCTCGCTCCCACAAGGAGGCTGTGTTAGCCCTTGCCCTTGGTCCGAGTCATGTTCGGCCCGCCATTCTTTTCCAGGTGCTCGATGATGATCCCCGCCACGTTCTTGCTCGTGGTGGTCTCGATGCCTTCCAGGCCAGGCGAGGAATTGACCTCCATCACCAAAGGGCCGTGATTGGAGCGCAGGATGTCGACGCCCGCCACGGCCAGGCCCATGACTTTTGCGGCGCGCAGGGCGGTCATGCGTTCTTCGGGGGTGATCTTGATCAGGCTGGCGCTGCCACCGCGATGCAGGTTGGAGCGAAACTCACCAGGCCGGGCCTGACGCTTCATCGACGCGATGACCTTGTCGCCGACCACGAAGCAGCGGATGTCCGCGCCGCCAGCTTCCTTGATGTATTCCTGGACCATGATGTTCTGCTTGAGGCCCATGAATGCCTCGATCACCGATTCTGCCGCCGTCGCGGTTTCGCACAGGACCACGCCGATCCCCTGGGTGCCTTCCAGCACCTTGATGACCAGCGGTGCGCCATTGACCATTGCGATCAGATCGGGAATATCGTCGGGTGAATGGGCAAAACCGGTGACCGGCAGGCCGATGCCGCGCCGCGACAGCAGCTGCAGCGAACGCAGCTTGTCCCGGGCGCGGGCAATCGCCACGGATTCGTTGAGGGGAAACACCCCCATCATTTCGAACTGGCGCAGCACGGCGCAGCCATAGAAGGTCACGGATGCCCCGATGCGCGGGATCACCGCATCGAACCCTTCCAGCGGCTGGCCCCGGTAGTGGATCTGCGGCTTGTGGCTGGCGATGTTCATATAGGCGCGCAGGGTGTCGATCACCACCATTTCATGGCCACGCTCAGTCCCGGCTTCAACCAGGCGACGAGTGGAATACAGACGCGGATTACGCGACAGCACAGCGATCTTCATGCAACACCTGTGGCAGAGGTAGTGGACACCGGGAATGCCGGCTTGTCTTGAACGTATTTGATGCCTGGATTGACCACCAACTGGCCGTCGATCAAGGCTTTGGAGCCCAACAACAGGCGATAGCGCATGGACTTGCGGCAAGCCAGGGTGAACTCGACCCGCCAGATCCGATCCCCGAGCGCCAGCGTGGTGCTGATCACGTAGCGGACCTGGGCATGGCCGTTGGAGCTTTTGATCGTCTTGCGCGCCACCAGCGGGGCTTCGCAGCGGCGATGACGAAGTTGTACCACCGTGCCCAGGTGCGCGGTGAAGCGTACCCACTTCTCACCGTCACGCTCGAATGGTTCGATATCGGTGGCGTGCAGGCTGGAGGTACTGGCACCGGTGTCTATTTTTGCCCGTAGGCCCGCAACTCCCAGATCCGGGAGCGCCACCCACTCGCGCAGACCGACAACGGTCAAATGGTCAAAAGTCTTCAATAAAAACAACCTGTGATCGGTACTTCGGATCAGGGAGCCTGCGAGTCGCGGCATTTGCACAGAATAATCACAAAATGGCGACAGTTATCCAGTGGCCTGTGCGGCTAATTCGTGCACTCGACTTCAGGCCAGGATTTGCCGGTGAGGCCGGTTCGGTGGGCATTCTATCTGTCGGCGTGGGTTCGTGCGCCCGACAAAAACGGTAGTACAGTTCTGGTTATTGGCAGAAAGAGGAATTGCAGTGGCACAAAAACAGGAAGAGGACGACAAGGTCCGTCTCGATAAATGGTTGTGGGCGGCGCGATTCTATAAAACACGCGCGCTCGCCAAGGCCGCCATCGAAAGTGGCAAGGTCCACCATCGGGGCGAACGTTGCAAGCCGGGCAAAGAGCCACGTGTCGGGGACGAGTATGTCATTCGCGCCGGGTTCGACGAGAAGACTGTAGTGGTCGAGGCGTTGTCGATCGTGCGGCGTGGGGCGCCTGAAGCGCAAACCCTGTATCGCGAAACCGAAGCCAGTATCGCCAGGCGCGAAGCCGCCGCTGCCCAGCGCAAGGCCGGCGCCCTGGGCGTCAGTACCGACGGCAAGCCGAGCAAGAAACAGCGTCGGGACCTGTTCAAGTTTCGCGGCAGCAACAGCGAATAAAAATGCTTCCAGAACAATGCGCATTGTCTGGGGGATCTATCTGTGGCGAGGGGATTTATCCCCGCTAGGGCGCGCAGTGGCCCTGTTTTTTGGGGGGGCGCTACGCAGCCCAGCGGGGATAAATCCCCTCGCCACAGATAGATGTTGGATGCAACGAACGGTGTGGCTGTTCCCAGTCCCATTCCCTCCCTTGCTTGGAACCACCCTCGAATGCCCATAAAATGTCCGGCATCCTTTGTCATCACCTCAGATACCCATTCCTATGACTGATTTACCGGATAACGACTGCACTCAACGTTTCATCTTTGATGACATCGACGCCCGTGGCGAGCTGGTGGCGTTGGAGCGTAGCTATGCCGAAGTCCTTGCCAAGCACCCCTATCCGGAGCCGGTCGCGCAACTGCTCGGTGAGTTGATGGCGGCGGCGTCGCTGTTGATCGGCACGTTGAAATTCGATGGCTTGCTGATTCTCCAGGCCCGCTCCGAAGGCCCGGTGCCGATGCTGATGATCGAATGCTCCAGCGAGCGCGAAATTCGAGGCCTGGCCCGCTATCACGCCGATCAGATCGCCCCTGGCGCGACCCTGACCGACCTGATGCCCGACGGTGTGCTGGCCCTGACGGTCGACCCGACCCATGGCAAGCGCTACCAGGGCATTGTCGATCTCGACGGCGCGTCCCTGGCTGAATGCTTCACCAATTACTTCGTCATGTCCCAGCAGACCAATACCAGGTTCTGGCTCTATGCCGACGGGCGGCGCGCCCGTGGCCTGCTGCTGCAACAATTGCCCGTCGACCGCATCCGCGACTCGGAAGAGCGCGAGGCCAGCTGGCAGCACGTCACGGCTCTGGCCAGCACCTTGAGCGCCGACGAATTGCTGAGCCTGGACAACGAAACGGTCTTGCATCGTCTCTATCATGAAGAAGCCGTGCGCCTGTTCGACGAGTTGCCGCTGCGCTTCCAATGCAGTTGCTCTCGTGAACGATCCGGCAATGCGCTGGTCAGTCTGGGTCTGGAAGATGCGCAACAACTGGTCATCGAGCATGGCGGCGCCATTGAAATCGATTGTCAGTTCTGCAACGAGCGCTACCTGTTCGATGGGGCAGACGTTGCACAATTGTTCGCCGGAGCGGGTGTCGATGCACCGTCAGATACTCGTCACTGAATCGGTTCAGTGCAGGTAAATCTCCTGACAAACGCCGGATTTACGCCGTACTGACGGGAGGGCCCTACTCTTTTTGGGCTTTTCTGGCATAATCCGGCCCACTTTTTTCGGGTAGTAGTGCGCGACTTCCTACTACAAAACGTTTGGAGCACTCGGCCAAGGGCCGATGGGGAACCACATGACGCAAGCCAATAACGCCGTGTACACCGATCTGAGTGTTGATGATCTGGTCAAAGAAGCCCTGAATCGCGGTGAAGGCGAGCTTGCCGATACTGGCGCGCTGGTTGTTCGTACCGGTCATCGTACCGGTCGCTCGCCAGCCGACCGTTTCATCGTAGAAGAACCGAGCACCCAGAACGCCATCGCCTGGGGCCCGATCAACCGCAAGTTCCCGGCCGACAAGTTCGATGCCCTGTGGAACCGTGTTGAAGCTTACTTGGGCGAGCGTGAGCGTTTCGTGTCCCACGTGCATGTAGGTTCCGATCCTGCGCACTACCTCCCGGTCAAGATGACCACCGAGACTGCCTGGCACAACCTGTTCGGTCGTTGCCTGTTCATCAACCCCGAGCAGTACAACGCCGGCGGCAAGGATGAATGGCAGATCCTCAACGCGCCGAACTTCGTTTGCGAGCCTGCGCGTGACGGCACCAACTCCGACGGTACCGTGATCATCAACTTCGCGGCCAAGAAAGTTCTCATCGCTGGCATGCGCTACGCCGGTGAAATGAAGAAGGCCCTGTTCTCCGTACAGAACTTCTTGCTGCCGGCTGTTGACGTACTGCCTATGCACTGCGCCGCGAACATGGGCGAAGAGGGTGATGTGACCCTGTTCTTCGGTCTGTCGGGCACCGGCAAGACCACCCTGTCCGCCGACGAAAGCCGCTACCTGATCGGCGACGACGAGCACGGCTGGGGCGTGGGTGTGGTCTTCAACATCGAAGGCGGTTGCTATGCCAAGTGCATCGACCTGTCCGAGAAGAACGAGCCGGTGATCTGGAAAGCCATTCAGCACGGCGCCGTACTGGAAAACGTCGTCCTGGACCCGGTCACGAAGAAAGCCGACTACGCCGACGACAGCCTGACCCAGAACAGCCGCGCCGCCTACCCGCGCGAACTGATTGAAAAGCGCGCACCGAAAAACCTCGGTGGCGAGCCTAACGCCGTGATCTTCCTGACCTGCGACCTGACCGGCGTACTGCCACCGGTGTCGATCCTCAGCGAAGAACAAGCTGCTTACCACTTCCTATCGGGTTACACCGCATTGGTAGGCTCGACCGAAATGGGTTCGGGCAGCGGCATCAAGTCGACCTTCTCCACCTGCTTCGGCGCTCCGTTCTTCCCGCGCCCGGCCGGTGAGTACGCGGAATTGCTGATCAAGCGTATCCGTGGCTTCGGCTCCAAGGTCTACCTGGTCAACACCGGCTGGACCGGCGGTGGCTACGGCGTCGGCAAGCGCTTCAACATCCCGACCACCCGTGCGGTGATCGCTGCGATCCAGAGCGGTGCGCTGATTGGTGCTGAAACCGAACACCTGGACATCATCAATCTGGACGTGCCGTTGGCCGTTCCAGGCGTCGAGACCGGCCTGTTGAATCCACGCAACACCTGGGCCGACAAGGCTGCCTATGATGAAGCCGCCAAGGCTTTGGCTGGCCTGTTCACCGAAAACTTCAAGAAGTTCGAAGTGAGCGACGCGATCAAGGCTGCTGGTCCGCAGTTGTAAGGTTTGGTCCGCGAATAGAAAGCCGCCCTTCGGGGCGGTTTTTTTTGGGCGGTTATTCGTGTCCATCCCTCGCGCACGTCCGCTTTGGCTGAGGGCTGGAATTTTTCCGCCTGATTGAGAAGGAACAGCCAGAATATTGCTACTTGGCCGTCTAACGACCCTACAAGCTCTGATGCCTAGCTCAATCGCTGCCGTACAACCTCCAGCAGTTCGCTGCCGTCCTGAACCAATAGATAAAGCGCATGGACAATGCTGGGAATGTCCTTTACATCGGCATGCTCGAAACAAAGGCAATGCAGGGTTTCGAGCAGGTTGCTGGAGGCTTGGATTCGTTGGGCGGCGGCGTCGCAGAGGTGCTGGAGATCGGCCTCGGTGTCGATGACCAGCACAGGTGTGCTGTTGAGCCGCTGGTATTGCTCGACAGGCGGGTTGGGTATTTGCATTTGAGCCTCTTCGGTACGGCTTTTGAATCGCGCCGTGGACTATAGAGAGCTCTATTCGAGGACCGCAATATGGCCGGGAGGGACAGGTTGCGTAGGACGTTTACCAGCGTCTGACGCTCGGATGAGCGTCTTATTCCTGATGCTTGCTGGCTTCCCGGTTTTCCGCGTCATTCTCCGTGAGGTCCTACACATGCGCTGTAGGCACTGCCCAAGAGGCGGTAGGCTGCTTCTGATAAGGCCGTCATTGATCACAGCCTTATCAGGTATTCACTGAGCGAAACGTGTCGCTGTGCTGGGTCAGCCCATCAATGAAGAAGTCGCAGGCGTTAGGGGTGGGGTTTTACAGGCGGCAAGCAATGGCGGTATTTCGGGGACTCTCATGCATCCGCCCAGCAGCAGGGTTGCGGTGATGAGGAGGAGGGTCAGTTTGTGCGACATGGTTTTTTCCCTTTGAAGTTTATCAATCAACCATTGATTCAGGTACGCGTAGAGAAGCCGCTTCAAGGTCCATCAACCCTCGACCATAGGCCTCGCTGTTGGCGTAGATACCCGTGCGATTGCTCGTCGCCAGCAGGTGCTCGCGTACCTGCTGCGGATTGAGTTGTGGATAACGGCTTTGCAGCGCAGCCAATGCGCCCGTGACTAACGCTGCAGCCGGGGATGTACCGGCGGTGTGTACGTAACGTCCATCCTTGGCGACGGTGAGCAGGCCTGCCTGAGCACCTGCGTCCCCACCGGGAACGGCGATGCACCAGGCTGCCGCGACCCCGCAATAATTGGATTTGCCATTGATGGCGCTGCCGTCGCTCTTCAGTGCGACGACCGCGATCCAACCCTTTTCCAACTCAGGTAATGCCGCTGGCAAGCCTGGTTCGGCCAAGGGTTCGCGCTTGAGTTCATTACCGGTCGGAAAGACAAACACGGCGCCTTCCGATACCAGCTTTCGAGCAACGCCCAATGAGTCAGGCATTACCTGTTTGTAACGTGATTCGGTGATTTCGGTGGCGGGGATGGCGTTGGCCCACGAGTTGTTGAACAGGCGGGCGCCCTTGTCGAAGCCACTTTGCCAGGATCGGGCAATTTCGCTGTCGAAGAAAAACGGCTCGTTGTCGTCGCCAAAGCGGAAGGGGATCAGCCGGGCGTTGAAGGCGATCCCGTGCATACCCTGATTGTCCTTGTTGGCGGCGAGGATGCCCGCCATCTGGGTACCGTGGCCAACGCGATCAACCGTACCAGGACGGTCTTCGACATAGTCGTATCCGGGGTCATTCAACCTGCCCTCGAACTCTTGCAAATGGGCGTTGAGTCCCGAGTCGATCAGCGCCACGGTCACGTCCTGGCCGGTGCCGCCACGTGCATACAGAGCCGAAGCCTTTACGACGGACAGGCCTTGTTGCGCAAGATACTCGGGGGTTTCGAACACGGCCGGTTCCACACCGGATTGTTCAGGAATGGTCAGACAGCCGACCAGCAATGACGCTGACATGATCGCCAGGACGCGTAGCGCGGAAAACGGGTGTGACATGGTTCGGTCCTTGAACGGAGCGCTTGAGCACCGGGCCTCCTGGCCCGATGTCGCGGGTGAATTGACGGTGCACCTTAACCTGCGAGCGGTGCCGGAACGAGGCATCAAAGTGCCCGGATTTGTATCACCTCATGGCAAAGGAAAGGGCAGCCGTGGCTGTATCAAGGGCAACATCCGCAAGAGACACCTGTGATCTGCATCCATCCGCTGAATGCCGCTTATCACACGAATAAATTTCAAAAACGGCCAGTGGCTGACTAAGGTGAAGGCTGTCTATCGCCGACGAGAGAACAGACATGAGCCAGACGATTGAGCACGCCGCCGTGATCGGTGCAGGCACCATGGGACGGGGCATCGTAATGTGCCTGGCCAATGCCGGAGTGATGGTGCGGTGGGTCGACAACAACCCGCAGATGCTGGAACAGGCGCTGGCGGCCGTGGCCGAGACCTATGCCCATGGCGTGCGCCAGGGCCGTATCGACCAGGGTGAAGCCGATGCGCGGATTGCCAGGGTGACCAGGGCAGGCGACTACGCGGCGATCCGGGACGTGGACCTGGTGATCGAGGCGGTGTACGAGAACCTTGAACTCAAGCAGCAGATCTTCAGGGAGCTGGATGGCCTGCTCAAACCCGAGGCCATTCTGGCGAGCAACACGTCGGCCCTGGACATCGATGCCATTGCCGCCGCCACGCGCCGGCCAAGCCAGGTCCTGGGCCTGCATTTCTTCAGTCCGGCGCACATCATGAAACTGCTGGAAATCGTTCGCGGCGCGCAGACCTCCAGGGCGGTGCTGGACGCAGCCCTGACACTGGGCAGGCGTATGGGCAAGGTCAGTGTGGTGTCGGGCAATTGCCATGGATTCATCGGCAACCGGATGCTTCACCCCTATGTGCTGGAGGCCCGCAAGATGTTGCTGGAGGGCGCGTTTCCCCATCAGATCGATGCGGCGTTGCAGGGTTTCGGCTTCGCCATGGGGCCATTCCGGATGTACGACGTAGTCGGGATCGACCTGGAGTGGCGTGCACGGGAACTGGCGGGCAAAGGCCAGGATGCCCCCGAAGTGCAGGTGGACAACCGTTTGTGCGAGCTCGGGCGGTTCGGCCAGAAAAGCGGCAACGGGTATTATCATTACGAACCCGGCAGCCGACAGGCCGAGCATGACGTAGAGGTCGATGCGTTGGTGCTGAAAGTCAGTGAGGAACTGGGTTTTCAGCGTCGGGAGATCGACAGCGGGGAAATTCTCGAGCGTTGCCTGCTGGCATTGGTCAACGAGGGTGCGAAGATCCTGCAGGAAGGCATTGCCGGGTCCGCCCACGACATCGACCTGGTGTACCTCAACGGCTATGGTTTTCCGGCGGACAAAGGTGGTCCGATGGCCTGGGCCGACCAGCAAGGACTTGAAGATATCCACGCGCGACTGCTGGCGCTCGAAACGAAGCAGGGAGACCAGTGGCGACCTGCGCGTCTGATCGGGGAGCTGGCGGCCCAAGGCAAGGGATTCGCGCAGCTGTAGCCGCGTCCTGCGAAGTTCACTGGCCCCCCACCCTCAAGGACAATCGATGCCCCAACGTACCGAATACCCATACCTGCAAGCCATCACCACGCGTTGGCATGACAACGACCTGTACGGTCACGTCAACAATGTCACCTACTACAGCTTCTTCGATACGGCGGTGAACACCTACCTGATCGAGGTCGGCGGCCTGGATATCCAGGGTGGGGAGGTCGTGGCGTTTGTGGTGAGTTCGGCCTGTGACTACTTTGCGTCCATCGCATTCCCCGAGCGCATTGAAGTGGGCCTGCGGGTCGGAAAGTTAGGCAGCAGTTCGGTGCAATATGAACTGGCTGTGTTCAAGGCGGGCGAGGAAGAGGCCTGCGCAGCGGGACGCTTTGTCCACGTGTTCGTGGATCGGGCGTCGAATCGGCCGGTGGCGATTCCGGATCGGTTGCGTGCGGCCCTTGAGCTGTTGGTGGTTTGAAACGAAAAATCGCAGCCTCCGGCGAGCGGTAGGCTGCGATTTTCAACGGCTGGTATCAGTCAGCTATCAGTCGCGGTAGTAGCGGTGATGCTTGCGATGCCCGTAGGCATGGCCGCGACCCGGATGGCCGTCACGGTAGTAGCGGCGGTCGCCACGGCGACCTTCATAGCGACGATCATCATCATCGTCCTTGCCCATGTAGTTACCCAGTGCGCCGCCGGCGCCACCGCCTGCTGCTGCACCGATCAGGCTGCCGGTGCTGCCACCCACGCTACGTCCGACCACGTTACCGCCGGCTGCACCCAGCGCGCCGCCGATCGCCGCTTCGCCACGGCTGTGCTTGTCTGCGCCGACGGCACTACCGCCCGCGCCGCCCAGGGCCGCACCGATGGTCGAACCGGTATTGCCGCCCAGGGACTGGCCGACGACCGAACCCAAAACCCCGCCCAATGCGCCGCCGACGCCTGCTTCGGCGGTGCCGCCGGCAGACGCGACGCCACTGATCAGGCCAAGGGACAACAAGAGAATGGAGGAGAACTTCATAGAGGAGCCTCAAAGGGATGACGGCGCGATCCTGAGGCTGGCTTCGCTTGGTGACAATCGAAATCCGACGAGTAACACGACTTGTGCACAATTCTCTAAGTTATTGTTTTTCCGTCGGAACTTAATGTATTTGCACCGGTCTGTAACTACTTCAGACAGGCCGTTTTCTATGGAAAACGGCCTTTTTTGTGGGCGGGTGAAAAGAAGGGATCAGGCCGACTTGGCCAGGATCAATCCATTCTCGCTTGCCGCTTCCAGGCGGATCGCCACGAACTTCGAGGTTGGCGTGTCGCTGTCGTCGCCAGTGCTTTCCAGCGGTACCAATGGATTCACCTCAGGGTAGTAGGCGGCCGCTTGCCCGGCAGGGATGTCGAATGCCAGCAAGGTAAAACCCTTGACCCGCCGCTCACGACCGTCATCCCAGAGCGAGACGATATCGGCCTTCTGTCCTGGTTTGAAGCCCAGGCGAATGATGTCGGCTTCATTGACGAACAGCACGTCACGCTGGCCTTTCACGCCACGATAACGGTCATTGAGGCCGTAGATGGTGGTGTTGTATTGGTCATGGGAGCGCATGGACTGCAGGATCAGGTCCGGCAACTGACCGGTGGCGCGGGTGCGTTCATGCACCAGATCCGCCGGCAATCGGTTGGGCTTGAAGTTGGCGCGGCCCGACGGGGTATTCCAGCGACGTGCGCTGGCGCTGTTGCCCAGGTAGAAGCCGCCGGGGTTGTGCAGCTTCTCGTTGAAATCCCGGAAGCCTGGGATGGTGTCGGCGATCAGGTCGCGGATGCGGCTGTAGTCGGCCACCAGCCAGCTCCAGTCCACCGGGTGGCCACCACCCAGGGTGGCGGCGGCCATGCCGGCAATGATCCAGGGCTCGGAACGCATCTGGTTCGACAGGGGTTCCAATTGCCCGTTGGAGGCGTGGACCATGCTGAAAGAGTCTTCCACGGTAACCGCTTGCGGGCCGGCGGCTTGCCGGTCGATGTCGGTGCGACCCAGGCACGGCAGGATCAAGGCTTCCTTCCCGTGGGCCAGGTGGCTGCGGTTGAGCTTGGTGCTGATCTGTACGGTCAGGTCGCAGTTGCTCAAGGCCTGGAAAGTCCGGTGACTGTCCGGGGTGGCCTGGGCGAAGTTGCCGCCCAGACCGATGAACACTTGCGCCCGGCCGTCGGCCATGGCGTGGATTGCCTCGACCACGTTGTGACCATCCTCCCGTGGCACCTTGAACTGGAAGCGTCGCTCCAAGGCGTCGAGGAACGCTGCCGGTGGGCGCTCATTGATACCCATGGTCCGGTCGCCCTGCACGTTGCTGTGGCCCCGAACCGGGCACAGGCCAGCGCCCGGCCGGCCGATGTTGCCGCGCAGCATCATCAGGTTGGCAATTTCCTGGATGGTTGCCACCGAGTGGCGATGTTGGGTGATGCCCATCGCCCAGCACATGATCACGTTCTTGCTGTTGGCGTACATGCGCGCCGCCTGCTCGATCTCCACCAGGGCCAGGCCCGACTGTTCGACGATCTGCTCCCACGAGGTATCGTCGACCACCGCCAGATAGTCCAGTACGTTGATGCTGTGCTCGTTGAGGAATGCATGGTCGAACACGGCGGGAGCGCCGGTGTTTTGCGCTTCGCGTTCCCATTGCAGCAGGAATTTCGCCATGCCGCGCAAGATGGCCATGTCGCCGCCCAGGGCTGGTCGGAAAAACGCGGTGTTGGTGGGCTTGTTGCCGTTGGTGAGCATCTCGAACGGGTTCTGCGGATGCTGGAAACGCTCCAGGCCACGCTCCTTGAGTGGGTTGATGCACACCACCTGGGCACCGCGCTTCACTGCTTCGCGCAGCGGTTCGAGCATCCTGGGGTGGTTGGTCCCCGGGTTCTGACCCCAGACGAAAATCGCATCGGAGTGCTCGAAGTCGTCGAAGGTCACCGTGCCTTTGCCCACGCCGACGCTCTGGGACAGCGCCACACCGCTGGCTTCGTGGCACATGTTCGAGCAGTCAGGGAAGTTGTTGGTGCCGAAAGCGCGCACGAACAATTGGTACAGGTACGCCGCTTCATTGCTGGCCCGGCCAGAGGTGTAGAACTCGGCCTGGTTCGGGCTGGACAGCCCCTGCAAGTGCTTGGCGATGAGGGCAAACGCCGCTTCCCAGCTGATGGGTTTGTAGCGATCGGTTTCGGCGTCGTAGCTCATCGGCTCCGTCAGGCGGCCCTGGTATTCGAGCCAGTAGTCGCTCTGCTCCAGCAGTGAAGTAACGCTGTGCCGGGCGAAAAATGCCTCATCGACACGGCGTTTGGTGGCTTCCCAGTTCACGGCCTTGGCGCCGTTCTCGCAGAACTTGACCATGCCGCTTTCCGGCGAGTCGCCCCAGGCACAGCCCGGGCAGTCGAAGCCGCCGTTCTGGTTGGTCTTGAGCATCATGCGGATGTTTTTCAGCGCGTTATCGCTGGTCAGCCAGGCCTGGGTAACGCTGATCAGCGCGCCCCAACCACCGGCCGGGCCTTTGTAGGGCTTATAGCGCGGTACGGGTTTCTGGTCGGCTTGTTGATGCTTGCTCACGCGTGTTTCTCCATCGCAGGGCTGTAGACCCGCGGCGCACTTTTTTGCGGCAGGTGGATGAGATTGAGGTTGTGTTTACGGGCCCACTGCACGGCAAGCCCGGTGGGCGACGACAGGCTTACCAGCGTCTGGATGCCGGCCCGCAACACCTTCTGGATCAGTTCGAGGCTGCAGCGACTGGTGACGATCGCCACGCCATCGACCACCGGAATCTGTTGCCGGACCAAGGCGCCGATCAGTTTGTCGAGAGCGTTGTGGCGGCCGATGTCTTCGCGGCCCAATAGCAATTCGCCTTGGCCATTCATGAACAGCGCGGCATGGACGGCGCCGCAGTGCTGGCCCAGGGGCTGGAATTGGCCAATGCGCTGGCGCAGGCCATCGAGCCATTGCGCGGGTGGCAGCGGTGCGCCGGGCAATACTTTCAGGTCCGGCAACGCTTGCTCCACGGCTTCCACGCCGCAGAGGCCGCAACCACTGGTACCGGCCAGTTGCCGACGTTGTTGCTTGAGGTTCCAGAAGGCGCGGTTGGCGATGGTGACCTGGGCATATTGTGCCGAGCCGGTGCCGCTCAGTTGCAGGTCATAGATGTCCGACGGGTTCTCGATGATGCCGCTGCCCAGGCTGAAACCGATGATGAAATCCTCAAGATCGGTTGGGGTGACCAGCATGACGGCCTGACTGATGCCGTTATAGGCGATCGCCAGCGCCACTTCCTCGGCCAGCGCTGTGCTGTCCGTTTGGGAGTGATCCAGACTGCAGTAGTGATAGCTCTGGCTGGCGCTGGGCGCGGGCGTTTGCGCGGCGGGCACCGGACAGGCCGGAGGCTTGGCTTTCATGGCATCACCGACGATTCGAATAGTGATAAGACTAAATGCGGCAATCTGCCACGTCTAATCGCAATTACCGATCTATCGATAGATGACGTCGATCAAGATGTAACTGTTGATTTCTGATAGAGCGCGAAGCAGGCTTCCGCCAGCGCCGAGCGCGGGGCACCGCGGCGCATGATGAGCCCCAGCGGAACCAGGGTTTGCGCATCGACGATGGGTTGCATACGCAGGTCTTCGGTCAGCACGTCCAGGCCGCTGTTCAGCGGCATCACCGCGCAACACAGCCCTCCGTGTACGGCTTGCAGGAGCTGGTGCACCGCGTCGGTTTGCAACACCGGACGGGGTGCGAGGCCGCGGATGTGGAAGTTGTGATCGATGGACTGGCGAAAATGCATGCCGCTGGTGAGCATGCCCAAGGGCAACTCGATCAGTGCTTGCCAGGTGAGTGGTTGTTCACCGAAAAAGAAATAGCGCTGGTCGTAGAGCAGGCCCATGCGGGTGGGGCTGAACGGCAGGGATTCGAAGCGTTCATTGTCCAGGCGTTCGAGATAGGAAACGCCCAGGTCGATGCGGTTGTTTGCCAGTTGTTCGAGGATCTGTTCGGAGCTCAGGGACGATAGTTCGAAATGCAGATCCGGGTGCTCGGCGTGCAGGCGTTGCATCATCGACAATGGGTCGAAGTCGGACAGCGGCACCACGCCCAGGCGCAAGGTGCCGACCAGATTGCCACGGCAGGCTGCTGCTTCGGCCTGCAAGCCGTCATAAGCCGCCAGAACCGTGCGCGCCCAGGCCAGCACCCGTTCCCCTGGCGCGGTGAAGCCCTCGAAGCGTTGGCCGCGATTGACCAGCGGCAGGTCAAGTTCCTCTTCGAGGCTGCGCAGGCGCATCGACAAGGTGGGCTGGGTGATGTGACAGCGTGCGGCGGCTTGGCCGAAGTGGCGGGTTTCGTCCAGCGCGATGAGAAATTTCAGCTGCTTGATGTCCATCTTCGCTCCAGGGCGCGGGGAGATTCGAATTCTAGCGCTTGCGCGTGGCGTGGTCATTGGTCGGCCGGAAACGAGGTTCGTCTCGTTCGGGTCTAGGCTGTTACGTCTGGACATTCAAACCCAGGGAGAGAATACGATGAGCCTTTTCAGTTTTTTCAAAGATGCCGGTGAAAAAATTCTCGATGCGTTGACGCCCGACAAGGCCCAGGCCAATGGTGAGGCGCTGACCCGGCACGTGCAGGACGCGCTGACAGGCATTGATACTTCGAAGATCCAGGTGAAGGTCGAGGGCGAAAAAGTCGTAGCCACGGGTGAAGCCGCGAGTCAGGAAGAGAAGGAAAAGATCCTGTTGGCGTTGGGTAATGTGGCCGGTATCAGCGGTGTCGATGA
This sequence comes from Pseudomonas sp. MAFF 730105, assembly GCF_055380705.1. Lineage (NCBI taxonomy): Bacteria > Pseudomonadati > Pseudomonadota > Gammaproteobacteria > Pseudomonadales > Pseudomonadaceae > Pseudomonas > Pseudomonas sp. MAFF 730105. The sequence goes on from NZ_AP018438.1 coordinate 318,112, forward strand.
CCAGATCACGGTAACCGGTCCGGTCGCGAAGGAGGCCAGATTCGTGATGGTCGAAAAAGGCGACACCTTGAGTGCGATTGCCAAGCGTGTCTATGGCGATGCGAACAAGTACATGAAAATCTTCGAGGCCAACAAACCGATGCTCAAGAACCCGGACAGGATCTATCCGGGGCAGTCGTTGCGCATTCCTGAGTAGATCCAGGACCGTATAGCCCCCTATCGCGAGCAGGCTCGCTCCCACCACAGGGATCGCTGGAAACCGAGGAACCATTGTGGGAGCGAGCCTGCTCGCGATGGCGGCACCGGATTCAAAGCCCGGCAGTGAGATCCCGATAGTCCTTCAGCGCCTCGAACTCCCCCGTATCCTTCGGTCCCTTGCGGCTGTCCGGCTCGCTGACAGCCAGCAGGTGTGCCACGCCGAAATCCCGGGCACTGCGCAATACCGGCAAGGTGTCGTCGATGAACAGGCTGCGAGCCGGATCGAAGTCCAGGTCGGCTTTCAGTGCGTCCCAGAATTGCGGGTTTTCCTTGGGGAAGCCGTAGTCGTGGGAGCTGATCAAGCGCTCGAAATAAGGGGCAAGCTCGATGCGTTCCAGCTTCAGTGACAACGAGTCGCGGTGGGCATTGGTGATCATTACCACGCGCTTGCCAGCTCGCTGGATCGCCGCCAGGAAGGTATCGGCATCCGGGCGCAAGGCGATCAGGTGCGCGGTTTCCAGTTTCAGTTCGCGCACCGGTAGCTTCAGCTCTGTGCTCCAGAAATCCAGGCAGTACCATTGCAACTGGCCGGCGTTGCGTTCGAACAGCGGTTGCAGTTCCATCTCGGCCATGGCCCGGCTCACGCCATGCAGTTCGGCGTAGCGCTGGGGCAGGTGTTCCATCCAGAAATGGTTGTCGTAATGCAGGTCCAGCAAGGTGCCGTCCATGTCCAGCAGCACCGTGTCGATCTCGTGCCAGGGCAGCAAGGCCATAAAACTTCTCCAGCGGTAATCGGATATCCGCCATAAACAATCAGAATAGGCCGGGTATAGTAGCCTGCTATCGCCCAGGGAGCCGTTTATGCGCCAGAAACCCACCATACTTGATCGACGGATCGTCGCCACCAGCCGCCTGTTTTGCGTGGAGGAGTTGAAGCTGCGTTTTTCCAATGGCGTGGAGCGCACCTACGAGCGTCTGGCGGGCAAGGGCCCGGGTTATGGCGCGGTGATGATCGTGGCGATGCTCGATGCCGATCACGCGGTGTTGGTGGAAGAGTATTGCGGCGGTACCGACGCTTACGAGCTGTCGCTGCCCAAGGGCCTGGTCGAGCCGGGCGAGGACGTGCTGGCGGCGGCCGAGCGGGAGCTCAAGGAAGAGGCCGGTTTTGGCGCGCGTCAATTGGAGCTCCTGACCGAGCTGTCGTTGTCTCCCGGCTACATGAGCCAGAAAATCCAGGTGGTGCTGGCGACGGATCTGTACGAGGAACGACTGGAAGGTGACGAGCCTGAGCCGATGCGCGTGGACAAGGTCAACCTGCGCGAACTGTCATCCCTGGCGCAAAACCCCCAATTTACCGAGGGCCGGGCCTTGGCGGCGTTGTACCTGGCCCGTGACCTGCTGACCCTGCGCGGAGCGTTCCTGGCATGAATTACCCCCATCCCCTGATGGCCCCGGTGGTCGAACTGGCGCTCAAGGCTGGCGAGGCAATCCTGCCTTTCTGGCGAGCCAACGTGCAAGTTGTCCACAAGGCTGACGAGTCGCCTGTCACCGCCGCGGACATGGCCGCTCACGATGTCATCGTGGCCGGGCTGGCGGCCCTGGCCCCGGAGATCCCGATCCTTTCCGAAGAGGACGCCAATATCCCCCAGGCTGTGCGCGCCGGTTGGCAACGCTGGTGGTTGGTGGATCCGCTGGATGGGACCAAGGAGTTCATTTCCGGTAGCGAGGAGTTCACCGTCAACATTGCGTTGATCGAACGGGGACATGTGGTGTTTGGCGTGGTATCGATGCCCACCAACGATCGCTTCTACGTCGGCGGCGCGGGTTTGGGTGCCTGGCGTGGCGACAAGGGCGCCGCGCCTGTGCCGGTAGGGGTGCGTAACGTGCCGGCGCCGGGCGAAGCGTTCACCGTGGTCGCCAGTCGCCGTCATACCAGCCCGGAACAGGAGCGTCTCCTGAGCGGTTTGAGCCAGAGCCTGGGGGAGTTGCAGCTCACCAGCATTGGCAGTTCATTGAAGTTCTGCCTGTTGGCCGAAGGCTCGGCGGATTGCTATCCGCGGCTGGCGCCGACGTCCCAGTGGGACACCGCCGCGGCCCAGGGTGTGTTGGAAGGCGCTGGCGGCGAGGTGTTGGACTTGAGCGGCGAGCGGTTCTGTTATCCGCCGCGGGAATCGCTGCTGAATGCGTCGTTCCTGGCGTTGCCGGCGAAGGCCGCGTGGCGTGAACAATTGCTGGCGCTCGCCCGTTCCTGAGTCTGTGGGAGCAAAGCTTGCTCGCGAAACGAACGCCCCGATACCCGAAAGACCGCATCGTTCCTATCGCGGGCAAGCCTTGCTCCCACAGAGATCCCCTCGCCACAGAGGTTTGTGACAGCCCGGTCAGCGGTGCAACACGTACTGCCCCTCAAAGCGCACCGCCGCCTCTTCGCTGCCCTCATTTACCACCCGCGTTTGCAGGGTCAACCGCGCCCGTCCATAGCGCTGATAGGTGGCCAGGAAGCGTTTCCAGACCTTCTCCTCAGGCGCGTCGCAGAGCACCGCCGCGTCGCGGGTGACCGGCAACGGATAGCTGATCTGCCCTTCCTGGATCACGATATGCCCGTCCTCGATGCCTTCGTCGCGCAGGGCCAGGTGCAGCCAGCCCCAGCCGCCGAGCACGGCGCCGCAATACAGGCTGCCGCCGAACATGGTGCTTTTGTGGTTGACGTTGGCCTCCAGCGGCAGGAACAGGCGCAGTTGTCGGGCCTGCCAATCGAGCACCTTGAGACCCATGTCACGGGTCAACGGGATGTCGTGGTGCAGAATCGATTCCAGGTAACGGCTGTCGCGGTTCATTGCGGGGCCTCTTGCTTGAAGGGAGGACAACGATAACTCAATCGGACTCATCGGCTGCGCCAGCGCTGCTGTCGCCGAAGGTCAGCCCATGCTTGCGCAGCTTGTCGTGCAGGGTCTTGCGCGGAATGCCCAGGGCTTCGGCGAGGCTGCGTACCGAGCTGTGGGGACGGGCCAGCTCGGCGGCGATCAGGGTCCTCTCGAAGTTCTCGACCTGTTCGCTCAAGCCGCCGCTGATCACTTCCACTGGTGTGCCGGCCGCGCCATCCGGCGCGCCGTTGTCCAGGGCCAGTTCAAGACCCAGGGCAAAGCGTTCGGCGGCGTTCTGCAATTCCCGGACGTTGCCCGGCCAGTTGTGGCGCAACAGCAGCGCCCGTTGCGCCGGCTGCAGTTCATGGGGTGGCAGACCATGGCGGGCACTGGCTTCGTCGGCGAAGTGCTGGAACAGCATCAACGCATCCTCACCCCGTTCGCGCAACGGCGGTATGCGCAACGGTGCCACGTTCAGGCGGTAATACAAGTCGGCGCGAAAGCGCCCCTGGTCGGCCGCCTGGCGCAGGTCTTCCTTGGTCGCGGCGATGACACGGATGTCCAGCGGAATCTGTTGATTGCCCCCCAGGCGCTCCACCACGCGTTCTTGCAGCAACCGCAGCAGTTTGACCTGGACGTCCAGACTCATGCTTTCGATTTCATCGAGGAACAGCGTGCCACCGTTGGCGAACTCGAACTTGCCGATGCGACGTTTCTGCGCGCCGGTGAAGGCTCCAGGCTCGTGGCCGAACAGTTCGCTTTCCACCACCGATTCGGCCAGGGCCCCGGCGTTGATCGCCACGAACGGGCCGTTGCGCCGGCTCGAAAGGTCATGCAGCGCACGGGCCACCACTTCCTTGCCGGCGCCGGTTTCACCGAGGATCAGCACGTCGGCGCGGGTCGCCGCCAATGCGCCGATCTGCTCGCGCAGTCGCAGCATCGGCGTTGACTGGCCGACCAGGCGGGCGCTGAGCTCATGACGGTCACTGAGGGCCAGGCGCAGGCTGCGGTTGTCCAGCACCAGGCGGCGCAGGGCCAGGGCCCGGCGCACGCTATCGAGCAGATGATCGCTGGCGAAAGGTTTTTCCAGGAAATCATAGGCGCCGGCGCGCATGGCCTGGACTGCCAGCGGCACATCGCCGTGACCGGTGATCAGCAGCACGGGCAGTTCCGGGTCCTGGGCGTGGAGTTGATTCAGCAGTTCGAGACCGTCGATGCCCGGCATACGAATGTCGCTGACCACCACACCCGGCCAGTCACGGGGCAGTTGTCCGGCAAGGCCCTTGGCCTCGGCCAGGGACAGGATGTTCAGGCCGGCCAGGTCGAGGGTCTGGCTCAGGGCCTGACGCAGGTGGGGATCGTCGTCGATCAGCACCACCTCAATCCGGTTATCGATGGTCATACGCTACGGTCCTCGGACGGTTGCAAGCTTACCCCAGGCGCGCCGGCGCGCAGTTTGAGGGTGATCAGGGCGCCGCCCTCCTTGTGATTGGCGAACGACAGTTCGCCACCGAAGGCGCGCATCAGGGTGTCGCAGATCGCCAGGCCCAGCCCCAGGCCCTGGGTCCGGGTCTTGGTGGTATAGAAAGGCTCGCCGGCACGGCCCAAAGCTTCCATGCAAAAACCCGGGCCGTTATCGCGAATGTACAGGTTGACGCCGGTTTCTGTGGCTTGGGCACTGAGCCAGAGTCTACGCGGAGGACCTTTCTCGGTCAGGGCGTCGAGGGCATTGGCCAACAGGTTGCCGAGCACCTGGCGCAAGCGGGTTTCTCCAGCCTCGACCCACAGCGTGGCTGCCGGCAAGTCGCGGATCAGCTCCACTTCCATGCTGCGCCGACGCTTGGCGAGCAGCGCCAGGGCATCGTCCAGGGCCGGTTGCAGGGCAACGCTTTCCGGCGCGTGGCGGTCGCGGCGGGCGAAGGCCCGCAGGTGAGCGATGATCGACGCCATGCGCCCGGTCAGTTCATTGATCAGTTTGAGGTTGCCCCTGGCGTCCTCGGTGCGCTGGTGGTCGAGCAGTATCTCGGCGTTTTCCGCGTAGCTGCGGATCGCTGCCAGCGGCTGGTTGAGTTCATGGCTGATACTGGCCGACATGGTGCCCAAGGCGGACAGCTTGCCGGCCTGGACCAGGTCATCCTGGGCGCGAACCAGTTCCTGTTGCGCCTGCTCGCGCTCCAGGACTTCCTGTTTCAGCCGCCGGTTCAGGCCTTCCAGATCGCTGGTACGCTCGGCCACCCGACCTTCCAGCTCGTGACGCGCCTTGCCTTCGAAGGCGATCCGGTCCAGGTAATGCCGCCGGCGTTGCATCATCAAGCCGAGCAACAGCATCAAGACCAGCAACGCCGCACCGCCGGTGGCGACGACGGTGCGCACAGGGCGGTCGATCAGGGTACGTGGAGCGAGGATGCTCACGCTCCATCCCGTTTCTTCGATGGTCTGGGTCTGGGTGAGCCAGGCCTGTGGATCCAGGTTCAGCGGTTTCGGGTCACGGGTCGGGTAGGGTTGCACGGCGCTGATTGCGTTGTGTTCCTCGTCGCTTAACGGGCGGGTCGAGCGGAATCGCCATTCCTGCCGTGACGTCAGGATGACCACCCCGTTGTGATCGGTCACCAGCAACTGTTCCGGGGTTTTGCCCCACAGGCTTTCGGTGTGGTCCAGGTCGACCTTGACCACCAGCACACCGATGACGCGGTCGCGCTCGCGCACGGCGGCGGCGAAGAAATAGCCGCGCTTGGCCGACGTGGTGCCCAGGCCGAAGAAGCGCCCCAGGCGTCCGGCCATGGCTTCGATGTAATACGGCCGGAAGGCGAAATTGCGCCCGACGAAACTGTCGTGTTTGTCCCAGTTCGAGGCCGCCAGCGTCTTGCCGGTGGCGTCCATCAGGTACATCACCTCGGCGCCGGTCTGGGTGCTGATTTTTTTCAGGAGCTGGTTGGCATTGCTTTGGGTGAACTCATCGTCCGGGGCCAACAACGTCGCACGCAGGGCCGGCAGGTCGCCGAGAATCTGCGGCAAGACTTCATAGCGGTGCAGCGTGCCCAGCAGGTTGGCGACGTAAAGGTCCAGGGTCTGGCGATTCTGCCCGGCCAGCTCGCTGCGGTAATAGCGCTCGGCCAGATGCTCCAGCGGCCATAGCAATGGGGCCAGGCACAGGGCGAGCAAGGCCAGGCTGCGCCAACGGGGTCTGCGGGGAAGGGTGGAGTTCATGAGCGTGCGCCTGTAGGAACAAGCGCATTATGCCTAGTGTCCTGTCTCGGAAATACGTTCTTTTTTGGCGAGTGGCTTGGGTGTTCGGCCAAGGCGCCGCGACGAGTCATAGCAGGGCTATGGCGAGGAGTGGCAACGCCGGCCGGGCACCCAAGACGCCGCCAAAAATGAACAGCTTATTTCCGAGACCGGACACTAGTGTCGCTCGGCAAGACACTGCTGCAACGCGCTTCGCCAGTCGGGTTGGCTCACTCCCCATTCCCGTAACAGGCGTGTGCAATCCAGACGCGAGTTCAGTGGGCGTGGGGCGGGCGTCGGGTACGCGCTGGACGGGATGGCCTCGAGCACCGAACAAGGCTTGTGCTGCTCGACCAACCGTTCGCCGATGGCCTGGGCAAAGCCGAACCAGGACGTCTCGCCCTGGGCCGTCAGGTGATAGGTGCCCCAGGTGCCGCACCGGCCGGCCTGCCAATGCTCGATGAGCTTGGCGGTACTGTCGGCGATGGTTCCAGCCCACGTCGGTGCGCCGATCTGGTCGGCTACTACTCGCAGGTGTGGTTTTTCCTGGAGCAGGCGCTGCATGGTCAGGAGGAAGTTGCGACCTTCCATGGAGTACACCCAACTGGTGCGCAATATCAGGTGCTGCCCGCCGGCTTGGCGAATGGCATCCTCGCCGGCCAGTTTGCTGCGCCCATAGACGCTCAGCGGGTTGGGTGTGTCGTCCTCTGTATAGGGCGCCGGTTTGCGGCCGTCGAAGACATAATCGGTGGAATAGTGGATCAGCGGGGCGCCCAGGTCGTTTGCTGCGAGGGCCAGGATCCCCGGTGCAGTGGCGTTGATGGCAAAGGCCAGTTCCGGCTCGCTCTCGGCCTGGTCGACGGCTGTGTGGGCAGCGGCGTTGATGATCAGGTTGGGGCGCAGGGCACCGATGTGGGAGCGCAGTTGATCGGGGCGTGCCAGGTCGAGCTGATCGCTTCCGCGCACAATCAGCTCGCCGGTGTCGGCCAGACGCGACTGGAGTGCCCGGGACACCTGGCCGTTCTTGCCGATAATCAGGATTCGCAAGGACTTACTCATGGGAACAGGTCGGCTTCATACAGGAACTTGCCGTTCTGGTCTTTGGGCGACAGGGTGGGTGGATCCGCCAGTTCCCAGTCGATGGCCAGGTCTGGATCGTTCCACCGGATGCAGCGTTCGGCCGAAGGTGCATAGTAGTCCGTGGTTTTATAGAGAAAATCCGCTGACTCGCTCAGGACCACAAAACCATGGGCGAAGCCTGGCGGAACCCACAACTGCCGCTGATTCTGTGCCGACAGGTGCACGCTTTCCCACTGGCCGAACGTGGGCGAGCTGCGGCGAATGTCCACCGCCACGTCCAACACCTCGCCAGCGATGACACGCACGAGTTTTCCCTGGGCCTGTTCGATCTGATAATGCAGGCCGCGCAGCACGCCTTTGGTCGAGCGCGAATGGTTGTCCTGGACGAACTGCGGGTCACAGCCAGTGGCCTCGGCGAACGCCCGGGCATTGAAGCTTTCGTAGAAAAAGCCACGGTCGTCACCGAAGACTTTCGGCTCGATGATCAGGACCTCCGGCAACCGGGTGGCAATAACGTTCAACGGGGTTCTCCAGCGATTTTGAACAAGTACTGGCCGTAACCGGTCTTGCCGAAGTACTCGGCACGCTCAAGTATGTGCTCGCGGCTGACCCAGCCCTGTTGGTAGGCAATTTCTTCCAGACAAGCTACTTTCAGGCCTTGGCGATGTTCGATGGTCTGCACGTATTGCGAGGCTTCCAGCAGGCTGTCGTGGGTGCCGGTGTCCAGCCAGGCGAAACCGCGACCGAATCGCTCGACATGCAGGTCGCCGCGTTGCAGATAGGCGTTGTTGACGTCGGTGATTTCCAATTCGCCGCGTTTGGAGGGCTTTATCGCCTTGGCGATCTGGATCACGTCGTTATCGTAGAAATACAAGCCAGTGACCGCATAACTGGATTTTGGCTCGGCGGGTTTTTCTTCAATGGAAAGGGCGTGGCCTTCAGCGTCGAAGTCGATCACGCCAAAACGCTCCGGATCCTTGACCCAGTAGCCGAATACGGTCGCACCCTGCTGTCGATTGACAGCGGTCTGCAATTGTTCACCGAAGTACTGCCCATGGAAAATGTTGTCACCGAGGATCAGGCACACCGGATCGCTGCCAATGAACTGTTCGCCGATCAGGAATGCCTGCGCCAGGCCATCGGGTGAGGGCTGTTCGGCGTAACTGATCTGCACGCCGAATTGGCTGCCGTCGCCCAGCAGATTGCGATATTGCGGCAGATCTTGTGGGGTGGAGATCACCAGGATGTCCTTGATACCCGCAAGCATCAGTACCGAGATCGGGTAGTAGATCATCGGTTTGTCGTAAACCGGCAGCAGTTGCTTGGAAACCCCGAGGGTAATCGGGTGCAGTCGTGTGCCGGAGCCACCGGCGAGAACAATACCCTTCATCATGCAATCGATTCCTTTTCGTCGAGCGAGCCGAGGCGCTCGCCCTGGTAGCTGCCGTCCTGGACACGTCGGCACCATTGGAGGTTCTCAAGGTACCACTGCACGGTTTTGCGCAGGCCCGTGTCGAAGGTTTCCCTGGGCGTCCAGCCCAGTTCCCGTTCGATCTTGCCGGCATCGATGGCATAGCGCAGGTCGTGGCCGGGACGGTCCCTGACGAAGGTGATCAGGTCGACATAGCGCCCGATCCCTGCGGGCTTGTCGGGCGCCAGCTCTTCGAGCAGCGCGCAGATGTTGCGCACGACGTCGATGTTCTTTTGTTCGTTGTGGCCGCCAATATTGTAGGTTTCGCCGACCACGCCTTCGGTGACGACTTTCAGCAGTGCCCGGGCATGGTCTTCGACATACAGCCAATCCCGCACCTGTTGTCCGTCGCCGTACACCGGCAATGGTTTACCGGCCAAAGCGTTGAGGATCACCAGCGGAATCAGCTTCTCAGGGAAGTGGAACGGCCCATAGTTGTTTGAGCAATTGGTCAGCAGCACGGGTAAGCCGTAGGTGCGCTGCCAGGCACGTACCAGATGGTCGGACGCCGCCTTGCTGGCGGAATAAGGGGAGCTGGGTGCATACGGGGTGGTTTCGGTGAACAGGTCATCTACGCCGTGCAGGTCACCGTACACCTCGTCGGTGGAGATATGGTGGAAACGAAATGCCTGTTTCTGCGGTTCAGGCAGGGTCTGCCAATAGGCACGGGTAGCTTCCAGAAGGCTGTAGGTGCCCACGATATTGGTCTGGATGAAGTCCGCCGGGCCATCAATGGAACGGTCCACGTGAGACTCTGCAGCCAGATGCATGATTGCATCGGGCTTGAACCGCGCCAGCACTGCACTGACTGTGGCTTGATCGACAATATCGGCCTGTACGAACTCATAACGACTGCTGCGATCGACGCTGTTCAGCGATTCGAGATTGCCAGCGTACGTCAGCTTATCGAGGTTCAGGATCTGGTGTTCGGTATCAAGGATCAAATGCCGTACGAGGGCCGAGCCGATGAAGCCGGCACCGCCAGTGATGAGAATGCGCATCCGGTTAAGCCTTTTTTCCATGAGACGACAAAATATGGAGCATAGCTTGTCGACATGCGGATGACGGCGCAAGTGGGATATCTCAAGCGGTGTCCCCGAATCTGGAGGTCAAGCCAGGATTGAGGTAACTGGCCAAAAAGTATCCGTCAGTCTGCAAGAAAGGTGCGTACGCCTCTCTTCCAACAAAGAGGGGTTGCTTATTCTTCAACTCAATGGCGTGATAGGTGTTCAATAAAAACCACATCAGGGGTCGTTGTATGCCGCTCGCTACGTTGGTTCACCGTGCCAGTTTGCCAAGCCCACAGATCAGCGCCGAGCAGGCGTTGGTGCTGCTGCGCTTGAACTACGGACTCAGCGGCGACCTGCGACCCCTCGGCAGCCAGCAGGACCTCAACTACCGCGTCGACAGCGAGCGCGGGCGATTTGTGTTGAAAATTTGCCATGGCGACTACGCCGTTCAGGAGCTCCAGGCCCAACATGCGGCTCTCAGGCAATTGGCCAATCACGGCACGGTAAAAGTGCCACGGGTGATTGTGGCCAATAACGGCCAGGATCTGTTGACGCTCGACGTCGACGGACAGGCGGTCCATGTCCGGCTGCTGGAGTACATCGACGGGCAGCCCCTGACCCAACTCAAGCATCTGGGGCAGGAGCTGGTGAGCGGCCTGGGGCGCTTGTGTGCGGAAATCGATCTGGCCTTGGCCACGTTCGATCATCCGGGCCTGGAGCGCACCCTGCAATGGGACGCCCGCCATGCCAATGCGCTGATCGGCCATCTGCTGCCGGTCATCCAGGACGATCAACGGCGTGGTCTGATCGCCGAGGTTGCGCAACAGGCCGAACGACGCCTGCATCCGCTCAAGGCCCACCTGCCGGTGCAAGCGATCCACATGGACCTGACCGATGACAATGTCGTCTGGCAGCGCGATGCCCAGCGCCAGTGGCAATTGCAAGGCGTCATCGATTTCGGCGACCTGATCCGCACCTGGCGCATCACCGAGTTGGCGGTGACGTGTGCGGCGTTGCTTCACCACGCCAATGGCGATCCGTTCTTCATCCTGCCGGCGATCCAGGCTTATCACGGGACGAACCCGTTGCAGCGTGAAGAGCTGCTGGCGCTCTGGCCGCTGATTGTGGCGCGTGCCGCCGTGCTGGTGCTCAGTGGCGAACAACAGGTTTCCATCGATCCGGACAACGCGTACAGCCGTGCCAACCTGGAGCATGAATGGGAAATCTTCCGGGTTGCCCACTCGGTGCCGTTCGAACTGATGGAAGCGGCAATCCTGAGCGCCGTTGGCCAGAATCTGCCACCGATTGTCAGTGAAGGCTTTGTACCGCTGTTGCCGACCCTGGTGGGCCGTGAGTTCGCGCTGATCGACCTGGGCGTGCTGAGCCCGCATTTCGAGGCCGGTAACTGGGAGCAGCCGGGTATCGATCAGCGTCTGTTGAGCGAAGCTGCCACCGTTCACGGATTGGCCGCCAGCCGTTACGGCCAGTATCGGTTGTCGCGCACCCGGCCGGACAGCGCGGTGGAGCCTGATACCTGCGCGCTGCATGTGGAACTGCATGTACCTCGCGACACGCCGCTCGAGTCGCCGTTCGCCGGGGTGTTGCACAAGACGGCTGATGGCATGCTGCAACTGGACAGTTCTCAGTTGAGCATACGGCTGTGGGGTGTGGCATCGCCGCTGCATTCCGGGGCTGCACTGGTCAAGGGACAGGTCTTGGGCGAAGTGGTTGGTCCGTTGCGGGTGCAGTTATGCCGAGGCGCGCACTTGAACCCGCCGCTGTTCTGCACGCCGTCCGCAGCCCCGGCCTGGCAGGCGTTGTGCCCTTCACCGGCGGTATTGCTCGGGCTGGCTTGCGACGCAGAGGAGGAAGTCGACGCCAAGGCGTTGTTGGCCCGTCGCGATGCCAGCTTCGCCCGTACCCAGAAACACTACTACGTCGACCCGCCGCGCATCGAGCGTGGCTGGCGCAACCACCTGATCGACATGCAAGGGCGCTCCTACCTCGACATGCTCAATAACGTCGCGGTATTGGGGCACGGCCACCCACGCATGGCGGCCGTGGCTGCCCGGCAGTGGTCGCTGCTCAATACCAACTCCCGTTTTCACTACGCGGCGATTGCCGAGTTTTCCGAACGGTTATTGTCACTGGCGCCGTCAAACATGGATCGGGTGTTCCTGGTCAACAGCGGCACCGAGGCCAACGACCTGGCGATCCGCCTGGCCTGGGCCTACAGCGGCGGGCGGGACATGCTCAGTGTGCTAGAGGCCTACCATGGCTGGTCGGTGGCGGCGGACGCGGTCTCGACGTCCATCGCCGACAACCCCAAGGCCCTGAGCAGCCGTCCGGACTGGGTGCACCCGGTGACCGCTCCCAACACTTATCGCGGTGAATTCCGTGGTCCCGACAGTGCGCCGGACTACGTGCGCAGCGTCGAACACAACCTGGCAAAAATTGCCGAGCAAAAACGCCAACTCGCCGGTTTCATCTGCGAGCCGGTGTACGGCAACGCTGGCGGTATTGCGTTGCCACCTGGCTATTTGAAGCAGGTCTATGGGCTGGTGCGCGAACGGGGCGGCGTGTGCATCGCTGACGAGGTGCAGGTCGGCTACGGGCGCATGGGCGAGTTTTTCTGGGGCTTCGAAGAGCAAGGCGTGGTGCCGGATATCATTACCATGGCTAAGGGCATGGGGAATGGGCAGCCGCTGGGGGCTGTCATCACCCGCCGGGAAATCGCCGAGGCGTTGGAAGCCGAAGGTTATTTCTTCTCGTCGTCCGGTGGCAGCCCGGTCAGCTGTCAGATCGGCATTGCCGTGCTGGATGTCATGAAGGAAGAAGGGCTGTGGGAAAATGCCCGAGTGGTGGGCGGTCACTTCAAGGCACGGCTGCAAGCCCTGATGGACCGATACCCATTGGTCGGCGCGGTGCATGGGTCCGGGTTCTATCTGGGCCTGGAACTGATCCGCAACCGCGAAACCCTGGAGCCTGCGACCGAAGAGACCGCGACGCTGTGCAATCGCCTTCGGGAGCTGGGTATCTTCATGCAACCCACCGGTGATTACCTGAACATCCTCAAGATCAAGCCACCGATGGTCACGACCCGTCAGAGTGTGGATTTCTTCGTCGATATGTTGGAGAAGGTCCTGGACGAAGGACTCTGAACCGAGGCTGATGCTCCAAAGCAGGAGCCTGCTCGCGATGCCGGATGGAAAGTCGCATCGCAAGCAGGCTAGTTCCTCCAGACTGATCGCGAGTATTTTCCGATTTTTATCGGCGATAATCGCGATTTTTTTTCGCCTAGATATTTTTAAAGCTTTTAAGTTCGATTTTTATCGGCTATAAAGTCTTCGTGCCGAAGCCATGGTCGCTTCTTGCTCGCCGTTATCCTCTTTGTCATCCGCTGCACATCGCCCGGAGATGATTCATGAGCCGTATCGTTACCGTTGCCGCCACTCAGATGGCCTGTTCCTGGGACCTTGAAGCCAACATCGAGACCGCTGAAAATCGGGTTCGCGAGGCCGCAGCCAAAGGCGCCCAGTTCATCCTGATCCAGGAATTGTTCGAGACTCCGTACTTCTGCCAGAAGACGAACCCGGATTACCTGCTGCTGGCGACCTCGGTTGAAGAGAACGTAGCCATCAAGCATTTCCAGAAGCTGGCGAAAGAGCTGCAGGTTGTGCTGCCGATCAGCTTCTTCGAACTGGCCGGACGTGCGCGTTTCAATAGCATTGCAATCATCGACGCCGATGGGCGGAACCTGGGTGTGTACCGCAAGAGTCACATTCCGGACGGTCCCGGCTACCATGAGAAGTATTACTTCAACCCGGGGGATACCGGCTTCAAGGTCTGGAATACCCGTTATGCGAAGATAGGCGTAGGCATTTGCTGGGACCAATGGTTTCCCGAATGTGCCCGCAGCATGGCGCTGCTGGGTGCGGAAATACTGTTCTATCCGACGGCCATCGGCAGCGAGCCGCACGACAAGACCATTTCGTCACGTGATCACTGGCAGCGTGTGCAACAAGGCCATGCCGGCGCCAACCTGATGCCGCTGGTGGCCAGCAACCGCATCGGCAATGAAGAACAGGACGGTTACGACATCACCTTCTACGGCTCGTCGTTCATTGCCAATCAGTTCGGCGAAAAAGTCCAGGAACTGAACGAAACCGAAGAAGGTGTATTGGTGCACAGCTTCGATCTCGACGAGTTGGAGCGTATTCGCAGTGCCTGGGGCACTTTCCGGGATCGTCGTCCGAACCTGTACGGACCGATCAAAACCCTCGATGGCTCACTGGAGTCCTGATTCATGACAACGTTGCACAGCACTCCCCGCGCGGATGGTTTCTACATGCCTGCCGAGTGGGCAACCCAGACCCAGGCCTGGATGATCTGGCCGGAGCGCCCGGACAACTGGCGCCTGGGCGGCAAGCCCGCGCAGGCTGCCCACGTAGCGGTCGCCAAGGCCATTGCCCGTTTCGAACCGGTGACCGTGGCGGTGTCTGCGGCTCAATACGAAAACGCCCGGGCGCGCCTCGATGTACCGAATATCCGCCTGGTGGAAATGTCCAGCGACGACGCCTGGGTCCGGGACACCGGCCCGACGTTCGTCATCAATGACAACGGCGAAGTACGCGGTGTCGACTGGGATTTCAACGCCTGGGGCGGTTTTGACGGCGGCCTGTATTCACCGTGGAATCGGGATTCGCAAGTCGCCAGCAAGATCCTTGAAATCGAGCGCAGCCCGCGTTACCGCACTGAAGGTTTCGTGCTCGAGGGTGGTTCCATCCACGTCGATGGCGAAGGCACCGTGATCACTACCGAGGAATGCCTGCTCAATCGCAACCGTAACCCGCACTTGAGTCGCGAAGAAATCGAGGCCGTGCTCAGCGCCCAATTGGCGGTGGACAAAGTCATCTGGTTGCCGGATGGCCTGTTCAATGACGAAACCGACGGCCATGTGGACAACTTCTGCTGCTACGTGCGTCCTGGCGAAGTGTTGCTCGCCTGGACCGACGATCCACAGGATCCGAATTACGCACGCTGTCACGCCGCGATGGATGTGTTGCAAAACAGCACCGACGCCCAGGGCCGCTCTTTCATGGTGCACAAAATGCCGATTCCGGGGCCGTTGTATGCCACCGAAGCAGAATGCGCCGGTGTGGATGCGGTGGAAGGTTCCCAGGAGCGCAATCCGAGCGTGCGACTGGCCGGATCCTACGTCAACTTCCTGATCGTCAATGGCGGCATCATCGCGCCAAGCTTCGACGATCCGCTGGATGCTACGGCCAGGGAGATTCTGCAGAACCTGTTTCCACAGCACGAAGTGGTTATGGTTCCGGGTCGTGAACTGTTACTGGGGGTGGGAATATCCATTGCCTTACTCAACAGCAACCGGCGCCGTACACAAAATGAGTGGCGATGTAACAGCAAGGTGACGTTGGTTACAGCGGCCTTGCATGACGGTTTTTGGATCCAACCAAGCAAGCCCGCAGCCCGATTGGGGTGCGGGCTTTTTTGCGTCTGTTTATTAGCGGTGCCGGATACATTGGCATAGCTCTTGTATCTGCATCCCGGCAGTCCGGAGTGCGGAGCTGCGTTGTTTTGTAATAAACCTTGGATAAATTGGCCGCTCATCAACCAGGAGAGGGCGCTGGAATGAATATGATAAGCGAGCGCACATGCCATCCCTTGGCCGTTAATGGTGAGTCGCTTCAAGCCCTGGCGCAGTGGTTGAAATCCAATGGAACGCGTCAGATCAGAGAACCTGATCCGCGTCGGCTGATCATGGAGCGCTACCCCGCTGGGTTGTTCAGCGAGGCGGAGTTGGAAGCGTTGTGGGATGTCATGCAAGGATAAGAATTCGACGGATTGATAAAAAGCGCTGGCCGGGATGGCAGCGCTTTTTTTATGTGCACGAACCAGAGACTGAAACAGCCCCTGTGGGAGCGAGCCTGCTCGCGATGGCGGTGTACCGGCTGGCATCGGGGTAACTGATCCATCGCTATCGCGAGCAGGCTCACTCCCACAGGGGACACGGGATTTGACCGATTCACGAAACAGACTGAAAGCCATTTCGACATTTTTCCGCGAGGTCCTCGAGGGTACGCTGCCGTTATTCAGTCCTGACGGCGAGCGGAGTTTCCATGACCACCCTTCATTACATCTACGACCCGCTTTGCGGCTGGTGCTATGGCGCCAAGCCGCTGGTGCAGGCCGCCCGTGCGGTGCTGCCGGTGATCGCCCATGGCGGCGGCATGATGACCGGTGCCAATCGCCAACCGGTCTCACCCCAATTGCGCAATTACGTGATGCCCCATGACCGGCGGATCGCCGAATACACCGGCCAGCCGTTTGGTGAGGCCTATTTCGAGGGATTGCTGCGGGACGAACGTGCGGTGTTCGACTCGGCGCCACCCATCGCAGCGATTCTCGCTGCCGAGCAACTGGGTGGACGGGGGTTGGACCTGTTGGAGCGCTTGCAAACCGCACATTACGTTGAAGGCCGCAGAATTGCCGATGAAACGGTGCTGCTGGAACTGGCCCAGGCTATCGGACTTGAATCCAAGGCATTCCAGTCGGTTTTCACCGTGGTTGATGTGGAGGCTCATATCAAGGCCAGCCGTGCCTTGCTGGCCCAGGTCGGTGGCCAGGGCTTCCCGACCTTGGTCTTGCAACAGGATGGACAGTTCACGCGTGTGGACATTGGTCCTTGGCTTGGCAAACCCGAGGCATTCGCCGAGTGGTTGAATCTGTCCTTGCCGACGCAGGCCTCTTCTCCGACCCCGGTCTGCAGCCTGGATGGATGTTCGGGGTCTTAGACGTTTTTCGCCTGATTACAGACGATTAACGAAATTGACACATTCTTGAAGGCACGGCTAGGATTCGTCCCACGCCTGTGGCTAACAGCCATGACTCTTAAATAATAAAAAGGCCCGACACGATCTTTCGTGGGCGGGCCTTTTCATTATTTCAGGGGCAAGAGTCCGAAAAAGAGTGCAAAAAGCGCCATTTCGGCTGCCGGTCGCAGTGCGTATCAACCCATTACAAGGAAAACAATTATGTTGAACACGCGCATCGGTTTGATCGCACTGGGGATTTTGAGCACGACACACGCCATGGCCAGCGACCAGTCTGAGTCCAAGGGATTTGTTGAGGACAGCAGCCTGAAAGTGCTGTTGCGCAACGCGTATATCAACCGTGACTACAAAGACGGCAACAAGGACAAGGCCGAATGGGGCCAGGCGGCCATCGGTACGTTCTCGTCCGGCTTCACCCAAGGTACTGTCGGTGTGGGGGTGGACGCCTTTGGCCTGTACGCATTGCGTCTAGATGGTGGCAAAGGCCGCAGCGGTGCGGACGGCATCGACTTCTTCAAGCAAGGCGACAGTGGTAATGCGGCGGATGACCTGTCCAAGTTCGGTGCAGCAGTGAAGTTCCGCGTCTCCAACACAGTGTTGGCCTACGGTGACCAGATGCCGGCCTTGCCAGTGTTGAGTTACGACAACTCGCGGCTGCTGCCGGAAAGCTATACCGGCACGCTGATCACATCCAAAGAGATCAAGGGCCTGGAACTGAATGCCGGCCGTTTCACCGCTGAATCGCGCAAGAGCGCCGAAGGCCGTGACAGCGGTGGGTTGAAGTCGATCAACGTATTGGGCGGCAGCTATCAGTTCACCGAGCAGTTCAAGGCTTCGCTCTACGCCTCGGATGTCGAAGATGTGCTGAAGAAGCAATACGTCAACGCCAACTATGTATTCCCACTGGCCAAGGATCAGTCCCTGACACTGGACTTCAACGGCTACCGCACGAAGCTGGACAACGACTACGTTCGTGAAAACAACGTCACTGGCGACGACAACAAGATCTGGAGTCTGGCCGCCACCTTCGCCACCGGGCCGCACAGCTTCACGCTCGCTCATCAGCGCAGCACCGGCGACAGCAACCTGGGCTATGCCTACGGTGGCTATCAGCGTGAACAGAATCGGGTGGGGGACGGTGGCAACACGATCTACCTGGCCAACTCCTACTGGTCCGACTTCAATGCTGAAGACGAACGCAGCTGGCAACTGGGCTACGGCCTGGATTTCACCACCTTCGGCGTCCCCGGCCTGACCTATAACGTCGCTTACGTGCGTGGCGATAACATCACCACCTCCACCAGCGAAGGTGGCACCGAGCGCGAGATCTTCAACCAGCTCAAATATGTGGTCCAGAACGGCCCGGCCAAGGATCTTAGCGTGAGGTTGCGCAGTTCTGTCCTGCGTGTTTCGCAGAAGTCCAGCGAGTACAACGTCAGCGGCAACGAGCTGCGAGTGTTTGTGGATTACCCGATCAACGTTTTCTGATGCCTGATCGCGTTACCTGAACCAGAAAAAACCTCGAATCAGATTCGAGGTTTTTTTGGCTTCCGGTGCCAGAATATTGCTGTAATCGACTGTTTTCCCGATAAAAAGTCGTACTAATGGCTCTTCACCCTTCGTTTCAAGTATGTCTTGAAATGACTCAAATTCTTTTTCATGGACGGAAATTTTGCACCTACTAGATTAGGCCGCTCAATGCAGTGGAGACCTAATAAAAATGATCGTTCTGAACAGGGAAGTGGGCGAAGCGCTACGACGTGACAAATACGTTAACGTCCGCGGTGGAGACTTCAATCTCTACGGTCATTTCGGCGACTTTGTCCGGCTGACCAAGAGCTGGGACAACATGGAGCCCGACAGCTACTACGGCCAGGCCGAGTCAGGCATGCGTTTTCGCCGTTACAGCGACTTCGAATACAACCCCCAGACCCGTGAGCTCAAGCAGCTCGAACATCGGGCCTATATCCAGTCCAAGGCCAACAACAGCTACGTCGGGGGACTGGAGCGGCACTTCCAGGATTTCTCCAACGAAGTGATCAACTCCCCGGTGATGCGCAGCCTGATCGACACGGACTTCGAGGTCTACAAGAACGTCCTGCCGCAGGAACTGCATGATGAAATCTGGCAGTGCCAGATCCATCAGATCCGCATCGAGATCAAGCCGGGTAAACAACTGGAAATCACCCCCGAAGGCATTCACTGCGACGGATATCCGTTCAGCGGTGTGCATTTCTGGGGCCGTCACAATGTGGCGGGCGCGGAGAGCCGGTTGTATACCGCCCAGGAAGAACAATTGGCGGCGGTTACCTACGAGGACATCCTCGATACGACGTTCTTCCTCGATCGCGACATGCGTCACTACGTGACCCCGGCTCGCAATGTCCACAGCCATGAAATGGCGTTCAGGCAGATCCTGGCGATTTCCTTCTCGCGGCCCGGGACCGCTTTTGACATTGTTCGCTGAACAGCTGGTACCCATGGACGACCCGGAGCAGCAGGTGCTGTTGCGCCGGGCGATGGTCAGGGATGCCGAGCGAATGGAGCAGTTCTTTCGCGCTTTCGACGAAGTGTCGTTCTGCGAATGGCAGGATGCCCGGTTCTTGCGGGGGGTGTTGTTGCAGGAAACCACCACGGCGTACCTGGCCATCGATGCCACTGGCAGCGTGGTGGGCGCCGTGATTGGCGGTATGCTCGGTACCCGTGGCACCATCAATCACCTGGCGGTCAGCCCAAGGCATCGTACCCGGGGCCTGGGTCAGCGCCTGGTGGAAGCGGCATCCGCCGACATGAAGCGGGTGGGCGTGCTGCGCATGTTCCTGTTCGTCGACGATGCTAACCTGGCCGGCAAGCGTTTCTGGGCGGCCCAGGGGTTCTGCGAACCACGGGGTGAAATCACTTTCGAGAGGGATCTATGAGCAAGACTTCCAGCCAGCCGCTGGTGGTCGAACCACAAACCTCGCGTACCTTCGCCGAAGCCAGTCCGGTGGTCGCGGGTTATTTTACGGTTTCGTTTGTGTTCGGTCTGATGGCGGTCAACGCCGGGTTACCCTTGTGGTTGCCGGTAGCGATGTGCCTGTTCGTCTACGCGGGCGCCTCGCAGTTCGCGGCGCTGGCGTTGATCTCCAGCGGGGCGTCGCTGACCACCATCGTGCTCACTACATTCCTGATCAATGCGCGACACATGTTGATGTCGGTGTACATGGCCAAGGCCCTGCGTGCGCTGGGGCTCAGTCGTTTCGAGCGCTGGTGCTACGCGTCAGGGCTGACGGACGAGTCGTTCGCCTTCCACAGCGTCAAGTTGGGTAGTGGCGCGCCGGTGAGTGTGCGCTATCTGATCGGCTTCAACCTGTTCTGTCATACGTCCTGGGTGCTCGGCGGCTTATTGGGTGCCGTGTGTGCGCAGTACGCTGCGCACCTGATCAAGTATCAGCTCGACTATGCCTTGACCGCGATGATGCTCTACGTGCTGGTTTCGCTGTGCAATACCCGTAACAAGCTGATCGCGGCCCTGGCGGCCGTCGTCTGCATGGGTGGGCTGAGCCTGCTGGGCAGTTCGCCATTCAATGTCTTCATTGCCACGTTCGTTGGCTGCGGGGTGGGCGTATGCCTGACCAAACGTTCCTGATCCTGGTCGTGGGCCTGATGATGGTCGTGACCTTCCTGCCGCGGGCCTTGCCGTTGCAGGTCAACACGGAACACTGGCCGCCCTTCATTGCCCGTGCCCTGGAATACCTGCCGGTGGCGATCGTCGCTGCGATCAGCCTCACCCCGTTATTGATCAAGGATCAGCAGATACAACTCGACCGCCCGGAGCTCTACGCCGCGATTCCGACGCTGTTATGTGCGTATTTCAGCCGTAACCTGTTTCTCAGTGTGGCGGTGGGCACGGCGGCGTATATCGCGCTCGGTTCGTTCCTGTAGCGCGAGGTCCACTACATCGTGCAGCGCCTGGCCGGACAGTTCAGGATTGTTCACTGCCAGGCGTACCTCGAGAGAGTCCTCGAAGTCGGGGAAGATCGTCAGGCCGTTGCGCAGTGCCGCATCCCGGGATACCAGCCCCAGGCCATCGAGTTGGGTGATCAACGACAACGTCAGCGTTTCGCTGCAGGAATACACCATTCGCTGACTTGAGCCATATTCGCTCAGCCCTGCGTCGAGAAAACGGAGGAAGCTGTGGGAATATGGACACTCTTCTGCGGGACGTACCTGAAACCTGTCTCCGAGCAAACCGAGGGAGTCGCCTTCGTTGCCACAATGGGCACCCACCACCCGAACCTGTACATCAGGCATTGTGATGCTGGAAAAGCCGCTCTGCTGCGCCCCGATCAGGATGGCCAGGTCAAAATCTTCATTCTTGAGTTTGCTCAGGTTCTCCATCGATTCGGCGTAACTGAATTCCAGCTGATACTGGGGGAAGACGGCTATCAACCGATCGATCATCCGCCGGTTGAACTCCGCCGGCAGGGTGGTATTGAGCGCCATTTTCAAGGTGCGCTGCCGCGGCTTCTTGAGCGCCGTGACTTTCTCTTCGAGCTGGCGTGTGGCCACCAGCACCTGATCCATGAAAGGGGTCAGTTCCGAGCCTTGGCTCGTCAACGTCAGGCCCTTGTTCGAACGCCTGAACAGCCGGAAACCAAATTGTTCCTCGACCTTGTTCAACTGCGCCGCCAATGCCTGCACCGTGAGGCACGAATGTTCCGCGGCCGCCGACAACGAGCCGGTCTGCACGATGCGCATGAGGTTGCGTAGGGTTCTGCTATCCATGAGGTAATGCCCTCTGCTTAAGTGGGCTCGCTATTGTTGTGCACTTGGCCCGGGTCAGGCGGTGCATGCGGCTATCATCGTGCAGCTTGCCACGGTTGTCGCGGTTTTGTGGTGAAAAGCTCCGGTAGGCGCTGTTTGGAGCTTATGTGGGATTTTGGTTTTTTGCTGGTTTGGCGCGTGTTGGCTTGTGTAATTCTTCTTGTCAGGGCTGAGGCCAGGCAATCAGGCGACAAAACCCGTGGGAGCCTTGATTTCAACTGACGGGTATTAGCAGGGCCTGAATTCAACTTTGGCTTGTTCGTTTGCGAATTAAATATTAATTTATATCCGTATGTGTACTATGCTCTAAGCGTCACCCGTAAAAGGAGCCCAAATCCCATGGCTACTTCCTCCATCACCCTCAACGCACAGCAACAACTGGATTCCCCGGACGCGGGTCGAATTGCGTTGAAGTTTTTCTTCAACCTCATGGAGTTGTGGGGCTGCAGCGTCGAGCAACAGCGCACGTTGCTGGGCAAGGTGGGGAACACGACCTTCTACAAGTACAAACAATTACCCACCAACGTCAGGTTGCCCCGTGACACCTTGGAGCGTATTTCCTATCTCATGGGTATCCACAAGGCGCTGAGCATCATCTTCAGCAACAGCCGGGACCGGGCCTATCAATGGGTCAGCAGCCCCAACGCCGCTGCGCCGTTCAATGGCCAGTCGGCGCTTTCCTACATGCTGGCCGGGCGAGTGGTGGATATCGCCGATGTGCGGCGCTACCTGGACGGAGTGCGCGGTTGATGACGCCACCTCTGACAGAGCCGCAATGGAAGGGTGCCTATCGGATCGTCAACAGCAGCTTCCCGCCGATCACGCTGTTCGAAGACGTGCTCGATCCCGAGGATTTGCCCACGGCCTATGCCTTGGAAGCGCTGACCAACGATCGGTTGATGGAAGAGGCCGGCGTGCTGTCGCGGGTACGTCCTGAAGACCGGGTTTCCGGGCCTGGTTCCTCGCCGGTGATGGCGGCGTTCACCCATATCGGCAAGAGCAGTCGCTTCAGCGACGGCACCTTTGGTGTCTACTATGCCGCCAGCAGCCAGGAAGCCGCCATTGCCGAGACTTGCTATCACCAGGCGCGCTTTCTCGGGGCAACCAATGAGCCGGATCTGGAGTTGACCATGCGCACCTACGTCAACCAAGTCATCAAGCCCTTGCACGACATCCGCCACGACTACCCCACCTCCACGACCCGGACCCCACCGCCTACGGCCCGTCCCAGGTATTCGCCCGGCAACTGCGTGAAACATTATCCTGGGGCCTGCTCTACAACAGCGTCCGCCTGCCCGGCCACGAATGCGTCGCCGCATTTCGCCCACCGGCGGTTTCGATTCCAGTGCAGGGCAAGCATATCCGGTATGTCTGGAGTGCCCAGAAGCGGGAGATTTCGTTTGTGTTTGAGGTGAGTCAGGTCTGATTCGAAAACAAAAGCTCTAGCAGAATCGGCTTCGTGGCGAGGGGGCAAGCTCCCTCGCCACAAATAGAACTTAGATCTTGAACTGCTGCACCGAAGACTGCATCGACCCCGCGGCAGTGTTCAGTTGAGTGGCGGTTTGCTGCAGATGGTGAATAGAGAGTGTGTTTTCCCGTGACTGGGCGGCAATCGACTCCACCCGCTGAGCCATCTCATCACTGGCCTTCGATTGCTCGGCAATCGTCTGGGAAATTTCCTCGACCACTTCGGCGGCATGACGGGCGCCAGTGCGGATTTCGCTGATGGACACCCCGGCCTGTTGGGCCAGGTTCACCCCCTCGTCCACGCGACTGACGCATGCCTGCATGTTGGACACGGCATCCCGGGCACTGGTCTGGATACGCTCGATCATCACAGTGATTTCCTGGGTGGACTGGGTGGTGCGCGCCGCCAGGTTGCGCACTTCATCGGCGACCACGGCAAAACCCCGACCGGCCTCTCCGGCGCGGGCAGCCTCGATGGCGGCGTTGAGCGCCAACAGGTTGGTTTGCTCCGCGATACTCTTGATCACCTGGATGATGGAATGAATGTCTTCGGACGAAGCATCCAGGGCCGTAATCTTGCTGGAGGACTGATTGACCACCTCGGCGATGCGGCTCATGCCTTCCACCACCCCGAGAATCACTTGCCCGCCGCTGCTCGCCAGTTGTTCGGACTGCGCCGAAATCGTCCGGGCGCTGTCGGCATGCTGATGGATCTGGCTGATGTTCGCCATCATCTGCTCCATGCTCGCCGCCATGCTGGTCGCGCTCTGGGCCTGTTGATCGGCGCTGGAGACAATTTGCCTGGCAGTGTCGCCCAAGGTACGGGAGGTACCATGCAACTCGTCGCTCTGACTGCGGATCGTGGCGATCATTTGCCGCAGGTTGGCTTGCATCTGTTCAATGACGCTCTGCAATTGGCCCAGCTCATCCTTGCCGTGCGCCCCCATGGACCGCTGCAAATCGCCTTGGGAAATCGCCTGGGTATTGAGGATGATTTTATTCAACGGTGTGAGCACAGCGTTGACCAAGCTCCAGGACGACAGTATCAGTGCCGCACAGGTGGCCAATAACGTCCCGATCAGCCAGCGCCCCGAAGACTGGATGCTCTCATCCTGATGCTCGCGAGAAGCCTGGGCCTGATTCTCGATCAGCTCGCTCACGGCTTCATTACGCTCTTCCAATGCCGAAAACGCTGCGTTGAATTCCGTCCGCAGCGCTTGTATATCCTTGGCGCCACCCAGCACCTTGCCGATCACCTGCTTGGCTTTATCAATGTAGGTATCGGCCTGTGGTTTCAATTCGACGATGGCCTTGGCGACTTCCGCCGGCAACTTCGCCTCGGCGTTCTCGGCAATCACCTTGCGCATCCGCTGCGAATGCTCGTCAAACGCTTCCTGCACTTCCTTGGCTTCCTGAACATTACCGGGCGTTGCCAACAGCGCAGCCAAGACATCGGCACGAATGGCATCGTGCATCATGTCCGCCTCCATGTGTTTGCGCATGGCTGAAATACTGGTTTCGTTCTCCGCCAGGGATGCGGTCATGGAGGTATGCCCCCACAACCCGATACCGCCGAGTAGAAGAGCAAAGAAAAGACTGACCAACCCCGAAGCTATGATCTTGGTGCGGATCTTCATTGTCGATTGCTCCTGGAGCGGCGATTTCTGGGCAAGTGTAGTCGAGCGCCTGTGAGGGCTTGGGGCAGTGATGCGTCTATTGAGGGTATCGGCAAGGGAGAAATTAAATGAATGCCGCATAGCGCCTTGCGGCGAGGGGGTGGGCATTCACTGCCCTGAATTCCGATGTGCGGATCGCTTACCTCTATTTGAATAGTCTTGAGAGCGCTAAAGGGAGTAGCCATGCCCCCGCCGTTTATCGGAACTGTCATTCCTGACAGTGCCAGCGGACCGAGGAATCCTCCACGCTGACGCTGAAAGACATTCGGTTTTTTCAGGCCCGTTACTAATGCTTGATCCGCCTGTTTAGTCTCGGGAATCAAGGTTCGGAGTGATGCTCCGGGTCGTCCGGCTCAAGTAAGGTGTCAGAATGAATCGGCTTATTCATCCAGGCGTAATGTCCGCCTCGTCAGATGGAGCAAATATTGTCGTTGACGGTGCGACATTCAGAAGTGAATACGCGAACGTAAACGGCATTCGCATGCACTATCTGGTGAGCGGTAATGGTGAGCAGCCGGTCTTGTTGATTCACGGGTTTCCAGGAAGCTGGAGAAATTGGAAATCCCTGATGGGAAGACTCCTGCGCGCGGGCTATACCCCTATCGTTCCAGATTATCGTGGCGCTGGAGAAACGGATATCTCGAAGGATGGATACGATAAAAAGAACATGGCACGCGACCTCCATGAATTGGTCGCCGTTCTGAAACTGGGGCGACTGGATATTGTCGGTCACGACATGGGGCTGATTGTCGCCTACGCCTATGGCGCACTCTATCCGCAGGAAACCAAGCACATCATTTTGATGGATGGATTCGTCCCGGGACTCCCAGGCTGGGAAATCCCTTATAACGGCAATCCGGCGAATGGCACTGCCAGCAAATGGCATTTTCGTTTCTTCGGCGAAACAGCGTTGAAAATGATTCGAGGGCAGGAAAAAACTTATCTGGACATGTTTTTTGATGAGTTCGTATATCCAGGCAACCCTAAAGTTGATGATGAGGTGCGCAACGCATTGGTAATGGATTATTCCCGGCCTGGACGAATGGAAGCGGCATTCAAACTCTATTCAGCTTGGGTGGAAAGCGATGCAAATGACAATCAGGCGTTTGCTCAGAACAAATTGGCCGTACCAGTACTCACCATCGGCGGAGATCACTCAAGAGGCAAGACGTTGGCCGAGCAGGTAAACCATATCAGTTACCGACCGCATTCACTGATTTTACAGAACACGGGTCATTGGGTACTGGAAGAAAAAGCGCAGGCTACCGCCCAGGCAATTCTGGATTTTCTGCAAGATCGTCAATGACGAGTATCGATGACGCCACAGTGCAGTGACGTGGGCGAAAGGAAAGGGAAGCTCAGAACGTAGGCTGACGCTTGTTACGTCATTTATTTACGTAAGGGAAAAACAAAGCCCCCGCATTTCTGCGAGGGCTTTGTCTTGTATGGTGCCGGCACCAGACGGACGGTATCTTTCGACTGAGCCAGGTTTTCCAGGCGCCTGGAATTCGCTGGAAAACTCGGCGTACCCCAACTAGTAACTATGAATAAATCAGCTAGGTATGGCGTTCGGTGGAATCAAGTTCGGGATATTTGAGATGTAAGTACGCTGTCGGTCTGTAAGTAATTTAGAGCCGCATTCAGAGACAGAGCACTCGACCCCAGTCACGGAGTTGCCAGTTCGTGAAATGCTGAAGGTGATCCACCAACGCAGCGTTTCGATACTGTCGCCATATTGGCGCGCGCCAGTCCAATATGACGAAGTACCCGGCCAAGCTACCCGGAACAATAAAGTTATTATTCGCCCGCGTGGTCGGTGCGACTGTGCGCGGCGATGAACATGGCGACGGCCGACCGGCAATAGGATTCTATTTCGTCGTCGTCCTCTGCTCTCGCCTCATCGAAGCGCGCGATAATCAGGAGATCGGATCCTTTGAAAAGCGCGGCAAACAAGCGGGCGGACTGGAGAGGATCAGGCACGTTCAGAACCGCCTTCGCGTGCAACTGACGCAACAGGGCCTCGATTTGGGCGATGACATAGGCGGGGCCGGCTTCGTATTGGCGCTTGCTTAACGACTTTTGATTTGTCTTGTCGGCCATGATCATGGCTTCGACACTCCGCACGTCCGGACTCAACAGCGTGCGAAGCAGGGTTGATCCCACCGCCATTAGCTGATCTTCGGCCGAACCGCCGACGCCTTCAAAAAGGGCTTGTGGTGCAAACTGCTGGCAGTGGGCCGCGATGGCTGCGCTGAACAGCGCCTCCTTGTTCTCGAAGTGCCGATAGATGCTTAGCTTGGATATCTTCGCCCGCTTGGCGACCTTATCCATGGTCGTCGCTTGAAAACCCAATTCCACAAAAAGTTCGCACGCGGCGTCGGCTATCGTTTGGCCAAGCGCCTCGTTGGCCGGCCGGCCGCGCCGGCTCTGGCTGTTTTCGCTCATAAAAAATTCCAGTACTTGACAGTATTCTAATTCTTGAATTAGGGTACTCCAAAGTATCTTAAGTGTGCAAGCCAATCCCCCTTAATCCACAGTGCGGAGCCCATCACCATGAATGACGTCATCATCATCGGCGGCAGTTTTGCAGGTCTTGCCGCCGCCTTGCAGCTCGGCCGTGCCCGGCGCAAGGTCATCGTTCTCGACACCGGCCTGCCGCGCAATCGCTTCGCCGACCACTCGCATGGCCTGCTCGGCCACGACCACAAGCCACCACTGGAGATCCTGGTCGAGGCACGGCAGCAGCTGGCGCGTTATCCCACGGTCAGGCTGGTCACTTCCTGTGCCGAGAGCGTCTGCGGCGCTATCGACGATTTCTCTGTCCTCACTGGCGATGGCGAAAGCCTCAGGGCGCGCCGCCTGATCCTGAGCTATGGCGTCGCCGACCAGATGCCTGAAGTTCCCGGCTTTGCCGAAGGCTGGGGCAGCTCAATCGTGCCTTGCCCCTATTGCGACGGCTTTGAGGTTGCCGGTCGGCATTGGGGCCTCGTCTGGTCCGGCCCGCCGTCGCACAACTACGTCAGGCTGTACCACGACTGGACCGAAACGCTGACGGTCTTCGCCGATGGTCACGACATTCCAGCCGATATCCGGGCCGATCTGGCACTCCGCCATATCCCTGTCGTCGATGGCAGGATCACTGAAATCGACCATGACGAGAGCCATAACGCCATCGTCAGGCTCGACGCCGGCCCTTCTGTCGCGGTCGACATCCTGTTCGCGCATCCGCGCAACAAGCCATCCGCGCGCCTGCATGAATCGCTGGGCCTCGCCACGGTCAATACGCCCCAGGGCATCGCCCTCAAAGTCGACGAGCGCCGCGAAACCAGTATGCCCGGCGTTTACGCCGCAGGCGACCTCGCCAATCCCCTCATGTCTTCGGTCACCACGGCATCATGGCAAGGCGCGATGGCGGGAATCTTCGCCCAGCAGTCGATGCTGGTTTGAGAGCACAGATACCCTTCTTCGGTTGTCGCAGGCTACTAAAAGGCTGCTTCCAAGCAGCATCGATCATGCCATTTTCAATTTCGCAGTAGACGGGAGCATCACCATGGCCGACCTAAAGCCGCAAGACCGTAAATTCAAACCGCTAGACGATAAATTCCCGCTTGAGCGCCAACTCGGCATCGCGGCCGCGCCAGTCGTGCTAATCAACCTCTTCACGCTCGATTACGCCGACGAAGCGGGCTTCCTGGACGCTTTCAAGGCGGCCGCCGAGATCATAACCAAGCAACCGGGCTTCATTTCCATGCAACTGCATCGAGCGATCGGCGATAGCCCGACTTATCTGAACTATGTGGTGTGGGAATCCACCGAGACGGTCCGCGCCGGCCTCACCCATCCCGAGTTCGTCGCGAAGCTTTCGGCCTATCCGTCATCCGTCGTAGGCAGCCCGCACCTGTTCCAGAAGGTCGCCGTCCCCGGCTTTTGCACGGCCTAGTTAAGGCGAATCAAAACGAGGAGATGTCATGACAGAGCAAAATGCCTATCAGGTAGCCGACTGGAATGGCCAAAGTGGAGAGTACTGGGCCGCCAACCAGGCCCGGCTCGACGCCATGTTCGCGGTGTTCGGCCAGGCCGCGATAGAAGCCGCCGCGCCTGCGACGGGCGAACGCGTGCTGGACGTCGGCTGCGGCGCGGGTGCCTCGAGTCTGGCTCTGGCCGCTCGGGTCGGCGCGGGCGGCCATGTGCTAGGCGTGGACATATCCGAACCGTTGATCGGCCGAGCGCGTGCGTTTGCACCAAAGGATACGCCGGTCCTGTTCCGGGTGGCCGACGCCAGCAGCACCGAGTTGCCCGAGGGAGCGTTCGACATCCTGTTCTCGCGTTTCGGGGTGATGTTCTTCGACGATCCGACTGGGGCGTTTGCCCATATGCGGCGTGCGCTGCGGCCGGGCGGGCGGGTCGCTTTCGTCTGCTGGCGCGGCGTGGCCGAGAACGATTGGCTGCGCCTGCCGATGGGCGCGATCAAGGACATCGTCCCGCTACCCGCGCCGCCCGGTCCCGAAGCGCCCGGCCCGTTCTCGTTCGGCGACCGGGGACGAGTGACGCGCATCCTGACGGCGGCCGGATTTACCGATATCGCTATCGCGCCCTTCGATGCTTCCATCCCGTTCGGCGAGGGCGGGACGCGGGACGCGGCGATCGACGACGCGGTGAAGATGGCCTTCGAGGGCGGCCCGCTGTCGCTTGTGCTCGCGGATCAGCCCGACGACATCCGCGCCCACGCCTGGGCCGCGGTTCGTGCCGCCTTCGCGGGCCTCCCCGGCGAGCGGTCGGTGATGATCGACGGCGCGGCGTGGATCGTCATGGCACGCAATCCGGCAGCTAGCAGCGACTAACAGGGGAGACGCCCCCGCACGGTGGATCGAGGGGGATTTTCCTAAGCGATGAGTGAGTAATTGCATGGTCAGCAAATAGTAATAGCGCGTCGATTCAGTGTGCTGGTTTAGCTGGTGATTCAAAAACCACTCAAGGTGTTTTCTCTGCCAAGTCCATGGATTGTCGCGTTGCCAGCGCTCCCGAAAAAGGGGGCGGATTTATTTTCTTGTTCAGAAAATGAGGGAACCGTGCACAGGAATGCTACGTTTCAATACAACATCCCCTCAGCCAGTATTGCTTACGTATCGAGCCAAGACGCGCACCCAAAGGAGACCCCGTAATGGACCTACACAGCGAGTTCGAAAACAGCAAATTCTTCAACCGCACACGCATCGACCGGCGCGCTGCCGATGCCTTGTTGGGGCTGGCGGCTGGGATCACGGCGGACGGTGTCGTGAACACCAGCGAAGCGATTTTTCTTAAGCGGTGGTTGGAGAGCAACCTCGTCCATCTGAATGACCCGGTGATCAATCTGCTGTATTCGCGTTTGGCATCCATGCTTCAGGACGATGCTCTGGACCCGGAAGAGTCTCTTGAGCTGCTTAACGTGCTGCGTAGTTTTTCTGGCGTGGATGTTGAGAACTCGAAGGTTGGCGGGACTGTTGTCGTTGCTCCGACGGACTTGCCCTTCAATTCTCCGGCCCCTGATTTGGTGTGGGATGGCCGAATGTTTGTATTTACAGGCGTCATGGCTTTTGGGCCGCGTAAAGATTGTCAGGCATTGGTGGAAGAGCGTGGCGGTTTGATTGGGGGCGGGGTGAGTAAGAAGGTGCATTACCTGGTGGTCGGCAGCGTGGGTAATGAGCAGTGGCGGCACAGTACCTATGGAACGAAGATCATGAAGGCAGTGGAGCTGCGGGAGGCGGGTGCTTCAATTGCTATTGTGGGGGAGGATCACTGGCAAAAGATGCTGTTTGGTTGAGGATGCTCGGTCGTGGTGTTCTGAGAAGGCCGTCTTGTCTTGGCCGAAGGACTGTCGGTGGGTTTGACGGCCTCATCGCGAGCAGGCTCGCTCCCACGGGTTTTTCCAGGGAGTGGACAAAAGTGAACACCCTGAAACAACAAAGCCCCCGCATTTCTGCGAGGGCTTCGTCTTGTATGGTGCCGGCACCAGGAATCGAACCCGGGACCTACTGATTACAAGTCAGTTGCTCTACCATCTGAGCTATACCGGCGTGTGGGCGACGATTATAGCGATTGAGTGATTTCTGTAAACCCCTGAATTTTGACTATTTTTGCCAGGACCGTAGGTCGGGTGCGAACCGGAAGCTTTCGGGGTTTGTACAGGGCCTGGCAGGTGCGGTTGTTCGGGATGTCCTGTTGCTGGCTTCGACCTGTTTGGTGCCGGTAGGGATGTAACTGCAGGCGCATTTCCTGCCCTGATTTCGACCGTTATGCCGATTTGCTTGAGCGCTTATGCACAACGGACCCGACTGGACGGGTGGCGTCTTGCGATTTTGTGACAGCCTTCTCATTCGCATGCAAATGACTGTTTTAATGGTTTTTTATTCTGATGAACAAAAAATGACCAGTCATGATTTGCTCAACAAAACGCGGATTTATTGGATCCCGGCATATTCCATCAACAGAGTTATCCACAGGCTGTTTCACCTTGGCAACGCTCTGCCAGCAGCATCAGATTTCGCGGCGTAATGGGTGTTTCGCAGAAAGTGCCAAGGCGAACGTCGTAGCCTTTTTCAGTCAGGAAAAGTGCTCGATCCAATGCCAGCCAAAGCTCCAGCGGCCGTCGGAACAGGCCGCGCACCAGTTCCAGGTTACGCACCTCGATCAAGCGTTGATGACCCGCTGCTTCCAAGGCGGCCCAATCCGGCGTGCCGGTGATGGAGAGGTTTTTCAGGGCTGCCAGATCGATGCAGTACTGGGCGAAGGATTTATCCAGCCACGCGGTGGGTAACGAGGGGGTGGGGAGGTAGTCGTTGCGGCCTCGGATCTGTCGTTGCAGCAGGTCGAAACCCAGGCGCCGGGCCATGGACTGATCTCGTTGTCTGCGCACCCGGGCCCCGGCGGTAACGGTTTCGGTCAGTGGCAGGCCGAGATCATCGACGGACAACTGCAGGGCGGAGCCTCGGGCGGCGCTGGACAGTGGCTGATAATGGTCAGCGTTGATGCGGTTATAGCAGCAGGGTGCAATAGCTAACTGGGCGCAACCGGCGGCGCTGGCCAGTTGCATCAGCCGGACGTGCAGGTCGCCACAGGCGTGCAGGGCTACTGGCGTGTGCTCGGCCTGGATCGCCTGGGCCGCCTCCGGTGCCAATACGTCTTGTTGCAGATGCGTGGCGGCCAGGTGGTGACGCTGGCTCAGTTGCTGGCCGTTGACGACCAATGCGGGATCGTATTCCAGGCAGGTCAGCTGTTGATCGCCGTGCAGCAAGCGTCTGCCGAGGTGGCCTTTGCCGGCGCACCAGTCGAGCCAATGGGTCGGTTCGGTGGAGAATTGCAGGCGGCTGGCGAAGGCTTCGATCTGCTGCCACTTGCGACCGGGCACGTCGACGTTGAGGCGCTGGGTTGGCGCTTCGAGCCGTTTGCCGGGTAATGCTGCGACGGTGCTCAATGCGTGGGAAAACATCGCCAGTTCCGGAAACGGCGCTGGCGCCTGTTCAGTCAGCCAGGGCTGGTGATGATCGTTCTCTGCGTCTTCCAGCGAGCGCCTGCGTAGCCACTGGGCGAGTTCCGGATGGGGCGCTTCCCAAGGCAGTTGCAAGTGGGTAAACGGGCGTGGTTTCCACAGCGTCTGGTGTGCCGTGAGAAATCCATCCAGCTCGATGAAACGGGCGAGCAGCGCTGCGCCCGTCAACACGTCGGTTTCAGCGCCCCTGGCAGGCATCGACGCGTAACCAACGTTCTAGCTGCTTGAAGCCTTGCACCAGCAGGAACGCTATCACCAGATAGAACAAACCAGCCGCGAAAAAGATCTCCACGGGCAGGTAGGTTCGGGCAATGATGGTGCGGGCCATGCCGGTGAGTTCCAGCAGGGTCACCGTGCTCGCCAGGGCGCTGGCCTTGAGCATCAGGATCACTTCGTTGCTATAGGCCGGCAGCCCGATGCGCGCGGCGCGCGGCAGCATGATGTAGAACAGCGCCTTGGGCCGCGACATGCCCAGGGCTCGCGCGGCTTCGATCTCGCCTTTGGGGATGGCCTGGATCGCGCCGCGCAGGATCTCGGCGATGTAGGCAGCGGTGTGCAGGGTCATGGTGGCGGTGGCGCACCAGAACGGATCCCGCAGGTACGGCCACAATGCGCTGCTGCGTACGGCATCGAATTGCGCCAGGCCGTAATAGACCAGAAACAGTTGGACCAGCAGCGGCGTGCCGCGGAAAAAGAAAATGTAGGCGTAGGGCAGTGCCCGCACGTACCACAGGCGCGACGAGCGAGCGATGCCCAGTGGAATCGCCAGCAGCAGGCCGGCGATCACTGCTATGGCGACCAGTTCCAGGGTCAGGGTTGCGCCCTGGGCCAGTTTCGGCAACCACTTGATGATAACTTCCCAGTTCATTGGGTGCTCCTGGCAAAGCCGCGGGCGGCGCGTCGTTCCAGCAGGTGCATGCCGATCATGGCGAGGACTGTCAGGCCCAGGTACATGAACGCGGCCACCATGTAGAA
This sequence comes from Pseudomonas sp. MAFF 730105, assembly GCF_055380705.1. NCBI lineage: Bacteria > Pseudomonadati > Pseudomonadota > Gammaproteobacteria > Pseudomonadales > Pseudomonadaceae > Pseudomonas > Pseudomonas sp. MAFF 730105. The sequence goes on from NZ_AP018438.1 coordinate 351,266, forward strand.
GGTGAAGGGTTGCTTGGACACGGTCACGCCGATCTGTGCGTGGCGCATGATTTCTTCCAGACCGATCACCGAGACCAGTGCGGTGTCCTTCATCAGGATCATGAAAAGATTGCCCAGGCCCGGCAGGGCAATGCGCCACATCTGCGGCATGATCAATTTGGTGAAGATCCGCCATTTCGACAGGCCCAGGGCCACGCCGGCTTCGCGGTGACCTTTGGGGATCGCCAGGATTGCGCCACGAAACACTTCCGTGGCGTAGGCGCCAAAGCACAGGCCCAAGGCGATGACACCGGCGGAGAAAGGATTGAGGGCCAGGTCCGGGTTGCCGAAGTACTTGCCCAAGGCTCCCATCAGATTGATGGTGCCGAAGTAGATCAGCAGCACCCAGAGCAATTCCGGGACGCCGCGGACCAGGGTCGAATAGGTGCCGCCAAGCCATTGCAGCGGCTTGTGGGCAGACGTCTTGGCCAAGGCGCCGAGCAGGCCGAGCACCAGTCCCAGGCACAGGGCCGAGAGCGCCAGTTTGACGGTCATCAGTGCGCCGGCGGCAAGCGCCGGGCCGAATCCGTAGAGGTCGATCATCATGGGTATGTGTTCATATCGCGGCAGGCTTTGCTAAGGGTCGGCGCTGCAATGCAGCAGCGCCGACCAGGCACGTCCGCATCAATAGATGCTGAACGGGAAGTACTTATCGTTGATCTTTTTATAGGTGCCGTCGGCAACGATTTCTTTCAGCGCGGCGTTCAGCTTGTTGCGCAGCTCGTCGTCACCCTTGCGCACGGCGATGCCGATCTTGTCGCTTTCCACCACCGGGTCGCCCTTGAACTCATAGGCACGGCCGGCGTCGGTTTTCAGCCAGTCGTAGTTCACGTATTTGTCCGCCAGGATCGCGTCGACGCGACCGGAAGTCAGGTCCAGGTAGGCATTTTCCTGGGTGTCGTAGAGCTTGGCAGTGATATCGCTGCCCAGTTCGTCTTCCAGCCAGGTGCCGGCGAGGGTCGCGCGTTGAGCACCGATGACCTTGCCTTTGAGCGAAGCCTTATCGGTCTTGAACTCGACATTCTTCGGTGCGATGAATTGCAGTTTGTTGGAGTAGTACGGGTCGGTGAAGTCCACGGCCTGCTTACGCTCTTCGGTGATCGATAGAGAGGAAATCAGGAAGTCGAACTTCTTGGCGTTCAGGGCCGGGATGATGCCGTCCCAATCGGAGGTGACCACTTCGCATTCGACTTTCATCTTGGCGCACAGGGCATCGCCGATGTCTTTGTCGAAGCCCACCACCTGGCCGCTGGCGTCTTTGTTGTTGAACGGCGGGTACGCCGCTTCGATGCCCATCTTCAGTTTCTCGGCTGCCATGGCGTTGGCCGAGAACACCAGGCTGGCAGCTGCGGCCAAAAGGAATTTCTTGTAAGTCTGCATATGCACTGCTCCGTTAGCGGTTGCTGGACATGAATTGTTTGCAGCGCGCCGAAAGCGGGTTTTCGAAGACCTGCTGTGGCGATCCTTGTTCTTCGACCAGGCCCTGATGGAGGAATACCACTTCACTGGAAACCTGACGGGCGAACCCCATTTCGTGGGTCACCAGCAGCATGGTGCGACCTTCTTCGGCCAGGGCGCGGATCACATTAAGTACTTCCTGGACCATTTCCGGGTCAAGGGCGGAGGTGGGCTCGTCGAACAGGATCACCTTGGGCTGCATCGCCAGGGTGCGGGCGATAGCGGCGCGTTGCTGCTGGCCGCCTGACAGCTCGGCAGGATAGGCGTGGCGCTTGTCGGCGATGCCGACCTTGGCCAGCAAGGCTTCGGCTACTTCAACCGCTTCGGCCTTACTCTGGCCGAGCACCCGGCGTGGGGCTTCGGTGATGTTGTCGAGCACGCTCATGTGGGGCCAGAGGTTAAAGTTTTGAAACACAAAACCAATCTCACTGCGCATGCGATTGATCTGTTTGCCGTCGGCCGCCACCAGCTCACCGTTTTTCGCAGCCTTGAGCTTGAGCGCTTCACCGGCCACCAGGATCTCGCCCTGATTGGGACTCTCCAGCAGGTTGATGCAGCGCAGGAACGTAGACTTGCCGGAGCCGGAGGAGCCCAGGATCGAGATCACATCGCCGTCGCGGGCGGTCAGCGAGACGCCTTTGAGCACCTCCAACTGTCCGTAGCGTTTGTGCAGGTTGCGGATTTCAAGCGCGGGCGTGGCCTGGGCCATGTGCGGTCCTCATGATATGTGCTCCCTTGCTGTTGGCAGCCTTCCTTGGCGAGGCGGCCAAGCTAGCATGCGTCCGAATGGCCGCCAACAGCGCTACGGGTGGTAAACCGGTGATGTGCGGCAGCTTGTCGCATCGGCACAGCAGACTGTCGCGCCATCAACAACCGAACGGCTGTTTGAACCGTGTTTGCCGGTGAAAATCCCCGGGAGTCGCGTAAAAAAAGGCGCGATGGTGCCAGCTTTGGGCGGGGGTTGGAAGGGTTAACCGGATGAGCGTTACTCTGGCCCTTTCACAACGGTCCAATCTTCGGTGCGCAGTCCCGGAACTCTTTCAAACTCCTTCAGATTGTTGGTTATCACGATCAGCCCGAGAGAACGGGCATGGCCGGCAATCATTTGGTCGTAAGGGCCGATTGGCTTGCCTGCCTTCGCCAGTTCGGCTCGAATCATTCCGGTATGTGCGGCAGCTTCATAACCAAATGGTAGAACCTCAAGGCGAGCACAGAAGCCTTCGATGACGGCGAGATTTCTTTCTGGGGCGCAAGACTTTTCTGCGCCGTAGATCAGCTCCATCAGCGTAACGGCACTAATGCAAAGCTGGCCGTGATGCAGATTGAAAGCTTCTCTGACCATCTGGGGTTTGTTCTTGATGGTGAAAATACAGATGTTGGTATCCAGCATGAATTTGATCATTTAGAAGGATTCACGCTCCTGATCGGCGGGCTGATCGCGGTCTGTCATAAAGTCAGCTGTCACGGTATCTCCATCGAACCAGCTGTCCCATGCTTCTCCGGCCGGGGTAATGATTCGGGCTCTGCCGACGGCGATTACATCTACGCGCTTCACGTCGCTTGGCATCGCCACTGCTTTGGGAAGCCGGACCGCTTGGCTGCGGTTGCTCATGAAAAGGGTGGTTTGTTCCATCAGGAGTCCTCCACGAATCCAAAAATCCAAGCGTAGGCTACCACTGGGATATGGCGATGGGATATACGATTCTGACGCCTGCCGGTGGCGCGGATGCTTCCAATCGATCTAAACCTACGACTGCAACCCGAATCAAAAGGGAACCTGTATGGGCGAACCGTGGGAGTTATCGCCATGAAGCTTTTTCGTTGCTTTTTGTTGCCCTTCACGAGCGTAGGGGTATTACTTTTTTCCATCATGCTCAACGCCACCAACCTCGCTCCAATAGACAGCGCCGGCGTGCAGGTTCAGCCGCTGCAGCAAAACGGCATCACCTACCTGTCCGGTGGTATCGGCGAAGACGAAGCCCGGGCCATCGGGCAGGCGCACGGGTACAACCTGCACATGACTTTTGCGGTCGGGCCTGAAAACAAATACATCCCGGATGTGCACGTCACAATTCACAACGCGTCGGGGCAAACACTGCTGACGCTGGATGACGCGGGGCCGCTGGTTTATGTGCAACTGCCGCCGGGCAAGTACACCGTGATGGCGACACGCAATGGCGAGGAGCGCCGCGACACCGCCGACATCGGCAGCGGGGCCGCACGCAATCTGGTGTTCCATTGGAACGGTGACGAATAGCCATTCGGCTTACTCGCCGGCGGGCTCTTCCATCGATTGGCGATAACGGTCCAGCGCTTCGCCGAAGTCCTTGATGAATTCAGGGGTGCTGAGCCAGCGCTGTGCCGTTTCGCGGTCCATGTCGTCGACCCACATGCGGTAGTCCACCAGCATGTCGGCGGCCAGGTTGGTTGCCGCCATGCTTTCGTTCTCGGCGTTCTTCAGGTCCAGCAGGCTCGGACGTTCGCTGATCATCACGCTCAGGGAAGAAAGCAGCGTGTCGAGCAATTCGCTTCGGCTGACGGCTTCGGCTTCACGCAGTTTGGCGAACAGCTCCAGCACATAGACGGGCGGCTGCGCGGTGGCGTGGGCCGGGTCGCCATACATTGGAATGGATTTACGCCCGGTCATGCGGATCTGCTTGGCTTTGTCTTTGGCACGCTTGGCGCGTTTCTGCTGCTTATTCAGTGAGGCCATTGGGTTTCGGTTTCCAATTCGTCAGGTGGCAGCCCCCGGCTCAAGCCATTTCGGCACGGTCGGTAGTCTGTGAGGCGGGTAGTTTACCGCTTCGGACTCGGATAATGCCCTTGGAACGCATCGCGGATCAGCGCAAGGGTGTCAGTGGCCTTCAGCCGGCGTACCCGATGGTCGCTCTTCAAGCCGGGCTCGCTCACGATCCAACTCATTGCGCAGTTCTTCTTCTGTCGGGAGTACAAGTTGGTACTGACTGGCGAAGAGCTGTTCGTTGCCTTGCAGCACTGAGTAGCGCACCACCGACTCGTCCTTCTGCGCACAGAGAATGATGCCGACGGTGGGTTTGTCATCCGGGCCGCGTCTCAGGTCGTCGTAGAGGCGGACGTACATGTCCATCTGGCCGATGTCCTGGTGGCTGAGTTCGCCGCGCTTGAGGTCGACAATCACAAAGCATTTGAGCAGATAGTTGTAGAACACGAGGTCGACGTAGAAGTCCTTGCTCTCGGTGCTGATGCGCTGCTAACGGGCAACGAAGGCGAAGCCCTTGCCCAGTTCGAGGAGGAATCCCTGCAACTGGTCGATCAGGGCTTGTTCCAGATCGGTTTCCAGCAGGAGGCCGGCATTGGGCAGTCCGAGAAACTCCAGGACGACCGGATCCCGAACGATATCCCTGGGGCCGAGATCCAGTGCTTTCAGGTTGGCCGAGGCCTCCTGCTTCACCTTGGGCCGGTCGCGGCTTGCCAGCAGGCGCTCGTAGTAGAAGGTTCCGATCTGGCGTTCCAGGGCGCGGGTGGACCAGTTCTGCGTGGCGGTTTCGTTCATGTACCAGTGCCGGGCGTTTTCGTTTTCCACCCGGAGAAGCGTGCGGTAGTGGGTCCAGCTCAATTCGGGACGCACTGCGTTCCAATTTGAAAATGTCTGATAGAAATCCCGCATGTGCCGCAGGTTGCGTTCATCAAATCCTTTGCCGAATCTGGTTGTCAGTTCCTTGGCCAATGTCTGCAGCAGCTTGGTCCCGTAGGTCGCCCGTTCTGCTCCTCGTTGCTCAAACTGAACGATATGCCGGCCGATCTGCCAGCAGGTCTGTACTTGAAGGGTATCAACGGCGCGCAGCACTTTACGACGTGCCTGCTGGATCAGTTCACCGAGTTCGTTGATCAGTGGCGCAAGCTTTGGATCGTCTTGGGGTAAAAGTGGACTCATCGAATATCAGCCGAAGTGGTGGGCGGTCCATAAAAGGATGCTCCAATCAGTATTTCGATGATGCCGGACTAGGCTGATTGACCTGGATGAAAAGCGATAGATTCATGCAGGATCGGTTTGAGGCAGGGTTATGTCTGTTGTGTCAGAACCTGTAGGCGCTGTCCGAAGAACGTGTCGGTGTGCGGAAAGTTCTGACACAGGCTGCCCAGTTCGACCGGACAGCTTCGTCACCGAAGTTAATCAGGCGCTTGCGTCAATTCCCGGGATGCAGAGACATAATCGGCCTGGAACTGGGGGCTTTCGACCCAGTCCAGCGCGGTTTGCTCGTCAACACCCGTGGTCAGGCGACGGTATTCGATCAAGGCGGTAAAGATGAAGTCCGTGGCTTCTTCCTCACCTTCCTGTTCCAGCACCAGCGCCAGCAGTGGATGCCCGAGGAAGGCCGCGCACATGGCCTGCTGACTGACTTTTTCAGCCATGCGCATCTGGTTGAACAGATCGGACAGGTCCACCGTTTCCAGATCGATGCGCTCATCGTTCGGGTCCAGGAAGTCGTTCGGCGCAGCGGCACGTTGAACGCGGTTCTGCTTGGCTTTTGCCTTGGCGCGCTGGTTACGTTTCTGCTGTTTGTTCGCCGATGCCATGGGCCGGATTCCTGACGTGAATTGAGGCTGTATATCCTACAGCCTCAAGGCCAATGCTTCGAACCTCAATCCACCACGAACAAGGTGGCACCCTGGGAAGTCGAAGAGCGATGGGGCTCGGCCTGGTCGGCCACCTGGTAGCTCATGCCAGCCTTGAGCACGAAGTGCCGTCCATCCTCCAGCTCGGTGTTCAGCTCACCTTTCAGGCAAAACAGGATGTGCCCTTTGGTGCACCAGTGGTCGGCGAGGTATCCCGCCGTGTATTCCACCATCCGCACCCGGATGTTCCCGAACTGCCGGGTCCGCCAATATGCCGTTCCGGTGACGCCTTTGTGTTCGGTCGGTTCGATGGTTGACCAGTCGGTGGTGCCGAAGGGGATGCCGGTGATGTCCATAACGACTCGCTTGTTAGGGAAGAGAGAGCAACGAGGGGCGAATGTAACTGAGTCGGCGAGACGGTGGAATAAACCCAGGCAATAAAAAAACCCGATCAATTGCTTGATCGGGGTTTTCGGTATTTGGTGCCCAGAGACGGAATCGAACCGCCGACACGGGGATTTTCAATCCCCTGCTCTACCGACTGAGCTATCTGGGCAACGGGGCGCATTAAACGGGTTTTTCAGGGGGGCGTCAAGCAAGTTTTCAAAAAATATTTAATTATTACCGTCGCTTACGATTCGCCCCCGGTCCGGACAGCTTATTCGGACGGCGGCACGTAGCCTTCGGCCTTGGCGTATTCTTCGCCGGAAAAGAACTTCGCCATCTCGCCCTGGAGGTATTTGCGGTCGTCGGCGTTCATCATGTTCAGGCGTTTTTCGTTGATCAGCAGGGTCTGGTGTTTCTGCCAGTCGCCCCAGGCCTTGGCCGAGACGTTGTCGTAGATATCCTGGCCGATGGAACCCGGAAAGGGGGCTCGTTCCAGGGCGGGCAGTTCTTCTTTGTACTTACGGCACATGATGGTGCGGGTCATGACGGCTCTCCTGCGTTCAATACGGCGGCCGCGCGCTCGAGCAAGGTTTTGACCGGGGCGGCGAGGCCCAGGCGCGGCGGGGTGGCGAGGTTATACCAGAGCCAGTCGGCCTCGGCCACGTGATGGCCGCTTTCCCGAACCTGGACCAGCCAGGGTTCGATTGCCAACTGGAAGTGACTGAAGGTGTGTACCAGGCCAGGCATTTCCTGGTGCTTGCCCAGTTCCAGGGAGTGTTGCAGGGCCAGGTGTTGCAGGTCGTCGAGGTCGTCGAGTTCCGGAAGGCTCCACAATCCACCCCACAGGCCGGTGGAAGGGCGACGGTAGAGCAGGATGGCGCCTTCACGGTTGGCCAGCATTGGCATCAGCGTGCGTTTTTTCGGGACTTCCTTGCGCGGCTTGGGGATCGGGTAGCGGGTTTCCAGGCCCAGCATGTGGGCTTCGCAACCTGACTTCAGGGGGCAGAGCAGGCAACTGGGTTTGCTGCGAGTGCAGAGCGTGGCGCCCAGGTCCATCATCGCCTGGGTGTAGGCGTTGACCCGATCCTGGGGGGTGAAGCGCTCGGCGGTGGCCCACAACTGCTTGGCGACCTTGGGTTCGCCCGGGTAGCCTTCCTGGGCCGTGAAGCGCGCCAGTACCCGCTTGACGTTGCCATCGAGGATTGGCGCCCGAAGGCCCATGCTGATGCTGGCGATAGCGCCGGCGGTAGACAGGCCGATCCCCGGCAGTTCGGTGAGCTTTTCCACGTCCCGGGGGAATTCGCCGCCGTACTGGTCGACGACGATCTTCGCGGTTTTCTGCAAGTTGCGCGCACGGGTGTAATAGCCCAGGCCGGTCCACAGGTGCAGCACTTCGTCTTCCGGCGCGGCGGCCAGGGCTTCGACGGTGGGCAGCGAGGCCATGAACCGGTCGAAGTAATTGAGCACGGTGCTGACCTGGGTCTGCTGCAACATGATCTCGGAGACCCACACCCGGTACGGGGTGATGCCTTGTTGCCAAGGCAAGTCATGGCGCCCGTGGCGGTCGAACCAGTCCAGGACGGCGATGGAAAACTGCTCGGCTCTCATCGTTTGAACAGCCCCTTGAGCGCGTCTTTCAACTCGGGGCTGACCTTGTCGCCCAGTTTCTCGTCGATCTTGTCGCCGAGACGGTCGCCGGCCAGTTTCGCCGCGACCTTGCCTAGTCCGTCGTTGTCCAGGCGGCAGGCCTTGGCGCCGAGCTCCAGCGGACCGCGGCAGCGCAGCGGCCATTCGACATCGACGTAGCGTTCGTTGACCTGGCAGGCCGGGTCAGGCATCTCGCTCTTGTCGCCTTCGACGATGACGCCGACACGGTAATCCATGCCGAGCACGCGCAGATCGATATCACCGTTGCCGTTGACGGTCATGCCGGGGATGCGGACTTTCAGGTCCGGGTTGCTGGCCACGCCATTGCGGAAGGTCAAGTTGCCGTCGAGTTGCTGGAACGGTGTGTCCTTGCCCCGAGGTTCGCCGCTCAGGCTCTTGCGGTTCAGCAGGGCAATGCCCTTGCACAGTTGCTGTTCGAGGTTGGCGTTGAGCAGCACACCGTCGTTGATGACGAAGCCGGCGTTGCCGTTGAGGCTGTCGATCAGAGCTTTCTGGCTGTTGCCGCTGGCGGTCACGGCGCTGTTGAGTGTCACCAGGCCTTTGACCGGCGGATTCTTGCCTTGGCTCTCGATGATTTTCTCGGCCGGCACCCGGTTGATCCGGGTTTGCAGGCTCAACTGTGGCGTGGGCTGGCGTACATCCAGCGTGCCCTTGGCCTCGAAGTTGCCGTTGAACAGGTCTCCCCGCAGGTTTTCCAGGGTCAACAGGCCACCCTGGCCGGTGGCCTTGAGGGCCGCGTCCTGGATAGGCAGTTTGTCGAGGGTCAGCTGGCCGAAAGTCAGGTCGGCATCGAGGTCCAGTTTGCTCAGGCGTTCCACCGGAAAGAGTCGGTCGTTGCTCCAGGCGCCCTGAGTCGGAGCGTTCGGCAGCGGCGTGGTGCCGGCGCCGGCCATGGCACTGGCCTCGGTGTTGCTGACCTCCTCCTCGCGGGCGGTCTTGGCGCTGTTGGCCTCGGTGGATTTTGGCGGCAGGTAGCGGTCAACGTTGAACGTGTCGGCCTTGAGCTGCGCGCGCAGGGACTGCTTGGCGAAGTCTTCCACGGCGATACGGCCGCTGAAGCTGCTGTCGTCGACTTTCAGATTGATGTTGTTGAATTCGACGCTGGTGGGTGTACCGGCGATGCGGCTGACCAGTTCGACCTTGGTCAGGCTGCCTTCGCCCATGGCGGGTAGTTTCTGGCCGATGCTGTCGACAAAATTCGCCAGGTCGAACTGAGCGATCGATACACCGCCGTTCAACTGCGGGGTCTTGTCGAGGTCGTTGACCTTCAGTTCGCCCAGGGCGCGCAGCTGGTTCAAGGACAGCTTGATGCCGGTCCATTCGGCAACGTTCGCGGCCCTGTCCAGGAACAGCTGACCCTGGGCGTTGAAATTCAGGATCTTGCCCTGTAATGGATCGCCAGTGACTTCGCCGGACAGTTTCAGGTCTTCGAACTTGTAGCGCTGCAAGGCGCGTTCGAAGCGCAGTTCGCCGGTGACTTCGGTCCGCACGCGCACGGCTGGCTGGCTGCTGGACAGGAAGGCGGTCAGCTTGACCGGAATGTTGGTGGAGTCGTGGACCGGGCCGGTGCTCAGTTGGATACTTTCGGCGCTGAACTGCTTGCCGGTCTGCTCGTCGGTGTACTCGACCCGGGCGTTGTTCACGGTCAGGCTGTCGATGTCCAAACGGGTCGGCTGGGCTGGTTTTTCCGCCGGGGCACTGGCGGGCGGAGCCGGTTGCTCGGCCGGTGCCGGGGTGCCCGCGGTCGTTGTGGAAACGGGCGCCTTGCCAATGTCTTCCCAGTTGCCGTGGCCGTTCTTGTCACGGTTGAGGCGCAGGTTCAGGCCTTCGACCCGCACGTCGCTCATCTGTACTTCCCGGCGGAGCAGCGGCATGACCCGCACCGAAAGACCAAGCATCTGCAGGTCGGCGAAAGGTTGTGTCGGGTTGGCCAGCGTCGCGACGCTGGCCTCGTGCAATTCCAGACCCAGCCATGGAAACAGACTCCAGCCGATGTCGCCATTGAGGGTCAGCTCAATGTGGGCCTTGTCGCGGGCTATCTGGCGGATCTCTTCCTTATAGTCGTTGGGATCGAAGAGGTGGGTCAGGGCAAAGCCCAAGGCCACAATGATCAGCAACAGCCCGAGAAGTACCAGACCCAGGATTTTGCCGAACGCTTTCATGGGCGAGTCCTTGTAGGTTGAGTTCAGAATTTAGCCTGCGAGTATAACGCTGTGGATTGCTGGTGCGTTGGGGCGATCATTTCCCCTGATGCTCAACTTTCGTCCAGCGCCAGCTTCAATTTGGCTGCCAGGGCCTGGGCCATCAAGTGCCCGGCCGGGGCCAGCAACCGCAGTTGGGCGCCCTCTTGCCGGGCCATCCGCTGCGCCTCACTGACCAATCGCTCAGCTACGCCACGGCGACGGGTTACGCTTCGCACGCATATCTGGGACAAGTGCCAGGCGTTCTGGTGCCGTTGCAGGCGTGCGGCACCGAGCAGTCGATCGTTGAAGCGAGCCGCGATCAATGAGCCATCTTGCAGGTAATCCTGGATCAGGTGTGTGGCATCGTTGAACGGCTCGAGCAGCCAGGGCGGGGCGTCCAGGTAGATTTTGTGCAGGTCCTGCCGATCCTGGCCGGTGGCTTCAATCAGGTGCTCGACAACAATGGGCATGGAAATTCCTGAAAAATAAATGACTTTCGCCCTACAGAAAGCAAACAAGGACGCGATAAGACAAATGACATGAAAAAGGTGATATCACTTTGGTTTTTCTGTCGCGAGCAAATGGTAACCTTTACCCGTTCGCCCGTCCTTCTGCGACTTGATGTCACACCAACAGGGAGCTTCACCGCACAATACAGTCATGCCTGCGTGCAAATAAGGCTGAGGGTGATGCGTGGCTGGCGAACCATTCTAACAACTGGGGGATACACAATGAGCACGAGCATTACGGCGGACGGCACTGCCGACCAGCCCGCGTTCCTCTCCAAGGAACGTATCATCGCCAAGTCCGGCTTCAATCGGTGGCTGGTTCCACCGGCCGCGCTGGCCATTCACCTCTGCATCGGCATGGCCTACGGTTTCTCGGTGTTCTGGTTGCCACTGTCCAAGGCCTTGGGCATCACCAAGCCGGTAGCCTGCGCACCGGACATGAGCTTCATCTCGCAAGTCTTTTCGTCCCAATGCGACTGGCCGATCTCGATGCTCGGCTGGATCTACACCCTTTTCTTCATCTTCCTGGGTTGCTCGGCAGCCATCTGGGGTGGCTGGCTGGAACACGCTGGCCCACGCAAGGCCGGTGTCGTGTCGGCCTTGTGCTGGTGCGGTGGCTTGCTGATTTCCGCGCTGGGTATCTATACCCACCAGATCTGGCTGATGTGGGTCGGCTCCGGTGTAATCGGCGGTATCGGCCTGGGCCTGGGTTACATCTCCCCGGTGTCCACCCTGATCAAATGGTTCCCGGACAAGCGCGGCATGGCGACGGGCATGGCGATCATGGGCTTTGGTGGCGGTGCGATGGTTGGTGCCCCGCTGGCAGCAGCGCTGATGAACCATTTCGCCTCGCCAACCAGCGTGGGCGTATGGCAGAGCTTCCTGGTCATGGCTGCGATCTATTTCGTGTTTATGATCGGTGGTGCCTTGTCGTACCGCGTGCCACCGACCGGCTGGAAGCCCGAGGGCTGGACTCCGGCTCCGAAGAAAGCCGCGAACGCGATGATCACCCATCGCCACGTTCACGTGAACGTCGCCTGGAAAACCCCGCAGTTCCGCCTGGTATGGCTGGTGCTGTGCCTGAACGTATCCGCCGGTATCGGCATCCTGGGCATGGCGTCGCCGCTGCTGCAGGAAGTGTTCGGCGGTAAATTGCTCGGCAACGATCTGCCTTTCGGTCAACTGGATGCCACGCAGCTGGCCCAGATCGCCGCCATCGCCGCCGGCTTCACCGGTCTGCTGAGCCTGTTCAACATCGGTGGGCGGTTCTTCTGGGCATCCTTCTCGGATTACCTGGGCCGTAAAAACACCTACTTCGTGTTCTTCGCCCTGGGTGTTGCCCTGTACTCGCTGATCCCGAACCTCGGTCACCTGGGCAGTGTCGCCCTGTTCGTGGCGGCGTTCTGCATCATCCTGTCGATGTACGGCGGCGGTTTCGCCACGGTGCCGGCCTACCTGGCCGACCTGTTCGGTACGCAAATGGTTGGCGCGATCCACGGTCGCCTGTTGACCGCCTGGGCTGCGGCCGGCGTGCTGGGTCCGGTACTGGTGAACTACCTGCGTGAATATCAGTTGAGCATCGGCGTTGAACGCGCCGCCGCTTATGACATTACCCTGTACATCCTCTCCGGCCTGCTGGTGCTGGGCTTCCTGTGCAACCTGATGGTTCGCCCGGTCGCCGACAAGTACTTCATGACCGACGCAGAACTGGCTGCCGAACAGGCGCTGGGCCATGACAAGGGTGCCGACAGCACCACTTCTCTGGAGTGGAAAGCCGCACCGGGCACCAAGCTCATGGCGGTCGCCGCCTGGCTGGTGGTGGGTATTCCGCTGGCGTGGGGTGTGTGGGTGACCCTGCAGAAGACGGCGGTGTTGTTCCACTAAGCAACACCGAGGTGATCCCGGAGCCATCGGCTTCGGGTGAGCCCTGTGGGAGCGAGCCCGCTCTCGATGGGGTGTCTCAGTCGAGTCATTGTTGACTGATCCGCCGCTATCGCGAGCAGGCTCGCTCCCACATTTGTTTCTGGCTGATGGCAAAAAACTGCATCCCTCACTTGTATGGACATGTCTATCGCCGGCGGCGCGGGATTCAGCCCGTCAGTGATATCGTCTCTCGTGTTTCTGTTTGTCGCTCGCGCCCCTATAATGGCTGCCTTTTTCGCCCAATGATTTTGCGGAGCTGGTGATGGCCGAACGTAAGGCGTCTGTCGAGCGCGACACTCTGGAAACCCAGATCAAAGCCTCGATCAACCTGGATGGCACCGGAAAGGCCCGGTTTGATATCGGCGTGCCTTTCCTTGAGCACATGCTGGACCAGATCGCCCGTCACGGGCTGATCGACCTGGACATCGTCAGCAAGGGCGATCTGCATATCGACGACCACCACACGGTGGAAGACGTCGGTATCACCCTGGGGCAGGCCTTCACCCAGGCCATCGGCGACAAGAAGGGCATCCGTCGCTACGGCCACGCCTATGTGCCGCTCGATGAAGCGCTGTCGCGGGTGGTCATCGACTTCTCCGGTCGTCCGGGCTTGCAGATGCATGTGCCATACACCCGCGCTACCGTCGGCGGCTTCGACGTCGACCTGTTCCAGGAGTTCTTCCAGGGCTTCGTCAACCACGCCAACGTGACCCTGCACATCGACAACTTGCGCGGGCATAACACCCACCACCAGATCGAAACCGTGTTCAAGGCTTTCGGCCGCGCCTTGCGCATGGCCGTTGAGCTCGATGACCGCATGGCCGGGCAGATGCCTTCCACCAAGGGCGTCCTGTAATGCAGACGGTTGCGGTTATCGACTACGGTATGGGCAACCTGCACTCGGTGGCCAAGGCCCTCGAGCACGTGGGCGCCGGCAAGGTCCTGATCACCAGCGATGCCGACGTGATTCGCGAAGCCGACCGGGTGGTATTCCCCGGCGTCGGAGCTATTCGCGATTGCATGGCCGAGATCCGTCGCTTGGGCTTCGACTCGCTGGTCCACGAAGTCAGCCAGGACCGTCCGTTCCTTGGCATCTGCGTGGGCATGCAGGCATTGCTCGAGCGCAGCGAAGAGAACAGCGGTGTCGATTGCATCGGCATGTTCCCGGGCCAGGTTAAGTTCTTTGGCAAGGACCTGCATGAAGATGCCGAACACCTGAAAGTCCCCCACATGGGCTGGAACGAAGTGAAACAGGCGGTGGATCATCCTCTGTGGCACAACATTCCGGACCTGGCGCGCTTCTACTTCGTGCACAGCTACTACATCGCGGCCGGCAATGCGCGGCAGGTGGTGGGCAGCGGTCACTATGGCGTCGATTTCGCCGCAGCCCTGGCCGATGGGTCGCGATTCGCCGTGCAGTTCCACCCGGAGAAGAGCCATACCCATGGCCTGCAACTGCTGCAGAACTTCGCGGCGTGGGACGGTCGCTGGTAATGGCACGCAAGAAACCGCCAATCCTGACCCTCACCCCGAGCAGGAAAGTGAGGCGAATCGCAAGATCCAGCGGTTCATGGAGGATCGTTTCGAACTGGACCTGGGTTCGTTCGAGGCGGCGGAAATTCTTGACCTGTTTACCCGCGAAATTGCTCCGCACTATTACAACAGGGCGATTTTCGACGTGCAGGCGCACCTTAAGGAAAGGTTCGAAAGCATCGAAAGCGACCTGTGGGCGCTCGAGAAAAACTGATTCCCGAGCCAAGCTGAACATTCGTATTTGAAGGTTTGCCAGATGCTGATTATCCCCGCTATCGATCTCAAGGACGGCGCTTGCGTACGTCTGCGTCAGGGCCGGATGGAAGACTCCACGGTATTTTCCGATGATCCGGTGAGCATGGCCGCCAAGTGGGTGGAAGGTGGCTGCCGTCGCCTGCATCTGGTCGACCTGAATGGCGCCTTCGAAGGGCAGCCGGTGAACGGTGAAGTGGTTACCGCCATCGCCAGGCGCTACCCGAACCTACCGATCCAGATCGGCGGGGGTATTCGTTCGCTGGAAACCATCGAGCACTACGTCAAGGCCGGCGTCAGCTATGTGATCATCGGCACCAAGGCTGTCAAGGAACCTGAGTTCGTTGCCGAAGCCTGCCGCGCCTTCCCGGGCAAGGTCATCGTTGGCCTGGACGCCAAGGACGGTTTCGTCGCCACTGACGGCTGGGCCGAAGTCAGCACCATGCAGGTGATCGACCTGGCCAAGCGCTTCGAGGCTGACGGCGTGTCTGCCATCGTCTACACCGACATCGCCAAAGACGGCATGATGCAGGGCTGCAACGTCCCGTTCACCGCCGCCCTGGCCGCCGCCACGAAGATCCCGGTCATCGCTTCCGGTGGTATCCACAACCTGGGCGACATCAAGACGCTGCTCGACGCCAAGGCGCCCGGCATCATCGGTGCGATCACCGGTCGCGCGATTTATGAAGGCACCCTGGACGTCGCCGAGGCCCAGGCCTTCTGCGATTCCTACACAGGCTGAGGACTCATCATGGCGCTGGCCAAACGCATCATCCCTTGCCTGGACGTGGATAACGGCCGGGTGGTCAAGGGCGTCAAGTTCGAGAACATCCGTGACGCCGGCGACCCGGTGGAAATCGCCCGTCGCTACGACGAACAGGGCGCGGACGAGATTACCTTCCTGGACATCACGGCCAGCGTCGATGGCCGCGATACCACGTTGCATACCGTCGAGCGCATGGCCAGCCAGGTCTTCATCCCGCTGACCGTGGGCGGTGGCGTGCGCACCGTACAAGACATCCGCAACCTGCTCAACGCCGGTGCGGACAAGGTGTCCATCAACACTGCGGCCGTCTTCAATCCTGAATTCGTCGGCGAGGCCGCCGAGCGTTTCGGCTCGCAGTGCATTGTCGTGGCGATCGATGCGAAGAAGGTTTCCGGTCCGGGCGAGCCTCCGCGCTGGGAAATCTTCACCCACGGCGGCCGCAAGCCTACCGGCCTCGACGCTGTTGAGTGGGCGAAGAAGATGGAAGGCCTGGGCGCCGGTGAAATCCTGCTGACCAGCATGGACCAGGACGGCATGAAGAACGGCTTCGACCTGGGCGTCACCCGCGCCATCAGCGATGCCCTGGGGATCCCGGTGATTGCCTCCGGCGGGGTCGGCAACCTGCAGCATCTGGCCGACGGCATTCTCGAAGGCCACGCCAGCGCGGTGCTGGCGGCGAGCATCTTCCACTTTGGCGAATACACCGTGCCGGAGGCCAAGGCCTACATGGCGCAGCGCGGTATCTGCATTCGCTGATCGCTGGACACCATGGCGGGCCCAAGGCACTCTTGGGCACACCATGGATTGCGGTAGCCCGACATGTTCAAACGCCTCGTTCTTGCCTTCAGCGCCACCTTGCTGCTCGCAGGGACCGTTCGCGCTGCCGATACGTCGCTGGTGTTGCTGACGGAAAACTTTCCGCCGTACAACATGGCCAAGAACGGCAAGAACTTCGCCCAGGACGAGAACATCCATGGCATTGCCGTAGACATCGTCCGTGAGATCTTCAAGCGCGCCGATATCAGCTACAGCCTGACGCTGCGTTTTCCCTGGGAACGCATCTACAAACTCGCCCTGGAAAATCCCGGCTACGGTGTATTTGTCATGGCGCGGTTGCCGGAGCGGGAAGCGCTTTTCAAATGGGTCGGCCCCATCGGTCCGGACGACTGGATCATGCTTGCCAGGGCGGACAGCAAGATTGCCCTGGACTCATTGGAGCAGGCGCGCCCATACAGGATCGGCGCCTACAAAGGTGACGCCATTGCCGAAACACTGGACAAGCAGGGGTTGAAGCCAATAGTCGTGCTGCGCGACCAGGACAACGCCAGGAAACTGGTCAACGGTCAGATCGACCTGTGGGCCACTGGCGATCCGGCCGGTCGCTACCTGGCCCGTCAGGAAGGCGTGGACGATCTCAAGACCGTGCTGCGATTCAACAGTGCCGAGTTGTACCTGGCGCTGAACAAGGACGTGCCCGATGACGTGGTCGCACGGCTTCAAAAAGCCCTGGATGAGCTGCGCAAGGAAGGGACGGTGGACGCGATCATGGCGCGGTATCTCTGAGCCGTGCGCTAGCCGGTCTGGCCCCATCGCGAGCAGGCTCGCTCCCACAGGGGTCTATGGCGGATACAGCATTTGCGACCAACCACAATTTCCTGTGGGAGCGAGCCTGCTCGCGATGGCCGCGACGCGGTTATCGATAAACCCCGTTCTTCCCATGCCCCGTCATCGCTCGATTGCTGCGCAGGCTGATCATCGACTTGATGTCCACCCATTCGATGCCCTGCGCCTTGAGGCGGGGCAGTTCGCGTTCGAGCACCGCCAGGGTTTGCGGGTAGGGATGGCCGATCATCACGGCCGAGCCCTGGCGGCGAGCCAGGTCGATGGCGGTCTGGAACTGATGGGTGATGGCGGCTTCGGTGCGCTCGTCGTCGAGGAATACATCCCGCGACACACTGGCGAGGCCGATCTTCTGGGCTTCGGCGGCTGCGACAGTCTGGGCGCTGGTGCGGCTGTCCACGAAGAACTTGTGTCGCTGTTGCAAGTCCGCCATCAGCCACGCCATGGCCTGGGGCTGGGCGGTCATGCGGCTGCCCATGTGGTTGTTGATCCCACTGGTATAGGGCACGGCAGCGAACGCGGCGTCGAGGCGCTTGCCGAGTTCTTCAATCGGTAGCTCGGGATGCCAGGCGAACGGCCCGGTCGCCGGATCCATGGGCATGTGCAGCATGACGATCTTGCCGGCGCGGTGAGCCTCGCGGGCAAATTCGGCGGCGTGGGGCGTATCGGGCATGATCGCGGTGGCGACCGGGCCGGGGAGGGCCAATACCCGGCGATCCCGGGGCAGGCTTTGCCCCAGGTCGTCGATGATCAGGCTCAGATAAGCCTTGTGCGGTGAAGCCGCGGGGGTGTCGGGCGCCGCAAAGGCGGCGCTTGCCAGGCAGCACAACAGCCCGAGGATGAAACGCAGGCCCATCTCAGCGGCCGGAGGTGATGTTCAGTCCTTTGAGCAGACTCAGGGCCTGGGCCAGTTGGTAGTCGTCATCCTGCGGCATCGGCTTGGCCTTGGCGCCGGAACCGCTCGGTTTGTCGGCGCCGCCATTGCCGTTGCCCAAGTGACCTTGCAGGTCGGCTTCCTTGAAGTACTCGCTGTCCTGCTCGTTGGTGATCTTGGCCTTGCGTACCTCGATGTCCGGGACGATACCCTGGGCCTGGATGGAGCGGCCGTTTGGCGTGAAGTACAGCGCAGTCGTGATCTTGAGCGCACGGTCGTTGTTCAGCGGCAGGACGGTCTGCACCGAGCCTTTGCCGAAACTGGTGGTGCCCATGACCACGCCGCGCTTCTGGTCCTGCAGGGCGCCGGCGACGATTTCCGAGGCCGAGGCGCTGCCACCGTTGATCAATACCACCAGTGGCACGGCGTCGCTCAGATCGTTGCCGGTGGCCGAGAAGCGCAGCTCGGAGTTGGCGATACGGCCTTTGGTGTAGACGATCAGGCCTTTGGTGATGAAGTGATCCACCACTTCCACCGCCGATTGCAGCACGCCGCCAGGGTTGTTGCGCAGGTCCAGGACCAGGCCATTGAGTTTCTTGCCATTGTCCTTGCGCAACTTGGCCAGGGCTTTGGCGACTTCTTCGCCGGTCTTGACCTGGAACTGGGTGATGCGGATGTAGCCGTAGCCCGACTCCAGCAGCTGGCTCTTCACGCTCTTGACCTGGATTACCGCCCGGGTAAGGGTCACGTCGAATGGCGTACCGCCATCGCGTACCAGGGTCAGGGTGATCTTCTGGCCGATCTTGCCGCGCATCTTGTCCACGGCTTCGGTCATGCTCTGGCCGCGGGTCGGCTGGCCGTTGATCTTGACGATGAAGTCGCCGGCCTGGATCCCGGCCTTGGAGGCTGGTGTGTCGTCGATCGGCGACACCACCTTGATAAAGCCGTCTTCGCTGCCGACTTCGATGCCCAGGCCGCCGAACTCGCCGCTGGTGCTTTCCTGCAATTCGGCAAAGTCTTCCGGCCCCAGGTAGGCAGAGTGCGGGTCAAGGTTGCTGAGCATGCCCTTGATGGCGTTCTCCAACAGCATCTTGTCATCCACCGGTTCGACGTAGGCGGCCTTGATCCGGTCCATGACTTCGGCGAAGGTGCGCAGTTCGTCCAGGGGCAACGGTGCCTTGGTGGTGGCGGCCGTGGCGGCCGGCGCCGATGGGGCCGGTCCGGCGGCAAAAGCCAGGGGTGCACCGATCACGAGGGCGATCGTCAGGGCCAGCGAGGTGAGGCGGGACAAATGCAGCATGTCGAACGAACTCCTTAATTGGATGGGCGCGCTTATCCTTGCGCACGACACCATTGGGCCGGGTCACTGGGGCGACCCTGCTGACGAATTGCGAAATACAGCGCAGGCGTATCCTGCCCGCCATTGTTGCCGACCGTGGAGATGGACTCACCGGCCTTGACCACATCCCCCGCCGACTTGAGCAGCGTCTGGTTGTGGCCATACAGACTCAGGTAACCGTTGCCGTGATCGAGGATCACCAGCAGGCCGGCGCCGCGCAGCCAGTCGGCGAACACTACCCGCCCGCCATGAACGGCATGCACCTGGCTGCCGGCGGATGCGCTGATCATCACGCCGTCCCACTTGGTGCGGGTGTCGTCGCCGCGGGTTTCACCAAAGCGCGCAAGCAATCGACCATTGACTGGCCATGGAAGTTTGCCCCGGGCGGAAGCAAAGGCGCCGCCGAAGGTTTCGCCATCGCTGGAAACCAAGGCGCCAGGGCTGGGCTTCGTCGTTTTGCGGGGCGCATCGTCCGAGTCCGCATCGGCCTGGGCTTCACGCAAGCGCTTTTTTTCGGCTTCCTGCTGGGCGATCAGCGCTTTCTGCCGCGCTTCCTCTGCCTCTCGCGCCTGGCGGGCCAGGGTTTCCTCGATGGTCTTCAGCACGTTTGCCAGTTCGGCCTGGTCCTGCTCGCGAGCCTTGAGCTTGCTGTCCCGCGCTTTCATGTCGTCATTGAGCTTGGCCAGGGCCACCGCGCGTTCCTTGCGAACCTTCTCGAGTTCTTCGCGCTGAGTGTCCAGGCTGCTTTTCTGCACCAGCAACTGGGCCTGTTGCAATTCGATGTCTTTCTCGACGTTGGCCAGTTGGCGCAGGGTTTCGTTGAATTTCTTGAGTTGCTCCAGGCGTGCCTGGCTCAGGTAGTCGTAATAGGTGAGGGTGCGGGCGAACTTCTCGGGGTTCTGCTGGTTGAGCAACAGCTTGAGGTACTCCTGACGGCCGCTCTGATAGGCCGCGCGGGCCTGGATGGCGATCAGGTGTTGCTGTTCAGTGCGCGCGCTCTGGAGTTTTTTTTTCTCTCCATCGAGCCGCTGCAGCTCGGATTCGCTTTTCTTCAGCTCTTTTTGCAGGGCATCGACCTGTTTCTCCAGGTTGCCCATCTCGGTCTCGGTGCCGCGCAGGTCTTTCTGTACGCCGGCTTTCTCTTCCTGCAGCTTGCCCAGCAGCTTCTTCAGCTCGGCAATGTCCTGGCGCGTGGCTTCCAACTGCTGTTGGGTTTGCGCGCGCTCGTCAGCGAAGGCCGGTTGGAGCAGGCAGGTCAGAGCGAGGGCTATCAGGACGCGAAGCATAGAGGCGGGCGATACCAGGGAAAGGGACGGCCTAGTATGCCCGCCCCACGCCGCAAAAAAAACGCCCATTTGGGGCTGTGTGATAACTGGGCTGGTGTCAGGCGCCAAATCACCGCCAAACCTCTGTGGGAGCAAAGCTTGCTCGCGATGATGTCAGCACATTCGACAAAAGTGCTGGCCGTTCGATCGCTATCGCGAGCAAGCTCTGCTCCCACAGGGTGGGTTAGGGTGACCGTCTCGTCAGACCAGAATCGAAGTCCCGGTCATTTCCGCCGGCTTTTCCATGCCCAGCAGCATCAGCATGGTCGGCGCCACGTCGGCCAGCACGCCGCCGTCGCGGACCTTGAAGTCGCGCTTGCCGACATAAATGAACGGCACCGGCTCGGTGGTGTGGGCAGTGTGGGCCTGGCCGGTGGATTCGTCGGACATCTGCTCGACGTTGCCGTGGTCGGCCGTGATCAGCGCTTCGCCACCGACCTTTTCCAGCGCTTCGACGATGCGGCCAACGCAGGTATCCAGGCACTCCACGGCCTTGACCGCCGCCTCGAACACACCGCTGTGACCGACCATGTCGCCGTTGGCGTAGTTGACCACGATGACGTCGTAGCGCTGGTTTTCAATGGCGTCGACGATCCGGTCGGTGACTTCCGGGGCGCTCATCTCAGGTTGCAGGTCGTAGGTGGCGACTTTCGGCGAGGGGATCAGAATGCGTTCTTCGCCTGGAAACGGTTCTTCGCGGCCGCCCGAGAAAAAGAATGTCACGTGGGCGTATTTTTCGGTTTCGGCGATGCGCAACTGGGTCTTGCCATTCTTGGCCAGGTAATCGCCCAGGACGTTTTCCAGGCTGCCGGCGGCGAAGGCCGACGGTGCGGGAATGCTGGCGGCGTACTGGGTCAGCATCACGAAACCGGCCAGTTTGGGCTGGCGAGCGCGTTCGAATTCCTTGAAATTGTCTTCGACGAAGACCCGGGTCAGCTCGCGGGCGCGGTCGGCACGGAAGTTCATGAACACCACGGCGTCGCCATCCTCGACCTTGACCGGTGTGCCGATGGTGGTGGCCTTGACGAATTCGTCGCTTTCGCCACGCTCGTAGGCAGCTTCCAGGCCTTCCAGGGCGGTGGCGGCGCTGAATTCGGCATTGCCATCGACGATCAGGTTGTAGGCTTGGGCGACACGGTCCCAACGGTTGTCGCGGTCCATGGCGTAGTAACGGCCGACAATGCTGGCGATGCGACCCTTGCCGAGCGCCTGGAAGGTCGTGTCCAGCAGCTCGATCGAAGATGCGGCGCTTTTCGGCGGCGTGTCACGGCCGTCGAGGAAGGCGTGCAGGTAGATGTTCTCGGCGCCGCGCTTGAAGGCCAGTTCGGCCATGGCGATCAGGTGGTCCTGGTGGCTGTGCACGCCGCCATCGGACAGCAGGCCCATGAAATGCACGGCCTTGCCGGCCGCCACGGCTTTGTCCACGGCAGCGCAGATGGTCGGGTTCTCGAAGAACTCGCCGTCGCGGATCGCTTTGGTGACGCGAGTGAAGTCCTGGTAAACCACACGGCCGGCGCCGAGGTTCATGTGACCGACTTCGGAGTTGCCCATCTGCCCGTCCGGCAGGCCGACATCCATGCCGCTGCCGGAGATCAGGCCGTTCGGCACGGTGGCCCACAGGCGGTCCAATACAGGCTTGTTGGCCGAATACACAGCGTTGGATTCGTGGCTGTCACTGTGACCGAAGCCGTCGAGAATCATCAGGACCAAAGGTTTAGGCGTGGTAGTCATGGAATCCACTCGTGGCTGGTTAAAAGAAGACGATGGAAAAGGGACGGGCAGTTTAAAGGTAAGTTCCGGTGCCGTCACCGCCGGGCGGGGTTTGGCCGACCCTGAGTGCTGTGTATACTGGCCGACATTTTAACGCCCTGGAACCTCCTTCGATGGTTGCTCACCTGATTGAATTTGCCACTAACCACTACATTCTCGTCGGTATCTTCGTCGTACTGCTGGCATTGCTGGTCGCCCATACGATGCAGGGCGGCGGCCGCAGCCTGAGCACCGCCGAACTGACCGCGCTGGTCAACAAGGATGCCGGCGTGGTGGTGGACATTCGCCCGGGCAAGGAATTCGCCGCCGGTCACATTGTCGGCGCGCTGAACATTCCCCAGGACAAACTGGCCGCACGTATCGGCGAGCTGGAAAAGCACAAGGCCAAGACCATCATCCTGGTCGATGCCATGGGCCAGACGGCCGGTACCCACGCCCGCGAACTGATGAAATCCGGTTTCACCGCCGCCAAGCTGTCCGGTGGCGTGGCAACCTGGAAAGCCGACAACCTGCCCCTGGTGAAGTGAGATGACCCACGTCGTTGTCTATTCCAGCGATTACTGCCCCTATTGTTCCAGAGCCAAGTTCCTGCTCCAGAACAAGGGCGTGGCTTTCGAAGAGATCAAGGTCGACGGCAAGCCGCAGCTGCGCGCCGAGATGACCCAGAAGGCCGGGCGTACGTCCGTGCCGCAGATCTGGATCGGCAGCACCCACGTGGGCGGTTGCGACGACCTGTTTGCCCTGGAGCGCGCCGGCAAGCTCGACGCGATGCTCAAGGCCTGAATCCCCTAAAGAACCTGAAGTGAGAAGGATCTGCGATGACTGACCAACAGAACACAGCTGCCAGCGAAGAAGAAGCCGCACCGCAATTCTCCTTGCAGCGCATTTATGTGCGTGACCTGTCCTTCGAAGCCCCGAAAAGCCCGGCGATCTTTCGCCAGCAGTGGGAGCCGAGCGTAGGCCTGGACCTGAACACCCGTCAGAAAGCCCTGGAAGAAGACTTCCACGAAGTGGTGCTGACCCTGTCGGTCACCGTGAAGAACGGTGAGGAAGTCGCATTCATCGCTGAAGTCCAGCAGGCCGGTATCTTCCTGATCAAGAACCTGGATGCCGCTTCGATGAGCCACACCCTGGGCGCGTTCTGCCCGAACATCCTGTTCCCGTATGCCCGTGAAGCGCTGGACAGCCTGGTGACCCGTGGTTCGTTCCCGGCCCTGATGCTGGCCCCAGTGAACTTCGACGCCCTGTACGCCCAAGAACTGCAGCGCATGCAGGAAGAAGGCAGCGCGACGGTTCAATAAGCCGACCTGCATAACGACGCAAGTCCAATGTGGGAGCGGGCTTGCTCGCGAAAGCGGTGTGTCAGGCGACGTAGATGTCAACTGATACACTGCTTTCGCGAGCAAGCCCGCTCCCACATTCGTTATGAGGCGTTATGAAAACCGTTCTGCCGCCACGCCTCGTAAACAGCCACCGCCACTGTGTTGGACAGGTTCAGGCTGCGGCAGCCTTGGCGCATCGGCAGGCGCAAGCGCTGCTCTGCTGGTAGGGCGTCCAGTACGTCGGCCGGCAGGCCCCGGCTTTCAGGCCCGAACAGGAACGCATCGCCAGCGACGAAACTGGCGTCATGAAAGGGCCGCGAACCTTTGGTGGTGAAGGCGAACAGGCGCGGATGCCCGAGGCTTTCCAGACAACTGGCGAGGTCTGCATGACGCTGCAAGGTGGCATACTCGTGGTAGTCGAGTCCGGCGCGGCGCAAACGCTTGTCGTCCATTTCGAAGCCCAGCGGTTCGATCAAATGCAGGTGGCAGCCGCTGTTGGCGCAGAGCCTGATGACATTGCCGGTGTTCGGCGGAATTTCCGGTTGAAAAAGGATGACGTGAAACATGCACGGCTCCGATAACAAAGATGACGCGCATTCTACGCTGCAAACCGATGAGCGTTCGAAGCTATTCCCGCGGGTCATGGGCTCCCTGGCAATCTTTGGGTTGATGATTGGCTTGATGATCGGTCGCCTGACCAATCCCGAACCGAGTGTGTTGGAGCGGATCGAGGTGGGCGATGGGGTGCTGGTGGCCTGGTTCAATGACGAACCCAAGCTGCACGGGGAAATCGTCGATGGCTCCGTGGCGCTGTTGTTCGAAGCCGAAGGCCCGGCGCAGAAGGGACAATTGAAGTTCAACGGCAAGGACGTGAACTGGCGGGTGCGCTTGAGTGACAAGGGGTTGCTGCTGACGTTGGTGGCGGCGCGTCCATTGCGGGCTGAGTGGACCGGCGGCGAGGTGGACGACCGCTGGCAGCTGGAGGTCCGTCTCCAGGAGTAATAAAAGAGGGGAATCCCCGGCCTGCCTGTACCAAGGTCCCCAAAACGGGAGGGCGATCGAGAGGATCCAGCCCTGGGTGTAAAGAAGGGAAACCTTGACCTGCCTGTATCAAGGCCCCCAAAACGGTGGGCTCGGATGAGCCCGGATAAAATGGGGAATCCCCGGCCTGCCTGTACCAAGGTCCCCGAAACTGGGTAGTGATTGGGTTATTGCAGGGGGCGTGCCAGTTTTAAATGGCTTGTCACAAAAAACTTTTTGATGTTGCGCAAAGCCCCGTATTCCGGGGCTTTGGCTTTTTTATGAGGCGGTTTTCATGAAGTAGCGCGGTTGCCTTGGGCTCGAATGAAACGCGCATTTGCGGTTCGTGGTGCATTGGTGTGGTGCACGGGACTTTCAAAAGCATCGCGAGCAGGCTCGCTCCCACATGAATGCGCGGACACCGATGTCCGAGGTGGGAGCGAGCCTGCTCGCGATTGGCCTTCAGATTCAGCGAAAAGCCAACGGCTGCTCAGCCCTCATCGCTTTCATCGTCATCCCCGCCATCGACCTTCATCCCCAATTCCTTGATCTTGCGGGTCAAGGTATTGCGCCCCCAGCCCAGCAACACGGCGGCGTCGCGGCGGCGGCCGGCGGTATGCTTGAGGGCGGTTTCGATCATGATGCGTTCGAAACTCGGTACGGCGCTGTCCAGCAGGCTCGACTGGCCACGGGCCAGGGCCTGGTCGGCCCACTGGCGCAGGGCCTGTTCCCAGTTGGTCACCGGGGCCGAATCCTGTGGCAGGCTCAACAGTTCCGGCGGCAGGTCACCGATATGCACCTCACGTCCCGAGGCCATGACCGTGATCCAGCGGCAGGTATTCTCCAACTGGCGCACGTTGCCGGGCCACGGCAGGTTCTTCAGGTATTCCTCGGTCTCGCTCTTGAGCAGCTTGGGCTCCACCGCCAGTTCCTGGGCGGCGCGGCTGAGGAAATGCCTGGCCAGGGTCGGGATGTCTTCGCGACGATCCGCCAGGCGCGGGATATGAATGCGGATCACGTTCAGGCGATGGAACAGGTCTTCACGGAATTTGCCGGCGTGAACCAGGGTTTCCAGGTTCTGGTGGGTCGCGGCGATGATGCGGACATCGACCTTGACCGGCGTATGACCGCCCACCCGATAGAACTCGCCGTCCGCCAACACGCGCAACAGACGGGTCTGGGTGTCGGCCGGCATGTCGCCGATCTCGTCGAGGAACAAGGTGCCGCCGTCGGCCTGTTCGAAGCGCCCGCGTCGCAGGTTGGCCGCGCCGGTGAATGCGCCTTTCTCGTGGCCGAACAGTTCGGATTCCATCAGGTCCTTGGGAATCGCGGCCATGTTCAGGGCGATGAACGGCGACGCTGCCCGTGGGCTGTGGCGGTGCAGGGCATGGGCTACCAGTTCTTTACCGGTACCGGATTCGCCATTGATCAGCACGGTAATGTTGGAGTGGCTCAGGCGTCCGATAGCGCGAAACACTTCCTGCATCGCCGGCGCTTCGCCGATGATTTCCGGGGTGCGGGTCAGGGCCGGCACTTCTTCCAGGCCCTGTTGTTCCTGGGCGTGCTGGTTGGCGCGCTTGACCAGGGACACCGCTTCATCGACGTCGAACGGCTTGGGCAGGTATTCGAAGGCTCCGCCCTGGTAGGACGCTACGGCGCTGTCCAGGTCGGAGTGGGCGGTCATGATGATCACCGGCAGCCGGGGGTGCTCCTCGCGAATCCGCGCCAGCAGGTCCAGGCCGCTGGCCCCGGGCATGCGGATGTCGGAGATGATGACGTCCGGTTGCTGACGGGCCAGGCGGCTCATCACGCCATCGGCGCTGTCGAAGCTCTGGGTGGTCATGCCTTCCTGTTGCAAGGCTTTTTCCAGGACCCAGCGGATAGAACGGTCGTCATCGACGATCCACACGGTTTCACTACGGCTCATGTCGATGTGGCTCCTTGTTCCAGTGGCAGGAAGATCGAAAAGGTGGTGTGGCCGGGATGGCTCTCACACTCGATCAGGCCCTGATGCTGACTGATGATGTTCTGGGTAATGGCCAGGCCCAGTCCGGTACCGTCCGGACGGCCACTGACCATGGGAAAGAAGATGGTTTCCTGCAGCTCCGTGGGGATGCCCGGGCCGTTGTCGATGATTTCGATCTTGGTCACCAGGCGATGGCGCACATGGCCGATGGTGAACTGGCGCAAGGCGCGGGTGCGCAGGCTGATGCGGCCCAGGCGCAGCTCATTCTGGCTGCTGATGGCCTGCATCGCGTTGCGCACGATGTTCAATACGGCCTGGATCATCTGTTCACGATCGATCAAGACATCGGGAATGCTCGGGTCATAGTCGCGCACCAAGGTGATGCAGCCCTGGCTCTCGGCTTCCACGAGGCTGCCAACGCGCTCCAGTACTTCGTGGACATTGCACAAGGCCAGGGACGGCAGCTTGTTGGAGCCGAGCATGCGGTCCACGAGATTTCGCAGGCGGTCGGCTTCCTCGATGATGACGTTGGTGTAGTCCTTGAGGCTTTCTTCAGGCAGCTCCCGGGCCAGCAATTGCGCAGCGCCACGGATGCCACCGAGGGGGTTCTTGATCTCGTGGGCCAGGCCCCGCACCAGCATCTTGCTGGTTTCCTGCTTGGACAACTGCGCCTCTTCCTTGGTGATGCGCAGCAAGCGATCACGAGGGTGGACTTCCAGCAGCAACAGGGTGGCGCCGTTACTCAGGATCGGGGTCACCGCGTAGTCGACCGTCAGCGTCTGGCCGGTCAGGGCGGTGAGCATCGCCTCGCGCTTGGTGAACGGGTGAGCCTGCTCCACGGCCTGGCGCAAGGAGTTGAGTGCCTCGGTGGATTCGGTGAACAACTCGCTGATGAACTGTCCATGGCTGCGCTGGCCGCTGACGGCCAGGAGCATCTCCGCCGCCGGGTTCATGTACTCGAGGCGCAGTTCGGCGTCGAGCAGAATGGTCGCGGTGGTGAGGTTGTCGAGTAACAAGCGGTGTAGTGCGTCGCTAATGGTCATCGGGACCTCTTTTGATGCGTGGCAATTCGGGGCCGGTCCTAAATTGCGCGCGCAATGAATGCGCTGATAGAAGGAAAATGCAAAAACCAAACCAAGGCTCCGAAAAGAAGCGTTTAGAGCCTGAAAAGAGGTTTTTTCGCCCGATTGCGTGGCGTTCTGCCAGTTTTTCCGGGTACTTTCGAACCAAAATGGGCTGACAGCTGAGTAGCGGCGCAACGTTATGCACCAATATAGTGCATCGTCATGGCGACGTTAGAAGAATGGCAGGATGCTGCTTTCTTCTTCGGGTTTGTCGGCGAGGGGGCATTCGGGGCGCTGGCCATAGTCGGCGGTTGCGCAGGGTTTGATACGGCGCTTCTGCGCCAGCGACGTGCGTTGCATGTGGAAGGGCTGGTTGGCGGTGCGCTCGACGATGCGGTCTTGCTCATCGAGGATTTCCACCGCCAGGTGATGGGTGCCTCGATCGATGTTGCTCAAGGCAAACACCGGGCTTGGTCCTGGTTCGCCGGTGGGCTGACCGTCCAGCAGCAGACGGTAGCGATGGCCCTTTTTCAGCCTCGGCTCACTGGTAGCGGTGACGATCAATTCCCCCGCTGTGCTGCGTATCGTGGCATCCGGTTCCGGGATCAGCAGCCGCAGCATCTCGTAATGAAACAGGGGCGTGGGCTGCTCTGCGGAGGCCGGTGCCGAGGTGGTGGTAGCGGGCGCCGTGGTCATCCGGTTGCCCGGTGGCAGTTGGACTTTCTTCGCATTGCCGGGGCGCGGTTGATCGGTGAAGACACGATTGCCCTGGGCGTCGACGTAGGTATAGACCTGCGCTACCCCCGGCAAGGCGACCAGCGACAGGCACAGCACTAGCACCCAACGGATCATGGCTGGTGCACCCGCTGCACGGTAAAGGTGACGGTATCGCTCTGTTGCACAAGGTGATCCCCATCGATGACCTGGACCGCCAGACGATGCTCGCCCCGGTCGATGTTCACCAGTTGCAGGCGCGGCACGTTGGAGGGCTGGCCGTAGGGCTGGTCGTCCAGCAGCAGCCGGAACTGATGAGGGCTTTGCAGGCGCGGTTGCGTCCGGACGCCAACGGTGAAAGTGCCGTTGTTGGCGCGCAGGGCTTGCTCGGTGGGGATGTCCGTCAGTTCGAGCAGGTCGTAGGCCTTGCGCGGCGCTTCACTGTTGGCAGGCGTTGTCGGCATGTCCGGGCTGCTTGAGGATTGATGTTCGATGCTGTTGAGCGGCGGCAACTCCACCGTCTGGGCCGGTACGCCTTGGGGCGGCTGGTTGCTGTAGGCGGTGTTGCCATCGGCGTCGGTGTATTTGTAGATCTGGGCTGCCGCGGGCAATGCCAGTAGCAACAAAACGCCAGGAAAGACACGACCCATAAAAATCGACCGGAAACTGAAAGTGTTGGATGCAGCATAGGACAAGGCGGCGGTTGGCCCAACCCAAAGAGTTCAACCACTGAAGTCCCCTTGTGGGAGTGAGCCTGCTCGCGATGGCGATGTGTCAGGCAGCAGCAATGTTGCTGATCGATCGCCATCGCGAGCAGGCTCGCTCCCACAGGGGAGTGTGTGTTGCCTCAGCTTTTGGCCAGGCACAGCTCTGCGGTCGCCCGGATCAGGGCAAGACGGTGCACTGGGTGCTGTTTGTCGTTGTGGGTGGCCCGGGCCAGCCATTGCGGGCACTGCGGATCGGTACGGTAGGGGGCGAAATCGGCCAGTTGTTGCAGCAGGCGTTTTTGCAGCCGATCGAGTTGCGGGCGGATTTGCCCCACCAGGTCCGGACGCGGGAGGTCCGGGGCCTTGCCGGCCAGGGCCCAGTCGGACAGGTCGATGTACTGCACCAGTTTGTTGGCTTCTATCTGGGCGCTGAAAAACGCTTCCACGGTTTCACCGGACAGCTTGTAGACCGGTGCCTGGGCGACGGCGGCGGCAATGACTTCTCGCTCACGCTGACGGTCTTCTACCGGTTTATGGCTGTCCCATTTGCTCAGCGCCACTTGATCGGCAAGGGCGATGCGTTCGCCAATGGCGTTAAGCAATGGGGTAAGGGCGTCCGGAGCAGGTGTGGCTTCGGCGGTGGTCGTCAGTAGCGCGGCAGCGAGGGCAAGGCCAAGTGTGAGGCGCAAGTTCATGGGCAGTCTCTTCTTGTCTGGGAGGCGGCGGTCATCATGCACGTAATCTGCACCCATAAAAAAGGCCTCCCGAAGGAGGCCTCTCTTGTTTCACGCCGCGTGTGCGAGCGCTACCGGATCAGCAGCTGTAGTACAGCTCGTATTCCAGTGGGTGTACGAAGGTGCGAACCTTGATTTCTTCTTCGCTTTTCAGTGCGATGTAAGCGTCGATGAAGTCATCGCTGAATACGCCGCCCTTGGTCAGGAACGCACGGCCCTTGTCCAGCTCTTCCAGGGCTTCTTTCAGGCTGCCGCAAACCTGTGGGATTTCCTTGGCCTCTTCAGGCGGCAGGTCATACAGGTTTTTGTCAGCGGCATCGCCAGGGTGGATCTTGTTCTGGATACCGTCCAGACCGGCCATCATCAGTGCGGCGAAGGCCAGGTACGGGTTGGCAGCCGGATCCGGGAAGCGGGCTTCGATACGGCGAGCTTTAGGGCTGTTCACGTAAGGAATACGGATCGAGGCGGAACGGTTGCGAGCTGAGTAGGCCAGCATCACAGGTGCTTCGAAGCCGGGTACCAGACGCTTGTAGGAGTTGGTCGACGGGTTGGTGAAACCGTTCAGGGCCTTACCGTGCTTGATGATACCGCCGATGAAGTACAGGGCGGTGTCCGACAGACCGGCATAGCCTTCGCCTGCGAAAGTGTTCTTGCCGTCCTTGGAGATCGACATGTGAACGTGCATGCCCGAACCGTTGTCGCCGTACAGTGGCTTCGGCATGAAGGTCGCGGTGCGGCCATAGGCATCGGCAACGTTGTGCACGACATACTTCAGGGTCTGGACTTCGTCAGCCTTGGCTACCAGCGTGTTGAACTTCACGCCGATTTCGTTCTGGCCGGCAGTCGCCACTTCGTGGTGGTGAACTTCGACGGTCTGGCCCATTTCTTCCAGTGCGTTGCACATGGAGGTACGGATTTCGTGGTCGAAGTCGAACGGTGGTACTGGGAAGTAGCCGCCTTTCACGCCTGGACGGTGGCCCTTGTTACCGCCTTCGATGTCCTGGTCGGACATCCACGAACCTTGTTCGGAGAAGATCTTGAACATGGAGCCGGAGATGTCGGACTTGAACTTGACCGAGTCGAAGATGAAGAACTCAGGCTCAGGACCGAAGAAAGCGGTGTCGCCGATACCGGTGGACTTCAGGTATTCCTCGGCACGGTGGGCAATGGCGCGTGGATCGCGGTCATAGCCTTGCATGGTCGAAGGTTCGATGATGTCGCAGACCAGGATCAGGGTCGGCTCTTCGGTGAACGGATCCAGGACAGCCGTTTCGTCGTCTGGCATCAGGATCATGTCGGACGCTTCGATGCCTTTCCAGCCGGAAATGGAGGAGCCGTCGAACATCTTGCCGATTTCGAAGAAATCGTCATCCAGGGCATCACGGGCCGGCATGGTTACGTGATGTTGAGTGCCTTTGGTGTCAGTGAAGCGCAGATCAATCCACTTGACGTCATGATCTTTGATGAGTTGAACCGACTTCGACATATGTCCTCCGGGTGGCTTCGGGCGGGGTAATGGTTTGCCCGTAGATATGAGTGATGCCGGCGCGAATACTCTGCCAAGGCAACCTGCCTCACAAGGGAGCAAATTGCATGCCAGTGCCCCAGCTTGGGTTTTTTGCACCAAATCCACGCCTTTAGAGGGCTTGAACCAGGGATTGTCAGACAATTACGCACTGTAATGTAGCGCAAAGGATAGTCGGCGACCCGTTTTGGTGCGCTCAAAACCATCTACACATTAATTGGTCAAACCTTGAGCAATTTCCGCTATAATCCGCGCCCCCCTTTTTCGGCTGGCCGTTCGCGCGCTGTTTTCATGAAACTAATCGTAAAAGTCTTCCCCGAAATCACCATCAAGAGCCGCCCGGTCCGGACCCGTTTCATCCGGCAGTTGGCCAAGAACATCCGTGCCGTGCTCCGTGATCTGGACCCGGTCGTGGTGGTGAATGGCGTGTGGGACAATCTCGAACTGGAAACCCGCGTCAGCGAACCCAGGATCCTGAAGGAAATGACCGAGCGGCTGACCTGCATGCCAGGCATCGCGCATTTCCTGCAGGTGGATGAATATCCGCTGGGGGATTTCGACGATATCGTTGCCAAATGCAAGCTGCATTATGGCGATGCGTTGGCGGGCAAAATTTTCTCGGTACGTTGCAAGCGCGCGGGCAAGCATCCGTTCAGCTCGATGGACGTGGACCGCTACGTCGGCAGCCAACTGCGCCAGCAGTGTGGCGCCGCCGGTATTTCGTTGAAAAACCCGCAGGTTGAAGTCCGTATCGAAATACGCGACCAACGGTTGTTCGTCATCCACAGCCAGCACAACGGCATCGGCGGGTATCCGCTGGGTGCCCTGGAGCAGACGCTGGTGCTGATGTCTGGCGGCTTCGACTCCACGGTCGCGGCTTACCAGATCATGCGGCGCGGCCTGATGAGCCATTTCTGCTTCTTCAACCTCGGCGGGCGTGCCCATGAGCTGGGCGTGATGGAAGTGGCGCACTTCATCTGGAAGAAGTACGGCAGTTCCCAGCGCGTGTTATTTGTGAGTGTGCCGTTCGAAGAAGTTCTGGGAGAAATCCTCGGCAAAGTCGACGACAGTCATATGGGCGTCATTTTGAAGCGTATGATGTTGCGTGCCGCGTCCAGCATCGCTGATCGCCTGCACATCGACGCGCTGGTTACCGGGGAGGCGATATCCCAGGTATCGAGCCAGACGCTGCCGAACCTGTCGGTGATCGACTGCGTCACCGAAAAGCTCGTGCTGCGCCCGCTGATCGCCAGTCACAAGCAGGACATCATCGACACGGCCAACGCGATTGGCACCGCCGAATTTGCCCGGCACATGCCGGAGTACTGCGGGGTCATCTCGGTCAACCCGAAGACGGCCGCCAAGCGCGGGCGCGTGGAGCACGAAGAGAAAGAATTCGACATGGCGGTGCTCGAGCGTGCGCTCGAAAACGCCAGGCTGGTGCCGATCGATCGGGTGATCGACGAATTGGGCCAGGACATCAAGATTGAAGAAGTCGGCGAAGCGCTGGCCGGTCAGATCATCATCGACATCCGTCATCCGGACGACGCTGAAGACGACCCGTTGAGCGTCGCCGGTATCGAGGTACAAACGATGCCGTTCTATGCAGTGAACGCGCGTTTCAAGGAACTGGACCCTACTCGCCAGTACCTGCTGTATTGCGACAAAGGCGTGATGAGTCGCCTGCATGCCCACCATTTGCTCAGTGAGGGGCATGCCAATGTGCGCGTTTATCGACCGAGCTAAGTGCCCGGGGCTGTTTGCCTGTGGCCTGCGTCACCGGCCCCCCGACGCCGCCGACAAGCTGTAGCGGCTTTGTCGGACTCAACGTAAATCGCTGCCACGACCTGTCAGCACACCGAATCCTCTGATCGAGATACACAAGTGATCGAAAATCTACGCAACATCGCCATCATTGCCCACGTTGACCATGGTAAGACCACCCTGGTAGACAAACTCTTGCGTCAATCCGGCACCCTGGAACGCAACGAGCTCAACGACGAGCGCGTGATGGACTCCAACGACCAGGAAAAAGAGCGTGGTATTACCATCCTGGCGAAAAACACCGCCATCAACTGGAACGGCTACCACATCAACATCGTGGACACCCCGGGCCACGCCGACTTCGGTGGTGAAGTAGAGCGCGTGATGTCGATGGTCGACTCCGTGCTGCTGCTGGTCGACGCCCAGGACGGCCCTATGCCGCAAACCCGTTTCGTGACCAAGAAAGCGTTCGAAGCCGGCCTCAAGCCGATCGTCGTGATCAACAAGGTCGACCGTCCGGGCGCGCGTCCTGACTGGGTTCTGGACCAGATCTTCGACCTGTTCGACAACCTGGGTGCCACCGACGAACAACTGGACTTCCAGGTCGTCTACGCCTCGGCCCTGAACGGCATTGCCGGTCTGGACCACACCGACATGGCTGAAGACATGACCCCGCTGTACCAGTCGATCGTCGACAACGTACCTGCGCCGGCCGTTGACCGTGATGGTCCGTTCCAGATGCAGATCTCGGCCCTGGACTACAACAGCTTCCTGGGTGTGATCGGTGTTGGCCGTATCGCCCGTGGTCGCGTCAAGCCGAACACCCCGGTCGTCGCCATCGACGTCGACGGCAAGAAGCGCAACGGCCGTATCCTGAAGCTGATGGGTCACCACGGTCTGCACCGTGTGGACGTCGAAGAAGCGGCTGCCGGCGACATCGTCTGCATCAGCGGCTTCGAAGAGCTGTTCATCTCCGACACCCTGTGCGACCCGACCGTTGTCGAGGCGATGAAGCCGCTGACCGTCGACGAGCCGACCGTTTCCATGACCTTCCAGGTCAACGACTCGCCATTCTGCGGTAAGGAAGGCAAGTTCGTGACGTCCCGTAACATCAAGGAGCGTTTGGACAAAGAGCTGCTGTACAACGTTGCACTGCGCGTTGAAGAAGGCGACTCTGCCGACAAGTTCAAGGTTTCCGGCCGTGGTGAGCTGCACCTCTCGGTACTGATCGAAACCATGCGTCGCGAAGGCTTCGAAATGGCCGTAGGCCGTCCTGAAGTGATCATCCGCGTCGTCGACGGCAACAAGCAGGAACCGTTCGAGAACGTCACCATCGACATCCCTGAGGAATCCCAGGGCAAGGTCATGGAAGAAATGGGCCTGCGTAAAGGCGACCTGACCAACATGTCCCCGGATGGCAAAGGGCGTGTACGCCTGGAGTACAACATCCCGGCTCGTGGCCTGATCGGTTTCCGTAACCAGTTCCTGACCCTGACCAACGGTGCTGGCATCCTGACCTCGATCTTCGATCGCTACGACACCATGAAGTCCGGCCACATGTCCGGCCGTCAGAACGGCGTCCTGGTATCGGTAGAAACCGGCAAGGCGCTGACCTACTCCCTGGAAACCCTCCAGGCGCGTGGCAAGCTGTTCGTCGAGCACGGCCAGGAAATCTACAACGGCCAGATCGTAGGTCTGAACAGCCGTGACAACGACCTGGGCGTCAACCCTACCAAGGGCAAGAAGCTCGACAACATGCGTGCTTCGGGTAAAGACGAAACCATCGCCCTGGTTCCACCTGTTCGCTTCACCCTGGAACAGGCACTGGAATTCATCCAGGATGACGAGCTGTGTGAAGTGACGCCTAAGTCGATTCGCCTGCGCAAGAAGATCCTGGACGAAGGCGAGCGTACCCGCGCTGCCAAGAAAGCCAAGGCTTGATCGTTTAGCTTCGGCTGAATGAAAAACGCCCCCGGTCGTGAGACCGGGGGCGTTTTTTTATGCCTGGAGTTTTATGCTGGCTATTCGGGCCTCATCGCGAGCAGGCTCGCTCCCACAGGTTCAGCGCCGTCCATGTGGGAGCGAACCTGCTCGCGATAGCGTCAGCCGATCAAAACCGATCCAGCGTCCGCGGATTGCGCTCGCGCTCCACTTCCTTGGGCTTGTACGCACAATACCCCGGCCGTGGGCCGACCCGCGGATGATTGCGGCAGGTGTCCGGGCGTTTCTCGTAAATGGTGCACAGGCGGCTCTTGCGGTCCAGATAAAGGCAATCGTTGTTGCTCATGCGCTGGAGCGTGAAGATCTCCGACTTCTGGTTGTAACGCTCGACGATCCCTTCCTTTTGCAGGCGCTTGGCAATGTTTTTCGGTGGGTCGCCCAGTTCGAATTCGTCGACGATGCCGATCCGGATCAGGTCCTTGATCTTGACCTCGACCGGCAGCGTGCAGCAGCTCGACACGCAGGAACCGCACATCGGGGCGGAATACTTGGCCCAGGTATCGAGTCGGTCGATCTCCGCGGCGGCGATCAGGTTGGGCTTCATCATCTAGGTGTACCAGCATGCATCAGGGCGCGCGATCATACCGGTACTGGTGAAATTTTGAACGACCATCCGCCGGTTTTTTTTCGTTCTGGCAAAACCCCGCGTTCGGCGGCACGGCCCCTGCATTCATTCGTCCATCGGCAATTCCCTGGCGGCAATTCTCCGGCACTTGGAGAAAAACCACCGAACCAAGAGCCTTTGCCGTCTGTCAGACCGTCTAGGCTCAGACAATTCCATGCTCGTTCGAGGTCTTATTCATGACTCAAGAACCACTTGTTCGCGAAGCCGAAGTAGCCGCATTTCGCGACGCTGTGTTGACCAAACTCACTTATGCCGTCGGCAAGGACCCGGATCATGCGTTTGATCACGATTGGTTCGAAGCCATTGCCCTTGCCGCCCGCGACCACATGGTCGAGCACTGGATGGACCACACGCGGCAGATCTATCGCAAGGGCCAGAAGCGGGTCTATTACCTTTCCCTGGAATTTCTCATCGGACGCCTGCTCTACGACAGCCTGAGCAACCTCGGCCTGCTGGATACTGCCCGCGAGGCCCTCACCGAGTTGGGCGTGGACCTGGAGCGCATTCGTACACTGGAGCCCGATGCGGCGCTGGGCAACGGTGGCCTCGGCCGGTTGGCGGCGTGCTTCATGGAGAGCATGTCGACCCTCGGCATCGCCGGCCATGGCTATGGCATTCGTTACGAGCACGGCCTGTTTCGCCAGGCGATCGTCGATGGCTGGCAACAGGAGCAGACCGAGCACTGGCTGGATTTCGGCAACCCCTGGGAGTTCGAACGGCCGGAAGTGGTTTACCCGATCGGATTCGGCGGTAGCGTCGAGACCGTCACCGACGAGACCGGCAAGACCCGGCAGGTCTGGTCTCCGGGTGAAACCGTACGGGCCATTGCCTATGACACCCCGGTGGTGGGCTGGCGGGGGGCGAGCGTGAACACCCTGCGCCTGTGGCGCGCCCGGGCCGTGGAAGACCTGCACCTGGAGCGCTTCAATGCCGGCGACCACCTCGGT
This sequence comes from Pseudomonas sp. MAFF 730105, assembly GCF_055380705.1. Taxonomy (NCBI): domain Bacteria; kingdom Pseudomonadati; phylum Pseudomonadota; class Gammaproteobacteria; order Pseudomonadales; family Pseudomonadaceae; genus Pseudomonas; species Pseudomonas sp. MAFF 730105. The sequence goes on from NZ_AP018438.1 coordinate 387,897, forward strand.
GCCGTGGCTGAGGTTGCCCGGGCCGAAAGTATTTCCCGTGTGCTCTATCCGGCCGATAGTACCGAGGCCGGCCAGGAGCTGCGCCTGCGCCAAGAGTATTTCTTCGTGGCCGCCTCGTTGCAGGACCTGCTGCGCCGTCATCGCAACATGCACACCTCGGTACTGACCCTGGGCGATCACGCGGCGATCCAGCTCAACGACACCCACCCGTCCATCGCCGTGGCCGAGCTGATGCGCCAGTTGGTGGACGTCTACGACGTGGCTTGGGACGCGGCCTGGCAGATCACCCAGGACACGCTGTCGTACACCAACCACACGTTGCTGCCCGAAGCCCTGGAAACCTGGCCGGTGGGGTTGATGGAACGCATGCTGCCCCGGCATATGCAGATCATCTACCTGATCAACGCCCAGCACATCGATTCGCTGCGGGCCAAGGGTGTGCATGATTTCGACGTGCTGCGCTCGGTGTCGCTGATCGAAGAAGACAACGGCCGCCGGGTGCGCATGGGCAACCTGGCGTTTCTCGGTTCCCACAGCGTCAACGGAGTGTCCGGGTTGCACACGCAACTGATGCGCAGCACGGTGTTCTCCGAGCTGCACAAGCTCTACCCGGAACGGATCAACAACAAGACCAACGGCGTCACCTTCCGCCGCTGGCTGTTCCAGGCCAACGCCGAACTGACCTCGATGATGGTCGATGCCCTGGGCCCGAGCGTGCTCGACAACCCTGAAGAGCGCCTGATCGAGCTGGAGCCGTTCGCCGACAAGCAGGCCTTCCGCAAGCAGTTCGCCGAACAGCGCCTGCACAGCAAGAAAGCCCTGGCCTACCTGATCCACGAGCGTTTGGGCATTGCCGTGAACCCGGCGGCGATGTTCGACGTGCAGGTCAAGCGGATCCACGAGTACAAGCGCCAATTGCTTAACCTGATGCACACCGTGGCGCTGTACCAGGCGATTCGCGCCGAGCCGGAAGTGGACTGGGTGCCGCGAGTGAAAATCTTCGCCGGCAAGGCGGCCGCCAGCTACCACCAGGCCAAGCTGATCATCAAGTTGACCAACGACATCGCCCGGGTGGTGAACAACGACCCGACCGTGCGTGGCCTGCTCAAAGTGGTGTTCCTGCCCAACTACAACGTCAGCCTGGCCGAAAGCATCATCCCGGCGGCGGACCTGTCGGAACAGATCTCCACCGCCGGTTTCGAGGCGTCGGGCACCAGTAACATGAAGTTCGGCCTCAACGGCGCGCTGACCATCGGCACCATGGATGGCGCCAACGTGGAAATGCATGAGCGGGTAGGGGGTGAGCACATGTTCATCTTCGGCCTGACGTCCGAGCAGGTGGAGGCGCGCAAGCGCAACGGTGAATTCAGCGCCGCGCCGGACATTGCCGCGTCCCATCGCCTCAGCGATGTGTTGCAGGCGATTCGCGGCGGAGTCTTCTCGCCGGACGATCCGATGCGCTACACCGGCCTGGTGGATTCGCTGGTGGACTATGACCGCTTCCTGGTCTGCGCCGATTTCGATGCCTACTGGGCCGCCCAGGCCAGGGTCGAGGAGCGCTGGCACGATTCCAAGCAGTGGTGGCGTTCGGCGGTGCTCAATACCGCGCGCATGGGCTGGTTCTCCTCCGACCGGACCATCCGCGAGTACGCCACCGACATCTGGAAAGCCCTCGACTAGCATTTGCTGTAAGAAATGTGAGCGAAGCCCAACGGCAAGTGGGCTTCGTCGATATACTGAGCGCCAGTTTCGCCGGGCGGTGTGGCCGGATTCAGGACTGGACGCCCTCATGACCCATGTGGGAGCGAGCCCTGTGGTACCGAGCTTGCTCGCGATGGAGTCGACACGGTTCAACTGCAAACCGCGTCATCGTTCATCGCGAGCAAGCTCGGCTCCCACAGGGTTCGTTCCCACAGGTTGCGTGTGGTTTCCACTAGACTGAGCCAGGCACCGCATCACCCCGGTCATGCCCGCAATGGGCCGCTCAGGGATATCAACCATGCAATGGATTTTGACGCTGTTGGGCCTGGCAATCGGCTGGGTGGTGGATGAGTCGTTCGCCGATGCGTTGATAGGCGCATTGACGGGGCTCGGCATCGCCCTGGTCTTGCGGCTGCGCCGCCTCGGGGCCGAGGCTGGCAAACAACAAAGTCTGCTGGAAGCGACCCAGCAAAACCTGCTGACGTTGGAGGCGCGTCTCGCCGTGCTTGAGCGCGGCACGGTGTCTGCGCCGAGCGCACCCGCACCCGCACCCGAGATCGTCGTGGCCTCGGCCCCGCAGCCTGAAGCCCGGAGCGAGGCAGAGCCGGAGCCGGAGCCGGAGCCGGAGCCGGAGCCGGAGCCGGAGCCGGAGCTGGTCTGGGAACTACCGCCTGACCTGGCGCCGGCCCCCGCGATGGTCACGCAAGCCAGTCAACCGCTGCCCGACGATATCTGGACCCCCACGTCTGTCACCTCACGGCGCGAGGCCCGCGCAGCGGAGCCCCTGGAACCGATTGTCACGCCGCCTGTTCCTCGTGACCCCGGTTTCATCGAGCGTGCCGTGGCCGGTGCGCGCAACTGGCTGTTCGGTGGCAATACCGTATTGCGAGTCGGCGTGCTGCTGTTGTTCCTCGGCCTGGCGTTTCTATTGCGTTATGCCACTGAAGGCATGGTGGTGCCGATCGAACTGCGCTATGCCGGTGTCGCGGCCAGTGCGTTGGGCTTGCTGGGTCTGGGCTGGTGGCTGCGTCAGCGCAACAGCAGTTATGCGCTGATGCTCCAGGGTACCGGCATCGCTGTGTTGTACCTCACGGTGTTCGCGGCCATGCGCCTGCATCCACTGCTCGATTCCAAGGCCGCGTTGGGGCTGCTGGTGGCGGTCACGGTGTTCTCGGCGATCCTGGCAGTGACCCAGAACGCCCTGGGGCTGGCCGCCGCCGCAGCGCTGGGCGGCTTTGCCGCGCCGATCCTGACCTCCACTGGCAGCGGTAACCATGTCGCGCTGTTCAGCTACTTCATCCTGCTCAATGCCGGCATCCTCGCGATTGCCTGGTTCAAGGCCTGGCGACTGCTCAACCTGATCGGTTTTGTCGGGACCTTCGGCATCGGTATCGCCTGGGGTCTGCGTTCGTATACGCCGGCACTGTTCTTCAGCACCGAGCCGTTCCTGATCATTTTCTTCCTTATGTACCTGGCGATTGGCTTGCTGTTCACCCGGCGCAAACTGCTGGAGATGAGCGACGGTCCCGAGGATGACAGCCGTGAAGCGCTGCTGCGCTGGTCGGCGCGCAAAGGCGATTATGTAGACGGCACGATGCTGTTCGGTCCGCCGTTGGTGGGCTTTGGCTTGCAGCTCACGCTGGTGATGTTCCTGGATCTGGCCGCAGCGTTCAGCGCCTTGGTCCTGGGCATGATCTACATGGGCCTGGCCCGGGTGTTGATGAAGGGACGCGCCTTGTTGCTGGCCGAAACCTGCCTGGCACTCGGGGTGATTTTTACCAGCCTGGCGATTCCCCTGGGCCTCGATGCCCGTTGGACCACGGCAGCGTGGGCGGTGGAAGGCGCGGGGATTTTCTGGTTGGGCCTGCGTCAGCAGCGACCACTGGCGCGTGCGTTTGCCTTGTTGCTGCAGGTGGGCGCGGTGCGGGCTTTCTTCGGTGAGTTGCAAATCGGTCAAAGCAGCCTGCTCCAGGGCGCTCCATTGGGGGCGCTGATGCTTGGCGGGGCCTTGCTGTTCAGCTTCTATCAATTGCGCAAGGCGTCGCCCGACCACACCGCGAGCTGGGAGCGCCAAGTGCTGCCAGTGCTGGCCGCGTTGGGCCTGGGCTCGCTCTATCTGCTGGCGCCTCTGTTCTTTTTCACCCACGGTACCGCTATCGCCTGGGCGCTGGCCGGTCTGGCGACGCTGTTTGTCGGCCTGCGCCTGCAAGCGCGTAGCTTCCTGTTCATGGCGTTTGGCGTACAGCTGCTGGGGGGCGCACTGTTCCTGATGCGTTTGCGCGGTGCCGAAGGGGATTCGGCAGCAGTGTTCGCCGCCGGCTGGAGCGGCTTGCTCAGCGCCTCGTTGATCGGCCTGGCCCTGATTGGCGGCATGTTGCTGGCCGCCCGCGACGAAATGGTGCGCAACGACATTCGGTTGCTGCGTGGCTTGTCGGTGGTGTTGCTGGCGGGGCTGGCTTTGATCAACCTCGCTGTGCTGTTCGTCCTGCCCTGGCAAACGGCGAGCGGCGTGTGGGCCGCCAGTGGCCTGTTGATCATCTGGTTGAGCCTGTACCTGAAACAACGCGTGAGCTTCGTGTTCGGCCTGCTCCTGCAAGTGTTGGGCGGTGCGGCGTTCCTGGTGGCGGGGCCGGCCTTGCTCGGACCGCTCGACAGCGAGGGGCTGCGGCCCCTGGCCCACAGTGGCTTCTGGACGCCGATGGTGCTGGGACTGGCGGCGCTGGTGGGGGCTTGGCGACTGCAACGGGGCCATCCGGCCGCGGTGTTCGATGTCTTGAGTTTGCAGCGGTTGTCCGAGCTGCTGCTGATCTGGGGCGCCGGTTGGTGGGCGCTGACGTGGGTCAGCGAAGTGCTGCGCTTTGCTCCGGTCCATCTGCAAGGCAGCTTGCTGCTGATTGTCGCGGCGCTCAGTGTTGCGGTATGGGCGATTCTGGCGCTGCGCTTGCAGTGGCCGGCGCTGGGGTTGCTGTGCACCTTGCTGATTCCTGCGGCGGGCTGTGTGCTGGTTGCGAGCTGGCACAGCCGCTATCACCCGGCGGCGGATTTCGGCTGGTTGGCCTGGCTCGTCCTGTTCGGTGTGCATTTCCTCTCGCTCAAGCGCCTGGCCTCGATGCTCCCGGACTCGGTTCGCAGCACTGCCCATGTGCTCGGTTGCTGGTTGCTGATCGGCGTGTTGGCGCTGGAGCTGCGTTATGGCCTGTTGCTGTTGTCCGAGCAATACAACGCCTGGCGTTGGCTGGGTTGGGCGATCCTGCCGAGCCTGTACCTGGTGCTGATGGCCGCGCCGCGAGCCTGGCCATGGCCGATATCGGCTCAGTCGCGGGAGTATCGCGTCTACGCGGCGGCGCCTCTGGCCCTGTTGATGCTGGGGTGGTTCTGGCTGGCCAACACCTTCAGCGATGGCATCGCCGAGCCGTTGCCATATGTGCCGCTGCTCAACCCATTGGAGCTGGGCCTGTTGTTTGCCCTGTTCGGTGTCTACGTATGGGCTCGTAGCGCGCTGGCGCAATTGGCGATCCGTTGGGCCCATGCCGAACACGTCGCCCAGTTGCTCGCCGGGGTCTCGCTGTTCGCGTTCTTCACCGCCCTGGTGATGCGCAGCGCCCACCATTGGCTGGGTGTGCCGTTCGAACTGGATGCATTGCTCGAATCCATGTTCGTGCAGGCGGGGTTGTCCCTGGTCTGGACCCTGATCGCCCTGGGCCTGATGATCGGCGGGCACCTGCGGCATCGCCGCGAGGTATGGCTGATCGGTGCGGGGTTGATTGCCGTGGTGGTGGCCAAGCTGTTCTTTGTCGAATTGAGTAACCGTGGTGGTCTGGCGCGGATCGTGTCGTTTATCGGCGTGGGTGTATTGCTGTTGGTGGTGGGCTATTTCGCACCGCTGCCGCCCAAGCGGCCGGAAACGGTTCCAGAGGCCGAGCCGCCGATGCCTGTCAGTGAGGGAGTGTCATCTTGAGTCGCAAGTTGAGTCGGATCGGCCTGGGAGTGGTCGGGTTGTGGGTGGCATTGTCGGCTACGGCCCAGGAAAAACCGGCGGACTTCGCCCACCAGGTGCCGTTGACCTTGAGTGGCGAAGGGCCGTGGTATCGCCTGCCGTTGCCGCTGGAGGTCCAACTGCAGGCGCGGCAGACCGACCTGAGCGACTTGCGGGTCTTCAACGCGGCCGGACAGGCCCAGGCGTATGCGCTGGTTCGCGAGACCGCGCAAAGCCGTGAAAACCGCACCCTCACCGATGTGAAATGGTTCCCGTTGTACAACGCGGCCGATGACAACGAGCGCGCGCCCAGTGTGCGGGTGCAGTCGAACGCCAACGGCACGCTGGTGGAAGTCCAGCCGGCCAGTCGGCTCGAGGCCGGTGAGGAAGAGTTGCGCGGTTGGTTGCTGGATGCCAGCGCGATCAAGGCGCCCTTGCAGCAGCTGATCCTCGACTGGACCAGCGAGCGCGACGGTTTCCAGCGGTTCACCATCGAAGCCAGCGACGACCTGCAGAACTGGCAAGCGTGGGGCGAAGGCCAGGTGGCGCGCCTGACCTTCGCCGATGAGCGGGTCGAGCAGCATGAAGTGAACCTGCCAGGACAGTCGGCGCGTTATCTGCGGCTGTTGTGGGATTTGCCGTCTTCCGCGCCGGTGCTGACTTCAGCACAGTTGCAGAGCGCCAGCCGCGAAAGCCTGCCGTTGCCACTGGCCTGGTCGCAGCCGTTGGCCGGCAGCAGCACGAAGGCCGGTGAATACACCTGGCAGTTGCCCATGGGTCTGAATATCGAAGAGGTGCAGGTCGAGCTGAGCCAGGCCAACAGCCTGGCACCGGTGACCCTGGACGGGCGTCGTGAGAGCAGTCATCCGTGGCAGCCGATGGGCAGTGGCTTGCTGTACCGGCTGACCCAGAATGGCCAGGACGTGGTGCAGAACCAATTGCAGTTGTCCGGCCAGACCGTCCAGCAATTGAAGCTGACGGTGGACGAGCGCGGCGGCGGCCTCGGGACCGAAGCGCCGGCCCTGCGCTTTGCCGTGCGCCCGACCCAGGTGGTGTTTCTCGCCCGTGGCGAAGGGCCCTATAGCCTGGCGCTGGGCAGCGCGACGGTGAAGGCGGCCAGCCTGCCCCTGACGACACTGGTGCCCGATTACCGTCCTTCGCGCCTGGCGACCCTGGGGGCGGCGACGGTGAATGGGCCCACGACCTCTACACCGGCGGCCGAAACGGCGCCGGCCGTCGTCGGGACCAACTGGAAGAAAATCGGCCTGTGGGCGGTGCTGGTGCTCAGCGTGCTGTTCCTCGGCTCGATGGCCTTCAGCCTGCTGCGCAAGCCGCCGGTCAAATCCTGAAAGCGGGTGCTTCGCACCCATCGCGAGCAGGCTCGCTCCCACACTTGATCGGATTCTGTCAGGGGAAACACAATCCAATGTGGGAGCGAGCCCGCTCGCGATGACGCCCCTCTGTGAACTCAATCCTCCATTCCCCGTCTCATAGGAGGAATTAAGTCCCGACACGCGCTAAACTGCGCTGGTTTTTCCGCCCCCTATTCTTCGGAGCCGTCCATGTCTCGCGTTACCTTGAGTCGCTATTTGATTGAGCAGACCCGCAGCAACAATACCCCTGCCGATCTGCGCTTTTTGATCGAAGTGGTGGCGCGTGCCTGCAAGGAAATCAGCCACGCCGTATCCAAAGGCGCGCTGGGTGGTGTCCTGGGCAGCATGGGCACCGAAAACGTGCAAGGCGAAGTGCAGAAGAAACTCGACGTGATTTCCAACGAGATCCTGCTCGAAGCCAACGAATGGGGCGGTCACCTGGCCGGCATGGCGTCCGAGGAAATGGACAATGCCTACCAGATCCCGGGCAAATACCCCAAGGGTGCCTACCTGCTGGTATTCGACCCACTGGACGGTTCGTCGAACATCGACATCAACGCCCCGGTCGGTACCATTTTCTCGGTATTGCGTTGCCCGAACGAATACCTGAGCCAGAACGAAGCCTTGAACGAAAAGGCCTTCCTGCAGCCAGGCACCCAGCAAGTGGCCGCCGGCTATGCCATCTACGGTCCTCAGACCATGCTGGTGCTGACCCTGGGCGACGGTGTGAAGGGTTTCACCCTGGATCGTGAAATGGGCAGCTTCGTACTGACCCACGAGAACATCACCATTCCTGAAAGCACCCAGGAATTCGCCATCAACATGTCCAACCAGCGCCACTGGGAAGCCCCGGTACAGCGCTACGTCGGCGAGTTGCTGGCCGGTGAAGAAGGTCCGTTGAAAAAGAACTACAACATGCGCTGGGTGGCCGCGATGGTTGCCGACGTACACCGCATCCTGAACCGTGGTGGCCTGTTCATGTACCCACGTGACAGTCGCGAGCCAACCAAGCCGGGCAAACTGCGCCTGATGTACGAAGCCAACCCGATGTCGTTCCTGGTGGAACAGGCCGGCGGCGCTTCCACCGATGGTCACCAGCGCATCCTCGATATCCAGCCTGAAGGCCTGCACCAGCGCGTGGCGGTGTTCCTCGGTTCGAAGGAAGAAGTGGCCCGCGCCACGGCCTACCACAAGGAATAAATCATGGCCGAGCCTTGGCAGCCGTTACTCGACTGGTGGTTTGGTTCAGCCGATACGCCGAACGAAATAGCGGCCGACAAGAACAGCCTGTGGTTTGGCAAACACCATGATCGCCAGGCGCGCGAGCGTTTTGGCGATCTGGTCGATCAGGCACTGGCCGGCGGATTGACCGACTGGGCGCAACGCCCGGAAGGTTGGCTGGCCCTGGTGGTGCTGCTCGATCAGTTCCCGCGGATGATTTTTCGCGACACACCCAAGGCCTTCTCCGGCGATCTTCTCGCCCAAGCGTTGGTGGCCCAAGGGCTGGCGGCGGGTTTCGACCGGCAACTCAAGCCCATCCAGCGTGTATTCATCTACCTGGTGCTCGAGCACTGTGAAAACCTCGCGGTGCAGAATGAGGCCGTGTCCCGGTTTATCGACCTGGCCCGAGAGCAGCCGGAAGCGGAGCGGGCGGTGTTCGAAAACAATCTGGACTATGCCGAACGGCATCAGAAAATCATTGCCCGGTTTGGACGGTTTCCCCATCGCAACGCAGTGTTGGGGCGGGCGTCTACGGCTGAGGAAGTGGAGTTTTTGAAGGGGCCGGGGTCTAAATTCTGATTTCGCGGTGAGGCGGGTGCCGTCTTCGCGGGCAAGCCCGCTCCCACAGTTGACCGAGTTCCGTCGGAAGAAACTCAATCGATTGTGGGAGCGAGCCTGCTCGCGATAGGGTCCGCAAGAGCACTAGATCCGGAAGCTGCCCACCAACTGCTTCAAGCGCGCCGCCTGCTGCTCAAGGTCGGTACAAGCCCGCAATGTGGCTTGCAGGTTTTCCACACCTTCCTGGTTCAGCGTGTTGATCTCGGAGATGTCGACGTTGATCGACTCCACCACGGCGGTCTGCTCTTCGGTGGCGGTGGCCACGGACTGGTTCATGCCGTCGATCTCTCCGATGCGTTGGGTCACGCTGCCCAGGCGCTCGCCGGCCTGGTTGGCGATGCCGACACTGCTTTCGCTCTGGCGCTGGCTGTCGGTCATGATCAGCACCGCTTCCCGTGCGCCGACTTGCAACTCTTCGATCATCTTTTGTACTTGCTGCGCCGAATCCTGGGTGCGGTGGGCCAGGTTGCGCACTTCATCGGCCACCACGGCGAAACCGCGCCCGGCTTCACCTGCGCGGGCCGCTTCGATGGCAGCGTTCAGGGCGAGCAGGTTGGTTTGCTGGGAAATGCTGGTGATGACCTCGAGGATCTGGCCGATGTTCACCGTGTTGCTGTTCAGGGTTTCGATGTTGCCGCAGGAGTCGCTGATCTTGGCCGACAGCTGCTGCATGGCGGTGATGGTCTTATCCACCACTTGTTGACCTTCTTCGGCCAGGTTGCGGGCGTCGCTGGAGTGTTGCGAGGCAAGGGCGGCGTTCTGGGCGATTTCCTGGGCGGCGGCGCCGAGCTGGTTGATGGCCGCCGCCACGCTGCTGGTGCGGGAGGCTTGCTGGTCGGAATTGAACATCGATGAGTTGGAGGCGCTGACCACACGCAGCGCTACTTCGTTGACCTGGCCGGTGGCCGAGGCCACTTCACGGATCGAAGTGTGGATGCGTTCGACGAAACGGTTGAAGGAGGTACCCAGGGCACCGAACTCGTCCTGGCCGTGAATGGTCAGGCGTCGGGTCAGGTCACCTTCACCTTCGGCAATGTCATGCATCGCACGGCCCATGGTCAGCAGCGGTTGCATCAGCACGCGGATCAACATGCCCAGCAGGGTGATGATGAACACCACGGCAATGATCATGGCGACCAGCGCCGAGGTACGGAACTCGCTGAGCATGGCCAGCGCGGTGTCCTTGTCGAGTACCAGTGCCACGTACCAGTCGGCGCCCGGCACGCCGTTGACCCGGGTGAACGAGATGAATTGGGTCTTGCCGTCGAGTTCGACTTCTTTCATGCCCGGGCTGACCTGCGGTGCCCCGTTGGGGTAGGCCTCGGCCAGGGTCTTGAGGATGCGTTTGCTGTCGGGATGGATCAGGATCTTGCCATCGGCGCTGACGATGAAAGCATGGCCGTGGCCGCCGAAGTTCAGCGAGTTGATGATGGTGCTGATGCTCGACAGGTCGATGTCCGCACCCGCCACGCCGATCATCTGGTTCTGTCGCTGTACCGGGGTCGCGACGGTGATGACCAGTTTGCCCGACGAGGCGGCAATGTAGGGTTCGGTAACGATGGTTTGCTGTGCGCTGTTGGCGGCCTTGTACCAGCCACGGGCGCGAGGATCGTAGTCGGCGGCGCGATTGCCGGCCGGCACGGAGAACATTACACCGTCGACGCCACCGAAGTAGCTGAGCTGGAAGTTGCCAGTATAGGCGGGCAGGTCGATGGCTCGCTTGAGGCTGGCAGCGCTGTTGCCGTCCACGGCGATCTGCTGGGCCAGCGATTGGAGTAATTGGATACGACCGTCGACCCACGTCTGGATATTACGGCTGGTCAGGTTGCCGAGTTCCTGCATGGAAGTTTCGGTGCTGTTGCGCAGGCTTTGACGCTGACGATAGTCGTTGAACAGGATGAAACAGGCGAACGCAACGGCTACCACAAGGGCTGCGGCCAGCAGGATTTTGTGGCTGAATTTCATGTTTCTGGTCATTAAGAACGCTACCGCATAGGAGCTGGTCAGGAAGGGGCGTCAATTTGCCATAAGGCAGGGTTTCGCGCTGTTCTTTTATCGGCCTGAGAGCGCCGGGATTCAGGCGTCAACGAGGTAAAACCGACGAAATGCACGACGGCATCACAAACTTGTTGATTTACCGACGAACTACCTGCTTTTACTCCAATAAATACCGGGTTGCGCGGGGAACCAGATAGGGGTTTTCTCTTCTAAGCTTCAGGTTGGCACCCTGCCACCTCCCTTCCGCTCCAGGAGTTTCACGATGTCCCTGCGATCTATCGCGTTGTTGTCTTTGTGCGTCTTGTTGACCGCATGCAGCAAGGTCAACCAGGAAAACTATTCGAAGCTGTCAGCCGGCATGTCCAAGGCCGAAGTCGAGACGTTACTGGGGAAACCGACCGACTGTTCGGGCGCGCTCGGCATGTCCAGTTGCACCTGGGGCGATCAGAAAAGCTTTATCAGCGTGCAGTATGCCGGTGAGAAGGTGTTGATGTTTTCCGGCCAAGGCCTGAAGTAAACCGGGGCCACGTGCCCGCGGGAGAAAAATAATGATGCGGTTATTGTTAGTGCTTTTGGCTGGCCTGGTATTGGCCGGCTGTGCCACTTCTGGCGAAGACCCGTTGGCGCCCAAGACCGTCAACAGCGTCAATCTCAAGCGTTACCAAGGGACCTGGTACGAGTTGGCTCGCCTGCCAATGTATTTCCAGCGCAACTGCGCACAATCGGAAGCCCATTACACCCTCAAGCCTGACGGCAACATGGGGGTGTTCAATCGCTGCCTGACCTCTGACTGGAAGTGGGAAGAAGCCAAGGGCACCGCTACGCCACAGGTGCCGGGCAAGACCGACAAGCTCTGGGTCGAGTTCGACACCTGGGTCTCGCGGATCCTGCCGGGTGTATCGAAGGGACAATATTGGGTGTTGTACGTCAGCGATGACTACAAGACCGCCATTGTCGGCGACCCTAGCCGGCGCTACATGTGGTTGTTGTCCCGTACGCCGACGGTCAACAGTGTGGTGCGCGAAGAACTGCTGAGCAAGGCACGCCAGCAGGGCTATGACACGACACGACTGATCTGGCGCGCCTCGGATCGGCAGATGGCCAAGACGTCGGACTGACGGCCAGGAAATAACCCTGTGGGAGCGAGCCAGCTCGCGATGACGGGCCTTCATTCAACATCTCTGTTGAATGTGGAGGCCTCATCGCGAGCAGGCTCGCTCCCACAAGGGGGATTTGCGGTCAGCCTAGAAGCTCACGCAATACCTGGGTAAATGCTCGGGCGCTGTCCTCTTCCGCGGCGTGATGCCCGTTACGCACCACCCACTTGCCGCCCACCATGACATCCCGCACCTGGCGATCACCGCCGGCAAACAGCCAGCGATTGAGGATGCCGTCGCCCTGGGCCGTGGCCAGGTAAGGGTCGTTGCCATCGAGTACCAGCCAGTCGGCACGCTTGCCAATTTCTAGGGCACCGATGGGTTGCCCCAATGCCTGGGCGCCACCTTCCAGTGCCGCATCGAACAACGTGCGGCCGACCATCGGCTGATCGGCCCGATACAGACGGTTACGTCGTTGATCCCGCAGGCGCTGGCCGTATTCCAGCCAACGCAACTCTTCCACCACGCTCAATGACACGTGGCTGTCGGAGCCGATACCCAGGCGTCCGCCCTGGGCGAGGTAGTCCACCGCCGGGAAAATACCGTCGCCCAGGTTGGCTTCGGTGGTCAGGCACAGGCCGGCAATTGCCCGGCTCCTGGCCATGAGGCTGACTTCATGGGCATTGGCGTGGGTGGCGTGGACCAGGCACCAGCGCTGATCCACCTCGGTGTTTTCGTACAACCATTGCAGCGGCCGGGCACCGCTCCAACTCAGGCAGTCGTCGACTTCCTTCTGCTGCTCGGCAATGTGGATATGCACCGGGCAGTGAGCGTCGCTGGCGGCCAGTACTTCCTGGATCTGTCCGGGCGTGACGGCGCGCAGGGAGTGGAAACACAGCCCCAGCGTCTGCAGCGGTTGCCCGGACAGGATCGGTTGCAAGCGAGATTGGAGCTTCAAGTAGTTCTCGGTGCTGTTGATGAACCGACGCTGCCCGTCATTGGGCGCCTGGCCACCAAAACCCGAATGGCTGTAGAGCACCGGTAGCAGCGTCAGCCCGATACCGGCGGTGTTGGCGGCGTGACTGATGCGCAAGGCCAGCTCCGCCGGGTCGGCGTAAGGCGTGCCGTCGGTGTCGTGGTGTACGTAATGGAATTCGGCGACCGAGGTGTAACCGGCCTTGAGCATTTCGATGTACAGCTGTCGGGCAATGATGCCGAGTTGGTCGGGGCTGATTTTTCCGACCAGGCGGTACATCAGGTCGCGCCAGGTCCAGAAACTGTCGTTGGGATTGCCCGCCACTTCCGCCAGGCCGGCCATGGCCCGCTGGAACGCGTGGGAGTGCAGGTTCGGCATGCCCGGCAACAGCGGACCGTCCAGCCGTTCGGCGCCGTCTGCGTGGGAACCGGCCTGGATATGGGTCAGGACGCCTTGGGCGTCGACTTCAAGACGTACATCATTGGCCCATCCACTAGGCAACAGCGCGCGTTCGGCAAAGAAGGCGGACATGGTTCAACCTCATTGTGCGTAATTTGTATATACATATACAGACGTTTGCCTGCCCGGTAAACTCCGGCAAGCTAGCAATCTTTATAAGCAGAACAGGGAACCGCCGTGCCGACTCCGCCTGCCAAACCGCCGCTGGCCTCAAACCTGGGTGACAGTCCGGCACCCTTGTATGCCCGCGTCAAACAGATGATCACCCAGCAGATCGACAGTGGAAACTGGCCGCCGCATTACCGTGTGCCGTCGGAAAGCGAACTGGTCAATCAGTTGGGCTTCAGCCGCATGACCATCAACCGTGCCCTGCGGGAAATGACCGCCGATGGCCTGTTGGTGCGTATGCAGGGCGTCGGCACATTCGTCGCCGAACCCAAGAGCCAGTCCGCGCTGTTCGAAGTGCACAACATCGCCGACGAGATTGCCTCTCGCGGCCATCGCCACACCTGCAAGGTCATCACCCTGGAGGAGGAGGCCGCCGGCTCCGAGCGGGCCCTGGCCTTGGACATGCGTGAAGGCCAGAAGGTGTTCCACTCGCTGATCGTGCATTTCGAAAACGACATTCCGGTGCAGATCGAAGACCGCTTCGTCAACGCGTTGGTGGCGCCCGACTACCTCAAGCAGGACTTCACCCTGCAGACACCCTACGCCTATCTGAACCAGGTCGCGCCGCTGACCGAAGGCGAGCATGTTGTGGAAGCGATCCTCGCCGAGCCGAATGAATGCAAGTTACTGCAGATCGAAAAGGGCGAACCGTGCCTGCTGATCCGCCGTCGTACCTGGTCCGGGCGTCAGCCTGTTACCGCCGCGCGGCTGATTCATCCGGGTTCCCGTCATAGTCTGGAAGGGCGATTTCATAAGTGAGTGACTTGAAAGTTCTACGCGCGGTGGATTACCCGCGTATGCCATGGAAAAATGGCGGTGGCAGCACCGCGGAAATCACCCGTGACGCTGGTACCGGCCTGGAAGGTTTCGGCTGGCGTCTGTCGATTGCCGATATCGGTGAGTCGGGCGGTTTTTCCACCTTTGCCGGTTACGAGCGCGTCATCAGCGTCTTGCAGGGCGATGGCATGAGCCTGACCGTCGATGGTCAGGTCACGCGGCCGTTGCATCCCCTGGACCCTTTCGCGTTCAGTGGTGAGAGCCACGTTCATTGCACGTTGCTGGGCGGACCGATTCGTGACTTCAATCTGATCTATTCGCCCCAGCGTTACCGGGCACGGTTACAGTGGCTGGCGGACGAGCAGCGGTTCTTCAGTGAGGCGGGGACGGTGCTGGTGTTCAGTGCCGACCCGGCGCTGCACGTCAAGATCGGCGAGTCCACCGCGGAACTGGCCCTATACGATTGTTTGCAATTGAGCGGTAACACCGGGCTGCTGGAAGTTTCCACGGACGGTCAGTGCTGCGTGATCGAACTGACTGCCCGCTAGTCTCAGCGGTACCTCCTTGTGGCGAGGGGATTTATCCCCGCTGGGTCGCGGAGCGACCCCAAATCAGTTGGCTCCGAAGCTGTTGAGTTGGCACCAAGAGGGGCCGCTTCGCAGCCCAGCGGGGATAAATCCCCTCGCCACAAAAGCACGCCTTACTGTTTCTTCAGCCGCACCAATTTGTTACCGAATGCCCCAGCGTGGCGCAACGCCACGCTTGTGTCCTCCTGATGTCTACCCCAGAAAATCCTCCTCCGAAAAATTAATCCGCTTCTGCAGCCCTTCAATTCCGCGCTTTCCAGCCATTTCAAAAAAGATTCCTGAATGCACCTTCAGCAAGTTGGCCGCTTGATTGCATATGCTTGTACATACAAGTAAAGACGTATGCGTATGAGTCATCGATATTCAACGCAACGTTCGTTAAATCGCTGCCCACTGCCCGGGCTGGTCTGGATTGATCGCTGAGGAGTTTTTGCTGTGACCGACGCTACCCGCAAACCCGAAAAATACCGTGACGTTGAAATTCGCGCCCCTCGCGGTAATACGCTGACCGCCAAGAGCTGGCTGACTGAAGCGCCGCTGCGCATGCTGATGAACAACCTCGATCCGCAAGTGGCCGAGAACCCCAAGGAGCTGGTGGTCTACGGTGGCATCGGCCGCGCGGCGCGCAACTGGGAGTGCTACGACAAGATCGTCGAAAGCCTCACCAACCTGAACGACGACGAAACCCTGCTGGTGCAATCCGGCAAGCCGGTGGGCGTGTTCAAGACCCACACGAATGCCCCGCGCGTGCTGATCGCCAACTCCAACCTGGTACCGCACTGGGCCAGTTGGGAACACTTCAACGAGCTCGACGCCAAGGGCCTGGCCATGTACGGCCAGATGACCGCCGGCAGCTGGATCTACATCGGCAGCCAGGGCATTGTGCAGGGTACCTATGAAACCTTCGTCGAAGCCGGTCGCCAGCATTACGACTCCAACCTCAAGGGCCGTTGGGTCCTGACCGCCGGCCTGGGCGGCATGGGCGGCGCACAACCGTTGGCTGCGACACTGGCCGGCGCTTGCTCGCTGAACATTGAATGCCAGCAGGTCAGTATCGATTTCCGTCTCAAGACCCGTTACGTCGACGAGCAGGCCACCGACCTGGATGATGCCCTGGCCCGTATCGAGAAATACACCGCCGAAGGCAAGGCAATCTCCATCGCACTGTGCGGGAACGCCGCTGAAATCCTGCCGGAAATGGTCCGTCGCGGTGTGCGGCCGGACATGGTCACCGACCAGACCAGCGCCCACGACCCACTCAACGGTTACCTGCCGGCTGGCTGGACCTGGGACGAGTACCGTGCCCGCGCCAAGACCGAACCCGCCGCCGTGGTGAAAGCCGCCAAGCAATCGATGGCGGTGCACGTGAAAGCCATGCTGGCCTTCCAGAAAATGGGCGTGCCGACCTTCGACTACGGCAACAACATCCGTCAGATGGCCCAGGAAGAAGGCGTCGAGAATGCCTTCGACTTCCCAGGCTTCGTGCCGGCGTATATCCGTCCGCTGTTTTGCCGCGGCATCGGTCCGTTCCGCTGGGCCGCGCTGTCGGGTGACCCGCAGGACATCTACAAGACCGACGCCAAGGTCAAGGAACTGATCCCTGACGACGCCCACCTGCATAACTGGTTGGACATGGCCCGCGAGCGCATCAGCTTCCAGGGTCTGCCGGCACGTATCTGCTGGGTCGGCCTGGGCCAACGCGCCAAGCTGGGCCTGGCGTTCAACGAAATGGTGCGCAGCGGTGAGCTGTCGGCACCGATCGTGATTGGCCGCGATCACCTGGACTCCGGTTCCGTGTCCAGCCCCAACCGTGAAACCGAATCCATGCAGGACGGCTCCGACGCGGTCTCCGACTGGCCGTTGCTCAACGCCTTGCTCAACACCGCCAGCGGCGCGACCTGGGTATCGCTGCACCACGGTGGCGGCGTCGGCATGGGCTTCTCCCAGCACTCGGGCATGGTGATCGTCTGCGATGGTACCGATGAGGCGGCCGAGCGAATCGCTCGCGTACTGCACAACGACCCGGCTACCGGTGTGATGCGTCATGCCGATGCCGGTTACCAGATTGCGATCGACTGCGCCAAGGAACAGGGCCTGAACTTGCCGATGATTACCGGCAAGTAACGCAGGACCCCTTGTGGGAGCGAGCCTGCTCGCGATGAGGGAGTGTCAGTTAACAACACTGCAACTGACCCACCGCTATCGTCGGATCGCCGCCCGGAGCAGGCTCGCTCCCACAGAAAAGCAACACCAGAGTCACCACCAGAACAATCCACAGAGGTTGAACCATGGCCGTCAGTAGCACACGTGCAAGCAGCAAGCCGTTGATCGAGAAGCGTTCGATCGACTACATCCCGGAATCGGAGAGACACGGTCGATTGTTGAGCCAGTTCACCCTCTGGATGGGGGCCAACCTGCAAATCACTGCCATTGTCACCGGTGCGTTGGCGGTGGTGCTGGGCGGTGATGTGTTCTGGTCGTTGATCGGTTTGCTGATCGGCCAACTGCTCGGCGGTGGCGTCATGGCGTTGCATGCCGCGCAAGGACCCAAGCTTGGCCTGCCGCAGATGATTTCCAGCCGGGTGCAGTTCGGTGTATATGGCGCGGCCATCCCGATTGTCCTGGTGTGCCTGATGTACCTGGGTTTCACCGCCACGGGAACTGTGCTTTCCGGCCAGGCGCTGGGCCAGTTGTTTGGCGTCAGTGACAGTGTCGGGATCCTCATTTTCGCCAGTGTCATCGTGCTGGTCACGGTGCTCGGTTATCGGGTGATCCACTTCATTGGCCGTGTCGCCAGCATTATTGGTGTGATCGCTTTTGTTTACCTGTTCGCTCGCCTGATCAGCCAGACAGACGTTGGCGCACTCCTGCAAATCCGCCATTTCAGCTGGAGCAGCTTCCTGCTCGCGGTGTCGCTCGCGGCATCCTGGCAGATCGCCTTCGGCCCCTACGTGGCTGACTATTCGCGTTACCTGCCGAGCAAGACGTCCTCGGTGAAAACCTTTTTCGCCGCGGGCGCCGGTTCGGTCATCGGCGCCCAGGTGGCGATGATCCTCGGCGTATTCGCCGCCGCCTCGGCCAACGGACAGTTCGCGGGTCACGAAGTGGCCTACATCGTCGGCCTGGGAGGGACCGGCGCCACCGCTGCGCTGCTGTACTTCAGCATCGCGTTCGGCAAGGTCACCATTTCCACGCTGAACTCCTACGGCAGCTTCATGTGCATTGCGACCATCATCAGCGGTTTCCGTGGCCAGCTGAACGTAACGCGCTTGCAGCGGCTGGTGTTCGTGCTGGTGATCGTCGGCGCCGCGACCCTGATCGCGTTGCTCGGCCAGCACTCGTTCCTCGGTGCCTTCAAGTCTTTCATCCTGTTCTTGCTGGCGTTCTTTACGCCCTGGAGCGCGATCAACCTGGTGGACTACTACTGCATCACTCGCGAGCGCTATGACGTACCGGCACTGGCCGACTCGAACGGTCGCTATGGTCGTTGGAATGCTCTCGGTATCAGCGTTTATGCGTTGGGTGTACTGGTTCAATTGCCGTTCATCTCCACCAAGTTCTACACCGGGCCGCTGGTGGCAGCGATGGGGGATGTGGATATCTCGTGGATCATCGGCCTAGTGGTGCCGGCGGCGCTGTATTACGTCGCGGCGAAGAAATGGCACAGCGCTGTACCCGATCAATTGATCCTGCCAGTCGAGCAGGACGCGGTTGACGCACAACCGAGCAGGGCGGGCCGCATCCAAGCGGTCTGATAGGACGTTGACAGGGCTGGATGCCTCTTGACTGCCGTAAGCCAATTCACTGATTAGGAGCGTCACACAATGAAATCGAACAAGACCCTGCTGACCACGTTGCTTTCCATGGGCCTGCTGGCCAGCGCCGGCGCCACCCAGGCGGCGGGTTGGTGCGAGTCGGGCAAACCGGTGAAATTCGCCGGCCTGAACTGGGAAAGCGCCATGCTGCTGACCGACGTCCTGCAAGTGGTGTTGGAAAAAGGCTACGACTGCAAGACCGACAGCCTGCCGGGCAACTCCATCACCATGGAAAACGCCCTGAGCAGCAACGACATCCAAGTGTTTGCCGAAGAATGGGTCGGTCGCAGCGAAGTCTGGAACAAGGCCGAGAAGGCCGGCAAAGTGGTCGGCGTCGGTGCGCCGGTGGTGGGTGCCATCGAAGGCTGGTACGTGCCGCGCTACGTGGTTGAAGGCGACGCCAAGCGCAAGCTGGAAGCCAAGGCCCCGGGCCTGAAGAACATCGCCGACCTGGGTCAGTACGCCGCCGTGTTCAAGGACCCGGAAGAACCGTCCAAGGGCCGTTTCTACAACTGCCCGGCCGGTTGGACCTGTGAGCTGGACAACAGCGAAATGCTGAAAAGCTATGGCCTTGAAAATACCTACACCAACTTCCGTCCAGGTACCGGCCCGGCGTTGGATGCGGCCGTGTTGTCGAGCTACAAGCGCGGCGAGCCGATCCTGTTCTACTACTGGTCGCCAACCCCGTTGATGGGCCAGGTGGACCTGGTAAAACTGGAAGAAAAACCGGGTGTGGATAAAAGCGTGAGCATCAAGGTCGGCCTGTCCAAGACCTTCCACGATGAGGCCCCGGAACTGGTGGCTGTGCTGGAAAAGGTCAACCTGCCCATCGATATCCTGAACCAGAACCTCGGACGCATGGCCAAAGAGCGGATCGAGTCGCCGAAACTGGCGAAGATCTTCCTGAAGGAACATCCTGAAGTCTGGCACGCCTGGGTGAGCGCAGACGCTGCCAAGAAAATCGACGCGGCTCTGTAGGTCGAATACCTCCCGGCCACCCCTTGGGCTGGCCGGGACATTCACCGCATCCCCCTGATCGAGAGTCTCTTATGTTTCCCGAAAGCTTTACCTTTTCCATCGCCGACTGGGTCAACGGCTGGGTCGACGCCCTGGTGACGAATTATGGCGATGTGTTCCGGCACATCTCCGATACCCTGCTGTGGGCCATCGTCAATCTCGAAGGCCTGCTGCGCATGGCGCCCTGGTGGTTGATGCTGGCCATCGTCGGTGGCATTGCCTGGCACGCCACCCGCAAGGTCGTGGCCACGGCGGTGATCGTCGGCCTGCTGTTTCTGGTGGGCGCGGTGGGCCTGTGGGACAAACTGATGCAGACCCTCGCGCTGATGCTGGTGGCGACGTTGATTTCGGTATTGATCGGCATCCCGCTGGGCATTCTTTCGGCACGCAGCAATCGCCTGCGTTCGGTGCTGATGCCGTTGCTGGACATCATGCAGACCATGCCGAGCTTCGTGTACCTGATTCCTGTGTTGATGCTGTTCGGCCTGGGCAAGGTCCCGGCGATCTTCGCCACCGTGATCTATGCCGCGCCGCCCCTGATTCGTCTCACCGACCTGGGCATCCGCCAGGTAGACGGCGAAGTGATGGAGGCCATCAACGCTTTCGGTGCCAACCGCTGGCAACAACTGTTCGGCGTGCAACTGCCCCTGGCCCTGCCGAGCATCATGGCCGGGATCAACCAGACCACCATGATGGCCCTGTCGATGGTGGTCATCGCCTCGATGATCGGCGCCCGTGGCCTGGGTGAGGACGTGCTGGTGGGCATCCAGACCCTCAACGTCGGACGCGGCCTGGAAGCCGGGCTGGCGATTGTGATTCTCGCCGTGGTCATCGACCGCATTACCCAGGCCTATGGTCGTCCTCGGCATGAGGTGAGCAAATGAACAACGCAACCATCAGCAAAATCGAAGTCAAGAACGTCTTCAAGATTTTCGGCAACCGGTCCAAGGACGCCTTGGACCTGATCCGCCAGAACAAGACCAAGGACCAGGTGCTGGCCGAAACCGGCTGCGTGGTCGGTGTGAACGACCTGTCGCTGAGCATCGGTACCGGTGAGATCTTCGTGATCATGGGCCTGTCCGGCTCCGGCAAATCCACCCTGGTGCGGCACTTCAATCGCCTGATCGATCCCACCAGCGGCGCGATCCTGGTGGACGGCGAAGACATCCTGCAACTGGACATGGACGCCCTGCGTGAATTCCGTCGGCACAAGATCAGCATGGTGTTCCAGAGCTTCGGCCTGCTGCCCCACAAGAGTGTGCTGGACAACGTCGCCTACGGCTTGAAGGTCCGCGGCGAGAGCAAACAAGTGTGTGCCGAGCGCGCGCTGCACTGGATCAACACCGTGGGCCTGAAGGGCTACGAAAACAAATACCCGCACCAGCTCTCCGGCGGCATGCGCCAGCGCGTAGGCCTGGCACGTGCCTTGGCGGCGGATACCGACATCATCCTCATGGACGAAGCCTTCAGTGCCCTCGACCCGCTGATCCGCGCCGAAATGCAGGATCAGTTGCTGGAACTGCAAAAGACCCTGCACAAGACCATCGTCTTCATTACCCACGACCTCGACGAGGCCGTGCGCATCGGCAACCGTATCGCGATTCTCAAGGACGGCAAGCTGATCCAGGTCGGCACACCCCGGGAGATCCTGCATTCGCCGGCCGATGAGTATGTCGATCGGTTCGTGCAGCGGCGGGCGGCGGTGGTGTAGGGCGGGCCGGTCACAAAATCTGTGGGAGCAAAGCTTGCTCGCGATACAGGCACCTCGGTTCCAGAGAGAGCGCATTGGATTCATCGCGGGCAGCCTTGCTCCCACGGATAATCCCGCTGCGACTCAAGGGTATTGGCAACTTAATATGTGTATGAGGCTTTAGATGTCCCAGGCTGAAAAAATCATCATCGCCGACGCCCCCTGCGTTGGCAGGACGTGGTCGCCGTCGCTCGCTTCGGTGCCGAGCTTGAGCTGTCGGCCCAGGCCTGGGCGCGGATCGACAATGCCCAGGCCATCGTGCAGCGCATCGTCGAAAGCGGCGAGCGCGCCTATGGCGTCAACACCGGCCTGGGGGCCTTGTGCAATGTGTCGCTCAAGGATGAACAACTCAGCCAACTGTCGCGCAACACCCTGCTCAGCCATGCCTGTGGCGTGGGCGCGCCGCTGGCGGACGAACAGACCCGGGCGATTCTCTGCGCTGCCATCCTCAACTACAGCCAGGGCAAGTCCGGCATTCATCGTCGGGTGGTCGAAGCCTTGCTGGCGCTGCTCAATCGCGGCATCACCCCACAAGTGCCGTCCCAGGGATCGGTGGGTTACCTGACCCACATGGCTCACATCAGCATTGCGCTGCTGGGCGTCGGCCAGGTCAGCTATCGCGGCCAGATCGTCGCGGCGCAACAGGCCCTGGCCGCAGAGGGCTTGCAGCCGGTTCAACTGGGGGCAAAGGACGGCCTGTGCCTGGTCAACGGTACGCCGTGCATGACCGGCCTCAGTTGCCTGGCCCTGGCCGATGCGACGCGGCTGGTGCAATGGGCCGATGTGATCGGCGCCATGAGTTTTGAGGCGCAGCGTGGACAGATTGCCGCGTTCGACGCCGAGATCATCGCCCTCAAGCCGCACCCCGGCATGCAGCAGGTCGGTACCAATCTGCGGGCCTTGCTCGATGGCAGCGAAGTCATCGCCGCGAGCCTGGGCATTCGCACCCAGGATGCCTTGAGCATCCGCTCGATTCCCCAGGTGCACGGCGCTGCTCGCGATCAACTGGCCCATGCGCGGCAGCAAATCGAAACCGAACTCAACGCTGCCACCGATAACCCGCTGTTGCTGGGCACGCCGGATAACTTCCGGGTCATGTCCCAGGCCAACCCCCACGGTCAGTCGGTGGCCCTGGCGGCGGATCTGCTGGCCATTGCCATGGCGGAAATCGGCTCCATCGCCGAGCGCCGTCTCGACCGGTTGATCAACCCGCATGTCAACGGACTGCCGGCCTTTCTGGTGGCCAATCCCGGCGTGAACTCGGGGATGATGATCGTGCAGTATGTCGCCGCCTCCTTGTGCGCGGAGAATCGCCAGTTGGCGCAACCGGCGGTGCTCGATAATTACGTGACCTCGGGCTTGCAGGAAGATCACTTGAGCCTGGGCACCAACGCGGCCCTGAAGCTGCACAGGGCGTTGGAAAACTGTACGCAGATTCTCGCCATCGAATACCTGCTGGCGGCCCAGGCCTTTGAATTCCTCAAGGCACAGCGCTTCGGCGCCGGCACCGGTATCGCCTGGCAATTGCTGCGTGAGCGCGTTGCTGCCTATGACCAGGACCGCTGGCTGGCGCCGGACATTGCCAGCGCCGCCGGGCTGCTTAAAGACCCGAACCTGCTGCACAGCGTGTTACCGAATTTGAATTGATCGAAAAAAAGCGCCAGCGTGCCAAGGCACCCCTTGCCCAAAAAGCATCGCTCAAAAAGCGAGGGTGACGGATAACGGAACATTCCGGAGCGACTGGCGAGTTAAAAAAAACTCTCAAAAGGAGCAATAAATGACTGCCTTAAACCTGATTCCCGGTCAATTGAGCCTGGCTCAATTGCGTGACATCTATCAGCAACCGGTGACCCTGAGCCTCGATGCCAGCGCTTCGGCACAAATCGAAGCCAGCGTGGCGTGCGTGGAGCAGATCCTCGCCGAGAACCGTACCGCCTACGGCATCAACACCGGTTTCGGTCTGCTGGCCTCGACCCGTATCGCCAGCGAAGACCTGGAAAACCTGCAGCGCTCCCTGGTGCTATCCCATGCCGCTGGCGTGGGCGAGCCGATCAGCGATGCGCTGGTGCGCTTGATCATGGTGCTCAAGGTCAACAGCCTGAGCCGGGGTTTTTCCGGTATTCGCCGACAAGTGATCGATGCGCTGATCGCGCTGGTCAATGCCGAGGTCTATCCGCACATCCCGCTCAAGGGCTCGGTCGGTGCTTCCGGCGACCTGGCACCGTTGGCCCACATGTCCCTGGTGTTGCTGGGTGAAGGCAAGGCGCGCTACAAAGGTGAATGGCTGCCGGCCGTCGACGCGCTGAAAATCGCCGGTCTCGCACCGCTGACCCTGGCCGCCAAAGAAGGCCTGGCGCTGCTCAACGGCACCCAGGTGTCCACCGCATTTGCCCTGCGTGGCCTGTTCGAGGGTGAAGACCTGTTTGCCGGTGCCCTGGCCCTGGGCAGCCTCACGGTGGAAGCCGTGCTTGGCTCCCGCTCGCCATTCGACCCGCGTATCCACGCCGCCCGTGGCCAGAAGGGCCAGATCGATGCCGCCGCCGCGTACCGCGATCTGCTGGGCGAGCGCAGCGAAGTGTCCGCTTCGCACCAGAACTGCGACAAGGTCCAGGATCCGTACTCCCTGCGTTGCCAGCCGCAAGTGATGGGCGCCTGCCTGACCCAGTTCCGCCAGGCGGCCGAAGTGCTGGTGATCGAGGCCAACGCCGTCTCGGATAACCCGTTGGTGTTCGCCGCCGAAGGCGATGTGATTTCCGGCGGCAACTTCCACGCCGAACCCGTGGCGATGGCCGCTGACAACATGGCCCTGGCGATTGCCGAAATCGGCTCCCTGAGCGAGCGTCGCATTTCCCTGATGATGGACAAGCACATGTCGCAGTTGCCACCGTTCCTGGTGGGTAATGGCGGGGTCAATTCCGGCTTCATGATCGCCCAGGTCACCGCGGCTGCTCTGGCGAGTGAGAACAAGGCGTTGTCCCATCCTCACTCGGTGGACAGCCTGCCGACCTCCGCCAACCAGGAAGACCACGTGTCCATGGCCCCGGCCGCCGGCAAGCGCCTGTGGGAAATGGCCGAGAACACCCGTGGCATCCTGGCGGTGGAATGGCTGGCGGCTTGCCAGGGCCTGGACCTGCGAGGTGGCTTGAAGACCTCCGCCAAACTGGAGCAGGCCCGCAGCATTCTGCGTGCCGAAGTGCCGTTCTATGAGAAGGACCGGTTCTTTGCGCCAGACATCAATGCCGCCAGTGAGCTGTTGGCGAGCCGTTGCCTGAACGAGCTGGTCATGGCGAACCTGTTGCCGAGTTTCCAAGGCTGACTCGATCGTTCCCACGCTCTGCGTGGGAATGCTTCATGGGACGCTCTGCGTCCCGCTCGACAAGGGACGCGGAGCGTCCCGGACTGCATTCCCACGCAAAGCGTGGGAACGATCCTGACGGAGGACGTCAATGAAAACCCTCTGGCAAAACTGCCACGCCGCCACCATGGCCCAGGGCGTCTACTCGATCATCGAAGATGCCGCCATCGTCACCCACGGTGAACACATCCACTGGATCGGCCCGCGCGCGGAACTGCCGGCTGGTGACTATCCGGCGGTCAACGACCTCAAGGGCGCGTGGGTCACCCCGGGCCTGATCGACTGCCACACCCACACGGTGTTCGGCGGTAACCGTAGCGGTGAATTCGAACAACGCCTGCAGGGCGTCAGCTATGCCGATATCGCAGCGGCCGGTGGCGGCATCGCCAGCACGGTGCGCGCCACCCGAGCTGCCAGTGAGGACGAACTGTTCGCCAGCGCCGCCAAGCGTCTGAGAAGCCTGATGCGTGATGGCGTGACCACGGTGGAAATCAAGTCCGGTTATGGCCTGGACCTGGCCAACGAACGCAAGATGTTGCGGGTCGCCCGCCGTCTCGCTGCCGAACTGCCGGTCAGTGTGCGTAGCACCTGCCTGGCTGCCCACGCGTTGCCGCCGGAATACGCCGACCGCGCCGACGACTACATCGAACACATCTGTGCCGAAATGCTCCCGGCCCTGGCGGCCGAAGGGCTGGTGGACGCGGTGGATGCCTTCTGCGAGTACCTGGCGTTTTCCCCGGCGCAGGTCGAGCGGGTGTTCGTCACCGCGCAACAACTGGGCTTGCCGGTGAAGCTGCACGCCGAGCAATTGTCATCGTTGCACGGTTCGAGCCTGGCGGCCCGTTACCAGGCGTTGTCGGCGGATCACCTGGAGTTCATGACCGAGGACGATGCCATCGCCATGGCTGAGTCCGGCACCGTGGCCGTGCTGCTGCCGGGTGCGTTTTACTTTCTTCGGGAAACCCAACTGCCGCCGATGGACGCCCTGCGCAAGCACGGCGTGAAGATCGCCGTGGCCAGCGACCTCAACCCCGGCACCTCGCCGGCGCTGTCGGTGCGCCTGATGTTGAACATGGCTTGCACCTGCTTCCGGATGACTCCGGAAGAGGCCTTGGCTGGTGCAACGATCCATGCCGCCCAGGCCTTGGGCATGGCCCGTACCCATGGTTCGCTGGAGGTCGGCAAGGTGGCGGATTTTGTCGCCTGGCACATCGACCGTCCGGCCGACCTTTCGTACTGGCTGGGTGGTGAACTGGAAAAACGCGTCGTGCGCCACGGCGTTGAAATCGCTTGAGGAGAATGCTAGTGGAGAAGGTCTTGAATTTCACCCAGGGACGCGTGCCGTTGTTGATCAGCATGCCTCACGCGGGCCTGCGCCTGACCCCGGCAGTGAAGACCGGGTTGATCGATGAAGCCCAGAGCCTGCCGGACACCGACTGGCACATTCCCAAGCTCTACGATTTTGCCGCTGAGCTGGGCGCCAGTACCCTGTCCGCCGAATACTCACGGTTCGTCGTCGACCTGAACCGACCCTCCGACGACACACCGATGTACGTCGGCGCCACCACTGGCCTGTACCCGGCGACGCTGTTCGATGGCGTGCCGCTGTTTCGCGAAGGGCTGGTACCCTCGGCGGAGGAACGGGCCATGTACCTGCAGCAGATCTGGATGCCGTATCACCAGGTCCTGCAACAGGAGCTGGCGCGGCTCAAGGCCGAGTTCGGCTACGCCTTGCTGTTCGACGCCCATTCGATCCGTTCGGTGATCCCGCACCTGTTCGACGGCAAGCTGCCGGACTTCAACCTCGGCACCTTCAACGGCGCCAGCTGCGACCCGGTGCTGGCGAGCCAGCTCGAAGCCATCTGTGCCCGTCACGACGCATTCACCCATGTGCTCAACGGGCGTTTCAAGGGCGGACACATCACCCGGCACTACGGCAACCCGGCCGAAAATATCCATGCGGTGCAACTGGAGCTGTGCCAGAGCACCTACATGGAAGAGTTCGAGCCGTTCAACTATCGGGAAGACCGGGCCGCCCCGACCCGGGTTGTCCTCCGGGAGCTGCTTGAGGGCCTGCTGGCCTGGGGGCAGCAAACCTACAAGAAGTAAGGATCGCGCAGTACCCCTGTGGCGAGAGAGCTTGTTCCCGCTGTGTCGGTCCGACGCAGCGGGCGAGGCCGCCCCGGCAATCTTGTGAGCACCGAGCACTCAAGCGGGAGCAAACTCTCTCTCGTCACAACAGCCCTCATTCCTCTCTGCCTGTCGCCACCGTGCAAAACCGGGTCGCCTCAGGTCACCTTTACCGCCTCGGCGCTGCGTACTGTTTCGGCACGGTGCACAAAGACACCGGTCCACAATAATCCGCTGCCGCACGAGACCCTCCCGATGAAAAGACTGTTCATACGCTGTCTGTCGATCTTCTGCGCTACCGCCATGTTGGGCTCCGGGGCGATGGCCGCCGAGACGGCGTCCTGCCAGACCGTGCGCATGGGCGTGGTCAATTGGACCGATGTGATCGCCACCAGCGGCGTGGCCGAGGTACTGCTCACTGGCCTGGGTTATGAAAGCAAGCAGACTAGCGCAGTGCAGCAGATCATCTTCGCCGGTATTCGCGACAAGCGCCTCGACATCTTCCTGGGCTATTGGAAGCCGGCCATGGACAAGAACATAGCCCCGTTCCTGGCCGCCAACCAGGTGAGGGTACTGGACAAACCGAGCCTGGCCGATGCGCAGGCTACCCTGGCGGTACCCGACTACGTGGCAGCGGCGGGGCTCAAGACCTTCTCCGACATCGCCCGGTTCAAGGAGCAACTGGGTGGCAAGATCTACGGCATCGAGCCAGGCAGCGGGGCCAACACCACCATCAAGACCATGATCGAGACCAACCATTTCGGCCTCAAGGACTTCAAGCTGATCGAGTCGGGTGAGGCGGGCATGCTGGCCGCGGTGCAGCGGGCGGTGAATCGCAAGGAATTCGTGGTCTTCGTGGGCTGGACCCCTCACCCGATGAACATCAACATGAAGATCGCCTACCTGACCGGCAGCGAAGACGTCTACGGGCCGAACGAAGGCGCCGCGACCGTTTCCACCGTGACCGCGCCGGACTATGCCCAGCGCTGTCCGAACGTTAACCGCTTGCTGGAAAATCTGACCTTCACAGCCGCCCAGGAAAGCCAGCTGATGGTGCCGATCATGGAGCGCAAGACACCCCAGGACGTCGCCCGGCAATGGTTGCGTGAGCATCCCGAGGACCTCCAGCACTGGCTGGCCGGCGTCACCAGCTTCGACGGCAAGGACGGCGTGGCGACGGTGCAGGCCAGCCTGAAAAATTGATCATCACATGATTGTGGCGCGGGGATTTGGCGACGTTTCGTTAAGTCCCTCGCTATAGTTCAGCGCTTGATCCTGGATATTTACCGGACTGTATCTCTCCATGGTTTCTTATCCACTTTCCCCAGCAATGTCCGCCTTCGTCGACAAGACGTTGGGTTTCAACAGCCCGGACACGAGCCTCACGGGCGTGCGCCAGGCCTACAACCAGATGTGCCGCGGATTTAACCCGCCGCGCCCGGCGACGCTGACAATCGATGACTTGGAGTTGGCCGGCGTGGCCGTGCGGGCCTATCACCCACGGCGTGCAGCGCCACTGGCAGGCTGGCCGTGCCTTCTTTATCTTCACGGTGGCGGATGGGTGGTGGGAGACCTGGATTCCCATGATTTCATCTGCATGGAGCTGGCTGCCGCGCTAGGGGCGCTGGTCATTGCGGTGGATTATCGGCTGGCGCCGGAGCATCCGTTCCCGGCCGCCTTCGAAGATTGTCTCGCGGTATGGCGCCACCTGATGGCGGCGCCCTTTGCCGTCGACCCCAGGCGTCGATGGGTGATGGGTGATAGCGCCGGGGGCAACCTTGCCGCGGCGCTGTGCCTGGCCTTGCGCGATACCGCTCAACCGATGCCTGGAGGTCAGGTGTTGATTTACCCCGCCCTTGGCGGCCCCGCAGATCTGCCCTCGCGACAAGAATGTGCCAACGCGCCGCTCCTGAGCAGTCGCGACCTGGACGACTATCACCAGCTTTACCTGGGTACCACCGCGCCATCGCCGTACGCCATGCCGTTGCTCGCCGATGACCTGGGTCGCCTGCCGAAGGCACTCATCATCGTGGCCCAATGGGATCCGCTGCGCGATGACGGGGTCCTTTACAGCGAACGGCTAGACGCCGCCGGAGGGCGGTCCGTGCTGTATGTCGGGGAAGGACTTGTGCACGGCTGTCTGCGTGGCCGGCACCAGGTGCCGGAGGTCGATCAGATGTATCGCATGCTGTTGGCGTACTTGGCCGACACGCTTTGACTGCGCGGGGGCATGCTCATTAAGGCGATTCGGGTTTATGATGCCTGACGGCAGATTAAATAGAGTCCCTACAGGGATGACTCGACCCCTTACGGAGCGCCCAATGCAGACTTTGTACCCGCAGATCAAACCCCATGCCCGGCACGATCTGGCTGTCGATGACACCCACACGCTCTATGTCGATGAAAGTGGCTCTCCGGAAGGCCTGCCGGTGGTGTTCATTCACGGTGGTCCGGGCGCGGGTTGCGACGCGCAGAGCCGTCGCTACTTCGATCCGAACCTGTACCGCATTGTTACTTTCGATCAGCGCGGCTGTGGTCGTTCCACGCCCCACGCCAGCCTGGAAAACAATACCACCTGGGATCTGGTCGAAGACCTGGAGCGCATCCGCAAGCACTTGGGCATCGAGAAATGGGTGCTGTTCGGCGGCTCCTGGGGTTCTACCCTGGCCCTGGCCTACGCCCAGACCCATCCGGAGCGGGTCCACGGCCTGATCCTGCGTGGAATCTTTCTCTGCCGTCCCCAGGAAATCGAGTGGTTCTATCAGGCTGGCGCCAGTCGCCTGTTCCCCGATTACTGGCAGGATTACATTGCACCCATTCCCCTGGATGAGCGCGACGACCTGCTCAGCGCCTTCCACAAGCGCCTGACCGGCAATGACCAGATCGCCCAGATGCACGCAGCCAAGGCCTGGTCCATCTGGGAGGGTCGTACAGCGACCTTGCGTCCGAACCCGCTGGTGGTCGACCGCTTCTCCGAGCCGCAGCGTGCGCTGTCGATTGCCCGCATCGAATGCCATTACTTCACCAACAACGCCTTCCTCGAACCCAACCAGCTGATTCGCGACATGGGCAAGATCGCCCATTTGCCGGGCGTCATCGTGCATGGTCGCTATGACGTGATCTGCCCGCTGGACAATGCCTGGGAGCTGCATCAGAACTGGCCCAACAGCGAACTGCAGGTGATCCGCGATGCCGGTCATGCGGCGTCGGAGCCGGGTATTACCGACGCACTGGTGCGCGCCGCCGGCCAAATGGCCCGGCGCTTGCTCGACCTGCCGCCCGAAGAAGCATGAAGGGGCTGTTGCAACGGGTCCGTGGTGCCCGGGTGGAGGTCGCGGGCGATATCGTGGGGGCCGTGGACCAGGGTTTACTGGTCCTGGTGGCGGTCGAACCCGAGGATACCCGGGCCAGTGCCGACAAGCTCTTGCACAAGCTGCTTAACTACAGGGTGTTCAGTGACGCCGACGGCAAGATGAACCTGTCCCTGGCGGATGTCGGGGGTGGTCTGTTGCTGGTGTCACAGTTCACCCTGGCGGCGGACACCAAGAGCGGTTTGCGCCCGAGTTTTTCGACGGCCGCGCCTCCGGCACTGGGAGAGGAGCTGTTCACCTACCTGGTCAATCAGGCGAAAGAGGTGCATGGCACTGTGGCATCAGGTAGATTCGGCGCCGACATGCAAGTGCATCTGGTCAATGATGGCCCGGTAACCTTCCTGTTACAGGTCTGAAAGCGTTTGAAACACCTTTTCGGTTCTGTTTCGAGGTTAAACAGGGAGTTTTCTCGATAAATACTTTGTTGCCCCTGATGCGTTGTCACGCGGCCTGCTAGATAATCGCGCGCTACGGGGGATCGGCGTTCGCTGGTCCATTTGACTTAGGTAGAGAGTTGTCCTGAGCCGTTTGGGGAATCATTTTGCCCCATCGGAGTCGGAACAATGCTCGCCAACTTGGCAAGAGTGCTCCGCAAGGTCGGTTTTTCAATGCCGTTACCAAGCGGATACTTTATCTGGCCGTTGGTTTTTTGATCTGTTTTCGGCGAGGGTTGCTCGTGATTGTTAGTCCCTGTAATGCACCAAAAATGTCTGCCAAACGGTTTAAAAGCGCTCTGGTAGCGGGCTCGGCGCTGTTGTGCCTGCTCGGTGCGGGCCAACTGTGGGCATTCAGCCTGGATGATGTATCGGCGAAGGCTAAAGAACTGGCCGGGCAAAAATTCGAAGCCCCGCGCAGCAATCTGCCGAACGAATTTCGCGAGATGAAATTCGGCGACTATCAAAAAATCCGTTTCCGCACCGAAAAAGCCGAATGGGCCGACCAGAAGACGCCGTTCAGGCTGTCGTTCTATCACCAGGGCATGCACTTCGATACGCCGGTGAAAATCAACGAAATCACCGCGACCAACGTCGAAGAAATCAAATACGACCCGACGCGCTTCGATTTCGGCGACGTCCAGTTCGATCCGAAGTCCACCGAGCAATTGGGCTACGCGGGTTTCCGCGTGTTGTACCCGATCAACAAGGCCGACAAGCAGGACGAAATCATGACCATGCTGGGCGCGAGCTATTTCCGCGTCATCGGCAAGGGCCAGACTTACGGCTTGTCCGCCCGCGGCATGGCGATCGATACCGCATTGCCGTCCGGTGAAGAATTCCCGCGTTTTCGCGAGTTCTGGATCCAGCGTCCGAAACCCACCGACAAGCACCTGGTGATCTTCGCTCTGCTGGATTCGCCTCGGGCCACCGGCGCCTACCGCCTGACCCTGCGTCCGGGTACCGACACTGTCGTCGACGTGAAAGCGCGCATGTTCCTGCGTGACCGCGTCAACAAGCTGGGTGTCGCCCCGCTGACCAGCATGTACCTGTTCGGCGCCAACCAGCCGTCCAAAGTGCTGAACTACCGCCGCGAGCTGCACGATTCCAGCGGCCTGTCGATTCACGCTGGCAACGGCGAGTGGATCTGGCGTCCGCTGAACAACCCGAAACACCTGGCCGTGAGCAACTTCTCGGTGGAAAACCCACGCGGTTTCGGCCTGCTGCAACGTGGTCGTGACTTCAGTCATTACGAAGACCTGGACGACCGCTACGACAAGCGTCCAAGCGCTTGGATCGAACCGAAAGGCGACTGGGGCAAGGGTTCTGTCGATCTGGTGGAAATCCCGACCGCTGACGAAACCAACGACAACATCGTTGCCTTCTGGAGCCCGGAAAAACTGCCTGAGCCAGGCCAGCCACTGGACTTCGCCTATCGCCTGCACTGGACGCTGGACGAAGCCAGCCTGCACTCGCCGGACAGCGCCTGGGTCAAGCAGACCCTGCGCTCCACGGGCGATGTGAAGCAATCCAACCTGATTCGCCAGCCGGACGGCAGCGTCGCCTATCTGGTGGATTTCGAAGGTCCATCCCTGCAGGCTCTGCCGGAAGACGCCGAAGTGCGTAGCCAGGTGAGCGTCGGCGATAACGCCGAGGTCGTCGAGAACAGTGTGCGCTACAACCCTGAAACCAAGGGCTGGCGCCTGACCTTGCGCTTGAAGATCAAGGATGCGAAGCAGGCGACCGAAATGCGCGCGGCGCTGGTCCGTCCGTTGACGCCTGTCGAAGCACCAGCCGCGTCGCATTCCGTGACCGCTACCCTGGCCAAGGCAGACAAGATCGCCAAGCAACAAGGCGAGAAAGAAGCAGAAAAAACCAAAGAACAAGCCAAAGAAGAAGCCAAGGCTGTCAAGGCGTCCGACGCCGCCGAGGCGACCCCAACCCCGCAGGAACCGGAACCGACTGAACAAGTCCTGACCGAGACCTGGAGCTATCAGTTGCCAGCCGATGAGTAATACGCCAGTACCGCCAGAGACGCTCAGCGAATATCTGGCCCATTTGCCAATGACCGACCAGCAGCGCGCCGAGTTGGCGGGCTGCAAGTCCTTCAGCGAGTTGCATGAACGTCTTTCGTCTTCGACCTTTGACGTTGACGATTCCGCCGAGGCGGCGCAAGCCTCGGTGGGGCGTCGCCTGGTCCTGAGCACTGCCGAAGAGCTCGAGGATGCGGAGATGCTGGGGCTCGACTCCAGCGGTCGCGTGCGTCTCAAGGCCACGCCGCCGATTCGTCGGACCAAAGTCGTGCCGGAACCATGGCGCACCAACATCCTGGTGCGCGGCTGGCGACGGATGACCGGTCGCACCAACCCGCCGAAGCCGCCCAAGGATGAGCGGGTGCTGCCCCATGCCCGTTGGCGCACCGTGGGTTCGATCCGCCGTTATATCCTGCTGATCCTCATGCTCGGCCAGACCATCGTTGCCGGCTGGTACATGAAAGGCATCATGCCGTACCAGGGCTGGTCGTTCGTGGACCTGGAGGAAGTTCTGCACCAACCGTTGCTGCAGACAGCCACGCAAGTGCTGCCGTATGCCCTGCAAACCAGCATCCTGATCCTGTTCGGGATCCTGTTCTGCTGGGTATCGGCCGGTTTCTGGACTGCGCTGATGGGCTTTCTGGAACTGCTCACCGGTCACGACAAGTACCGCATTTCCGGTGCCAGCGCCGGCAACGAGCCGATTCCCAAGGACGCCCGCACCGCCCTGGTGATGCCGATCTGCAACGAAGACGTACCCCGTGTGTTTGCCGGCTTGCGCGCGACCTTCGAGTCGGTGAAGGCCACCGGCGACCTGGATCGTTTTGACTTCTTCGTGCTCAGCGACAGTAACGAGACGGATATCTGCGTCGCCGAACAGCAGGCCTGGCTGGACGTCTGCCGCGAAGCCGGCGGCTTGGGCAAGATCTTCTATCGTCGTCGCCGTCGTCGCGTGAAGCGCAAGAGCGGCAACCTCGACGACTTCTGCCGTCGTTGGGGCAGCGACTACAAGTACATGGTCGTGCTCGACGCCGACAGCGTCATGAGCGGCGAGTGTCTGACCAGCCTGGTGCGCCTGATGGAAGCCACGCCGGACGCGGGCATCATCCAGACCGCGCCAAAGGCCTCGGGCATGGACACGTTGTATGCGCGCATGCAGCAGTTCGCCACCCGGGTGTACGGTCCGCTGTTCACCGCCGGCCTGCACTTCTGGCAGTTGGGCGAATCCCACTACTGGGGCCACAACGCGATCATTCGCATGAAGCCGTTCATCGAGCACTGCGCCCTGGCGCCGTTGCCGGGCAAAGGTGCGTTCGCCGGTGCGATCCTGTCCCACGACTTCGTCGAAGCGGCGCTGATGCGCCGTGCCGGCTGGGGCGTGTGGATCGCCTATGACCTGCCGGGCAGCTACGAAGAGTTGCCGCCGAACCTGTTGGACGAGCTCAAGCGTGACCGTCGCTGGTGCCACGGCAACCTGATGAACTTCCGGCTGTTCCTGGTCAAGGGCATGCACCCGGTGCACCGTGCGGTGTTCCTGACCGGGGTGATGTCCTACCTGTCGGCGCCGTTGTGGTTCTTCTTCCTGGTGCTGTCCACTGCGTTGTTGGCGGTGAACACGCTGATGGAGCCGCAGTACTTCCTCGAGCCGCGCCAGCTGTATCCGCTCTGGCCGCAATGGCATCCAGAGAAGGCCATCGCCCTGTTCTCCACCACGATCGTGCTGTTGTTCCTGCCCAAGCTGTTGAGCATTGTCCTGATCTGGGCCAAAGGCGCGAAGGAGTTCGGTGGCAAGTTCAAGGTGACGCTGTCGATGCTGCTGGAGATGCTGTTCTCCATGTTGCTGGCGCCGGTGCGGATGATTTTCCACACCCGTTTCGTGCTCGCCGCGTTCCTGGGCTGGGCCGCCACCTGGAACTCGCCGCAACGTGATGACGACTCGACGCCCTGGAGCGAAGCGGTCAAGCGCCACGGCCCGCAGACCCTGCTGGGCTTCTTCTGGGCACTGCTGGTGATCTGGTTGAACCCGAGCTTCCTGTGGTGGCTGGTGCCAATCGTCGGTTCGCTGATGCTGTCGATCCCGGTGTCGGTGATCTCCAGCCGTGTAGGCCTGGGCTTGAAGTCCCGTGATGAAAGCCTGTTCCTGATCCCTGAGGAATACGCGCCACCACAGGAGCTGGTGTCGACCGACCAGTACACCCATGAGAACCGTTGGCATGCATTGAACGACGGCTTCATTCGCGCGGTGGTCGATCCTCAGCAAAACGCCCTGGCGTGTGCGTTGGCGACGTCCCGGCACGGCCAGGCCGAGCCGATCGAATGGCTGCGGGTCGAACGTGTTCGTCACGCCTTGAAGGTCGGCCCGAGCGGGCTCAACAACGGCGAGCGACTGGCGCTGCTGAGCGATCCGGTGGCCCTGTCCCGGCTGCATGAGCAGATCTGGAGCGAAGGCCATCCCGAATGGCTGGCGGCATGGCGCGCATCGGTCAAGGCCGATCCCCATGCACCGCTGCTACCGCTTCAGCCAGTGAGTGCACAGACTCAAGTGGCCTGATGCGCAAAAAGCCCCGCTTCCGAAAAGGAAGCGGGGCTTTTTGTTGGGTGTCTTGTGAACATCACCCCTGTGGCGAGGGGATTTATCCCCGCTGGGCTGCGTAGCAGCCCCTCAACCTGTCTGACACACCGCATGCCCAGATTTCAGGGGCGCTTCGCACCCCAGCGGGGATAAATCCCCTCGCCACAACATCACTCGGCTTCAGCTCGTGGATCGACCCGATCCAGCGCCCGATTCGCCAGCAAACCACTCAACTCGATCAACTGCTGAAGACCCAAGGCAAAATGCCTCCGCGAGCCATCCAGCTCGAACGCCAGGTCGCTGGCCATGACATTGGCCGAAGCCAGGGTCTCGCTGAGGTTGGCCAACAGACACTCGGTGTCGATATCGTCCACAACGGTGAAGAGCTGGCCAGGGGGCGGCGCGTTGTCGGGTTCCGCCTGTTTCGGTTTCAGGTAGAAATCCAATGCCCGCTCGGTGGCTTCCTGGAGTTTTTCGGGGTCGAGGCCGGTGTAGGAAGAGGCTGGGTCCGTTTCCGGAGGATTGGGTGTGATCTTGAACATGGTGATGCTCCTAGGGTAATGGAGCCGCCAGAATTCGCTGCTAAACAAAAAAGGTGGCGACTGTACGCGGGTTAGCAGACCGGCCCCTAGAACCCGGCAGACCCTGGGGTCTCCCACGCACAACCGCCATGACATAGACGTGTAGACACTGAAGTCTGAACACGAATGTGGAGAACTGTACGTCTAGGATTATCCGAGCTGCTAAACCCGATCGCTGAACCGACAGCGACCCGCAAACAATAGGACCCAGACCCCAAGCGCACAAGCCGGCGGATTCTGGCGCAGTTGTAGGCAATGGCGCAAGACGATGTAGCCCTACTCAACTCCCGACAACAGCACCCAATCCTGTGGGAGCGAGCCTGCTCGCGATGAACGATAACGCGGTCTGACAGAAGAACCGCGGCGCTTTCATCGCGAGCAGGCTCGCTCCCACAGGCGACGGTGTTGTCTGTTGGATTATGGTTGCCTGATGACTATCTGTGGGAGCAAGGCTTGCCCGCGATGAACGATAACGCGGTCTGACAGAAGAACCGCGGCGCTTTCATCGCGAGCAGGCTCGCTCCCACAGGGGACGGTGTTGTCTGTTGGATTATGGTTGCCTGATGACTATCTGTGGGAGCAAGGCTTGCTCGCGATGAACGATAACGCGGTCTGACAGAAGAACCGCGGCGCTTTCATCGCGAGCAGGCTCGCTCCCACAGGCGACGGTGTTGTCTGTTGGATCGTGATTGACTGATGACTATCTGTGGCAGCAAGGCTTGCCCGCGATGAACGATAACGCGATCTTGCAGAAGGACCGCGTCGACTTCATCGCGAGCAAGCTCTGCTCCCACCGGGGAGGGGGTATTGTCTAGACCTTGAACCGCCCCACCAACGTCTGCAAATGAACGCCGAGGCGTGCCAGTTCGGCGCTGGAGGCGGCGGTTTCTTCGCTGGCGGCGGAGGTTTGTTCAGAGACGTCGCGCACGTTCAGCACGCTGCGGTTGATCTCTTCTGCCGTGGCGCTCTGCTGTTCGGCCGCAGCGGCGATTTGTTGATTCATCGACTGGATGGCCGAGACCGTACGGGTGATGTTTTCCAGGGAACTGCCGGCTCGGCGGGTGAGTTCGACGCTGCTGTCGGTCAGGCCGCGGCTGTTGTCCATGATGGTCGCAACTTTTTCGGTTCCGCTTTGCAGCCCAAGAATGAGTTCTTCGATCTCTTCGGTGGATTTCTGGGTGCGTTGGGCCAGGCTGCGGACTTCGTCGGCGACCACGGCGAACCCACGCCCGGCCTCTCCGGCGCGGGCGGCCTCGATGGCGGCGTTGAGGGCCAGCAGGTTGGTTTGTTGGGCCACGGATTTGATCACGTCCAGCACGCTGCCGATCTTGTCGCTCTCGTGCTTGAGATGACCCATCGCTTCGGTGGAGTTGCCGACCTCGTTAGCCAGGCGCTCGATCTGCGCGATGGCTTCGCCAACCACCCGCTCACCCTCACGGGCTTGCTGGTCGGCGGCAACGGCGGCCTCGGAGGCTTCCTCGGCGTTGCGTGCCACATCCTGCACCGTAGCGGTCATTTCGTGCATGGCGGTAGCCACCTGATCGGTCTCGACCTTCTGGTTGTTGACCCCGGCGCTGGTTTGTTCTGTCACGGCCGAAAGTTGTTCGGCGGCGCTGGCGATCTGGGCCACGCCGTCTCTGATCCCGCCGATCAATTCCCGCAGACTGACGACCATCCGCTGCAAGCTGCCTTGCAGCTGACCCATCTCGTCGCGACGGCTGACCTCAAGGTTTTGACTCAGGTCGCCCGAGGCGACACGTTCGACGGCGATCAGCGTCTGTTGCAGCGGAGTGACTATCTGCCGGGTGATGAGCCATGCGGCAAGCACGCCGAACGCCAGTGCCAGGAGGGCGACGATGATCAGGGTATTCTTCGCCTGTGTCGTCTCCTGCTCGCGTTTTTCAACTTGCGAAACAGTCAGCTCATTATTCAGTTCGTTCAGACGGGCTTCTTGATCCACCATTTTTTTGAGCGCGGCGGTGCTGGCAACTTGTGAGTCACGGAAAAGGCTGACGGCAAGGCGATACCCCTTGAGCGATTCGGTGGCTTGTTGCAGGTTTGCAATATGCTGTTCCGGCAGCTTGCTCGGCAGGCTTTCGAGGTTTTTCAGGGCGTCGTCGATAGCATTCAATGCCGGTTGTTCGGCTTCGGCCTTGCCACTGTAGGTGTAGCCGCGAACCTGGAAGCGTGCCTGCTGGATCAGTTTGCTCAGCTCGATCACGCTGTTGAATTGCGCGACGCTGTCGCCTTGCAGCAGGGACTTTTCAACGTCCGCAACCTTGGCCACGGCGTTGTCGGCGGTAGCACCGAGCTTGGACCGGGCCGATTCTCGGTTATCTGTCGCTTGGGTCAAGTCGTTAAAGGCGCGTTTGTACTCATCGAGGATCGCCAGCTGCTGGTTGAACATCTGCTGGTCAACGGCTCGTACAAATTGTTTGAGAGCGGCTTGCAAGCCCTCCTGGAGCTTGCCCAGAAGATCGTTGACGGCGGCGGCGCCTTGTTCGCCGCGACGCATTTCGTATTCGAGGCGAGCGATTCGAAGGTCCTTGGCCGTCTCGTTGAGATGGGCGATGGCGGCCTGCTTGTCCGCACGACTGATTACACTGGTCAGGCTGTTCCAACCCGCATAAGTGCTCAGGACCGTCATGAGCAAGACCAGGCCAAAACCAAACCCCAGCTTGCGATTGACACTTACGTTTCCCAGCTTTTCGGTTAGCCAACTGAACATGCTGATACTCCCACGGACCTTTTTGTAGGTCTTATGAGGAGAGTATCGACCATGCCATGCAGATCTGTAGGAAATAGGTAAGGGATTGGATGGGAGGGTGCGTGCTCTTGTTCGGTTAAGAATCAGTCGCAAATCCGTCCACCGTGGGGCAGCTTGCTCAGGCTCAACTCCCGACAGCAGCACCCAATCCTGTGGGAGCGAGCCTGCTCGCGATCAACGATAACGCGATCTTGCAGAGGGACCGCGTCGCCTTCATCGCGAGCAATCTCAGCTCCCACAGGGGAAGGATTGTGTATCTCTAGACCTTGAACCGCCCCACCAGCGTCTGCAAATGAACGCCCAGTCGCGCCAGTTCGGCACTGGAACTGGCGGTCTGTTCGCTGGCGGCGGAGGTCTGTTCGGAGACGTCGCGCACGTTCAGTACACTGCGGTTGATCTCCTCGGCCGTGGCGCTCTGTTGTTCGGCCGCGGCGGCGATCTGCTGGTTCATCGATTGGATCGCCGAGACCGTGCGGGTGATGTTTTCCAGCGAACCGCCGGCCCGTCGGGTCAGCTCGACGCTGCTGTCGGTCAGGCTACGGCTGTTGTCCATGATGGTCGCGACCTGTTCGGTGCCGTTTTGCAGACCGACGATCAGCTCCTCGATTTCTTCGGTGGACTTCTGGGTGCGTTGGGCCAGGCTGCGGACTTCGTCGGCGACCACGGCGAACCCACGCCCGGCTTCACCGGCGCGGGCAGCCTCGATGGCGGCGTTGAGGGCCAGCAGGTTGGTCTGCTGGGCGACAGACTTGATCACGTCCAGAACGCTGCCGATCTTGTCGCTCTCGCGCTTCAAGTCCCCCATGGCGGCGGTGGAGTTACCCACTTCCCGTGCCAGGCGCTCGATCTGAGCGATGGCTTCACCGACCACTTTGTCCCCTTCGCGGGCTTGTTGATCCGCGGCGACGGCGGCTTCGGAGGCTTCCTCGGCGTTGCGCGCCACTTCCTGCACCGTGGCGGTCATTTCATGCATGGCAGTAGCCACCTGATCGGTCTCGACCTTCTGGCTGTTGACCCCGGCGCTGGTCTGTTCGGTCACGGCGGAAAGCTGTTCGGCGGCGCTGGCGATCTGGGTGACCCCCTCGCTGATGCCACCGATCAATTGCCGCAGGCTCACGGTCATGCTTTGCATGGCGCGTTGCAGCTGGCCCATTTCGTCACGACGCTCGGAGGTCAGGTTGTGGCTCAGGTCGCCTGCGGCCACCCGTTGGGCGACCTGGAGGGTCTGGCCCAGCGGAACGACGATCTGCCGGGTGATGAGCAAGGCGGCGATGACGCCGAACAACAGGGCCAGTGCGGCAGCGGCGATCAGGACGGTCTTGGCCTGGGCAACGTCGTGGTCACGCACGGCTGTCTGGGACACGGTCAGTTTCTGGCTGGAGTCGATCAGCACTTGGCCTTGCTCGGTCATGCGCTGAAGGGCGGCACCGTTCTCGATCTGCGAATCCCGGAACTGCGCAACCGCCGCGCGATACAGATTGAACGAATCGTTGGCCTGTTGCAGGTTGGCAGCATGTTCCTGGGGCAATTGGTCCGGCAGGCGTGCGAGCAGCTTGAGCACGGTGTCGATGGCCTCAAGGGCCGGTTGCTGGGCTTCGCTCTTGCCGCTGTAGGTGTAGCCGCGCACTTGGTAACGCGCTTGCTGGACCGCTTTGCTCAGGGTCACCACGCTGTTGAATTGGGTGACGTCGCCGCCTTGCAGCAGTGATTTTTCCACCTCGGCGACGCGGGCCACGGCGTTGTCGGCACTGGCGCCGAGTTTACTGCGGGCATCTTCGCGGTTGACGGTGGCGCGGGTCATTTCGGCGAAAGCGCTTTTGTACTCGGCCACGGCGGCCAATTGCTTATCGATCATGGCCACATCGGCCGGTTGTTCGATCAACTGGCGAGCGGTCTTCAGCCCGGCGTCAAGCTTGACCAGCAGGTCGTTGACGAGCTGTGGCCCTTTCTCGCCCCGGGTGGCGTTGTAGTCGATGCTGGCCAGGTTCAAGTCTTTGCTCAAGTCGTTCAGGCTGGCAATGAATCCCAGCTTGTCGCCCCGGCTGATGACATTGCCCAAGCCGGACCAACCGGTGAAGGCGATCATCAAGGTGAGAAACAGCACCAGGCCGAAGCCGAAGCCGAGTTTGCGATTGACGCTTACGTTTCCCAGACTCTGGGCAAGCCACCGGAACATGCTGATACTCCCTTGAGGGACCAAATTGGTTTTATGGGGACGTATATCGGCGGCTTGGGCGAAATCTGTAGGGATTTGTCGAGATTTTGCGGCGAGGGGATCAGAACAGTCGGGCGAGCAATGCCGTCACCGCGGTCTCGACCCGCAGGATTCGTTCGCCAAGTTGCACCGGCTGCAGGCCGGCCTTGCCCAGCAGGTCGATCTCGTAAGGAATCCAACCGCCTTCGGGGCCAATCGCCAGCGTGACCGGTTCCGTCAGTGCCCGGGGGCAGGGCGGGTGGTCACCAGGATGGCCCACCAGGCCCAGGGTGCCATTGACGATGGCCGGCAGGCGATCTTCAACGAAGGGCTTGAAGCGCTTTTCGATGATGATCTCCGGCAGCACACTGTCCCGGGCCTGCTCCAGGCCAAGGATCAATTGTTCGCGGATGGCCTCGGGCTCGAGGAACGGCGTCTGCCAGAAGCTCTTCTCGACGCGATAGCTGTTGACCAGCACCACGCGCGGCACGCCCATGGTGGCAATGGTCTGGAACACCCGCCGGAGCATCTTTGGACGCGGCAGGGCCAGCACCAGTGTCAATGGCAGCTTCGCCGGCGGTGGCTGGTCGAGGGTCACTTGCAGTTCGGCTTCGCGGGCTTCCAGGCGCAGCACCTGGGCGGAGCCCATCGACCCGCCGATGCGTCCGACCCGCAGGCTGTCGCCGACAGCGCTGCGGTGGACTTCCTGCATGTGGGTCAGGCGGCGATCACTCAGGACGACCCGGTCAGGACCAACGAAATCGGCCTCTTCGAGCAGCAGCAGGTTCACGGTTGGGTCGCAGGCGGCTGGTCGTTATGATCGTCGGCCGTTTCAGCTTCCGGCTCTTCGCTACGTTTACGCACCAGACCGCCGAACAGCACGCCGATCTCGAACAGCAACCACATCGGTACTGCCAGCAAGGTCTGGGAGAAAATGTCCGGCGGGGTCAGGATCATGCCGACCACGAAGCAGCCGATGATCACGTACGGACGGATCTTCTTCAGGTACGTAACGTCGACCACGCCGATCCACACCAGCAACACCACCGCCACGGGTATTTCGAACGCCACGCCGAAGGCGAAGAACAGCGTCATGACGAAATCCAGGTAACTGGTGATGTCGGTCATCATCTCCACGCCGGCCGGAGTGGCGGCGGCGAAGAACTTGAAGATCAGCGGGAACACCAGGAAATAGGCGAACGCCATGCCGGTGTAGAACAGCAGGATACTGGACACCAGCAGCGGCACGGCGATGCGCTTTTCATGCTTGTACAGGCCGGGGGCGATGAAGCCCCAGATCTGGTGCAGGATCACCGGGATCGCCAGGAACAGCGAGACCATCATCGTCAGCTTCAACGGTGTCAGGAACGGCGACGACACGTCGGTGGCGATCATGGTCGCGCCTGCCGGCAAATACTGGCGCAGGGGCGTGGAGACGAAGGTATAGATCTGCTGGGTGAAGGCGAACAGCCCGGCGAAGATGATGAAAATCGCCGCCACGCAGCGCAGCAGGCGGGTGCGCAACTCGGTGAGGTGCGATACCAGCGGCATCGGCTGATCGTTCTCTGGGATATTGCTCATGATGCTCGCGGCGGCTGTGTGGGGTCGTTGGGGGCCGGTGTCGGCGCCGTTGGGGCTGTCTCTACGGGCTTGACTGGCTCAGCCGGCACCGCTGCGGGTTCATCCACCGGCACCTGGGGCGCCGTTGCCTGTTCGGCCGTGGGTTGGACCGGCGTCGGCTCCTGTTGGGTCGGCGTGAGGATCTTGCGCGCCTCCTGCTCCAGGGACAGGATGTGTTCGTTGTGAAGCTGCCGACGGATCTCGTCGGCACCGATTTCACGCTCAACTTCCTGTTTGATCGCATTGAAG
This sequence comes from Pseudomonas sp. MAFF 730105, assembly GCF_055380705.1. Taxonomy (NCBI): domain Bacteria; kingdom Pseudomonadati; phylum Pseudomonadota; class Gammaproteobacteria; order Pseudomonadales; family Pseudomonadaceae; genus Pseudomonas; species Pseudomonas sp. MAFF 730105. The sequence continues at coordinate 430,736 of NZ_AP018438.1, forward strand.
CTGCGCTTCAGGCGCCCGATCCAGAGACCGGCGGTGCGCGCAGCACCCGGCAGGCGCTCGGGGCCCAGCACCAGCAGGGCGACGAGGCCGACGAGCAGCAGTTCAGTGAAGCTGATCCCAAACATTAGTCAGTGCTCACGAGTCTTTGCGGGTCGGCTCTTCGACTTTCTGTGCCTGCACATCGATAGTGTGCGGCGCATTCACAGGCTGTGCTGCTTGAGGCTGTACGGGCTGGGCCGGCTGCACAGGCTGGGCAGGTGCTGCCGTCGGATCGGCCGGTTTCTCGTCGTCGTTCATGGCTTTGCGAAAGCCCTTGATCGATTCGCCGACATCGGTACCCAGGTTCTTCAGTTTCTTGGTCCCGAACACCAGCACCACGACAACCAGGATGACGATCCAGTGTTTCCAGTCAAAAATACCCATGTGGCTATTCCTCTCAATAGTTGATCAGGCGGACGGGCGCGAAGCCTTCTCGACGTGCCCGGACAGACCGAAGCGACGGTCCAGTTCATCCAGTACAGCCTGTGGGTGCTGCCCCAATTGAGCCAGCATGACCAGGCTGTGGAACCACAGGTCGGCGGTCTCGTAGATCACGTCGCTGCAGTCACCGCTGATAGCGGCGTCCTTGGCGGCGATGATGGTCTCGACCGATTCCTCGCCGACTTTCTCCAGAATCTTGTTCAGGCCCTTGTGGTACAGACTCGCGACATAGGAACTGTCGGCCGCTGCGCCTTTGCGCTCTTCCAGCACCTGGGCCAGGCGGGTCAGGGTATCACTCATGAGTATGTCCTGAATAAATGGCATGCGGGTCCTTGAGCACCGGATCGACGGTTTTCCAATCGCCGTTCTCGAAGACGCGATAGAAGCAGCTCTGACGGCCGGTGTGACAGGCGATTTCACCGACCTGTTCGACCATCAGGATGATGACGTCGCCGTCGCAGTCCAGGCGCATTTCATGCAGATGCTGCACGTGGCCGGACTCTTCGCCCTTGCGCCACAGCTTGCCACGGGAACGTGACCAGTAGATGGCGCGGTTCTCGCTGGCGGTCAGGGCCAGGGCCTCGCGGTTCATCCAGGCCATCATCAGTACGCGCCCGGTCTTGTGATCCTGGGCGATGGCTGGCACCAGGCCGTCAGCGTCCCATTTGATTTCGTCCTGCCAGTTTTTCATCTTCGACTCCGACCATGGGCCTTGCACCTCAAGTCGGTGGGCCCAGCGTTGAAACAGTGTGCCAGTGCGAACCGGTGCTGGCTATCGACGAACGACCAGATACAAACCAACGATCACCATCACGGCGGCAGGCCAATGCCCCAGCTCGCTCAACGGTCCGCCGGCGGCCAGCACCGCGCCGCCACCCAAGTGTGCGGCACCGAGCAGGCGCAGCAACCAGTCGTCCTTGCGGCGTTTCCACGGCGGGGCGGGGTCTTGGGCGTGGGGCTGGGACATGCGTTCGAGCAGGTCCCGGGTCATGTTGGCCAGGTGCGGGATCTGCTCGAGCTGACTCTGCACGTTGCCCAGCAGGGCCTTGGGGCTGACGCGCTCGCGCATCCAGCGTTCGAGGAAGGGCTGGGCGGTGTTCCACAGGTCCAGGTCCGGGTACAACTGGCGACCGAGGCCTTCGATGTTCAGCAGGGTCTTCTGCAACAGCACCAGCTGTGGCTGGACCTCCATGTTGAAGCGACGCGCGGTCTGGAACAGGCGCATCAGCACCTGGCCGAAGGAAATATCTTTTAACGGTTTTTCGAAGATCGGCTCGCACACGGTGCGGATCGCCGCTTCGAACTCATTGAGCTTGGTCTCGGCCGGTACCCAGCCTGAATCGATGTGCAGTTGTGCGACGCGGCGGTAATCGCGCTTGAAGAACGCGAACAGGTTGCGGGCCAGGTAATCCTGGTCCTCGGGCGTCAGGCTGCCGACGATGCCGCAGTCGATGGCAATGTATTGCGGGCTCCACGGTTGCACGGTGCTGACGAAGATGTTGCCGGGGTGCATGTCGGCGTGGAAGAAACTGTCGCGGAACACCTGTGTGAAGAAGATCTCCACGCCGCGTTCGGCGAGCATCTTCATGTCGGTGCGCTGGTCGGCCAGGGTCGCCAGGTCGGTGACCTGGATGCCGTAGATGCGCTCCATTACCAGAACCTTGGGGCGGCACCAGTCCCAATAGACCTGCGGCACATACAGCAGCGGCGAGCCTTCGAAGTTGCGGCGCAACTGGCTGGCGTTGGCGGCCTCGCGCAGCAGGTCGAGCTCGTCGTAGATGGTTTTCTCGTAATCCTGGACCACGTCGACCGGGTGCAGCAGGCGCGCATCGGCAGACAGTCGCTCGGCGGTGCGGGCGAGGATGAACAGCCAGGCGAGGTCCTGGGCGATGACCGGCTTGAGGCCCGGTCGGATGACCTTGACCACCACTTCTTCACCGCTCTTTAGCTGCGCGGCATGGACCTGGGCCACGGAGGCCGAGGCCAGGGGCTCGACGTCGAAACGGCTGAAGACTTCGTTGATCTTCTTGCCCAGTTGCTCCTCGATCAGGGCCACCGACAGCTTGGAGTCGAACGGTGGCACGCGGTCTTGCAGCAGCATCAGCTCATCGGCGATGTCTTCGGGCAACAGGTCGCGGCGGGTCGAGAGGATCTGCCCGAACTTGATGAAGATCGGTCCCAGGTCCTGCAAGGCCAGCCGCAGGCGGGCGCCGCGACTCAGGTCCAGCGTTCGCCGGGGGAACCAGCGCCACGGCAGCACGAAACGCAGTGCCAGCAGAAACCAGGGCAGAGGCAGGGCGAACAGCAAGTCATCGAGGCGGTAACGGATCACGACGCGCTGGATGCGCAACAAACGGCGGACGGCAAGCAGCTTCATGCGTTATCGCTTGGTTTCAAGGGATCGGGAAAGGCGCTCGAAACGCGCCTCGAGACGTTCCAGATCAAGTTTGATCCGGTCCAGTTCGTTAAAACGGGCTTCGGCTTCGCGTTTTCCTACGAGCGTACGCGATTCTTCAGCCAGGTATTCACTCAGATTCTGCCCCAGGCTGGCGAACCCCTGCCGATACCAGCGTGTGCGGCTGCGTAGGTGGCCGCTGATCAACTGGGTGGCCACCGGGCCGAGCCAGCGGGACAGCTCATATTCCCAGTCCAGCTCCAGGTCCTGCAGGATGGCCGCCAGGTCCAGCAGCGCGCCGCTGTCGCCTTCGAGCTCGACGTCGGGGCTGTGCAACACCGCCGTTTTGTCCTTGCTCAAGGCCAGGTTCAGCAGGCTCGAGGCCGGGGCACGCAGGGTGCAATCCGCCTCGGCTTCCCAATGGGAGGCGAGCATCAGGCCTTCGTCGCTGGGCAGGATAAACAGCTGCAACGTCGGGCTGCGGCAATCGACGGCAATCACCTTGCCACCCAGATGCGCCAGGCGCGCCAGCGCCGTGCTGTCCAGGCGCAATACCCGGTTGATACCAAGTTCGACGCTGGCGAGCAGGCCGGCGAGCAGCATCAGGGTTTGATACCGCGGTGCAGGGCCACGATGCCTGAGGTCATGTTGTGGTAGGTCACGCGGTCGAAACCGGCCTCGACCATCATCGACTTCAGGGTCTCCTGGTCCGGGTGCATGCGGATCGATTCGGCCAGGTAACGATAGCTTTCTGCATCGTTGGTGATCAGCTTGCCCATCAATGGCATGAAGGCAAACGAGTAGGCGTCGTAGGCCTTGGACATCAGCGCGTTGGTGGGTTTGGAAAATTCCAGCACCAACAGGCGCCCACCGGGCTTGAGCACCCGCAGCATCGAGCGCAGGGCGTCTTCCTTGTGGGTGACATTGCGCAGGCCGAAGGCGATGGTCACGCAATCGAAGTGGTTGTCCGGGAACGGCAGTTTCTCGGCGTCGGCCTGGACGAACTCGACATTGCCGGCCACACCCAGATCCAGCAGGCGGTCGCGACCGACCTTGAGCATGGATTCGTTGATGTCGGCGAGCACCACATGGCCGGTCGGTCCGACGATGTGGGAGAATTTTTTCGTCAGGTCGCCCGTGCCGCCAGCGATGTCCAGCACGCGGTTGCCGCTGCGCACGCCCGACAGCTCGATCGCGAAGCGCTTCCACAGACGGTGCATGCCGCCCGAGAGCAGATCGTTCATCAAGTCATATTTGGCGGCTACCGAGTGGAAAACCTCAGCGACTTTTTCCGCCTTCTGGCTTTCCGGCACGTTCTTGAAGCCGAAGTGAGTGGTGGGTTCGGCATCGCTGCCTTTGCGCTGATCAGTCATATCGCTGTCACCAAAAAAGAATGCGGGACATTCTAATCCCGGTGGAGGGCTTTGTCTTGGCAAGGCTGAAGGTAAGATGAACCACCGCCGGGACGTTTTGACGCAGTCCGGGCAATTGCCGATATAACAGGAGTCAGCGAATGGCCAAAATCAGTGTTGAGCGTACCCATGACCTGGGCAAGGAAGCGGCCCGCGCGAAGGCCGACCAGTTGGCGCAGAAATTATCCGACAGCTATGGCCTGAAACCGCAATGGGTCGGCGACACGCTGGAGTTCAAGGGTTCCGGAGTCGAGGGTACGGTGGCGGTCGGCGAGGACCTGATTCGCGTCGACGTGAAGCTGGGCCTGTTGATGTCGGCCATGAGCGGGATGATCAAGACGGAGATTGAAAAGGCGCTGGATAAGGCGTTGGCCTGACGCTGAACTCATGCGGGCGCTCCCCGCTGTGGGAGCGAGCCTGCTCGCGATAGCGGTGGGTCATTCAATGATGATGTTGACGGTGATACCGCCATCGCGAGCAGGCTCGCTCCCACAAGAAAGAAGTCAGTGCTTTCAAGAATTGTGTGAGTTGTTAGGGTGCCGTTTCTAATTATTCTCCCTACTTTGTGCCTGAGCCCGTCCGCATGCGGGCAGTTCCTCCAACCTGTTTTCCAGTGAGGTGCACCATGGCCAAAGTTATTCTGAAGAAAAAAACCGACGTTGAATCTTCCACGCTCAGCGGCGTGAAAACGTACGCGCGCAAGATCTGGCTGGCTGGCCTGGGCGCCTACACCAAGGTCGGCCAGGAAGGCAGCGAGTACTTCCAAGAGTTGGTCAAGGCTGGCGAAGTTATTGAAACCAAAGGCAAAAAGAATATCGCTGGAAAACTTGAAGCGGCCAACAGCGAACTGATTGAAGCCAAGGCCGACGTCAATACGTTCAAGGCCCGGGTCGAAGTACAACTCGATAAAGTCGAGAAGGTATTCGACGCCCGTGTTGCAAGTGCCTTGAATCGTATCGGCATTCCGTCTAAACATGACGTTGAGGCACTCTCTGCCAAGCTCGATGAGCTGACGGCACTGCTCGAACGTGTGACGCGTAAACATTAAGGAGAACGGGATGGCTGGCAAAAGAACAACCGAAAAAGAAAGCAGCTCGTGGGCCGGGAAGATTGAAAAATACTCCCGCAAAATCTGGCTTGCTGGTTTAGGCGTGTACTCGAAGATCGACACTGACGGCAGCAAACTCTTCGAGTCCCTGGTTAAGGACGGCGAGAAGGCCGAAAAACTCACCAAGACGGCGGTCAGCAAGCAAGTCGATGCCGCCAAGGACTCTGCCGAGTCCGCCAAGTCGCGCATGAGCGGCGTGAAGGATCGTGCACTGGGCAAATGGGACGAGCTGGAAGGGGCTTTCGACAAGCGCCTGAACAGCGCGATCTCTCGCCTGGGCGTGCCAAGCCGCAATGAAGTCAAGGCACTGCACAGCAAGGTCGACACCCTGACCAAGCAGATCGAAAAACTCACCGGGGCCAAGGTCGCACCGGTGGCGGCCAAGACTGCAGCGGCCAAGCCGGCCACTAAAGCGGCGGCCAAGCCATTGGTGAAAGCGGCGGCAAAAACCGTGGCCAAACCTGCGGTGAAAGCCGCGGCCAAGCCAGCGGCAAAAACCGCTGCGGCCAAGCCTGCAGTCAAGGCTGCGGCCAAACCGGTAGCGGCCAAAGCGGCAGCCAAGCCTGCAGCGGCCAAACCAGCGGCGAAGCCTGCGGCAAAAACCGCGGCGGCGAAACCTGCTGCGGCGAAACCGGCAGCGAAACCGGCGACCAAGCCCGCGGTAAAAGCAGCAGCCAAACCTGCCGCCGCGAAAAAGCCGGCCGTGAAGAAAGCGACCGCGCCAAAAGCAGCGGCACCCAAGGCACCGGCAGCCGTCGCAAAACCGGCGACCCCGACGAGCACGGCAAACTCCGTCTCGGCTCCGACTCCGGTTGCCACCCCGACTCCAGCGCCAGCTCCATCGACGCCTACCAGTCAGTCCTGATTTTCAGGGCACACACAAAACGCCCGGCCTGCGAAGGTCGGGCGTTTTTGTTCATGAGTGGCAAAGGTCCTTGTGGGAGCGAGCCTGCTCGCGATAGCGGTGTATCAGTGACATCCACGCTGCTGACCCACCCCCTTCGCGAGCAGGCTCGCTCCCACAGAAAGGGCTATTCGTGGTCTTCCAGATACCGCAATGCCAACCGTTCGGTCGCCACCTTGGTCGCCGGTAGCAGGTGTGGAGCCACCAGCATCATGATCTGATAGACCACCAGCCGAACCTCCCCTTCGCGATCAAGAATCCGCTGGTAGTCCAGCGAGAACAGCAACGTCAGGGTGATCTGTTCCACCAATTGTCCCAAGGCCTGGGTGCCGCTGACCAGAAGTCCCTGGGCCTTGAGTTGCGCCAGCAGGGATGCCAGGGTGCGCTTCAGGGCATTGAGCAACTGGCGGATACCCTTGGCCAGTTTCGGCAGGCGCCCGGCCAGGTTCGACAAGTCCTGGAACAGGAACCGGTACTGGGCCAGGCGTTCGACGATCAGGTGCAGGAACAGCCAGTAATCCTCCGGTGCCAATTGCGCGTCGGCGGGGGGATCCAGCAGCGGCGACAGCTCTGCCTGGAAGTGCTCGAACAGCCCCAGGACAAGGGGTTCCTTGCCATGGAAGTGGTAATAGAGATTGCCGGGGCTGATGCCCATTTCGTTGGCGATTTCCAGGGTGGAAACGTTCGGCTCGCCCTTTTCATTGAACAGATGCAGGGCGCATTCAAGAATGCGGTCGCGGGTCTTCATCCGGTTTTCTTAATGATGGAGTCGTGCCACGGCCGACACCTCGACCGTGGGTTGAGCCTTTCAACGCACGCGTACATAGGTTCCCGGTGCGGCTTCCAGCGGTGGGTATTTGGTGTTGCCCAGGGTCATCCGGGTTTCACGTCGGGCACCGGAGCGCGCCTGAATCCAGTCCAGCCACTGAGGCCACCAACTGCCATCGACGTGTTTGCCATCGTAGTACCAGGCTCGCGGGTCACTGCTCAGTTGTGGGTTCTCGACGTAATTGGCCTTGGGGTTGCCCGGAGGATTGATGATGCTCTGGATATGCCCGCTGTTGGAGAGCACGAAGCGTCGCTCACCTCCCAGCAGCAGCGTCGAACGGTACACCACGTCCCACGGGGTGATGTGGTCGTTTATGCCAGCCACGCTGAAACTGTCCACGGTCACCTTCTGCAGGTCGACTGGTGTGCCGCACACTTCCAGCGCCCCGGGACGGGTGAGCGGGTTGTGCTTGAAAAGGTCCAGCAGCTCACCGTGATAGGCCGCCGGCAGCCGCGTGGAGTCGTTGTTCCAGTAGAGAATGTCGAAGGCCGGCGGCTCTTTACCCAGCAGGTAATTGTTGATGAAGTAATTCCACACCAGATCGTTGGGCCGCATCCAGGCGAATACCCGGGCCATGTCACGACCCTCGAGGATGCCCTTCTGGTAGGACCGGCGCTTGGCGGCTTCGAGGGCCTGCTCATCGAGGAACAGGGTGGCCGCACTGTCGATCTCGCAGTCCAGCAGGCTCACCAGGTACGTGGCGCTGGCGACCCGGCGCAGTTGGCGCTTGGCTTGCAAATGGCCTTGCAGGGCGGCGATGGTCATGCCGCCGGCGCAAGCCCCCATCAGGTTGACTTCGCGAGCGCCAGTAATCGCCCGACAGACGTTCATGGCTGCTTCGGTCGCCTCCACGTAACTGGACAGGCCCCATTCGCGATGGCGCACATCCGGGTTGCGCCAACTGATGATGAACACCTGCAAGCCATTCTTCAGGGCGTATTGGACAAGGCTGTTGGAGGGGGTCAGGTCGAAAATATAGAACTTGTTGATCTGCGGCGGCACGATCAGCAACGGCTTGGCGTATTGCTTTTCGCTCATGGGCCGGTATTGGATCAGCTCCAGCATTTCATTGCGGAATACCACTGCACCGGGTGTGATTGCCAGGGTCTTGCCGACCTCGAAGGCGTGGGGCGTGACCTGCCGTGGCATTGCGTCGTTGTGCAGCAAGTCGTCGACCAGGTGACTGAGGCCGCGGATCAGGCTGGTGCCGCCGGAGTTGAAGAATTCCTTGACTGCCAGTGGGTTGAGCAAGGTGTTCGAGGGCGCCATGGCGTCGTTGAGCAAGGAGAAGGCGAAGTGCGCGCGTGCATGATCATCGGGCGTCATGTCGCAATCGTCGATCCAGCTCCTGACCTGCTTTTGCCAGCTCAGGTAGGCCTGCAGGCTACGACGGTAAAAGGGGTTGAGTTCCCAGGTGGGATCGGCGAAGCGCTTGTCCTTGGGGTTGGTGGGGTGCAGGGTTTCCCCCAGCAGCACGCGACCCAACTGGCTGCCCAGCTTCAGCGCGTGCCGGGCACTGTTCACCGGGTTGCGCAAGCCGTAGGCGGCAACGTCGCGCAAGGTGGACAGCAGGTCCCTGCCGCGCAGGCCGGTGACCGCACTTTGCGCATTGATGAAGCTGGCAGGGGCGGGTACGGAACCCTTCGCCGGTTTGTCGCGCATGAGTCAACTCCTTCATCATCAGGCCAAATACAAACACACCGAATCAGACAACATAGTCGCTGTTTCGGAAGTTGCGCGTCCCGGCGTCCTGCCAGGCGCGCTGGGCGTCAGCCCCCGCCCTGCGGCGTGGGATGCGGATGCATGACCGCACGCTGACGTTCTTCCTCCAGGAATTTCATGATGATGGGCGCCACAGCCTCGGCCCGGGTGATCAGGAAGAGGTGGCCGTCATCGATGATGTGCAGCTGGGAGTTGGGGATGCGCCAGGCCAGCATGCGCATGTTGATCAATGGGATCAGCGGATCGTCGTCGCCGGCCAGGATCAGGGTCGGCTGATGGATCTTGTGCAGCCAGTGGATACTGGTCCAGCCCAGGCCGGCAAACAGTTGCCAGTAATAACCGAGCTTGCCCGCCGAGCGGACCCTGGCCGCGTGGCTGGTCGCCAGGTTCGGGTCACGGCGGAACGAGCCGCCGTAGATCAGCGGCGCGATGCGCAGCACATGGGAAGGCTGAACGTAGCGCCTGGGGCTTGCCATCATCCACAGCACCTTCGGTTTGCCCGGCACCATCACCGCTCCGGCGGCCGTGGCCGCCAGGATCAGTTTCTTGCAGCGCTCCGGGTAGTCGTGGGCGAACTGCTGGGCCAGGGCGCCGCCCCATGACACACCCACCACGCTGACCTGCCCATAGTCGAGGTAATCGAGCATGCGCGCGGCAAGCTTTGCCAGGCCAGGAAAGCGATAGGGCCGGCTGGGTGTCGATGAACCGCCGACACCGGGCACATCGAAGGCGATGACTTCCAGGTCCGGGTCCAGGGCCTCGATGAACGGGAACACCAGCTCCAGGTTCGCGCCGATGCCGTTGAAAATCAGCAGCGGCGTCAAGTGAGGCTTGCCGGGACGTACCGCGGTGCGCAAGGTCTGGCCATCCAGGTCGACGGTACGGAAGATGTACGGTTGCGGCATGCTTCAAGCCCTGTGGGTTATGTCGCGATCTTTCATTTTTCCCCGATTCCTTGTGGGAGCGAGCCTGCTCGCGATGGCGTCGGGTCAGTCGGTATGGATTTGACTGGCCTGGCGCTATCGCGAGCAGGCTCGCTCCCACAGGGGATTTGCTGCGAGCATGGGATCGGGTCTGCAGCGAGCGGGTCCTGCATCAGATCAGGATATCGGCAGGCAAGTCCCATCCGTTACCGCTCATGCACATACGTGCCAGGTGCCGCTTCACCCGCCACGTAGGTCTTGTTGCCCAGAACGGTGGGCGCCTTTTTCAGTTTGCCCGAGCGCTCGGCCTGCCAGGCCTGCCAGTGCAGCCACCAGGAATCGGTGTGCTTGGTGGAGTTTTCCTGCCAGTCCTCGGCCTTGGCGGGCATGTCTTCGCTGGTCATGTAGCGCGACTTGGGATTGCCCGGCGGGTTGAGGATGCTCTGGATATGACCGCTGCTCGACAGCACGAAATCCACTTTGCCGCCGAACAGTTGCGCCGACTTGTAGCAGGACTTCCAGGGCGTGATGTGGTCGTTGGTGCCCGCCAGAGCAAAGATGTCGGCAGTGACCTGCTTGAGATCGATCGGCGTACCGCACACTTCCAGTGCATTGGGCCGGGTCAATGGGTTGGTCTTGAACATTTCGATGAGGTCGCCGTGGAACGCCGCCGGAAGCCGGGTGGTGTCGTTGTTCCAGAAGAGGATGTCGAATACCGGCGGCTCGTTGCCCAGCAGGTAGTTGTTGACCCAGTAGTTCCAGATCAGGTCGTTGGGGCGCATCCAGGCGAAGACCTTGGCCATGTCGCGGCCTTCGAGCACACCCGCCTGGTAGGAATGACGCCGGGCCGCTTCGAGGGTCTGCTCGTCGACGAACAGTGCCACGTCAGTGTCCAGGGTGGTGTCGAGCACGCTCACCAACAGGGTCAGGGCGTTGACTTTCTTCTCGCCGAGGGCGGCGTAATGGCCCAGCAGCGCGGTGCAGGTGATGCCACCCGAACAGGCTCCCAGCATGTTCACGTCCTTGCTGCCGGTGATGGCCGTGACCACATCCACCGCTTCCTTGAGCGCCTCGATGTAGGTCGACAGGCCCCACTCGCGCTGGTCTTTGGTGGGGTTGCGCCAGCTGACGATGAAAGTCTGCACATTGCTGCGCAGGCAGAAGCGCGCCAGGCTCTTGTCCGGGCTCAGGTCGAATACATAGAACTTGTTGATCTGCGGCGGAACCACCAGCAGCGGTCGCTCATGGACCTGCTCGGTGATGGGACGGTACTGGATCAGCTCCAGCACGTCGTTGCGAAACACCACGGCACCTTCGGTCACGCCCAGGCTCTTGCCGACTTCGAAGGCGCCCATGTCCACCTGGCTCGGCATCCCCCCGTTGTGCACCAGGTCCTTGGCCAGGTGGGACAGGCCGTCCAGCAGGCTCTTGCCGCCGGTTTCGAAGAAGCGCTTGACCGCCGCCGGGTTGGCCGCCGAGTTGGTCGGCGACATGGCTTCGGTCATCAGGTTGATCACGAAATGCCCACGGCTGATGTCCTGGGGCGGCAGGTTGCTGTCATCGATCCAGGCGTGCAGTTCCTTGCGCCAGGCCAGGTAGGTCTGCATGTAGCGCTTGTAGAGCGGGTTCTGGCTCCATGCCGGATCATTGAAGCGGCGGTCATCGGCGGCTGGTTGCAGCTCGGACTTGCCGAACAGGACGTTCTTGAGCTCGGCACCGAAATGGGCGACGTGCCTAGCGCTGTGCAGCGGTTGCTTGAGGGTCTGGGTCAGTACCATGCGAGCAGAGGCCAGCAGGTCTTTTCTGCGCAAGCCGACGACGGGATTCAACCCCAGGGTATTTTCCGAGGCTTGGTACTTCAGGTCATCGTTGTTCTTGTTGCTCATCTACGACGCTCCATTGTCAGACGAGTACCGGGACCGTGCCGCAAAGCCACACAGCCAATACCAGGTACGCTGCTCGGGTGACCGTTAATTCCGCATCGTGGCCAATGAGGAAACATGTGCAAGGGAACTCGCAGGTTCCTTTGCAGGGAACTTGCCAGCTCCATTGGTTACCCGAGTTTAATTTTTTTCGCAAGCAGGCCAGTCATTGACCTTGCCGGGTGGACATTCAAACAGATGAGTCTAGAAAATTCGCCCTAAAGCGCCAGCCCTTGAGCTAGAGCATCAGCTTGACGACGGACTCGCTGGGGTCGCGGGTTTTTCCGGCGGCCTTGAGCTCGGCAAGATAATCGCTCCACAAGTCGTCCTGGCGCACTGCCAACTGGTACAGGTACTCCCAGGTGAACAGTCCGCTGTCATGACCGTCGTCGAAGGTCAATTTCAGTGCGTACTGGCCGGCGGGTTCGATCTTGGACAAACCGACGTTGAGCTTGCCGTATTGCAGGATGGGCTTGCCGTGGCCCTGGACCTCGGCGGAAGGCGAATGCACCCGCAGGAATTCGGCGGGCAGGTGGTACTCCTCGTCCGGCGCGTATTTCAGCGTCAGGGTCTTCGAAGCTTTGTGCAGATTGATGGCGGTGGGGAGTTTGGTCATGGCCTGTGGTCCGTAGCTGAAAGAACCCTGATCTACGCAGCGACACCGTCAGATGTGGGAGCGAGCCTGCTCGCGAAGGCGCAGTGTCAGCCAACAATGATGTGACTGATACCCCGCTTTCGCGAGCAGGCTCGCTCCCACACGGAACTGCGCATGCCTGTAGTGATGAGTTACAGGATATACCGCGACAGGTCTTCGTTCTGCGCCAATTCACCCAGGTGGCTGTTGACGTACTCGGCGTCGATGAGGATCGGCGCTTCGTCATGTTTGCTCGCCAGGTCACCGGCGCTGAACGACACTTCCTCGAGCAGTCGCTCAAGCAGCGTGTGCAGGCGGCGAGCACCGATGTTCTCGGTCTTCTCGTTGACCTGCCAGGCGATCTGCGCCAGGCGCTTGATGCCTTCTGGCGTGAACTCGATGTTCAGGCCTTCGGTCTTGAGCAGTGCGCAGTACTGTTCGGTCAGGGAGGCATGGGGCTCGCTCAGGATGCGTTCGAAGTCTTCCGGCGACAGCGCCTTGAGCTCCACACGGATCGGCAGGCGGCCTTGCAGTTCCGGCACCAGGTCACTTGGCTTGCTCAGGTGGAACGCGCCGGAGGCGATGAACAGGATATGGTCGGTCTTGACCATGCCCAGCTTGGTGTTGACCGTACAACCTTCGATCAGCGGCAGCAGGTCCCGTTGCACGCCCTCACGGGAGACGTCGGCACCGCCGACATTGCCACGCTTGGCAACCTTGTCGATTTCGTCGATGAACACGATGCCGTGCTGTTCGACGGCCTCCAGGGCCTTGGCCTTCAGTTCTTCCTCGTTGACCAGGCGGCTGGCCTCTTCATCGCGCACCAGTTTCAGCGCTTCCTTGACCTTCAGCTTGCGGCTTTTCTTCTTGCCCTTGCCCATGTTGGCGAACAGGCTCTGCAACTGGTTGGTCATCTCTTCCATGCCCGGCGGCGCGGAAATGTCGACGCCGGACATTTCGGCCACTTCGATCTCGATTTCCTTGTCGTCCAACTGGCCTTCGCGCAGACGCTTGCGGAACAGTTGGCGGGTGTTGGAGTCCTGGGTCGCGGCGGAGTCGGCATTGAAACCCATGCGCGCCGGTGGCAGCAGGGCATCGAGGATGCGTTCTTCGGCCGCGTCTTCGGCGCGGTGGCGGACCTTGGTGATTTCCTGTTCGCGCAGCAGCTTGATGGCGGCGTCGGCCAGGTCGCGGATGATCGACTCGACGTCACGGCCGACATAGCCGACTTCGGTGAACTTGGTGGCCTCGACCTTGATGAACGGGGCGTTGGCGAGTTTCGCCAGGCGACGGGCGATCTCGGTTTTACCGACACCGGTCGGGCCGATCATCAGGATGTTCTTGGGGGTCACTTCGACGCGCAGCTCTTCGGGCAGCTGCATCCGGCGCCAGCGGTTACGCAGGGCGATGGCGACGGCGCGCTTGGCATCGTCCTGGCCGATGATGTGGCGGTTGAGTTCGTGGACGATTTCGCGGGGAGTCATGGACATAGTAGTTGGCGGTCCTCAAGCAAGAATGAGCCGGGGTACGGGCTTCATTCTGCGAGATCCTGCTCCTCAATGGTTTGGGTATGGTTGGTGAAGACACAGATGTCGCCGGCAATGCCCAGGGCGGTCTCGACGATTTCACGGGCCGACAGGTCGGTCTTCTTCAGCAGCGCACTGGCGGCGGCCTGGGCGTAGGCGCCCCCGGAACCCATGGCGATCAGGCCGTCTTCGGGCTCAACCACATCGCCGTTGCCGGTGATGATCAGGGAGGCGTCCTTGTTGGCGACCGCCAGCATGGCTTCGAGGCGGCTGAGGGAACGGTCGGTGCGCCACTCCTTGGCCAGCTCAACGGCGGCCCGAACCAGATGGCCCTGGTGTTTTTCCAACTGGCCTTCGAAGCGCTCGAACAAGGTAAAAGCGTCGGCAGTGGCCCCGGCGAAGCCGGCGATTACCTGGCCGTGATACAGGCGGCGGACTTTCTTCGCATTGCCTTTCATCACGGTATTGCCCAGTGAAACCTGGCCGTCGCCGCCCATGACGACTTTGCCATGACGGCGGACTGAAACGATGGTGGTCAAGGGAAGAGTCTCCACGCAGCGGGGCGAAAATGCCCGGATGAAAACTCATATGGGGGTGACGTGGGGTTTTTCAACTGCGGCGTGGGCGAGAGGACGGGTGGTCTCTTACTGATCGTGCCCACGCTCCGCGTGGGCATGCAGCCCGTGACGCTCCGCGTCACTGGACGCGGAGCGTCCCCTGAGGCGTTCCCACGCGGAGCGTGGGAACGATCAGTAGGCTACTAGCGGCTCTGGCGTTGTTGTAACAACAGGTTGCTAAAGCCGCTGCTGGCCAGTTGTTTCTGCGCCTTGGTCAGTTCCTCGCGGTTGCTGAACGGGCCGACCATGACCCGATACCAGGTTTCGTCCTTCACGGTCCCGGACTCCACCGACACGGATTGGCCCTGCAAGATGATCTGCGCCCGGACCTTGTCGGCGTCGGCTTCCTTGCGGAACGAACCGGCTTGCAGGAAGAACTTCGTCACCGGCGCGGCTTTCTGCACGGGTGGCGCCGGTGGCGGCGTGATGCCAGCCAGGGCCGCCTGGGCGCGGGCGGTGTCGATCTTCGCGGCTTCGGCCGGCGTGACCGGCGTGGCGGGCACTTGTGGCGTCGGCAGGGTTTTTTCCGGTACCGCATCAGGCGGCACGATGACTTCCGACTCCGGCAGCAGGGTGTAGAAGTCGTATTTCGGCTTCACCGGTTGCGTCGGGCTCGGCGGAGTCTTGTTGGCCTCGGCGATGCGCGTGGCTTTCTGCTGCTCCTGGCGAACGCGCTTGACGTCATCGCCCTGGCCCGGCTCCAGCTTCATCAGGAACACGATGAAGGCGCCGACGCTCAGGCCGATCGCCATCCACAACCAGCCCGGAATCGGCTTCTTGGCCGGGGCCTGGTAACGACTGGCGCCGCGTTTGGGTGCAGGTTTTTTCTTGGCAGCCAACTTACATGCGCTCCAGCGTTTCCAGGCCCAGCAGTTCCAGGCCTTGCTTGAGGGTGCGTCCGGTCAGCGCGGCGAGGCGCAGGCGGCTCTGCATTTGCTCCGGGGTGTCGGCGCTGAGGATCGGGCAGTTCTCGTAGAAGCTGGAGAACAGACCGGCCACGTCATACAGGTACGCGCACAGGGTGTGGGGTGTGCCCTTGTCGGCGACGTTGTTCAGCACTTCGCCGAACTGCGCCAACCTCGCTGCCAGTTCCTGTTCGTGAGCCGCCTCCAGCACAATCCGGCCATCCACCTCGTCGAAGCTTTTGCCGAGCTTGCGGAACACGCCTGCCACGCGGGTGTACGCGTACAGCAGGTACGGCGCGGTGTTACCTTCGAAATTGAGCATCAGGTCGAAGTTGAAGCTGTAGTCGCTGGTGCGGTGCTTGGACAGGTCGGCGTACTTCACCGCGTCGATGCCCACAACTTTGGCGATCTGGCGCAGTTCGTCCTCGGCCAGGTCCGGGTTCTTGCCCTTGACCAGGGTGTAGGCGCGCTCCTGGGCTTCGGTCAGCAGGTCGATCAATTTCACCGTGCCGCCGTCGCGGGTCTTGAACGGACGGCCATCGGCACCGTTCATGGTACCGAAGCCCATGTGCTCCATTTCCATCGGGCGAGGTACGAAGCCGGCCAGGCGGGCCACTTCGAACACTTGCTGGAAGTGCAGGGCCTGACGCTGGTCGACGAAGTACAGGACCCGGTCCGCCTTCAGCACGCTGTTGCGATAGCGCACGGCCGCCAGGTCAGTGGTGGCGTAGAGGTAGCCGCCGTCGGCCTTGACGATGATCACCGGCAGAGGTTCGCCGTCGGCGGTCTTGAACTGGTCGAGGAACACGCACTGGGCGCCGTTGCTCTCTACCAGCAAGCCCTTGGCCCGAAGGTCGTTGACCACATTGATCAGGTCGTCGTTGTAGGCGCTTTCGCCCATCACGTCGGCCATGGTCAGCTTGACGTTCAGCAGTTCGTAGATTTTCTGGCAGTGGGACAGGGAGATGTCCTTGAACTTGCTCCACAGGGCCAGGCACTCGGCATCGCCGGCCTGCAACTTGACCACCAGGCCACGGGCGCGGTCAGCGAACTCCGGCGACTCGTCGAAGCGTTGCTTGGCGGCGCGGTAGAAGTTCTCCAGGTCCGAAAGTTCGTCGCTGGTGATTGGGTTTTCCTGCAGATAGGCCATCAGCATGCCGAACTGAGTGCCCCAGTCGCCGACGTGGTTCTGCCGGATCACGGTGTCGCCCAGGAACTCCAGGACCCGGGCCACGCCATCGCCGATGATGGTCGAGCGCAGGTGGCCGACGTGCATTTCCTTGGCGAGATTCGGCGCGGACAGGTCGACCACGGTGCGTTGCAACGGGCCGGCTTTGCGCACGCCGAGGCGTTCGTCGGCCAGGGCGGCGTCCAGGCGCGAGGCCAGGGCCTGGGTATTCTGGAAAAAGTTGATGAACCCGGGGCCGGCGATGTCTGCCTTGGTGACGTTTTCGTCAGCCGGCAGCGCAGCGATGATTTTCTCGGCCAGGTCCCGTGGTTTCATTCCGGCCGGTTTTGCCAGCATCATTGCGATGTTGCTGGCAAAGTCGCCATGGGTCTTGTCGCGGGTGTTTTCGACCTGAATCGCCGGCGACAGGCCTTCTGGCAACACACCTTCAGCGACGAGTTGGGTGATGGCTTGCTGGATGAGCTGGCGAATGGTGTCTTTCATGGTCTTCTCTTTCAACCGCAGGCGCGGCGGCGCTTCGATGCGCTGGTGGAAAAACTGGGCATTATCCGTGGGGAAGACGGGCTTGCCAACTGTAGCGGGTCGGTTGGGGGCCGGTGGTGACTATTCGGACGCCATCGCGAGCAGGCTCGCTCCCACATTGGAATGCGATTTCCTGTGGGAGCGAGCCTGCTCCGGGCGGCGATATTCCATTCAGTACAAATCCACCGGATCCACATCCAGCGACCAGCGTACCGCTCGTCCGCTGGGCATCTGTTCCAGTACCAGCAGCCAGGCGCTCAGTAGGCGATGTAGTGGCGCCCGGGCATTGGCTTGCAACAAGAGTTGCGCCCGATAGCGCCCCGCGCGTCGTTCCATCGGCGCTGGTACCGGGCCCAGTAACTCGATTCCGCTCAGGTTCTGCTCGGCCAGCAGGCGCTCGGCCTCGCTGCAGGCGTCGTCAAGAAAGCCTTCGGCCTGCCCCGGCTTGTGGGCTTCGGCCCGCAACAGCGCCAGATGGGCAAACGGCGGCAGGCCGGCGCTGCGGCGTTCGCTCAAGGCTTGCTCGGCGAAGGCGAAGTAGCCTTGCTCGGTCAGTTGTATCAGCAGCGGGTGGTCCGCCAGGTGGGTCTGGATAATCACCTTGCCCGGCTCTTCGGCCCGCCCGGCCCGGCCGGCAACCTGGACGATCAGTTGCGCCATGCGTTCGCTGGCGCGGAAATCCCCGGAGAACAGCCCGCCGTCGGCGTCCAGGATCGACACCAGCGTCACCCGGGGGAAGTGGTGTCCTTTGGCGAGCATCTGTGTGCCCACCAGGATGCAGGGCTGGCCCTTCTGGATCGTGGTGAACAACTGGTTCATCGCGTCCTTGCGCGACGTGCTGTCACGATCCACCCGCAGCACCGGGTAATCGGGAAAGAGAATGCCCAGGCGCTCTTCGGCGCGTTCGGTGCCGGCGCCCACCGGACGCAAGTCCACCTTGCCGCATTGCGGGCAATGCCTCGGTACTCGCTCGGTGTGGCCGCAGTGGTGGCAACGCAGCTCGCCGTAGCGTTGATGCACTGTCATCCGCGCGTCGCAGCGTTCGCAGCCGGACATCCAGCCACAGTCATGGCACAGCAGGGTCGGGGCGAACCCGCGGCGGTTGAGAAACACCAGGACCTGCTGGCCTGCGGCCAGGGTCTGGCCGATGGCTTGCTGCATCGGCCCGGAAATACCGCTGTCCAGTGGACGACTCTTTACGTCCAGGCGCAGGAACCGCGGCTGTTTGGCACCGCCGGCCCGTTCGTTCAGGCGCAGGAGCCCATAGCGACCGGTGTAGGCGTTGTGCAGGCTCTCCAGGGAGGGCGTCGCCGAGCCGAGGACAATGGGAATGTCCTCCTGGCGGGCCCGCACCAGGGCCAGGTCGCGGGCGTGGTAGCGCAGGCCTTCCTGCTGTTTATACGAGCCGTCGTGTTCTTCGTCGATGATAATCAGCCCGGGGTTCTTCATCGGCGTGAAGAGGGCCGAGCGGGTGCCGATGATGATATCGGCCTCGCCGTCCCGGGCGGCCAGCCAGGCTTCCAGGCGTTCGCGGTCATTGACCGCCGAATGCACCAGGGCGATCCGGGCGTTGAAACGCTGTTCGAAACGCGCGAGGGTCTGTGGACCGAGGTTGATTTCCGGAATCAGCACCAGGGCCTGCTTGCCCGCTTCCAGGGTCTGGCGGATGAGCTGAAGATAGACTTCGGTCTTGCCGCTGCCGGTGACGCCCGCCAGCAGAAAGGCGTGATAACTGTCGAAGCCGGCGCGGATCGCTTCGCAAGCCGCTCGCTGTTCGGCATTGAGCGGCAGTTCCGGCTGGGCCAGCCAATGTTCATGACGGGCGCCCGGGGCATGCCGGCGGACTTCCACCTGGACCAGGTCCTTGGCCAGCAGCAGGTCGAGGCTGTCCTTGCTGAGCATCAGCTTGCTCAGCAACTGATGCGCCACGCCGTGGGGATGCTGGGCAAGCGTCGCCAGGGCTTCGCGTTGACGGGGCGCGCGGGCGATGCGCGGGTCATCCAGCGAAGCCCCCGGTGCCACCGACCAGAACCGCTCCTGGCGTGCTTCGGCCGGTTCGCCCTGGCGCAGCAACACCGGCAACGCCCAACTCAGGGTGTCGCCGAGGCTGTGCTGGTAATACTGGGCGGTCCACAGGCACAGCTTGAACAACGAGGCCGGCAGCGGCGGCGTGGCATCGAGCAGCGCCAGGGCGGGCTTGAGCTTGTCGGCGGGGACCTCGCTGTGGTCGGTGACTTCCACCAGAATGCCGATCATTTCCCGCCGACCGAACGGCACCCGCAAGCGCATGCCCGGTTGCAGCCGGGCACGCGGGACTCCGGCCGGGGCGCGATAGTCGAACAGGCGGCGCAGGGGCGAAGGCAGGGCGAGGCGCAGGATGGCGTCGGGCACGCGGGGATCTCGATAGCAAATCAGAAGGGCTGGGTGCACCCTGTGGGAGCGAGCCTGCTCCGGGCGGCGATCCGACGATAGCGGTGGTTCAGCAACCTGCACAGTGACTGACACGCCGCCATCGTCGGATCGCCGCCCGGAGCAGGCTCGCTCCCACAGTTGAGGTCGGGAGCCTAGCAGACGGTTGGTACAAGGCATAGCTTGCGTCATCGTCGATGTCTGGTAGAATCCGCGCCCTAATTACGTGCGGTATTCAACAATAGTGTTGGGTGGCGGCACGCTAGCCTGAGGAAAACACCATGAAAGCCGATATCCATCCGGAATACCCAGCCATTGCTGTAACCTGCAGCTGCGGCAACAAGTTCGAAACCCGTTCGACCTACGGCAAAGCCCTGGCGATCGACGTTTGCAACGAATGCCACCCGTTCTACACCGGTAAGCAAAAGACTCTGGATACCGGTGGTCGCGTTCAGAAGTTCGCAGACCGTTTCGGTGCTTTCGGCGCCAAAAAGGCCTGAGACTGATCATTTTGGCGTGTCGTTTCGACGGCTGCGAAGTGATGAAAAAGGCGTCCCTTGTGGGCGCCTTTTTTGTGTCCGCGATTTGGCTGAGCGGCGCCCAGGCCTTCTGCCCCGCACCGACGGGCGCGACCGAGGTGGTGGTCCGGCGGGTGGTGGATGGCGATACCCTGCGCCTGACAGATGGTCGCAGCGTGCGCTTGATCGGCCTCAATACACCTGAGCTGGGTCGGCAGGGGCGTTCCGACGAGCCCTTTGCCGTTGCGGCCCGCCGTCGCCTGGAAGCCTTGGTGGCCGCCAGTGGCGGGCGCGTAGGGTTGGTTCCCGGCAGGGAGGGCAAGGATCGCTACGGTCGGGCACTGGCCCATGCCTATGGTGCCGATGGACGCAATCTCGAAGCGCAGATGCTCGCCGAGGGCCTGGGCTTTCAGGTGGCGGTGGCACCGAATGTCGGGTTGGCCGATTGTCAGCGGGCCGCCGAACGCCAGGCGCGGGAAGCGCGTCTCGGCCTGTGGAAGCGTTCACCCGTGCTCAAGACCGGGCAGGTCAAGGCGTCCGGTTTCGCAGTGCTGAGCGGGCGCGTCAGCGCAGTCAGGCGCAATCGTGGTGGTGTTTGGCTGCAATTGGATAATTCGGTTGTATTGCGCATTGCGCCCAATCTGCTGGAACGCTTCGATATGGCTTCGCTCGAGCGCCTTGTCGGCAAGCAGGTCGAGGCGCGTGGCTGGGTGGTCGAGCGGTCTCGCCGTGGGAACGCGGGGCAGGGGCAAGGCCGCTGGCTACTGCCGCTGACCGATCCGGCGATGCTGAGTCCGATGTCGGGATAAAAAATTGTAGACATTTTTTCTGTTGATTGTATGCATCGAGCCCTTGTGTTTCGTGGCCCTTGGCCCAAAGTCGTAGGGCAGGGCGCTTGACAGCGGTGACCGGTCAGTCTTGTAGGGACTTTGCGAGGCGCGTATCCTCGGCGGTCCGTCTGTCCAACACAGTAAAAAGCGGAATGCCCACATGTCTGATCTGAAAACTGCCGCTCTCGAATATCACGCTCATCCTCGTCCAGGAAAGCTGAGTGTCGAGCTCACCAAGGCCACCGCTACTGCCCGCGATCTGTCGCTGGCCTACAGCCCCGGCGTAGCCGAGCCAGTCCGCGAAATCGCTCGCGACCCTGAACTGGCCTACCGATACACCGGCAAGGGCAACCTGGTTGCAGTCATTTCCGATGGCACCGCGATTCTCGGCCTGGGTGACCTGGGTCCATTGGCCTCCAAGCCGGTCATGGAAGGCAAGGGCGTCCTGTTCAAGCGTTTCGCCGGTATCGACGTGTTCGACATCGAAGTCGACTCCGAAAGCCCGCAAGCCTTCATCGACACCGTCAAGCGCATCTCCATCACCTTTGGAGGCATCAACCTGGAAGACATCAAGGCGCCTGAGTGCTTTGAAATCGAACGCGCGCTGATCGAACAGTGCGACATTCCGGTGTTCCACGATGACCAGCACGGTACCGCAATCGTGACCGCGGCCGGCATGATCAACGCCCTGGAAATCGCTGGCAAAACCTTGCCGGAAGCCAAGATCGTCTGCCTGGGCGCCGGTGCTGCGGCCATCTCCTGCATGAAATTGCTGGTGAGCATGGGCGCGAAGATCGAAAACATCTTCATGATCGACCGTACCGGTGTGATCCATTCCGGTCGTAGCGACCTGAACCAGTACAAGGCTGTCTTCGCTCACGCGACCGACAAGCGCACCCTGGCGGACGCATTGGACGGCGCTGACGTATTCGTCGGTCTGTCGGGTCCGAACCTGCTGAGCCCGGAAAACCTGCTGCGCATGGCGCCGAACCCGATCGTGTTCGCCTGCTCGAACCCGGATCCGGAAATCGCTCCGGAACTGGCTCACGCCACTCGCAACGACGTGATCATGGCGACTGGTCGTTCGGACTACCCGAACCAGGTCAACAACGTACTGGGCTTCCCATTCATCTTCCGTGGTGCCCTGGACGTTCGCGCCAAGCGCATCAACGAAGAGATGAAAGTCGCGGCGGCCAACGCCCTGCGCGAACTGGCCAAGCTGCCGGTGCCTCAGGAAGTCTGCGACGCCTACGGCGGCATCAAGCTGGAATTCGGTCGTGAATACATCATTCCGAAGCCAATGGACGCCCGCCTGATCACCCTCATCTCCGACGCCGTGGCCAAGGCCGCGATCGAGACTGGCGTGGCAACCCTGCCGTACCCGAAAAACTACCCACTCAAGAGCGTGGATGATGTGTTCAACGGCTAAACCGTTGTAACGCCTCAACGAAAAACCCCGGCTCCTGTGAGCCGGGGTTTTTTATTGATCGTTCCCACGCTCTGCGTGGGAATGTGACCTGGGACGCTCCGCGTTCCATCAAGAGTCGAACGCGGAGCGTCCGTAGAGGCGTTCCCACGCAGGAGCGTGGGAACGATCACACCTTGAGGGCGCCATCGCGAGCAGGCTCGCTCCCACATTGATCGTTCCCACGCTCTGCGTGGGAATGTAGCCCGGGACGCTCCGCGTTCCCATCAAGAGCCGAACGCGGAGCGTCCGTAGAGGCGTTCCCACGCGGGAGCGTGGGAACGATCAATCGCGAGCAGGCTCGCTCCCACATTTGGAATACATACCCCTGTGGGAGCGAGCCTGCTCGCGATGCAATATCAGAACAGATCGATCGGCGCCGCTTCATCCGCCGGCAGCGGGCTGCCTGGTGCAACGCCATTGCCCAGCTCGTTGGCCGACGGTGGGGTGTCTTCGCTCTTGAACAGCTCGAAGTACGCACCCGGAGTGCCTGGTGTGGCCGCACGGCCGCTGACCGGGTCGACCCGCAGGCTGAGGATGCCTTCCGGTTCTGGCTGGGTGTGAGGCGGTTTGTCCTTGAGGGCGGCGCCCATGTAGCTCATCCAGATAGGCAGCGCCACGGTGCCGCCGAACTCGCGGCGACCCAGACTCTCGGGCTGGTCGAAACCGGTCCAGACGGTGGTCACGTAGTCGCCGTTGTAGCCGGAGAACCAGGCGTCCTTGGATTCGTTGGTGGTACCGGTCTTGCCTGCCAGGTCGGTACGGCCCAGGGCCAGTGCACGACGGCCGGTGCCGAGCTTGATCACGTCTTCCAGCATGCTGTTGAGAATGTAGGTGGTGCGCCCGTCAACGATGCGTTCGGCGACCGCAGGTGCCTGGGTCGCTGGAGTGGCGGCGGAGGCTTCACCCGGAGTCGGATTCACCGTGAAAGTCTCGGCGGACGGGGCGGCGATGCCATCGCTGGCCTGCTCGCCGGTAGGCACCCGCGGCGGGTTGGCCACGAACAGTGTCTCGCCGTTGCGACTTTCGATCTTGTCGATGATGTACGGGGTGATCTTGTACCCGCCGTTGGCGAATGTGCTCCAGCCCGTGGCGATTTCCATCGGGGTCAGGGTGGCGGTGCCCAGGGCCAGTGACAGGTTGCGGGGCAGGTCCTGCTTGTTGAAGCCGAACCGGGCGATGTAGTCGATGGTGCGATCCACCCCCAGCGCCTGCAACAGGCGGATCGACACCAGGTTGCGCGACTTGTACAGCGCCTCGCGCAGACGGATCGGGCCGAGGAAGGTGTTGGTGTCGTTCTTCGGGCGCCAGACCTTGTCCAGGTATTCGTCGACAAACACGATGGGCGCGTCATTCACCAGGCTCGCAGCGGTATAGCCGTTATCCAGCGCGGCGCTGTAGACGAACGGCTTGAAGCTCGAGCCCGGCTGGCGCTTGGCCTGCAATGCGCGGTTGTAGTTGCTCTGCTCGAAGGCGAAGCCACCCACCAGGGAGCGGATCGCGCCGTCCTGCGGATCGAGGGACACCAGGGCGCCCTGGGCGGCCGGGATCTGGCTGAACTTGAGGGTGTTGTCCGGCTGGCGCTGCACCCGGACCAGATCGCCGACCTGGGCCACGTCCGATGGCTGCCGGGGTGCGGCGCCCATGCTGTTGGTATTGAGGAACGGACGGGCCCACTTCATGGTGTCCCATTTCACGTGTTCCTCAAGCTCGCCGTTGCGCGTCAGGACCTTGATACCGTCCTTGTCCACCTGGGTGACGATCGCCGGTTCCAGGCTGCTGATGGTGCGCTGTTTGGTCAGCTCAAGGGCCCAGGCTTCCCTGGTCTTGCCTGGCAGGCGCGATTCGGGGCCACGGTAGCCGTGGCGCTGATCGTAGGTCATCAGGCCTTCGTGCAGCGCGGTGTTGGCCATTTCCTGCAGGTTGCTCGGCACCGTGGTGGTCACGCGGAACCCTTCGGTGTAGGCATCGCTGCCATAGCGTCCGACCATCTCGGCCCGGGCCATTTCGGCGATATACGGGGCGTTCACTTCCGGTGTTGGCACGTGATAGCTGGCGTTCAATGGCTCGTTGATCGCGGCGGTGTAGTCGGCCTCGCTGATCTTGCCGAGTTTGTACATGCGCCCCAGGATCCAGTCGCGACGCTCCTTGCTGCGCGCCGGGTTGGCCAGCGGATTGAAGCGCGACGGTGCCTTGGGCAGGCCGGCGATCATTGCCATCTGCGCCAGGCTCACATCACGGATCGACTTGCCGTAATACACCTGGGCCGCCGCCTCGATGCCATAGGCGCGGTTGCCCAGGTAGATCTTGTTCACGTACAGCTCGAGGATTTCATCCTTGGTCAACTGCCGTTCGATCTGCAGGGCCAGGAGAATTTCGGTGGTCTTGCGCGAGAAGCTGCGCTCGCTGGTCAGGAAGAAGTTCTTGGCCACCTGCATGGTGATGGTGCTGCCGCCGGACTGGATGTGCCCGCTCTTGACCAACTGGCTGGCGGCACGCATCAGACTGCCCGGATCGACGCCATAATGGTTGGCGAAGTTGTCGTCTTCGGCACTGAGTAACGCATTGATGAAATTGGGGGGGATGTCGGCGAAGCGGATCGGCGTGCGGCGCATTTCGCCAAATTCGGCGATCAGCTTGTTGTCGCTGCTGTATACCCGCAGAGGAATCTGCAACTGAATACTTCTCAGCGCCTCCACGGATGGCAATCCCGGACTAAGGTAAAGAAACGCACCGCTCAGACCCAAGAGCAGTCCGCAGAAAACGGCGATGACGGACCATCCGAAAAATTTCAGCAGACGAATCAAGGCTTTTGGATATCCAGGCAAAGAATGAAAAAGACGCCAGGTGCAGGGAAGGACCCGTGCTTGCAGCAAAGCGAAAAAAACGCTGCGCATTATAAGCATTTTTTTCCGTCGGAAACGCCATCCGGACGTCCGTCGGGCTGGGGTGATTGAACGCAATGCGTATTAGAGAGTCCGTAACTCACGGATAGTCATAGGGAATTGGTAGTGCTACGACTCTTCAATAAAAAAACCCATACGCTTCTGGGCATCGACATCAGCTCCACATCGGTGAAGCTGCTCGAGTTGAGCCGCCAGGGTGACCGTTACCGTGTCGAGTCCTACGCGGTCGAACCGTTGCCGGCCAACGCCGTGATCGAGAAGAACATCGCCGAGCTCGAGGGGGTCGGGCAGGCGTTGTCCCGGGTTTTGATCAAGGCCAAGACACCCACGCGCAGTGTGGCGGTGGCCGTGGCGGGTTCGGCAGTGATCACCAAGATCATCGAGATGGATGCGGGGCTTTCCGACGACGAGATGGAGAACCAGCTCAAGATCGAGGCGGACCAGTACATTCCTTATCCACTGGATGAAGTGGCCATCGATTTCGAGGTCGTGGGCGTGTCTGCGCGCAACAGCGAGCGGGTCGAGGTGCTGCTGGCGGCCTGTCGCAAGGAAAACGTCGAGGTTCGCGAGGCTGCGCTGGCGCTGGCGGGGCTGACGGCTCGGGTGGTCGATGTGGAAGCCTATGCGTTGGAGCGCGCCTTTGGCCTGCTCGCCACACAACTGGCGGCGTCCCAGGAGCGGTTGACCGTTGCGGTGATCGATATCGGCGCCACCATGACCACTCTGAGCGTGCTGCACAACGGACGCATCATCTATACCCGTGAGCAACTGTTCGGCGGTCGCCAACTCACCGAGGAAATCCAGCGGCGCTATGGCCTGACCCTCGAGCAGGCCGGCCTGGCAAAGAAGCAGGGCGGTTTGCCGGACGATTACCTCAGCGAAGTGCTGCAACCCTTTCGCGAGGCGTTGGTGCAGCAGGTTTCGCGGTCGCTGCAGTTTTTCTTCGCTTCGGGCCAGTACAGCGCGGTGGACCACATCCTGTTGGCCGGAGGCACGGCGTCAGTCGCCGGGCTGGACCGCCTGATCGAACAGCGCCTGAGCACGCCGACCCATGTGGCCAATCCGTTTTCCAACATGGCCCTGGGCAGCAAGGTCAATGCCGGTGCCCTGGCCAGTGACGCGCCGGCACTGATGATCGCTTGCGGGCTGGCCCTCAGGAGTTTCGACTGATGGCACGGATCAACCTTCTTCCCTGGCGCGAAGAGCTTCGTGAAGAACGCCGCAAACGCTTCCTGCTGGCATTGGTGGGGGCGCTGGTCGGCGCGGTGGGGGTGACCTTGATCGGCGTTCAGTACCTGCACAGTGCCATCAATCACCAACTGGCGCGCAATGGGCACATCACTGAGCAGATCGCGGTGCTGGACGAGCGCATCAAGCAAATCAGCGAGCTGAAAGCCCGTCGCCAACAACTGGTGGAGCGCATGCGCATCATCCAGGACCTGCAGGGAAACCGGCCGGTCAGCGGGCGCATCTTCGATCAATTGGTACGGACGTTGCCGGACGGGGTGTATTTCACCGAAGTGAAAATGGAAGACAAGACGCTCTCCATCAAGGGGGCTGCGGAGTCCAACCACCGGGTCTCGGACCTGATGCGCAACCTGGACGCGTCGGATCTGTTCGATGCGCCCAGCCTGACGGAAGTCAAGGCCACGACCGCTGGCCAGCTCGACCAGGCCAACGTGTTCCAACTGACGGTCCGACAGACCCAGCCGGTCGACGCGGAGGACGCCCAATGAGGCCGGGGGAGTGGTTCGACGCGCTGCGCAAGGTCGACTTCCGTGACCTGGACACCAACAACGTCGGTTCCTGGCCGTTGCCGGTCAAATGGTTGGCCGGCGTCCTGCTGGTAGTCCTGGTCCTGGGGTTGGGCTATAACTTTGCCGTGAGCGACCTGGAGGATGAGTTGCAGCAGGTGCGCGAGGAAGAAAATACCCTCAAGGCGCAATTCGCGGGCAAGGCCCATATGGCCGCGAACCTGGAGCGCTATACCGAGCAGATGAAGCAGATGGAAACCTCCTTTGGCGTGCTGTTGCGGCAATTGCCCAGCGACACCGAAGTGCCTGGCCTGCTGGAAGACATCACCCGCACCGGCCTGGGCAGCGGCCTGGAGTTCGAGGAGATCAAGCTGCTGCCCGAAGTGACCCAGCCGTTCTACATCGAACTGCCGATCCAGATCACGGTGACCGGTGGCTACCATGACCTGGCGACATTCGTCAGCGGTGTTGCCGGGCTGCCCCGCATTGTCACGCTGCACGATTTTGACATTGCCCCCGCGGACCCCGAGTCGGGCTCGAAGCTGCGCATGAGCATCCAGGCCAAGACCTATCGGTACAACGAGCAGGGGGCGCAGCCATGAAGCCGCTCCGCTGCATGGGCCTGCTGGCCGGGCTGGTTGTGCTGGCCGGCTGTAACAACGACAGTGGCTTCGAGGACCTGGACGCCTACATGAACGAGGTGCGGTTGCGCCCGCCCGGCAAGATCGAGCCGACGCCGACGTTCAAGCCAAACGAAACCTTCACCTACAGCGCGTCCGACCTTCGCAGCCCGTTCTCGCGGCAGGTCCGGGTGGATCAGGCCGAACGGCAAAAAGGTTCGCGCAATGTCCGGCCCGATCCGAACCGGGTCAAGCAGTACCTCGAAGGCTTCAACATCGAACAGTTTGAAATGGTCGGCACGATCGCCAATGCCAGTGGCTCCTATGCGCTGCTGCGCGGTGCGGGCGGGGTGCATCGGCTCAAGGTCGGTGACTATCTGGGGCGCAACGACGGGCGAATCGTCGCCGTCACTGCCACCCAGGTCGATGTGGTCGAAATCGTTCCCGATGGCGAAGGTGCCTGGCTGGAGCGACCACGGACCATTCCTTTGAAAGAGCACTCAGTGGAACTCGAACAATGAACAGGATTTTTACCGCCCTCGGTGTTTCGCTATGGATGGCGCTGATGTCACCGATGGTCCTCGGGGCGAACCTGAAGGCGCTGGATGTTGCGGCTTTGCCGGGAGACCGGGTCGAGTTGAAGCTCTCTTTCGACGGGCCACCGCCAACGCCTCGTGGCTATACCACCGAACAACCGGCCCGGATTGCCCTGGACCTGCCTGGGGTGACCAGCCAGCTGGCGCGCAAGACCCAGGACCTGGGCAGCGGTAACGCACGCAGCGCCACCGTCGTCGAGGCGGGGGACCGCACCCGATTGATCATCGGCCTCACCCAATTGGTGCCGTATAACGCTCGGGTCGAGGGCAACAATCTGTTCGTGGTGGTCGGTAAAGGCGCGGAGCCGAAAACGATTGCCCAGGCCCCACGCCCAGCAGCTGCCGGCGCGGTGCCCGCCAGGAGCAACGCACCGGTGGGCCGGGCCATTCGTGGCGTGGACTTCCAGCGCGGGACCCAGGGTGAAGGCAACGTGGTGATCGACCTGTCGGACCCGTCCATTGCGCCGGATATCCAGGAGCGGGAAGGCAAGATCATCCTCAACTTCGCCAGGACCCAACTGCCTGAACCATTGCGAGTGCGCCTGGACGTCAAGGACTTCGCCACCCCGGTGCAGTTCGTCAATGCCAGCGCCGGTTCCGACCGGGCCACCATCAGCATCGAGCCCGGCGGTACCTTCGATTACTCCACCTACCAGACCGACAACAAACTGACCGTCAGTGTCCGTCCGATGACAGTCGAGGACTTGCGCAAGCGCGACACCGACCGTGCCGCCTACAGCGGTGAAAAGCTGTCCCTGAACTTCCAGGACATCGAAGTGCGCTCGGTCCTGCAACTGATTGCCGATTTCACCAACCTGAACCTGGTGGCAAGCGACACGGTGCAAGGGGGGATCACCTTGCGATTGCAGAATGTTCCCTGGGACCAGGCGTTGGATCTGGTCCTGAAGACCAAGGGGCTGGACAAGCGCAAGGTCGGCAACGTGTTGCTGGTAGCCCCTGCCGATGAGATTGCGGCTCGCGAGCGCCAGGAGTTGGAGTCCCAGAAACAGATTGCCGACCTGGCGCCGCTGCGGCGAGAGCTGTTGCAGGTCAACTATGCGAAGGCGGCGGACATCGCCAAGCTGTTCCAATCGGTGACCAGCGCCGAAGCGAAAGCCGATGAACGTGGCACGATCACGGTGGATGAGCGAACCAATAACATCATTGCCTACCAGACCCAGGATCGGCTCGACGAATTGCGTCGGATCGTGGCCCAGCTGGATATTCCGGTGCGCCAGGTGATGATCGAGGCCCGGATTGTCGAGGCCAACGTCGATTACGACAAAAGCCTGGGGGTGCGTTGGGGCGGCTCGGTGCAGAACCAGGGCAACTGGAACTCTTCGGGTGTGACCAACGGCAGCTCCACCACTATCGGCACGCCGGGCAGCACCAGCACCAACCAGCCGTTCGTCGACATGGGCGCGGCAGGCAATACCTCGGGTATCGGCATTGCGTTCATCACTGACAACGTACTGCTGGATCTGGAGCTGACGGCCATGGAGAAAACCGGCAACGGGGAAATCGTCTCCCAGCCCAAGGTGGTGACTTCGGACAAGGAGACCGCGAAAATCCTCAAGGGCACGGAAATTCCCTACCAGGAAGCCAGTTCCAGTGGCGCGACCTCGGTGTCGTTCAAGGAAGCCTCGCTGTCGCTGGAGGTAACCCCGCAGATCACGCCGGACAACCGCATCATCATGGAGGTCAAGGTCACCAAGGATGAACCGGACTACCTGAACAAGGTGCAGGAAGTACCACCGATCAAGAAGAACGAAGTCAACGCGAAGGTGCTGGTCAATGACGGCGAGACCATTGTGATTGGCGGGGTTTTCTCAAATACTCAGAGCAAGGTTGTAGATAAGGTGCCATTTCTTGGCGATGTGCCGTATCTTGGCCGCCTTTTCCGGCGTGATCTGGTTTCGGAGAAAAAATCCGAGCTGCTGGTATTCCTCACTCCGCGTATCATGAATAACCAGGCGATTGCTGTGAGTCGTTGATTCTGTGCGAAATTTGATTCTTGTTGGGCCGATGGGCGCTGGAAAAAGCACCATCGGCCGTTTGCTGGCCAAAGAGCTGCGCCTGCCGTTCAAAGATTCCGACAAGGAAATTGAATTGCGCACGGGCGCCAATATCCCGTGGATTTTCGACAAGGAAGGCGAACCAGGCTTTCGTGATCGCGAGCAGGCGATGATCGCCGAACTGTGCGCATTCGAAGGCGTGGTGCTGGCCACCGGTGGCGGCGCCGTGATGCGCGAAGCCAACCGTCGGGAACTGCATGCCGGCGGACGGGTGGTCTATCTGCACGCCTCCGTCGAACAGCAGGTCGGTCGTACCGCCCGGGACCGCAACCGTCCGCTGTTGCGTACCGCCGATCCGGCCAAGACCCTGCGGGACCTGCTGGAGCTGCGTGATCCGCTGTACCGGGAAATCGCCGACCTGGTGGTGGAAACCGATGAGCGGCCGCCGAGGATGGTGGTGCTGGAGATTCTCGAGCGTCTGCAGCAATTGCCTCCCCGTTAATGCACCACGGGAAATGCGCTATCCTCGCCGTCTCGTCGTTATCCGTCGGGGCGTGGCACATGGCCGCCGAGTGGCGTCATGGCAGGCACCGTGGACTTTTCGTTAATTGCAGGCAGGACGCCTGATTCCATCTTCACCGTGGGGACACATGCAGACACTAAAGGTCGACCTGGGCGAGCGCAGCTACCCGATTCACATTGGCGAAGGCTTGCTGGACCAGCCGCAACTGCTGGCGCCACATATCGCCGGGCGGCAAGTGGCGATCATCTCCAACGAAACCGTCGCCCCTTTGTATCTGGAGCGCCTGACCCGCAGTCTGTCAGCCTTTTCGGTCATTTCCGTGGTGTTGCCCGATGGCGAGGCGTTCAAGAACTGGGAAACCCTGCAACTGATCTTCGACGGCCTGCTGACCGCACGGCATGACCGGCGCACCACGGTGGTGGCCCTGGGCGGTGGCGTGATCGGCGACATGGCCGGTTTTGCCGCAGCCTGCTACCAGCGCGGCGTCGACTTCATCCAGATCCCCACCACCTTGCTGTCCCAGGTCGACTCGTCGGTGGGCGGCAAGACCGGGATCAACCATCCGCTGGGCAAGAACATGGTCGGCGCTTTCTATCAGCCCAACGTGGTGCTGATCGATACCGCTACCCTCAATACCTTGCCGGCCCGTGAGCTGTCCGCAGGGCTGGCGGAAGTCATCAAGTACGGGCTGATCTGCGACGAGCCGTTCCTGGGGTGGCTTGAAGACAACGTCGACCGCCTGCGGGAACTGGACCAGGCTGCCCTGACCTACGCGATCGAGCGTTCCTGCGCAGCCAAGGCCGCAGTGGTCGGTGCCGATGAACGTGAGTCGGGTGTACGGGCCACGCTCAACCTGGGCCACACCTTTGGACACGCCATTGAGACCCACATGGGGTATGGTGTCTGGCTACATGGCGAGGCGGTAGCGGCCGGTACGGTCATGGCCCTGGAAATGTCCGCGCGCCTGGGCTGGATCAGCGAGCAGGAGCGTGATCGCGGCATTCGTCTCTTCCAGCGCGCCGGGCTACCGGTGGTGCCTCCCGAGGAAATGACCGAGGCCGATTTTCTCGAACACATGGCAATCGACAAGAAAGTGATCGATGGTCGTCTGCGTCTGGTGCTGCTGCGCCGCATGGGCGAAGCGGTGGTGACCGACGATTATCCGAAAGAGGTTCTACAGGCCACGCTGGGCGCGGATTACCGCGCCTTGGCTCAGCTTAAAGGTTAATAAGATTCCGATGACTAGTTTGCATGCCGACGAGGCTTTCCTCGGCCATTTCCAATTGAGTCACGACCCCTTCGCTCCACGGGTCCCCGGCTTCAAATTCTTTCCGGCCCAGCGCAAGCCGGTATTGGGTCAGTTGCATCACCTGGCGCGCTACAGCCAATTGCTGCTGGTAGTGACCGGTCCCCAGGGCAGTGGCAAGACCTTGCTGCGCCAGGCCCTGGTGGCCAGCACCAACAAACAGTCGGTGCAAAGCGTGGTGGTCTCGGCCCGGGGTGCCGGTGATGCCGCCGGTGTGTTGCGCCAGGTCGCCCAGGCGTTGAACCTGGCCCAGGCCGAAGTGGGTGCGATTCTCGACCAGATCGTCCAGTTGGCGCTGACCGGGCAGGAAGTCTATCTGCTGGTGGATGACGCCGAGCAGCTCGACGAGTCGGCCCTGGAAGCCCTGCTGGCGCTGGCGGCCGGTGCGCCGGAGGGGCGCCCCCATGTGTTCCTGTTTGGCGAGTCGTCGTTGATCGCCGATCTGGAGCAGTTGGAGCTCGAGGAGGAGCGCTTCCATATCATCGAGCTGGCGCCCTATACCGAAGAAGAAACGCGTGAATACCTGGATCAACGTCTTGAAGGCGCTGGCCGGGGTATCGAACTTTTTACCGCCGATCAGATCTCTGAGATTCACGAAGGCTCCGGCGGCTGGCCTGGCAACATCAACCAGGTCGCTCGGGATGCCTTGATCGAAGTCATGATTGCCAGCCGCTCAGCGGTGAAGCGTCCAACTATGGGGTTCAACATGCCGAAGAAACACGTATTGGCGATTTCCGCCGTCGTCGTGGTCGCGGTCGTCGCCGCCTGGCTGATGCCGGGTCGCAACAAGGCGCCGACGACCGGCGCGCCAGCCAACGAACAGGCACAACTGCCCCTCGGCCAAGGGGCGCCGAAACCCAATGGTGGCGCGCCGGCGGTGGAATTTGCCGGCAGCACCCAGCCGATGCCGTTACCGTTGGTCGGCCAGTCGCAACCGGTCATGCGCGGGCCCCTGGCTGAAGCTGCCGGCGGAATCACCGAGGGTGACGATGGCGCGGCACCACCGATCGACGATGGCGACACGCCGCCGACCGTGACCACCACGGCACCGCCTGCGGGCGTGCCTGCTGGCCCGGCTCCGACACCCGCCCCCGCACCTGCTCCGGCCGCCAAGCCGACTCCGGCTCCGACCCAGGTAGCAACGGCCAAGCCTGCCCCGGCGCCGGCCGCCAAGCCGACGCCTGCCCCGGCCGCCAAGCCTGCTGCACCGGCCAAGGCCGCAGGTGGCAACTGGTACGCCGGCCAGGCACCGAGTAACTACGTCGTACAGATTCTCGGCACCAGCTCCGAAGCCACCGCGCAGAACTTCGTCAAGGAGCAGGGCGGCGAGTATCGTTATTTCAAGAAAGTCCTCAACGGCAAGCCGCTGTATGTGATCACTTACGGCAGCTTTGCCAACCGTGATGCAGCTGTTTCCGCTATCAAGGCCTTGCCAGCGAAGGTTCAGGCTGGTAAACCTTGGCCTCGCACTGTCGCCAGCGTCCAACAGGAACTGGCTGCAACTCGCTGAAGATTCGGCGGCCTTACCCAGGCCGCCTCTCCCGGCAACCTCAACATTTCCGCAAGAGCGAGCGACCTGTCAGGCCGCGCGCCTTGTGGTGTCTGCGTCACAGTAGCGTTTGAGTCGTAGCGGTCGAACCCAAAAAAGTTTTGACTAGCACAGCATATAGCTTTAAACCTTTCACAAATGCGACATGAATTTGCGGCGTTTCGTCGTCAAATTTGTGAGCGTCTGTGTCGGCATGTACAATGACCTCCCTTTTGCCCCCGCAAAGCTGGCGTACGTTCAGCGTGGAGTGCAAGCGGTTGAATTGAAAAGAAATTTGCCTCGATAAGAGGCAGCCTGGTGAGAAAGTGTCTATGAAAGCAGGTCTGTACCAACCAGATGAATTCAAGGATAACTGTGGTTTTGGCCTGATAGCCCATATGCAGGGCGAGCCCAGCCATACCCTTTTACAAACGGCCATTGAGGCCCTGACCTGCATGACCCACCGTGGTGGGATCAACGCCGACGGCAAGACCGGCGACGGCTGTGGCTTGCTGATTCAAAAGCCTGATGAGTTCCTGCGTGCCATTGCCCAGGAAACGTTTGGCGTCACCCTGCCCAAGCAGTACGCCGTGGGTATGGTGTTCTTCAACCAGGACCCGGTGAAGGCCCAGGCCGCTCGCGAGAACATGGACCGCGAGATCCTGGCCGCCGGCCTGCAGCTCGTCGGCTGGCGCAAAGTGCCGATCGATACCAGTGTTCTCGGTAGCCTGGCCCTGGCGCGCCTGCCGCAGATCGAACAGGTGTTCATCGCCGGCGAAGGCCTGAGCGATCAGGAAATGGCGATCAAGCTGTTCAGTTCCCGTCGTCGCTCGTCCGTGGCCAACGCCGCCGACACCGACCACTACATCTGCAGCTTTTCCAACAAGACCATCATCTATAAAGGCCTGATGATGCCGGCGGACCTCACCGCCTTCTATCCAGACCTGAGCGACGAGCGCCTGAAGACCGCGATCTGCGTGTTCCACCAGCGCTTCTCCACCAATACCCTGCCGAAATGGCCGTTGGCCCAGCCATTCCGTTTCCTCGCCCACAACGGCGAGATCAACACCATCACCGGCAACCGCAACTGGGCCCTGGCCCGTCGCACCAAGTTCGCCAACGACCTGATGCCGGACCTCGAAGAGCTCGGCCCGCTGGTCAACCGCGTGGGCTCGGACTCTTCGAGCATGGATAACATGCTCGAACTGATGGTGACCGGTGGCATCGACCTGTTCCGTGGCGTGCGCATGCTGGTTCCGCCGGCGTGGCAGAACGTCGAGACCATGGACCCGGACCTGCGGGCGTTCTACGAATACAACTCCATGCACATGGAGCCGTGGGACGGCCCGGCCGGTATCGTCATGACCGACGGCCGCTACGCCGTGTGTCTGCTGGACCGTAACGGTCTGCGCCCGGCGCGCTGGGTCACCACCACCAACGGTTTCATCACCCTGGCTTCGGAAATCGGCGTCTGGAACTACCAGCCCGAAGACGTCATCGCCAAGGGCCGCGTAGGCCCGGGCCAGATCTTTGCCGTGGACACCGAAACCGGCCAGATCCTTGACACCGATGCCATCGACAACCGCCTCAAGTCCCGTCATCCATACAAGCAATGGCTGCGCAAGAATGCCCTGCGTATCCAGGCGACCATGGAAGACAACGACCACGGCTCGGCTTTCTACGACGTCGACCAGCTCAAGCAGTACATGAAGATGTACCAGGTGACGTTCGAAGAGCGTGACCAGGTGCTGCGTCCGTTGGGTGAGCAGGGCTACGAAGCGGTCGGCTCCATGGGCGACGACACGCCGATGGCTGTGCTGTCGCAGCGCGTGCGCACGCCATACGACTATTTCCGTCAGCAGTTCGCCCAGGTGACCAACCCGCCGATCGACCCGCTGCGCGAAGCGATCGTGATGTCGTTGGAAATCTGTCTGGGCGCCGAGCGCAACATTTTCCAGGAGTCGCCGGAGCACGCCTCGCGGGTGATCCTCAGCTCGCCGGTCATTTCCCCGGCCAAGTGGCGCTCGCTGACCAACCTCGACCGTCCGGGGTTCGCGCGTCAGGTCATCGACCTGAACTACGACGAAAGCGTCGGCCTGGAAGCGGCCATCCGCAATGTGGCCGATCAGGCTGAAGAAGCCGCGCGCGCCGGGCGTACCCAGATCGTGCTCAGCGACCGTCACATCGCGCCGGGCAAGTTGCCGATCCACGCGTCGCTGGCCACCGGTGCGGTGCACCATCGCCTGACCGAAAAAGGTCTGCGCTGCGATTCCAACATCCTTGTCGAAACCGCTACCGCCCGTGATCCGCATCACTTCGCGGTGCTGATCGGTTTCGGTGCCTCGGCGGTGTATCCGTTCCTGGCCTACGAAGTGCTCGGCGACCTGATCCGTACCGGTGAAGTGCTGGGCGATCTCTACGAGGTGTTCAAGAACTACCGCAGGGGCATCACCAAGGGCCTGCTCAAGATCCTCTCGAAGATGGGCATCTCGACCATCGCCTCGTATCGCGGTGCGCAACTGTTCGAGGCCATCGGCCTGTCCGAAGAAGTCTGCGAGCTGAGCTTCCGTGGCGTGCCGAGCCGCATCAAGGGTGCGCGTTTCGTCGACATCGAAGCCGAACAGAAAGCCCTGGCCGCCGAAGCCTGGAGTCCGCGCAAGCCGATCCAGCAAGGCGGCCTGTTGAAGTTCGTCCATGGCGGCGAATACCACGCCTACAACCCGGACGTGGTGAATACCCTGCAAGCCGCCGTGCAGCAGGGCGACTACGGCAAGTTCAAGGAATATACGGCACTGGTGGACAACCGCCCGGTGTCGATGATCCGCGACCTGCTCAAGGTCAAGACCCTGGACACGCCGCTGGACATCAGCGAAGTGGAACCCCTGGAATCGGTGCTCAAGCGCTTCGACTCCGCCGGTATTTCCCTGGGCGCCTTGTCCCCGGAAGCCCACGAAGCCCTGGCCGAAGCCATGAACCGCCTCGGTGCGCGTTCCAACTCCGGCGAAGGTGGCGAAGATCCGGCGCGCTACGGCACCATCAAGAGCTCGAAAATCAAGCAGGTGGCCACGGGCCGCTTCGGTGTGACGCCGGAGTACCTGGTCAACGCCGAGGTGCTGCAGATCAAGGTTGCCCAGGGCGCCAAGCCCGGTGAAGGCGGCCAGCTGCCCGGCGGCAAGGTCAACGGCCTGATCGCCAAGCTGCGCTACGCGGTTCCCGGCGTGACCCTGATTTCGCCACCGCCCCATCACGACATCTACTCGATCGAAGACTTGTCGCAACTGATCTTCGACCTCAAGCAGGTGAACCCGAAGGCACTGGTTTCGGTGAAGCTGGTCGCAGAGGCTGGCGTCGGCACCATCGCCGCCGGTGTGGCCAAGGCCTATGCCGACCTGATCACCATCTCCGGCTACGACGGCGGCACCGGTGCATCGCCGCTGACCTCGATCAAGTACGCCGGTGCGCCCTGGGAACTGGGCCTGGCTGAAACCCACCAGACCCTGCGCGGCAACGACTTGCGCGGCAAGGTCCGGGTGCAGACCGATGGTGGCCTGAAAACCGGCCTCGACGTGATCAAGGCGGCCATTCTCGGCGCCGAGAGCTTCGGTTTCGGCACCGCGCCGATGATCGCCCTGGGTTGCAAATACCTGCGCATCTGCCACCTGAACAACTGCGCCACCGGCGTGGCGACCCAGAACGAGAAGCTGCGCAAGGACCACTACATCGGTACTGTCGACATGGTGGTGAACTTCTTCACCTACGTGGCCGAAGAAACCCGTGAATGGCTGGCGAAACTGGGCGTGCGCTCGCTCGAAGCGCTGATCGGCCGTACCGATCTGCTGGACGTGATCGAGGGCCAGACCGCCAAGCAGCATCACCTGGACCTGACCCCGTTGCTGGGTAGCGATCTGATTCCGGCAGACAAGCCACAGTTCTGCCAGGTCGATCGCAACCCGCCGTTCGACAAGGGTGAGCTGGCCGAGAAGATGGTCGACATGGCCGCTTCGGCGATCAACGACCTGAGCGGGGCCGATTTCAGCCTGGATATCTGCAACTGCGACCGTTCCATCGGTGCGCGGATCTCCGGCGAAATCGCCCGCAAGCACGGCAACCAGGGCATGGCCCAGGCGCCGATCACGTTCCGCTTCAAGGGAACTGCCGGCCAGAGCTTCGGCGTCTGGAACGCTGGCGGCCTGAACATGTACCTGGAAGGCGATGCCAACGACTACGTGGGCAAAGGCATGACCGGCGGCAAGCTGGTCATCGTTCCGCCCAAGGGCAGCGTCTACAGGACCCAGGACAGTGCCATCATCGGCAACACCTGCCTCTACGGCGCCACGGGCGGCAAGCTGTTCGCCGCCGGCACCGCGGGCGAGCGTTTTGCCGTGCGTAACTCCGGGGCCCACACCGTGGTGGAAGGCACCGGGGATCACTGCTGCGAATACATGACCGGTGGTTTCGTCTGCGTATTGGGCAAGACCGGCTACAACTTCGGCTCTGGCATGACCGGTGGTTTCGCCTACGTGCTCGACCAGGACAACAGCTTCGTTGACCGGGTCAACCACGAGCTGGTGGAAATCCAGCGGATCAGCGGCGAGGCGATGGAAGCCTACCGCAGCCATCTGCAACGCGTGCTGAACGAGTACGTCGAGGAAACCGACAGCGAGTGGGGTCGTGAACTCGCGGAAAACCTCGATGACTACGTGCGTCGTTTCTGGCTGGTCAAGCCGAAGGCTGCCAACCTGAAGTCGTTGCTTTCCAGCACTCGTGCCAACCCGCAGTGATATGCGCCTGAAGAGTTTGATGAGGTTTTAACAATGGCTGAACGTCTGAATAACGACTTCCAGTTCATCGATGTCGGGCGCAAGGATCCGAAGAAGAAACTGTTGCGTCAACGCAAGAAAGAGTTCGTCGAGATCTACGAACCGTTCAAACCCCAGCAGTCGGCCGACCAGGCCCACCGCTGCCTGGGTTGCGGTAACCCGTACTGCGAATGGAAGTGCCCGGTGCACAACTTCATTCCCAACTGGCTGAAGCTGGTGGCCGAGGGCAACATCCTCCAGGCCGCCGAGCTGTCTCACCAGACCAATACCCTGCCGGAAGTCTGCGGCCGGGTGTGTCCGCAGGATCGCCTGTGCGAAGGCGCCTGCACCCTGAACGACGGTTTTGGCGCAGTGACCATCGGTTCGGTGGAGAAGTACATCACCGACACCGCGTTCGCCATGGGCTGGCGCCCGGACATGTCCAAGGTCAAGCCGACCGGCAAGCGGGTTGCCATCATCGGTGCCGGCCCGGCGGGCCTGGGCTGCGCCGACGTACTGGTGCGCGGCGGGGTGACCCCGGTGGTGTTCGACAAGAACCCGGAAATCGGTGGCCTGCTGACTTTCGGCATCCCCGAGTTCAAGTTGGAAAAGACCGTGCTGAGCAATCGTCGCGAAGTCTTCACCGGCATGGGCATCGAGTTCCGCCTGAACACCGAGGTGGGCAGGGACGTGACCATGGAGCAACTGCTTGAAGAATACGATGCCGTATTCATGGGCATGGGCACCTACACCTACATGAAGGGCGGCTTTGCCGGTGAGGATCTGCCGGGTGTTTACGACGCCCTGGATTTCCTGATCGCCAACGTCAATCGCAACCTGGGTTTTGAAAAGTCGCCGGAAGATTTCGTCGACATGAAGGGCAAGAAGGTGGTGGTGCTCGGCGGTGGCGACACGGCGATGGACTGCAACCGCACCTCGATCCGCCAGGGCGCCAAGTCGGTGACCTGTGCCTACCGTCGTGACGAAGCCAACATGCCCGGTTCGCGTAAAGAGGTGAAGAACGCCAAGGAAGAAGGCGTGAAGTTCCTCTACAACCGCCAGCCGATTGCCATCGTGGGTGAAGACAAGGTTGAAGGCGTGAAAGTGGTCGAGACCCGTCTCGGCGAGCCGGACGCCCGTGGCCGCCGCAGCCCCGAGCCGATTCCAGGCTCCGAAGAGATCATCCCGGCCGACGCCGTGGTCATCGCCTTCGGCTTCCGTCCAAGCCCGGCGCCCTGGTTCGAGCAGTTCAGCATCCAGACCGACAGCCAGGGCCGCGTCGTGGCCCCGGAACAAGGCCAGTACAAGCACCAGACCAGTAACCCGAAGATCTTCGCCGGTGGCGACATGGTCCGCGGTTCCGACCTGGTGGTGACGGCGATCTTCGAAGGCCGCAATGCGGCTGAAGGGATCCTGGATTACCTGCAAGTCTGACTGCCGTTGATCGTTCCCACGCTCCGCGTGGGAATGCCGCCCGCGACGCTCTGCGTCCCCTTTGGAACGCGGAGCGTCCCTTGAGGCATTCCCACGCAGAGCGTAGGAACGATCACTCAAACATTGCATGACTCCGCGACAAATTGCCCCGATAGATAAAAGGCACGGCTCTTGCCGTGCCTTTTGCGTCGAGCTCTGAGAAAATGCCCGCACTTTTTTTCCGGATGCCGACATGACTGCCCTGAAGAACGACCGTTTCCTTCGCGCCCTGCTCAAGCAACCCGTAGACGTTACCCCGGTATGGATGATGCGCCAGGCCGGCCGCTACCTGCCGGAGTACCGCGCCAGTCGCGCCAAGGCCGGCGACTTCATGAGCCTGTGCATGAACCCCCAGTTCGCCTGCGAAGTGACGATGCAGCCGCTGGATCGCTACCCGCAGCTGGACGCGGCCATCCTGTTCTCCGACATCCTCACCATTCCCGATGCCATGGGCCAGGGTCTGTACTTCGAGACCGGCGAAGGTCCGCGCTTCAAGAAAGTCGTCAGCACCCTGGCCGACATCGAAGCGCTGCCGATTCCCGACCCGCAGAAAGACCTGGGCTATGTCATGGACGCGGTCAGCACCATCCGCCGCGAGCTCAACGGCCGCGTGCCGCTGATCGGCTTCTCCGGTAGCCCTTGGACGCTGGCCACCTATATGGTCGAAGGCGGCTCGTCGAAGGACTTCCGCAAGACCAAGGCCATGCTCTACGACAACCCGCAAGCCATGCACCTGTTGCTGGACAAGCTGGCGCAGTCGGTGACGGCCTACCTCAACGGTCAGATCATGGCCGGTGCGCAAGCGGTGCAGATCTTCGATACCTGGGGCGGCAACCTGTCGGCGGCGGCGTACCAGGAGTTTTCCCTGGCCTACATGCGCAAGATTGTCAGCGGCCTGATCCGTGAACATGACGGGCGCCAGGTCCCGGTGATTCTGTTCACCAAGAACGGCGGCCTGTGGCTGGAAAGCATCGCCGATGCCGGTGCTGATGCCCTGGGCCTGGACTGGACCTGCGACATTGGCAACGCCCGCGAACGGGTCGGTCATAAGGTCGCGCTGCAAGGCAACATGGACCCGACCGTGCTCTACGCCAAACCCGAAGCCATCCGTACTGAAGTCGGGCGTATCCTCGCCAGCTATGGCAAGGGCAGCGGCCATGTGTTCAACCTCGGCCATGGCATTACCCCGGAAGTCGATCCGGAACATGCCGGTGCATTCCTGCGGGCGGTGCATGAGCTGTCGGCGCAATATCACGACTAGGGGCCTACGCGGATCCCACTAAAGCAGCCTGTCCGACCCCGCGTCGGACAGGCTTTTTTGTGTGCGCTGTTTATCTTTTCAACATCAACTAACCGGTTGTTTGGTCGGGCGTGTTTGTTGTTTATGTCGGCTAATGTCTTATGTGTAAGAGATTTCTTTCGTCATGTAAGAAAAATGGATTCAGAGATCCTTCCTTCTACCTAGAGAGATTTACCCTACATAGCAAATTTTAAGTTTTCGATAAGGTTCGG
Organism: Pseudomonas sp. MAFF 730105; assembly: GCF_055380705.1. Taxonomy (NCBI): domain Bacteria; kingdom Pseudomonadati; phylum Pseudomonadota; class Gammaproteobacteria; order Pseudomonadales; family Pseudomonadaceae; genus Pseudomonas; species Pseudomonas sp. MAFF 730105. Next base: position 472,078 of record NZ_AP018438.1, read on the forward strand.
CGCTTGAGAGGTACGGCGCCGAGCACTCCTGCGTGCCTTTCAAGATGACGGTGATACGTCTTCCCCAATCTCGAATGACTAGCCTGGAACTTATATGAAAAACAACTTCAACAAGAGCACAGTATTGACGGGGTGTGCTTCCTCCTTAGTTCTCTTGTCGACCTTGATGGTGTCCCAGGGAACGCTTGCCCATGGCTTCCTTGAAGTACCGCCTTCGCGCGCTCTGTTGTGCCAGAGAGGTGAAAACAAGAATTGCGGTGGCGCGCAATTCGAGCCCCAGAGCACGGGTGAAACCTTCAAGGGGTTCCCAAACGGAGCGGGTGGTGCTCCCCTGCAAGGGCCCTTCGACGGAAAAATTGCCAGCGGTGGGCATCCGCTGTTTTCCGCCCTTGATGCGCAGTCAGCCACGCGCTGGCAGCTGACCGAGATCCGCGACCGCAACATCGCCTTCCAATGGCAATACACCGCCGTGCACCCGGCGACCCGGCATGAGTACTTCATTACCCGCGATGGCTGGAACCCGAACGAAGCGCTCAAGCGTGCTTCGTTCGACAGTACGCCGTTCTGCACCGTGGATGGCGGCAACCAGACCCCGAAACCGGGTGCCAGGCACAACTGCGTCATACCCGACAGCAAGACGGGACATCATGTGATCCTGGCGGTCTGGACGGTGGGTGACACCGACAATGCGTTCTACGACCCGGCGGATGTGAACATCCTGGCTGAAGCCGCGCTGCCGGGCGGTTGGTCGCCGGTGGGCAGTATTGCGTCGTCGACCCCGTTGCTGGTGGGGGACAAGGTCAAGGCGCGGGCGTTCTCCGCCACCGGCGAAAATCACCCCTACAGCGTGACTGTCGGCATTGACTCCGCCGAGGAAGGCAGGCCTGAGAACTGGTCGTTCAAACTGGCCGAAGCCATCAACAAGGCCCATCCCCTGATTCGCGCAGGTATTCGCGACGATGAGGGCAATATCACCCCGGTCCGCGGCAGCAACAACCTCTATGCCCAGAAAGAAAGCGGCGTGAGCCGGTATGAAGTGCAACTGGACATGCAGGAGGACGCTGGCGCGAGCATGACGATTGCTTCCCTGCAGCCGGAATATGTACTCGACAAGGGTCGCGTCAACATGACGTTCGCGGCGCAGACGAACCGCCGGATGAACCTTGAAGCCACATTGCTCGATGAGAAGAACAAGCCGGTCGGTGTCGTGAGCCAATCCGCAGGTGAAGGCAATATCGGGCTGAGCATGGACGTGCGCAGTGCCCCGGGCGCCCACACCCTGGCGCTGGTAGGCACCACCGAGGACGGGCGGACCACTCGCCAGGACACTCGCAGTGTCACCCTGACCGGTGAGGGCGCAGACGTCGAATACGATTTCGTGTTCCCTGAAAACCTCGGTGAATACAGCGCCGGTACGAAGGTGTTGCAGCCCAAGACCAACGAGGTCTTCGAGTGCAAGCCGTTCCCCGCGTCCGGCTATTGCAAGCAATACAGCCCGACGGCGAATGGCTTCGAGCCCGGTGTCGGTGCTTCCTGGCAAAGCGCCTGGGACAAGTTGTAAGTCCTGAGAGGACGGCGCCAGGCAATCCGTAGGGGTTGCCCGGCGTCTTCAAGCGAGAGCGCGGTGATGCATTCAAATTATTCCTTCGCACGGCACGTGGTGTGGCTCGTGCCGCTGCTGCATGGCGTATTTCTGGCCGGGCAGGAGTGGCGTTTTCGCCAGGCATTGGGCCGTGAAGTGCCGGTGGTTGCCGAGTCGCCGGCCGTTCCGGTTGACCGCTCGCCTAACGTCCAGGCCGTGGCGACCGTGCTCGGCCTCACGCCTGCAGGCGTCCAATCGCCCAGCGCCGAGCCGATGACCTTGCAAGCCAGTTTTGTCGTCGCCCAGGGCTTGTCGCGGGCGTTGCTGGCTGACGCTGCGGGCGCGCGCATTTACCGGGTGGGCGAGCGTTTGCCCAGTGGCAGCGTGCTGCGCCGGGTGGAAGCCGATCATGTGACGTTGTGGCGCAACGGGCGTGAAGAACGCCTGGCCCTGCAGCAAGAGGCAAAGCCCTGGCTGCGCCGGGTGGGCCTCGAAGATGAGCGCCCTGCGACGGCTCATTCCTCGCAATACATACGCCCGGTGGCCGGGCATTCAGAGTGATCGAATTCATGAACAGCGTTATCCGCAGCCGTGTATCCCACGCCTTGCTCTGTCTTTCCGTGTTCTGCCCACTGATGTTTGCCGACATGGCACGGGCCGAGGAGGCGCGTTGGCAACTGGCGATGAACAATGCCGAGTTGCGTGACGTGGTCGAAGAGATATCCGCGATCCTGGGCAAGACCGTGGTGCTCGATCCCAGGGTGTCGGGGCGGATCTCCGTCATGTCCCGCGAGGCGTTGGATCGTGAAGGCGTGCGTCGGTTGTTCTATTCGGTACTCGATGCCCACAACTTCACCGTGATCGATGAAGGCGAGCGGATCCTGATCACCCCGGTCGCCGATGCCAGGACCCGGGCCGGCGCCGGCGAGACCAGGGACCCAGCGCCATCACAGTTCGTAACCCGGGTCATCGACTTGCAGTCGAGCATTGCCGCTGATGTTGCAGGACTGATCCGCCCCCTGGTATCGAGTGGTGGCTACATCGGGCCTTCGGTTTCCTCCAACGCGCTGGTGGTGACCGACACGGCCGCCAATGTGCAGCGCATCAGCCGGGTCGCGCAACAGCTGGACTCGGGACACAACCGCAATCATGTGGTGGTGCAGTTGCGTCATGCCAGGGCCGGGGATATCGCGTCGATCCTGGAAGCATCCGGCAGCAAGCGCGAGGGCGACACTGCAGGCTCGGTGATCGCCGACACGCGGGGCAATCGCCTGGTGATCATCGGCGCACCGCGGGTGCGCCAACGCCTGGCCGAACTGGCCCGGACCCTGGACGTTCCGGCCTCCGCGGCCGAGGACAATGCACGGGTCATCCGCTTGCGCCACAGCGATGCCAAGCAACTGGCCGAGGTGCTGGAAGGCGTCGGGCAAGACAAGAAGGCCCCAGCGTCCCAGGCTGGCCTGCGGGAAAGCGCTTCCGCCAACACGTTCATGATCAAGGCCGACGAAAGCCAGAATGCCCTGGTGTTGGTCGCCGAGCCGGCCCAGGTCCGCACCATCGAAAATATCGTCCGGGAGCTGGACCAACCCCGGGCCCAGGTGCTCATCCACGCCGCCATCGTGGAAATTTCCGGAGACATTGCCGAAGCGCTGGGGGTGCAGTGGGGGATCAAGAGTGGCAGCGCGGCGGGGGTCATCAGTTTTTCGGGAACCAACACGCCGATCATCGGCGAGCTGAACCCCAAGGACGTCGATGGCGTGCTCCTACGGTTGGGCGGCGATCGCTTCAGTACGCTGATATCGGCCCTGGCGAGCAATACCCGCAGCAACCTGCTCTCCACTCCCAGCCTGCTGACTCTGGATAACCAGGAAGCGGAGATCATTGTCGGCAAGAACGTGCCGTTCAAGACCGGCTCCTACGCCACCAACAGCAGCGGCGCGGACAATCCCTTTACCACGGTGGAGCGCAAGGACGTCGGCATCAGCCTCAAGATCAAGCCCTACATCAACCAGGGTTCCTCCTTGCGCCTTGAGGTCCAGCAGGAAGTCTCGGACATTGCCCCGTCTGTTGCCGGCGTGGATTCCTCGGACCTGATCACCAACAAGCGTGCCCTGAAGAGCACGATCCTGGCGGACGACGGCGAGATCATCGTGATCGGCGGCCTGATCCGCGACGATGTCCGTTCCCAGGAAAGCGGTGTGCCGCTGTTACGCAGCATTCCGTACCTGGGCGCACTGTTTCGCTGGACCCGCGACACCCAGACCAAGAGCAACCTGATGGTGTTCCTGCGGCCCACCATCGTGCGTGGCAAGGAAGACCTGGCGGATGTCAGCCGCCAGCGCTACGACGCGCTCCGGGAGCTGAGCAAGCCGGGCTCGCGGCAGAACAATTCGCTGTTGCTGCCGCGAGACGCTCGCCAGTTGTTCGAGCCTTCCCTGGAGGCGTCGTCGGCAGATCCGTTGCCGCAGAATCGGGGTGACCTGTGAGCGAGTCCCTGGCCCCGTTGCCCTTCGGTTTTGCCCGGCGCCACGGCGTGCTGCTGGACGGCGAAGGGGCTGCCGTGAGCCTGGTGATGCGCTGCGATGCGCCGCTGACTGCGCTGGCGGAGGTTCGTCGCCTATGTGGCCGGGAACTGCCGATCCAGGTGCTGGAGCCGGCGCAATTCGCAACGCGTCTGGCCTGTGTCTATCGCCAGGGCCAGAGCGCGGCCGAACAGGTGGCTCAGGGTCTGGACGAGGAGCTGGACTTGCTCAGCCTGGCCGATCAACTGCCACAGACCGCCGACTTGCTGGAGCAGCAGGGCGATGCGCCGATCATCCGCTTGATCAATGCGTTGCTCAGCGAAGCGGTGCGCGAACAGGCGTCGGACGTGCACCTGGAAACGTACGAGCAATACCTGTCGGTCCGCATGCGGGTCGACGGCCAGCTGCGGGAAATGCTGCGTCCACGCCGTGAGCTGGCCAGCCTGCTGGTATCGCGGATCAAGGTCATGGCACACCTGGATATCGCTGAAAAACGAGTCCCCCAGGACGGTCGGATGGCGTTGCGGCTGGCCGGGCATGAAGTCGATGTGCGGGTCTCGACCCTGCCGTCGGCCCATGGCGAGCGAGTGGTGTTGCGCCTGCTCGACAAGCAGGCCGGGCGCCTGGATCTGCCGCGTCTGGGCCTGCCGGACGACACCCTGGCGAGTCTGCGTCGGTTGCTCGCCAAACCCCACGGTATCGTGTTGGTGACCGGCCCCACGGGCTCGGGGAAAACCACCAGCCTGTACGCGGCGCTCAGCAGCCTCAACGACCAGAGCCGCAACATCCTCACCGTCGAAGACCCGATCGAATATCACTTGCCGGGCATCGGCCAGATGCCGGTCAACCCGAAGGTCGACATGACCTTCGCCCGTGGCTTGCGAGCCATTTTGCGCCAGGACCCGGACGTGGTGATGGTGGGCGAGATCCGTGATCGCGAGACGGCTGAAATCGCAGTCCAGGCCTCCCTGACCGGTCACCTGGTGTTGTCGACCCTGCATACCAACAGCGCCGTCGGCGCGATCACGCGGTTGGTGGACATGGGCGTGGATGCCTATCTGCTGGCCTCGTCCCTGGCCGGCATCGTCGCGCAAAGGTTGTTGCGGGCCCTGTGTCCGTCCTGCAAGACCTCCTATGTAGCCGACGCCGCCACCTGTCGGCGGCTCGGGCTCGAGGCCGATGTCGGGCCCCGGCTGTTCAGGGCCCGGGGGTGCGATGAATGCCAGGCAGGTTACCGCGGGCGTTTCGGCATTTATGAGCTGGTCAGTGTCAGCAGCCCGCTGTCGCAACTGATTCATCAGGGGGCTACTGAACAGGTGCTGGCGTTCGAGGCGCGCAAGACCTCTCGCAGCCTGTTCCAGGACGGGCGTCAGCGGGTCCTGGAAGGCCTGACCAGTGTCGATGAACTGCTGCGCATCACCCAGGAGGATTAGTGCGATGCCGACTTTCGACTATCGGGCCGAAGACGCCCAAGGGCGGCGCTGCAAGGGGCGCGTGGAGGCCGACAGCGCCCGTCATGCCCGTCAGTTATTGCGCGAACGCGGATTGCTGCCTTGGGAGCTGCGCGAGGGCGAGGCGCAAGCCACCCTGGGTGCCCGCTTCGTCGGGGGGCGCCTGAGTCCGGCCGACCTGGCCTTGTTGACTTTGCAGCTCTCCACGCTGATCCAGGCTGGGCTCCCCCTCGAAGAATCCCTGCGGGCCGTGGCGCAACAGAGCCAGAAACGTCGCGTCGTCCACCTGCTGTCAGCGGTGCGCACTCGGGTCATGGAAGGTCACGCATTGGCCACGGCCCTGAAAGCGTTTCCCCAGGCATTCCCCGAACTGTTCTGCGCCACCGTCGCGGCGGGCGAACAGTCCGGTCACCTTGGCCAGGTGCTGGAGCAACTGGCGACTTACACCCAGGCGCGTCAGGCGTCTCGCCAACGCATTCAATTGGCGCTGGTGTACCCGCTGATCCTGCTGCTGGCCTGCGTTGCGATTGTCGCTTTCCTGCTGGGCTATGTGGTGCCGGATGTGGTGAAGATTTTCATCGACAGTGGCCAGCGGTTGCCCTGGCTCACCCAGGCGCTGATCGCGGTGAGCGATGGGGTGCGCCGCTATGGGGCGCTGATGCTCGTGGTCCTGGCCGGTGGGCTCGGGCTGTGGCGCTGGAGCCTGCGCCAGCCGCTGTGGCGCCTGCGCTGGCATCGCCTGCTGCTCAGGCTGCCGCTATTGGGCGACGTTTTGCGGGCGATGGAAGCCGCCCGATTCGCCAGCACCCTGGCGATTCTGAGCCAAAGCGCCGTGCCCCTGGTCGAGGCCCTGCACATCGCCGCGCAGGTCATCGGCAACCTGACCATCCGTGCCCGCATGGCCGATGTTGCCCGTTCGGTGCGCGAGGGCGGAACCCTGACCCGAGGCCTGGAACTGGGCGGCGATATTCCGCCGCTGATGTTGCACATGATCGCCAGCGGTGAACGGGTCGGCGAACTGGATCGCATGCTGGCCCGTGCCGCCGAACAACAGGAGGCCAGCCTCGCGGCGCGGATTGCGCTGGTGGTGAGCCTTTTCGAACCGGCCATGTTGGTGGTGATGGGCGGCGTTGTGCTGCTGATCGTCATGGCCATTCTCCTGCCTATCTTGAGCCTCAACCAATTGGTGAATTGATCGATGAAACTACAAAACAACCGGCCCGCACGCCTGCAACGCGGCTTTACGCTGATCGAAATCATGGTGGTGGTGGTCATCATCGGCGTGCTGGGGGCCATGGTGGTGCCGCAGTTCATGAGCCGCCCCGATCAAGCCAAGATCACGGCCGCCCGCACCGATATCCAGGCGATTTCCACGGCGCTGGAAATGTACCGGCTCGACAATTTCCACTACCCCTCGACCCGGCAGGGCCTCGATGCACTGAGTAAACGTCCGTCCGGCACACCTGCGGCAAGAAACTGGAACCCACAGGGCTATCTGAAAAGCCTGCCGATCGATCCCTGGGGCACGCCTTATCAGTATCTCAATCCTGGTCCCAAGACCGCCGATGGCAGCTACGACCTGTACTCGCTGGGTGCCGATGGCGAGCCGGGCGGTGACGGCACGGCGGCCGACATCGGCAACTGGGGCGAATGAGCATGGGCCGTCGCTGCAGGGGGTTCACGTTGCTTGAACTGATGGTCGTCATTGTCTTGATCGGGGTCTTGGTGGGTATGGTCAGCCTCGCCATCGGGCCGAGCCCGGCGCGTGAGGCCCGGCAGCAAGCCCAGGACTTCGTCCGTGTGGTGCAGCAGTTGCGCGAGCGGGCGGTGCTGGATGGGTTGGAATACGGTGTGCGGGTACAGCCTCGCGGCTATCAGGCCGTGCGACTCGACGTCGGCGATTGGACCGCGGTGGCGCCCATGCAGCGGTTACCTGAAGGCATCACGCTGGGGCTGGAGCAGGACGGTCATGCCTGGGGCCTCGACGAGACGCCAGGCGCACCGCAATTGCTGATGCTCAGCAGCGATGAGATAAGCCCGTTCAGGTTGCTGGTGAAAGTCGCCGGCCAGCGTATCGCGCGGGTGTCGAGCGATGGTCTGGCGGAGCCTTCGATTGATGAGTGAGTTGCGCAGACCGGCCGCTTGCAAGGGATTTACCTTGCTGGAGGTCATGATCGCCCTGACGATTTTTGCGACGGTGGCAGCGGCAGCGCTGTCGGCCAGCCAGTTCGTGCTCAGGCAAAGTGTCGCGCTCGAGGACCGCCTGTTCGGCGCCTGGCTGGCCGACAACCAGTTGAGCGAGCTGCGCCTGCAAGCCGCCGCTGCGCCGGGCCGCCAGCACCTGACCCGATCCATGGATCGTCGCGACTGGACCTTGCAACAGCGTATCGCCGCGGCCCGCGACCCGCGTCTGCTTCAAGTCGAGATCCAGGTCAGCCGCGCCGACGGCTCGTCCGCCCTACACCAAGTGACCGGGTGGATCCGCAACCGTCATGAATAGACAGTCGGGGTTCACCTTATTGGAACTGGTCATCGCCATCGCCCTCTTTGCGTTGCTCGGCCTCGCCGGTTGGCGCCTGTTCGACGCCGTCGTGCGTACTCAGCAAGGGACCGGTCAGCATGAGCGGGAAATCAGGGCCTTGCAGCGTGCCGTGGGCGTGATCGAGCGCGATGCGTGGCAAGCCGTGGCCGGGTCTGTCGTGCTCGCGCCGGGGCACCTGCAATTGCAGCGCAGCCACTGGCGCAATCCACTGGACCAGCCCCGCAGCGAACGACAGACGGTGAGTTATCGGCTCGAAGGTGCAGCGTTGTGGCGCGACAGCTTTGGCGAGGGAACGGCCACCCTGCAGCGGCAGCAACTGCTCGATGATGTCCGCAGCCTGAGTTGGCGCCTGTTTGATTCGCAACGGGGTTGGCACGGCGAAGCCGCGGGCGACGGCTGGCCGCTGGCATTGGAACTGAACGTGTCGACGGGGCGCTTCGAACAGATCCGTCGGGTCCTGCTGTTGCCGGGAGCGTTGCCATGACGCATCAACGCGGGGTGGCATTGATCAGTATGCTGCTGGTGTTGAGCCTGGCGTTGTTGCTGGTCGGTGGAATGTTGCGCAGCCATCGCCTGTTGTTGCACGGCAGCGCGCAGCAGCTGCAACAGGTCCAATTGCGTCAATTGGGCCTGGCCGCCGAGGCCTGGGCGCGCGCCGTGCTGGAAGACAGCGTGGATACCCAGGCCGGGCCCGTCGACCTGAGCCAGGACTGGGCCCGGCTGGCGCTTGCCCTGGCGCTGGATGACACCGGAATCGACGTTGATATCGAAGACCTGTCCGGGCGTCTGAACCTCAATCCATTGTTGGCCCGCGGGCAGATCGATCAAGTGACCTTGGGACGGTGGGCCCGGTTGCTCACCCTGCTGGATTTACCGGCGCTGTCGTTGCCCCAGGTCGGAGCCGTCCAGGAGTTGAGTCAGCTGCGTCTGTTGCCCGGTATCGACGGTCAGACCCTGCAACGCCTGGAACCGTGGGTGGCAGTGCTGCCCATGGACGCGCAACTGAATATCAACACCGCACCGCAGCGTGTCCTGATGGCCTTGGACGGCATGGACGGCGGCGCTGCAAACGCCGTGATAGCGCGGCGTGCCGACACCCCCTACGCCAGTGTCCAGGCGTTCACTGGCGACCCATTGTTGTCCGGCCTGGGCCTGAGCAGCCATGGCCTGGGCGTGAGCAGCCGCTGGTTCCGGATCACCGTGAACGTGACTCAAGCGAACCGCCACCTGCGCCTGGCCTCGGACATCGAACGTGATCCGGTGACTGGATTCTGGAGTGTTCGCCAGCGCCGTTTTTTACCCATCAGCCCCAGTGAGCTTCCTTGATGAAAACCTGGCTTTACCTGACCGCCGAAGGCATGGGTGCCCCGTGCGCCAATTGGCGTTGCTGTGTGTGGTCGCCCTCGGGTGAACGCCGCTGCCTGCCTTTGCACGAAGCCGCTCGCGAGTTGAGCGGGCGGGTCGTCGATGTGCTGTTGCCGATGGAAATGTGCAGCTGGATGCGTAGCGATCCCTGGCCCTCTCGACGCCAGCCCCGACCCCAGGCCTTGGCATTCGCCATCGAAGAGCAACTGAGCGAGAGCCTGGAGGCGCTGCACATCGGCATCGGTTTACGGGATCGTCAGCAGCGCTATCCGCTGCTGGTGATTCAGCGGGCCCGATTCCAGGCTCTGCTGGCGTTGCTCGACGCCCATGGCATTGATGCCCGGGCGATCCATGTCGATGCTGAGCTGATCGCTGAGGACAAGGCTTTCGGGGTGCGCTGGTTCGGTCGCTGGCTGCTGGGTGGAGCGCTACCGGCGCGGATGGCGCTGTCGGTCCAAGCCTTGGCAACGCTCAAGCCGAATCTGTCCGGGGACATCCACTGGCTGGACGAGGCGACTGACCGCCCCGGCATCGACGAGTGGTTGCTGAGCACCGAGGGACATCTCATCAACCTGTTGCAGGGGGAATTCCGGCGGCGGCGTCAGCGTCTACCCTGGCGCGGTTCGGCGATGGCCGTGCTGGGTGTGTTTGCGCTGACCTGGGCGTTCGATGAAGCCCGCATCGGTTTTCTGCACAGTGAAACCCGTCGCCTGTATGCGCAAGGCGAGCAGCAATTCAGGTCGCTCTATCCCGGGCAGGATCCCAGCGTTGACCTGGCGGCGCAGTTCCAGGCATTGCAGCAGCGTCGCAGTCAAAACCAGGTCACCCAGGTCGGTCGGCTGGCCCGCCTGACTGAACAGGTGGTTGGCGCCAGTCATGTCGAGGTGCAGCAGATCGAGTACCGAGAGCACGAAGGCTGGAAAATCCAACTGACCGCCAACAGCTTCATCGAGCTTGAGCAACTGCGTGAACGCGGGCAGCAAAACGGCCTGCCCATTACCTTGGGCAGCGCCAGCAAGCAGAACAACCGGGTACAGGCGACCCTCACCCTGGAGGACAGTTGATGAGTCTCAGTGGATGGACGCGCCTGAAGCAAGCCTGGGCAAGCATGTCTGGCCGCGAGCAATGGTTGTTGCTGGGCCTCGCCGGGGTGGTCCTGGTGGGGGTGGGTTATGCCTCGATCTGGCAACCTACCCGCCAACGCCTGGAGATAGCTGAGCGGCAGTATCGCCAACAGGCACAACTGAATGCACGGATCCAGCGCGCCGAACCCGACCGGGATACGAGCACCGCTCTGCGCCCGTTGTCGGTACGGGTCAACGACAGTGCGACGGCGGCGGGCCTGGAAATAGCCGAAATGGAGATCGAGGGCGATTCGTTACGGCTCACCGTCACTGGCGATGCCAATCCGCTGCTCCATTGGCTGGATCGCCACGAACGGGACGGTGCGGCTGTGCGATCGTTGGCCTTGGAAGCGCGCGATGGGATGTTGGAAGCGCGGGTGGTGTTGCATCAGTGATTGGCTGGACATGTGCCTGATGCCAGTCAGTTAGAAATCAAACGGCGCAAACCCTGTGGGAGCGAAGCTTGCTCGCGATGGGGCAGACCAACCGACATTGTTGCTGGCTGACTTACCGCAATCGCGAGCAAGCTTTACTCCCACAGGTGGTGTTCAGACCGGCATGTTTCCTGGCAACACCGGCAATTTCGCCAGTTTTACCGCCACCGACAACGCCACCAGCAGCAGCGCGCCAATGAACAGGCCGACACCGTTCCATCCACCCAGGTGCCAGGCCACGCCGCCGGCGGTGCCGGCCACGCTCGAACCGGCGTAATAGCTGAACAGATAGAGCGACGATGCCTGGCCCTTGGCGGTGAGGGCGCGGCGGCCGATCCAACTGCTGGCGACCGAGTGGGCCCCGAAGAAGCCGAACGTGAAGACCAGCATGCCAGGGATCACCAGCGTCAGGGGCGTCGCCATGGTCAGTGCGAGACCGGCCAGCATCAAGGCAATGGTGGCCCAGAGCATCTTGCGTCGACCGAGCTTGTCCGCCAGTGCGCCGACTTTGGCCGAGCTGTAGATGCCCGACAAGTACACCACCGACAGCAGTCCAACGAAGGCCTGATCCAGGTGATAAGGCTCGGCCAGCAGGCGGTAGCCGATGTAGTTGAACAGCGTCACGAAGGCGCCCATCAGCACGAAGGCTTCGAGAAACAGCAACGGCAAGCCAGCATCGCGAAAGTGCCGGGTGAAGCCGTCCAGCAAGCTGCGTGGATGCAGTGAGCGTGGGCGGAAGTTGCGCGACTCGGGCAGGATCCTCCAGAACACCGCCGCGGCGATCAGGGCGAGGCCGCCAATCACCAGCATCGCGGTGTGCCAGCTGACAAAGTCGATCAGCACGCCGGTGATCAAGCGCCCGCACATGCCACCGATGGCGTTGCCGGCGATGTACAGTCCCATCGCCAGGCCGATGTGCTTGGGATGGATCTCTTCACTCAGGTAGGTCATCGCGACGGCGGCCAATCCGCTCAACGACAGCCCCACCAGGGCCCGGAGCAGCAGTACGCCATGCCAGGTCGGCATCATGGCGCTGGCCACGGTGCACAGTGCGGCGGCGAACAGTGCGGTGACCATCACCGACTTGCGGCCGATGCGGTCGGAAATCGGCCCGGTGATCAACAGGCCGACGGCGAGCAGGCCGGTCGCCACCGACAGGATCAGGCTGCTTTGCGCCGCATTGACGGAAAATTCCCTGGACAGCAATGGCATCATCGGCTGCACGCAATACAACAGGGCAAAGGTTGCGAAGCCACCGCAGAACAGCGCCAGTACCGTGCGCATGAACATCGGCGTGCCTTTTTCTATGTAGATGTCCTTCAATTCGGTAACGACGGCGTCCTGCACGCGGGAGGGGATTTCATGGGCCAGTGGCGCGACAGCAGTTTTCACGATGGACCTCGCAAGAGCACGATCAGGCAGGCAATGAAAAAAAGCATATAGCTGACTAACGTTTCTATCCAATATATTGTTCGACCTGTTTAAGACGTTTAGCGACCTATTGGATGGCCCATGGAACTGCGTCACTTGCGTTACTTCATCGCCGTGGCCGAGGAACTGCATTTCGGCCGCGCCGCGCTGGCTTTGGGTATTTCCCAGCCGCCCCTGAGCCAGCAGATCCAGGCGCTGGAGCAGGAGATCGGCGCGCGCTTGTTCGAACGCACCAATCGTCGGGTCGAGTTGAGCGAAGCCGGGCGGCTGTTCCTCGAAGAGGCGCGGCGGGTACTGGCCCAGGTCGACAAGGCCGCCGACGTGGCGCGTCGCGCCCAACAAGGGGAACTGGGTGAACTGAAGATCGGCTTCACCTCTTCGGCGCCGTTCAACTCCACCATTCCCCAGGCGATCTTTTCGTTTCGCCAGCGGTTCCCGGCCGTGCACTTGAACCTGCGGGAGATGAGCAGTACCCAGGTGGCCGATGCGTTGCTGGACGAAACGATCGAGATCGGCATCATGCGGCCCCTGCCGCTGCCCGATGCCTTGAGCGAAATCGAGCTGAGCCGCGAACCGCTGGTGGCGGTGCTCAGTGCCAAGCACCCGCTGGCCCAGAGCAGTGACGAGGGATTGTTTCTCTCGGCACTGGCCCAGGAGCCGTTCGTGTTCTTCCCCCGTAGCTACGGCAGTGGCCTCTATGCACAACTGCTGAGCCTGGCCCGTGACGCCGGCTTCAGCCCCCACTTTGCCCAGGAAGCCGGCGAAGCCATGACCATCATCGGCCTGGTGGCGGCAGGGCTGGGGGTTTCGGTATTGCCGGCGTCTTACCAGCGGATACGGGTCGATGGCGTGGTCTACCGGCCATTGCTCGACCCGGCGGCGGTGTCGGCGGTGTGGTTGGTGCAGCGTAAGGACCAGCGTTCGCCGATGGCGAAGGCGTTTGTGGAGTTATTGGCTAAAAATACCGGTATTTCCGGTTCTGAAAGGACGGCTTGAAAAAGGCCGCCTTTGGGCTAATGCCGATCAGTTAAGCCACAACCCTGTGGGAGCAAGCTTTGCTCCCACAGAGTTTGTGCCGTTTGATCCTTAACTGACTGGCATTACGCCTCTCGGCGCCCTTTTTTCTTAGCCTTCCCAAACCGTCGCAGGGCCATTGGCGTGGTAGTCGTAGAACCCTCGGAGTATCCAGCTATCGCCCTCGCGTTCAAACGCGGCGCGCCATGCGCCTTTGCCACCGCCCGGGGTCAGTTGGGCCATGGTGTACCAGTAATATCGGTTGCTCTTCTTGGTGGTTACCCTTCCCGCGCGAATATCTTCGGTGATGACTCGGACCCTGGTTTTCGCCGCCTCAGAGAAGCTGGCGTAGGACATCTGGGCTTCGGCCAATGGGCTGGTGGTGACGGTGAACCTGTCCGGTGCCGGCGATGGAGTGGGTAGAACCGCAGGGGTGACGGTGGACGGTGTACCTTCCACTTTGTGGGTTCGAGCCTGGGTCACGATCTCGATATCGAACGGTTCGTAGTTGGCCAGTGTACGGCTGAAGTCCGTGATGTCTTCCCCAGTGAGCAGCATGACGTTGCGTTGTGTCCGCCCTTTGTTGGCAATGATATAGGGCACTCGATTGTTTCTGATTTCCGTCAGCAGTCCGGGTTTGTGCCTGCGCAGCTTCTCTTCCCGCAGGGCTGTAATCAACTCGTTATAGTATTCCTCCGAGGCCGTGTATTTTTCCCGGGCTGCCTTTGTTTCCGGATCATTTCCGGGGAATCGCGCCTGCGTCGTGGCATCCAGTCTGGCTTCCACGGCATCCAACATGTCCCGGGTGTCCTTGGCTATTTTGTTCATGGCCGCCTTCTTCCTCCCGCCTGGGGAGGTGAAGGCCATGAATACCGCGCCGGTAATGTTGTCCGTTATAACCGTTGTGTTGACCTTGATCCGGTCTTCGGTAAAGAACATGTTTCTGTGCGCGAGTATCGTGTCGTATATTTTTATTTTTTGCGTCTCGCTCAGGTCAATGTTGGACACGTTTGCTTCGATGTCTCGACTACTGAGGAGGACGATGCTCCATGTATTCATCTTGTCCAATAGTTGCATCTGAATGGCTTTGCGCCTGGACAAGTCGCCCCGCCCCCGGGTCAAGTCATCTATTCGTGCGCGGTAAGCGTTGATGTCGGCTGCACCGACATCCGCCATGCTCTCGCGCAGTATGCGTTCGGACAGTGCTTCAGGCATGGAGTCGAAGATGGCTTTTGCGGTGCTGATCGCTTCATAGGAGGGGTAGCGGTTCATCACCAGCACGCCCTCCACCAACGCATCGCAGGTGCGTTGTCGTGGGGTTTCCGGGGGGCGACTGAACAGGCTCTGGAGCGCGCCACCTCCGTGTAACCGATGTCGCTCCTCAATGCGCCAGCGGTCATTTTCCCACGTGACCGTTCGCTGGTTCGAGCGGTTGTCCGGCGCGTAGATGATCCGTTCGCCGACCTGGATCGCCGTTTTGTAATAGCCGTTCCCAAGCTTCAGGTAACCCTGCCCGTCGGCGCCCCTGTACCGGTGGCGTCCCTCGGCGATCAACCCATGCCCGTTGAAGCCTTTGAGCCGATAGTGTTCCAGCTCTGGATCCGGCATGCGGGGGAGGGAGGACAGGGCCGGGCGTGCCTGTTTCCGACGGCGTCCCGCGCGGGCCATGATCAGGTCCTGCCCGGCTTCGGCGATGACCTCTCCCAACCCGCCGATGAAATCAGTGGCCCATTGACGGACGCTGCCGCCCTCATCATCGATCGCTGATACCGCGGCACCGCCCGCCATGGTCGGCAGGATCGCGCGGCCCAATATGCCGCCCAACCGGCCCACCGGGAACATCGACATGGCGCCCGTGAGCAGCATGACGGCGTTTCGGCGCCCTTCCTGTGCGGACGCGCTGTCGCGTTCGGCATTGGTCACCGTGAGCATTTCCGCGGTTTTCATCCCGTGGGTGATCTGCGTTTCGTGCAGTACCTTGAACAGGTCCGCTTCCACCACCGGCGAGGCGATTTTCTTTGCGAAGTCATTTTGTGCCCGGTCCTTGGTCCAGGCGAAGACGGAACGCGTAACCTTCCTGATCTTCTCCTCGAGCGTCAGGTCCTCCGACATCGGCACCAGGCTGGCTAGCTGCTCGGCCTGTTCCAGCAGCGGCAGGTGCGAGATCAGCCAGCGAGCCATCTGCGGTGTGGCGGTGAGGGTCTGCACCAGGGCGGCTTCCAAGGTTCGGCTGCTGGCCGCATCCACGTCGCGAAACGTTTTGCCGTCCGGTGCCCCTGGTGTGTACAGCGTCAGCGAGGGGCGGCTCGCCAGGGCCTTGACCCCAAACGCCAGTATTTCTTTCAGTACGCTATTGCCCCAGTGCAGTTGACGAACCACCACTTCGTGCCCGCCAACCTTGACGCGTCCTGCCGCCACGGGGCTGTCCAGTGCCGCCAGTACCAGTTTCAGCCCGGTATTGTCGCGGTCGAGTCTCAGGTCGCCGGAGATATGGGCGGCCCAAACCTGGGCTCGCATCTGTTGTGCTTTCAAGGCCATCCATTGCGCCTGGGTTTGCCGGGCTACAACTTGCAGCTCGGTCGGCAACCGGGCGCCGACATTGGCCCTTTCGATGACCTCGACAATCTGCGCGAAACTCAGCGGCCCTTCTATGGCGGGCCGAGGGGCATTGCGTTCATCCAGGGTCAGGTTGGACATCGCCCACTCTGTCAGGGAGCGGCGGTCGTCGATGATCCCGCTGACGCTGCCTTGGGATATTCCGGACCCAAACGGTGACCCGCCCGTGGGGGCATGTGGATCGACCAATTGCTTCCTGATGCTCAGTGACACGTCTTCAGGATCGACCGGCGGGTATTTCTCGCGGATGACACCGGCCAACAAGGTGCGGGTCCGGGCATGCAGGGCATCCGGGGTGGCCAGCGTCACGGGGTCTGGTGCCGGGACCGTTTCCACCAGGGTTG
Source organism: Pseudomonas sp. MAFF 730105 (assembly GCF_055380705.1). Classification (NCBI taxonomy): domain Bacteria; kingdom Pseudomonadati; phylum Pseudomonadota; class Gammaproteobacteria; order Pseudomonadales; family Pseudomonadaceae; genus Pseudomonas; species Pseudomonas sp. MAFF 730105. Next base: position 488,503 of record NZ_AP018438.1, read on the forward strand.
TCTGCACCGCCTGGGTCGCCTCCCACCACGCCAGACGGTCGCCACCGGTGACGTGGGGGTTGGCGTGCAACCAGTCATCGAGTTTTTTCAGGCTAAGCCGCAGTTCACGTTCATCCAGGGCGGCAGCCAGATCCAGTCGATTGCCCAATTCCGCCATTGCATCCAGCCTGCTCATCCAGACGTCGATCTCCTCCGCTTCCGCAGGGCCATTGAGAAAAACGTTGCCGACGGCGTTCCTTTGCGCCGTCCGCAGTTCGCTGACCAGGCGGACGAGAAAGTGCTCGGCAATCGGTGCCGTTTCGATCTCGCCTCCGGGTTCGCTGTCTTCCAGCAGGCTGGCCTTGAGTGCTGCAAGGTCCTCGTGAATGTGCAGCGGTTCGCCCGGGCGGTACAGCACCGCGCCACCCGACTCGCTGACGTTGTCATGTTGGGTCAGCACCACGGCCATGGGAACTGGCACGCTGACAGCCCACCCTGGCGGGATCAGGCTCAGGCTATGGACGCCGGGCCGCTGGTATTCCGGGAATTGCCCACGAGACGCCGCGTCTGGCGCCAACAAGGCGCGCTCCACCAAGGCCTTGTGCATCGCCGGGCGCAACGTGCCGTCCAGCTTGTGGAGGTCCGCCTGGGCCTTGAGCTGTACGGCCCATTCATCGGCCAGCCAGATGCTGACGCTACGACCCTGACTGAAATCGGTGGGTTCGGCCCAGAAGTCGTCCAATGCCTGGGTCAACAGTTGTGTGCACGAGTCGGGCGTGATGCTGATCAGGCGCTTGAGGTTCTCCAGGGCTGCGGGCGTAGGCGCGGCGTAATACTGATCAGTGACGAAGTCTATGTTGCTCGACTCGTCGAAGAACGCCTGCGTATCCAACCGACCCGCGATCGCCTGAACAAAAAGCGTGTCGAGGCGCACCGTGGTCTTGGCCCCGTCCTGTTGTCTGCATACGAAGATGTCTTTGGCAGTGAGGTTGCCGGACAGGGCGGGGAAGGCGCTGCGAAATTCATTATCCAGATACCTTGCCAGCACCTTCGAGGCACGTGGGACGGCGTCGTTCAGGCGGATCATCTGTTGCTGCGAGGTTTCCAGCAGGCTGATCAGCGGGGTACTCGGGTTTGTCGGGCTATCAGTCCGTGAGGGGGTGTTTTCCAACATGTGCTCTTCCTGAGAAATTTTCGGAAGAACAACCTATTGAAGATGGACGATGACTGGGTGGTAGATAGATACCGCACGTGGCGGTGTCGGGCGGGGTAGGAGGGACAGTGGCCCCTCAAGAAACCTGTACCGGATACATATCCCTTGTGGGAGCCAAGCTTGCTCGCGATAGCGGTGGATCCGTTGGCATCGCTGTCGACTGTCCTGCCACCATCGCGAGCAGGCTCGCTCCCACGGTGGAATATCAGTGAGCCAAACGCCTGCGCCTGGCACAGAACCCTTGTGGGAGCGAGCCTGCTCGCGATGGCGGCGGGCCGGGCGGCATCAATGCCCGAGGGCTTATTGCACCTTCGACAGATCCCCCTTCAATGCAACGCCTGCCATGATCGCGCCGGCATGGCATTCATAGGTCGCAGGGTCTTTGCGCTCGTTGCTCTTGTAGAAGCTGACGATGTTGGTCACGGCGTTGGCGCCTGCATTCTTGGCTGCCTGGTGCAGGCTGATCAGCGCCGATTGCAGCACCCATTCGCAGGCTGCTTCGTCGGATTTGTTGAAGGCGTTGGTTTTCTTGTTAGTCACCGCACCGGGGCTGACCACGGTGACGTTACCGGCCGGTTTGTTGCCCGCCAGGTAGAATTTCACGCTGCCGTTGATCTTGCCGGTGCGGATGGCTTCGGCGACGACCTTGTCGAAAGGCAGGTACAGCGCGGTATCACGGGCCTGGCTGAGAGTCGGCAGGGTGCTGAGCAACAGGGCGGCGGTAACGGCGATTTTCTTCAGCGACATCAGGGTCTCCTTGACCAGAGGAACGGGCGTCAGTGCCAGCGACGGAAGATCAACGAAGTGTTGACCCCGCCAAAGGCGAAGTTGTTGTTCATCACGTACTCGTTGCTCATCGACCGAAACTCGTTGCGCAGATAATCGAGCTGGCCGCATTGAGGGTCGACTTCGTCGAGATTGCAGGTATGTACATACCGGTCGCGGTTCATCATCTCGATGCTGAACCAGGACTCCAGCGCCCCGCAGGCGCCCAAGGTATGGCCCAGGAAGCTTTTCTGCGAACTGATGGGCATGCGTTCACCGAACAGGCTGCTGGTGGCGAGGGTTTCGGCAATGTCGCCCTGTTCGGTGGCGGTGCCGTGCCCGTTGACGTAGCCGATGGCGGAGGGTTCGAGGCCCGCATCTTCCAGGGCCAGCTCCATGGCCCGGCGCATGGTGACCAGCTCGGGACGGGTAGCATGCTGGCCATCGGCGTTGCTGCCGAAGCCGACGATTTCGGCGTGGATTCGCGCACCGCGGGCCAGGGCATGTTCCAGCTCTTCAAGGACCAGCATGCCGGCACCTTCGCCGATCACCAGGCCATCACGGCCCTTGTCGTAAGGGCGTGGGCTGGTCTGTGGTGCATCGTTCTTCAGGCTGGTGGCGTAGAGCGCGTCGAAGACCATCGCTTCGGTCGGGCACAGTTCCTCCGCGCCACCGGCAATCATCAAAGGCAGGCGCCCGAACTTGATCGCCTCGTACGCGTAGCCGATGCCATGGCTGCCACTGGTGCAAGCGCTGGAGGTGGGAATCATCCGTCCGGTAAGGCCGAAGAAAATGCTGATATTGGCCGCCGTGGTATGGGGCATCATCCGCACATAGGAGTTGGCGTTCAGGCCTTCGGCCACGCTGTTGAGCAGCATGTTGCCGAACGCCTTGACCTCGTCGGTGCTGCCGGTCGACGAGCCGCAGGATACGCCCATGCGTCCGTCCTTGATCGACTCGTCGCCCAACAGGCCGGCGTCGGCCAGGGCCTGTTCCGCCGCGGCGACCGCCAGCCGCGAAACCCGGCCCATGCTGCGCAGTTGCTTGCGTGTCCAGTGGGCCGGGACCTTGAAATCATCGATGGGGCCGGCCAGGCGGGTGTTCAGCTCAGTGAATCGGTCCCACTCGTCCATGCGCCGGATGCCGCTGCGGTTGGCGGCGAAGTTGGCGGCGATGGTCTCCCAATCGCTGCCCACGGAGGTGATGCCGGCCATGCCGGTGACGACAACGCGCTTCATCAGCACAAGCCTCCGTTGACGGCCAGGACCTGCCGGGTGATATAGCCGGCTTCGGCGGACATCAGAAAGTTCACCGCGCTGGCCACTTCTTCCGGCGTGCCCATGCGCTGGGCGGGAATCATTTTCATCAGTTCTTCCACGGGGACGTTTTCATCGAGCATGGCGGTGTCGATCAGCCCTGGCGCGACGCAATTGACGGTAATCTTGCGCTTGCCGAGTTCGATTGCCAACGCCTTGGCCGCCCCGATCAGTCCGGCCTTCGAGGCGCTGTAATTGACCTGGCCACGGTTGCCGATCAACCCCGACACCGACGTGATGCAGACGATTCGTCCGGCGGCGCGACGACGGATCATCGGCATCATCACCGGATGCAGCACGTTGTAGAAACCGTCGAGGTTGGTGCGCATCACCGCGTCCCAGTCTTCTTCACTCAGGGCTGGAAACGCACCGTCGCGGGTCAGACCTGCATTGAGCACCACGCCATAGTAGGCGCCGTGGGTTTCGACGTCGGCCTCGAGAATGGCCTTGCAGGCGGCACGGTCGGACACGTCGAACTGCAGGACCCGGGCCTGGCGACCGAGGGCCTGGATCTCGGCCTGGACGGCATCGGCCTCAGCACGGCCGCTGCGGCAGTGCAGCACGATGTCATGCCCGGCCTGGGCCAGGCGCAGGGCGATGGCGCGGCCGATGCCACGGCTGGAGCCGGTGACCAATACGGATTCAGTCATGGCTGGTTTCCTGTTGCGGATGGTTCATGGAGGTAGTGGGCGGACTTGGGTGGACGGAACACGTTCAACCGGGCTGTGGCATGTATGCCGGGCGCTTCGATATGGCACTCGAACACACCCATGCCGTTGTCGTCTTCCAGCGAGCGCATACCGCGGATGTCCAGCTCGGTACCGACTGGAAAACAGTCGACGTTGCATTCGAACTTACGGGTGCCGAGCAAAAAACCCAGCTCAACGGCGTCGCCACGTCGGCGCGCATGGCAACCGGCAAACGCGGCGACGCTCTGGGCCATCAACTCGATGCCGACCCAGGCCGGCAGGCCACCGTCGTCACGGTTGAACAATCCCCCGGGTTTGACGATGGCGTGGGTATGGATCTGCTCGTCATCGAATGCCACGACGCGATCGATGAGAATCATGTCGCCTGCGTGGGGCAGCAGTTCGGCGAGTGGCCAGTCAATCATGGGGCATCTCCGATAATCAGGCTGACGTTGTTGCCGCCGAAGGCAAACGAATTGCTCATCAGGCGACGGGGGGCGGTCGGATTCAGGCGGCTGTCGGCGCGGGTCCAGGCCAAGGCCGGCAGGTCGGGATCGGCCTGACCGTCCCAGACATGAGGCGGCAGAGCCCCGGTGGGGTTTTCGGCGCTCAGGCTCAACCAGCAGAAGGCCGCTTCCAACGCTCCGGCCGCACCCAGGGTGTGGCCGGTCATGGGCTTGGTGGACGAACACGGCACCCCGTGCGGAAACAGGCCGGCCACCGCATGGCTTTCCATGGCGTCATTGTGTTGCGTGGCGGTGCCGTGCAGGTTCAGGTAGTCGATCTGGCTGGCCTCGAGACCCGCGCAGAGCAAGGCTTTTTCCATGGCTTGGCGGGCGCCGCGACCGCTGGGCTCCGGGGCGGAAATATGATGGGCATCGGAGCTGGCGCCATCGCCGAGCAAGGCAATCGGCGTTCCATTGCCTGGTGTCTTGCTCATCAGAAACAGCACGGCCGCCTCGCCGATGTTGATGCCGTTGCGGTTTACCGAAAACGGATTGCAGCGCTCGTTCGACACCGCTTCCAGCGCCGAAAAACCGTTGAGGGTCAGCTTGCACAGGCTGTCCACCCCGCCGCAGAGCACCGCATCGCACAAGCCCAGGTCGAGCAGGCGCCGGGCGCTCATCAAGGCACGGGCGCTGGAGGTGCAGGCGGTGGAAATCACATAGGACGGACCACTCAGGCCGAGCCAGTCGGAGAGGAAATTGGCCGGCGCGCTGAGTTCCTGCTGCTGGTAGTCGTAGCCGTCCGGGAAGCGCTGTTCGCGCAGGTAATGGGCGATGCCCTGACTGGCCTCGTCGATACCCGAGGTGCTGGTGCCCAGGACTATGCCGATGCGCGCACGGCCATAGGCCTGGATGGCCCGGTCGATCTCGGGCCGGATCTGCAACCCGGCCTCCAGCAGCAACTGATTGTTGCGGCTGCCATGGGCGGCCAGGGTCTCGGGGATGCGAGCCAGTTCACCTGTTACCGAAGCAACCGGCAAGGCGCGCTCGGCCACCCACCCGGCTTCGATACGCAGGCCCGAGCAATCGCCGGCGAACAGGTTGCGCGCCACTTCATGTTTATCGCGGCCCAGGGCACAGATCACGCCGAGGGCATTCAAATAGGCGGTCATGGAGTGCTCTCGGTCAGCGGCGTGATGCGGTAGTGGAGGCCTTGGGGCAGGCTCAGTTGGAAATCCAGCGGCTGCTTGTAGCGCACCTGCCAGCGGGAATCCAGGGTTCGTTGCGCGGTCTGTTGCCGGGCGGTCGGATAATTGCCGGACAGCTCGGTTTCAGGGGTCAGGGCGAACAGCAGCGCGGCGAACAGCTCCCGGGCTTCGGCGTTGGGGGGCAGCAGGCCGTCGGCTTGCCACTGGCCATCGACCAGGCGTTGGCGGGCCAGGGGAATACCCAGCGGGTCCATCATCGACCAGCGAATGCCGGCGTCTTCGCGCTGGATCACCAGCAGCCAGTCCTGGCGCTGCCCGGCCAGTTGTCGCTCGATGTGCAATTGCAGCGGCAGCGCCAGGGTGGGGGTGTGCTGGGGCAGTGGCGCATGACTGGCGCAGGCTCCGAGCAGCAACAGGCAGCCGACCAGCAGGCCATTGAGGCAGGCGCGGATCATTTGCCAACTCCTTCGACGGGCTTGCGGGCCACGACGTTGACCAGGGTTTCTTCCCGCTCGCCGAACGGCCTGGGGCGGCGCAGGCCAAAACGTTCCAACAGACCGAAGTCCCTGGCGCGGCTCCACCACAGATAGGGATAGGACACATTGTCGGCTTCGAAGCGGAACCCTTGCTGGCGGATCATCTCCAGGTATTGCGCGGCACTTTTCTGTACGTGCATGGGATGACGGAACAGCCAGCGGATGACCCAGGTATCGATGTAGGCCTCGGTGGATTCGGCGAACATCAGGTAGCCGCCGGGCTTGAGCACGCGATAGAACTCGGCCAGGGCCTTTTCCTGCTCCACCAGATGATGGAAGGTCTGGTGACAGAACAACAGGTCGACGCTGGCGTCCGGTACCGCCAAGGTTGCGCAATCGCTGCCGATCAGTTCCACGGTCATGCCCTGGCGGGCCGCTTCTTCGGCGCTCAACGCCAGGCTATGGGGATCGGCATCGACCCCGATCAACCGCTGTGGCGCGAACACCTGGCGCAGGTACTGGAACGATTTGCCCTGGCCGCAACCGGCGTCCAGCAGCACCGGGGCGGTGGGCAACGGCGTACTGAACAGGCTGCGCAGGTCGTTGATCGCCACGCGCAGCACATGGTGCTGCCAGGTGCGGCTGCGCAGGAACCAGAAGCCGAAGCGGGTTTCTTCGACGTAGTTGTCGCTCAGGTAGTTCTCACTCATGTGCCGGGCTCGCACAGATTTCCGAGAGCATGCGCAGGCGTCGCTTGGGTTCGCTGACGAACGGGTTGCGTTGATCCCAGGCATACCCTGCCAGGATCGAGCTGATCATGCGGCGGATGTCGGAAGAACCTTCGGTATAGAAGATCACGTCCTGGAAGGTGCCGGCGTACCAGCCCTCGACGTAGCAGCGGAAGGTGTCGACGCCACGCTTGAGCGGTTCGGCGAACTCGCTTTGCCAGTCCACGCTTTCACCTTGCAGCTGACGATGCAATACGCCGGCCGCCATGCTTGCCGAGCGCATGGCGATGGTCACGCCGGAGGAGAACACCGGGTCGAGAAATTCCGCGGCGTTGCCCAGCAGGGCGAAGCCTTGGCCATGCAAGGTTTTGACATTGGCCGAGTAGCCGCCGATGGTCCGTGCCGGGGTATCCCACACGGCGTTGTCCAACACTCGGGCGAGGCTTGGAGTCTCGTCGATGAACCCCCGCAGGCAGGCGTCGAGGTCGTCGGTGCGGCCGGCAAAATGCTCTGCCGCCGCGACCACACCAACCGAGCAGCGCCCGTCACTGAACGGAATGGTCCAGAACCAGATATCGCGTTGGGTCGGGTGGGTGGTGATGAGGATTTTCTCCCGGTCGAAGGCCGGGGTATCGATGCGGTCCTCGACATGGGTGAATACGGCCTGGCGCACCGGGAAGTTCGACGGTGCCTCAAGGTCCAGCAAGCGTGGCAGGACTCGACCATAGCCGCTGGCGTCGAGGACGAACTGGGCCTCGATCCGGTACTCGCTGCCATCCTCGCGCCGTACACCCAGTTGCGGTTTGGCGAGCTTGAAATCGACGCTGGCGATGGCTTCGCCATAACGGATCTCCACCCCTTGCAGGGCGGCTTGATCGGCCAGCAGCTTGTCGAAGTCGGCGCGCTGTACCTGGAAGGTGGTGGGCTTCCCTTCGCTGAAGGTGTCGCCGAAATCGAAGGCGCTATAGCGCTCACCCCAGGCGAAGGCCGCGCCGTTCTTGCGCTGGAAACCTGCGGCCTGCACCGCGTCGAGCATGCCGGCCTCTTCGACGAAGTCCAGGCAGTGGGACAGCAGGCTCTCGCCGATGGAGAACCGGGGAAAATGCTGGCGTTCGATGACCAGCACATCGTGCCCCTTGCGCTTGAGCAGCGCCGCCGCGATGGCGCCGGACGGCCCTGCGCCGATGATGACGACCTGGCGACGTTCCATTTCAATTGCAGACATTTGGACTCCTTGCCAAGGCAGCGATGTTCGAGTGAGAGTGGTGCGTAATCGTCATTGGGCGGGTTCCAGCACGGGTGGTGCATGCTCCTGGTGCCCGGCCCACGGCGCCAGCATGAAGCTGAACGCCAGCCCCAGGCTCACCGCCAGGCCAAAATTGCTCACTGCCGGCGTACTGGAAAGCGCCAGCAGGCCGAACGACAGCCAAGTAGTGACCGCCGCGAGCAGGGTGCCCAGCAGGCTCACCGCAGCACCGCCGATCTGCTCGCGCATCAGGATCGCGTAATCGACGCCGATGGCCGTCACCAGCAGCAGCCCGAACAGGCTGAACAGGGTCAACGGCTGCCCCAGCCAGCCCAGGCTCGCCAGGCTGCACAGCGCGGCGAGCAGCGGCAGGGCCACGATCCGCAGGGCTGCCCAGACGCCGAACGGCCAGATCAACAGCAGTACGATCAGCACGCAAGAGGCCAGTTTCAGCTCGGCGGCGCTGATCTGCGTGGCGGCGAACACCCGATTCAGATCGCCCAGGCGGTCCACCAACTGCACGCCGGGCAGATCCACCGCCTGCAAGCGCAGCAGCGCGGCGTCGTTCAAACCCTGCAAGCTGATCATGGCAGCCACGCCTTGCTCGGTCGGGCCGAGCCAGAGCATGCGATATGGCTCGGCCAACGGACCGGTCAGCGCGGCATCGATGTCTTCCACCGGCAAGGCCTGTAGTTGGGTCAGCTCTGCCTGCAAGGCGGCGACCGGCACGCCCAGGTCCAGCAGCGGTTGCCAGAACGCCGGGAGCCGGGCCAGGGCTTCACGGACTTTCTGCTGTTCGGCCGGCGGGCTGACCAGTTGGTTCAGTGACAGGTAGCCCTGGAGTTTTTCCAGGCCGACCAACTGGTCCAGCCGCTCGTTGAGAGCGGTCTGGCGTTCCAGCAGTTGGGATTGATTGTCGGCGCGAATCAGGAAGAACTGGCTGGTGGGTTGGAAACCGGTGATGCGCGCGATGTCGCGGGCCTCGTCGGTCAGATGCTGGGGCGTGCCGATCCATTGGCGGATGTCGTTTTTCGTGCTCAGGTGCCAAAGCCCTCCGGCGCAGAAGATCAGCAGCAGCGCCAGCAGGATTGGCGTGGGAACCCGCGCCAGCAGTGCTTCGCGGACCTTGAGCAGTTGTTCGCAGAAGCGCAGCGGCCACTGGGCAGGACGCAGGTCCGTGCCCTTGAGCAGCGCCGGCAGCAGGCAAACCGCGGTCAGGTAGGCGCCGACCAGCCCGGCGGCGGAAAATACCGCGATCTGGGTCAGGGCCGGGAAGGGTGTCCAGGCCAGGGCCAGGTAGCCGATGCAGGTGGTCGCCAGGCTCAGGCTCAGCCCCGGCAAGGTCAGGCGCAGGGCTGGCCAACTGCGCCACGGCTTGAGGCTCCAGCTCTTGGACAGGTAGTGCAGCGGATAGTCCACCGCTACGCCGATCAGGCTCGAGCCCAGCACCAGGGTCATGACATGCATGCGCCCGAACAGTGCCACGCAGGCCACCGCGCCAAACAGCATGCCGACCAGTACCGGCATGAACGCGAGCCATACCCGCAGGCGTCGGAAGGCCAGCAACAGCAGCAGCAGAATACCCACTGTCGCGCCACCGCCAACCCAGGTGATTTCCTTTGATGCCTGTTGCTGGCCGCTGGCGGCGTACAGCAAGCCACTGGCCGCTAACAGTTGCCCTTGGGCCTGGCCTGCCTGGTCGCGGCTGCGTTGCAGCAGATCGGCCACTTGCAGCGGCAGGTTCATGTCGAAGGCGTTGCCTTGGGTGCGGGCCCGTAGCATCACCCAGCTTTTGCCATCGGCATCGGCAATCAATGCACCGCTGCCTACGTCCAGCTGTATCGCGCCGCGTTGGGGCTGGCTGTTCTGGATACGCCCGGTCAGGCCCAGCCAGTCATCCTGGCTCGGTACCAGGCTGAAGCCGCTGAACGGGTCGAACAGCGCCTGTACCCGCTGCTGGATGAACGCCTGGGGCTGGTCGATCAATTGCTGGCGGTCCGTGGCCGAGAGCATCGCCAGCCGTCCGTTCAGCAGTTGCGTGCGCAGCGCCGGCAAATCGGCTTGCAGCGTCCACTGCACCTTATCGAACAGGCCACTGGCCTGCCATTGCTCGCCAAGGGTTTGCGCCAGGGCGATGGCTTGCTGACGGTCGGCGTGACCGACCAGCACCAGCACCTCGCGATTCAGCGGCTCCTGCATGCGTTGCTCAGCCACAAGCTCCAGGGCATCGGGGGACGTGCCCGGCACCAGTTCCATGAGGTTGACCGACAGTGGCGCACCGTTGCGCCATTGCCAACCGGCGAGCGCCAGCACCGCCAGCAGCAGTATCAGGAACAGCCGTGGCAACCTGCGTTCACTCGGCAAAGTCGTGTCGCTCCGCTTCGCTCAAGGGTTGCGTGGCGACGCTGTCCTGCATGCGCAGCACCGTGCTGTCGCCCTGGGTTTCAAGCAGCTCGATGCGCTGCACCAGTTCGCCACCGTCGATGTTGATCTGGTTGAACACCTGTTTGAGCAACACCGAGCGCGGGGTCAGGGTCAGCTTCCACCGCTGCGGCTCACCCGACAGGCTGAGCTCGAAATCCCGCAGCAGACCACTGCTGTCGCCCTGCAAGACGGCCAGGAACAACCGGTTCTGTTCGGCGCCGGCACTCTTGTTCGGTAGCATTTGCCAGGCGTTGCCGTCCCTTCGGGCGATGCCTTGGGCGGTAATGCGGTAGTCCTGTTGCAGCGGCGTCTGTAGCAGCCACAGCAGGCCTTGTTGTTTCGCCAGAACGAAATGCCCCTTGCTGATGAGCGGTTGGGGCAGGGCGCGCAGGTGCTTTTCCTGGATGAACTGGCCGTGGATGGCATCCGGGCGGGCCAGCTGTTCGCTCAGTTGCTGCAAGTCGAAGGCCTGGGCCAGGGGCGACAGGCAAAACAGCAGCAACCAGAGGGGCAGGCGTTTCATGACAGTTTCCTTTCGACGGCGTCGACAAACACCTTGGGCGAGGCCAGCAGCATCTCGCGGGTCGTGATGTCCACGGCCACCTGCACCGAGCTGGCGCGGGTCAGGCGTTCGCCGGTGAGCGTGTCGCTGATCAGGTAGTTGATCTTCAACCGGTTCTCCCACTCCACCAGACTGGCACGCACGGTCAGGGCCTGACCGAACACCGCGCTGCGCACGTAGCGCAGTTGCAGGTCGATCACCGGCCATGCGTACCCGGCGGCGAGCATGTCGTTGTAGTTGTGGCCGATCTCATCGAGCAGGGCGCAGCGGGCCATTTCCAGGTATTTGACGTAGTGGCCGTGCCAGACCACGTGCATCGAATCGACATCGAAAAACGGTACGACAATCTGCGTCTCGACATGCAGCACGCCCTGGCTACGCATGCAGCCTCCAGTGTTGCTCGGCGATGCGTTGCAGGCACAGGCGCAGTTCGCCTTCCAGGGCGCGGTCTTCGATGACCGGCGGGAAATCCCCGGCCAGTTGTTCGTGCATGGCGGCCAGGGCCGGCGGCAACGGTCGCGCGTCCTCGGCACGGCTGCGTAGCCACACGCCCTGGTTGGCCGCCAGCAGCGTCGCGGCGGCGACTTGTTCGGTCAGCTCCAGCACGCGGATCGCATCCCGGGCGGCGATGGTGCCCATGCTGACCTTGTCCTGGTTGTGGCACTCGGTGGAGCGCGAGAACACGCTGGCTGGCATCGTGTTTTTCAGGGCTTCGGCGGTCCAGGCGCTGGCGCCGATCTGCACGGCCTTGAAACCATGGTTGAGCATCGCCCGCTCGGCGCTGGCGCCGGACAGGTTGCTCGGCAGGCCATGGTTGTAGCGCTCGTCCACCAGCAGGGCGAGTTGCCGGTCGAGCAGATCGGCGACGTTGGCCACCAGGTTTTTCAGGCTGTCCATGGCGAAGGCGATGTGCCCACCATAGAAATGCCCGCCGTGCAGCACCCGCTCGGCTTCGGCATCGATGATCGGATTGTCGTTGGCGCTGTTGAGTTCGGTTTCGATGAACGCGCGCAACCAGTTCAGACTGTCGGCCAGCACGCCGAGCACATGGGGCGCGCAGCGCAGGGAATAGCGGTCCTGCAGGCGATGCAGCGGCGCGGTCGGTGCGTCGATCGCCAGGTCCTTGCGCAGCCACGCGGCGACCTGCATCTGCCCGGGGTGTGGCTTGGCGGCGAACAGGCGCTCGTCGAAGTGCTCGGGGTTGCCTTGTAGGGCGACGACGTTCAGCGCGGTGATGCGGGTCGCCAATTGCAGCAGGTAGTCGGCCCGGGCGAAGGCCAGGCAGGCGAGGCCAGTCATCACGGCGGTGCCGTTCATCAGGGCCAGGGCTTCCTTGGGCCTCAGCACCAGCGGGGTCCAGCCCAATTCGCGGTGTACGTCGGCGGCCAGCCGGCGTTCGCCACGGAACATCACCTCACGTTCGCCGGAGAGCGTCGCGGCCACATAGGACAACGGCGTCAGGTCGCCGCTGGCGCCCACCGAACCTTCTTCCGGAATCAGCGGCAGGATGTCGTGCTCGAGAAAAGCCTGGAGACGTTCGAGCAGTTCAACCCGTACTCCGGAGACGCCGTGGCACAACGACTGCAAGCGCGCGGCCAGCACCGAGCGGGTGGCCTGGGCATCCAGCAGCTTGCCCAGGCCGCAGCCGTGGAACGTATACAGGTGGCGCGGCAAGGCCTCGACGTGGTGCAACGGCACGGCTACCACGCAGGAATCGCCGTAACCGGTGGTCACGCCGTAGATCACCCCTTCCTTGTCCAGCAGGGAATCGAGAAATTGCGCACCCTTGGCAATGCGCTGGCGGAACGCCGGATCATCCTGCAGTTGCGTCGGCGCCTGACGGTTGGCCAGGGCCAGCACGTCTTCGATGCGCAGGGGGCGTTCGCCGAAGGTTACCGGCTCAAGAGTGGGCATCGTCATCGATCTTCCAGAAAGGGTAAAAGTTGAACCACTGTTGGGGCCCCTGGAGGCAGTACTGCGCCAGGCACTCGGCATAGCGACCGGCCCAGTGGGCGATCACTTGCTCGCGTTCGGTGCGTTTCCACACCACCGCGTCGGCGAAGGGCTCGAGGGTGACGCGATAGCGCCCCTCGTGCTTGAGGCACATCAGCAGGTTGACCGGGCATTTCAACAGGCCGGCCATCAGCCAGGGTCCCTGGGGAAACGCGGCCGGGTGGCCCATGAAGTCCACGGTCACGCTGCGTCCGCCGTGCAGCGGCACGCGGTCGCCGGCAATCGCCAGCCACTCGCCGCGCTCCAGGCGCTCGCTCAGTTGCAGCATCACCGCCGGATCCAGTTCGCTGACCTGGATCAGCCGCAGGTGCGTGGCGCCGGCTTCGCCCAGCAGGCGATTGAATTGTTCGGCGTGCTTGGTATGCACCAGCACATTCATGGTGACTTTTTCGCCCAGTTCGGCCAGGGCCCGGCACATTTCCAGGTTGCCCAGATGCGCTCCCACCAGCATCTGGCCGCGAGCGCCACGCAGATGATTGCGCAGCAATGCCGTATCGACGATTTCGATCTGGTCGATGCTCAGTTTGCCGTTCCACACGTCGAGTTTGTCCAGCAGCGAGTCGGCAAACGCCATGAACTGCCCGAAGACTTTGCCGTGGGTAGGGCGCAATTCGATGCGGCCGCTCCAGTCGGCCAGGCGCTGCTGATATTGCCAGGCTGCCCGGCGAGCGCTGCGACCGAAAATGAAGAAGTACAGGACGATGCCGTACAGCACCGGGCTCAGCAGGCGACGGCCCAACACCTTGGCAGCGAACGCCGTGAGTTTCATCAGCCAGAAACTGCCGCGCTCCTGGCGGTCGGCCCAATGCGTTTTGTCAGCCTGGAGACTCATGTCCGCCACCGTCGCCACAGAATCAGGGGAGCACGTACCAGCATGCCGAAGAACAAACGGGTGTGCATGCTGGAAATCAGCACGTTGTCGTGGAACAGACGGAAGTGCGAAACCCCGTCCTGGGGGTAGTGGACCCGGGTGCGCAGCCAGCACATCGGTTGGTTACGCCAGGCCAGTCGTACCAGGATGTCCGAATCGAAATCCATGCGCTTGCCAATGTTCGCCGAGTTGATCAGCGCCAGGGTCGCTGGCAGGGGGTAGACCCGAAAGCCGCACATGGAGTCGCGGATCTGCAAGGACAGGCTGTTGATCCAGACCATGACGTGGGTCAGGTAGCGAGCGTACAGGCGGCCTTTCGGCACGCTGGCGTCGTATTGCGGGTAGCCGCAGATCACCGCGTCCGGGTGGGCGCGGGACTGGTCGATGAAGGTTTTCACGTCGTCGAGGTCGTGCTGTCCATCGGCGTCCACCTGCAAGGCATGGCTGAAGCCCAGGCGCGAGGCTTCCCGCAGGCCGGTCATGACGGCGCCCCCCTTGCCCTGGTTGACCGCCAGCCTGACCAGGTGAACCCGCTCATCCACGGCCAGCCGCTCCAGCACCGCCGCGCAGGCCGGGCTGCTGGCGTCATCGACCAACACACAGGGCAGGCCATTGGCGAGCAATGCCTGGACCACAGTCGAGATGGCGGTTTCGTGGTTGTAGACGGGGATGACGGCGCAGGGGTTATGCATGTCTTTTGCCTTCCACCGAGCCCTTGTGGCGAGGGGATTCAGCGAAGCGTCGCACCGCCCCGCTGGGTTGCGCAGCGACCCCAAGTCCTGTGAAGCACCACAATTCGTTGGCGAGTGCTTCGCACTCGAGCGGGGATAAATCCCCTCGCCACAGGACGGTGTGAGCATTAGTCATGGGCTGCCCCCAGCACAATCCGCCCACTGGAGCACGCTGCCGTATCGTTGCGGTAGGCGAAGTACAGCTTGCCGCGCTCGCGCTCGAAGCGCAGGTGCAACTGGACTTCATCGCCGGGGCGTACCAGTTGCTGGAACTTCAGCACTTCCATCCCGACGAAGCGCGGCGGCAGGTCCAGCAGTTGCCGGCCCAGGTTCAGGGCCCAGTCGACCTGCACCACGCCGGGCAGTACCGGGGCGGTGGGAAAGTGGCCGCTGAAGTACGCCAGGTCCGGCGGCACGACCAATTGCAGGCTCCATTCGCCGTCGGTCTCGATCTGCTCCAGCACGTCGGGAGCCTTTGGGCGCGGGGCCGCCAGCAGGGCTTCGACCTCGGCCTGGGGCAGCTTGCCTTGAGCGTTGAGTGGCAACTGGCGCAGCCAGCGCCAGCGCCGTGGCAGGGCCAGTGTTTCGCAATGCCCGCTCAGGTGGCGACGCAAGGTTTCGGTCACGGCGCGACGACCCTGGTTACGTAATGCATGGAGGCCGGTTTCGCTCAGTACCAGCAGAGCGCCAAGGGATGCACGATTTTCCCGCACTACCCCCAGCCGCGCTTCGCTCACCCAGTCGTGGGCCACCAATGCCTGTTCCAGCATCGGCAGGGAGATGCGCTTTTCTTCGAGCTTGACGATGCGATCCAGGCGTCCGAGCAGTTCGAAGCGCCCATCGGCGTCAATCCGTGCGGCGTCGGCGGTATGTTCCACATGGGCGGGAGGCAGATAAGGCGAAGCGACCAGCAAGGCACCGTCGCTGTCCTGGCTCAGTTCGACACCGGCAAAGGGCTGCCACCGTTCATCACTCTGGCGCCAGGCGATACCGCCGGTTTCCGAACTGCCGAATATTTCCGTCGGCCATTGGCCCAGGCGCTGCTGCAGGCTTTGAGCGGCCTCGGCCGGCAAGGCGCCACCGGAGGAGAACACCCGGCGCACGCTGCTCAAGGCCGTCCAGTCGAGGTTGTCGCCCATGCGCTTGAGCAGTGCCGGGCTGGCGACCCAGGCGAAGACCGGGTGCTCGCGGCTGGCGCGTTGCAGGTCTTCGGGAAACGCCAATTGCCGACGCATGAACGGCCGCCCTGCGCACAGCGGCCACAGGACCCGGAACAGCAGGCCGTAGATGTGCTGGGCGGCGACGCTGCCAATCATGCAGGCGCGGCCCAGGTCGGCGCCCCATAATTGCTCCAGGGCCTGGACCTCGTTGCTCAACTGGCGCAGGTTTTTCTCGATGCGCTTGGGCTCGCCGCTGGAGCCGGAGGTGCACAGACTCAACCAGCATTGGTCAAGGTCCAGCTCGACAGGCTCCAGGGGAGCCTGTCGCAAGTCGCCTGGATGGGTGTCGCCAGGTTGGTCGGTCAGCCACAGGTCGACCTCGGCCGACCAGCGCTGGCGGGTCTGGGCCTGCAGGTCGGCGGGAAGCAGGACGCGCACCCCGGCACGCCAGGCACCGAGCAGGGCGACGGCCAGGTCGGCGGCGTCTTCCAGGTGCACGGCCATACGCTGTACACCGCGGGCGTGCAGGCCTGCGGCCAGGCACAGCGCTTCGTCCCGCAGTTGCGAATGACTGAGTGCCGGATCGACGGCGACTGCGCGCTCCGGCTGAGCCTTGAGCAACATCTGCTCAAGTTTTATCCAATTCATGGGCGGCCTCTTACCCTTTGTCGTATGAGCCATTCAATGGCAAACAGCAGCCCCATCAACCCGTAGGAAATCAGACCGGTGTACAACATCCACCAGCTCAGCGGCGCCCAGAGCGTCAGGACGGCGGCGAGCAAACCGTTACAGAGGAAAAACACACTCCAGACCACCGTGACCTGGCGGGTATAAACCACCGCTTTTGCCGGCAATTGCGGTTCACGCAGGCGGGCTATGCGCTCGATCATCGGCGGGCCGTATTTCAGGCTCAGGGTGAACATCCCGAGCATGAAGGCACTGATCAGTACCGGATACCAACGCAGCAGGAGCGGGTTATCGAACAGCGCGAGCAACCCGCAGAACACGATCGCCGCGACCGCCATCCACAGATTGCCAGGCTCACCTTTGCCGAGTCCTCGGTTAACGAGCAATGCCCGGGCCAGCCACAAGCTACCCAGCAGCAGGCCGAACTGCCAAGGGGCGAAGTGCTCCATGCCGAAATACACCGCAAAGGGGTACAGCAGGCCCGCCAATAGCAGGCCAAGGCCAATCAGCCGGCTCATGCGGCCGGTTGGACCAGTCGATAGACCGCCTCGACCACGTCGTTGACGGTGCGTACCGTCTTGAATTCTTCTGCGGCGATTTTCTTGCCGGTCTGGCGCTTGATGTGATCGATCAGGTCGACCGCGTCGATGCTGTCGATTTCCAGGTCCTGATACAGGTTCGATTCCAGCGTCACGCGCTCAGGGTCCAGTTCGAAAAGCTCCACCAGGGCATCGCGCAGGGTGTTGAAAATGTCGTCACGAGTTTGCATGGTCCGGTCTCAAGCGCGTTTTGCAGTGACGAAGGCCGCAAGGCTTGCCACATTGCTGAAATGGTTGCGGGTGTCCTTGGCGTCGGCATCTATTTTGATGCCGTACTGTTTCTGGATCGCCAGGCCAAGCTCCAGGGCATCCACCGAGTCCAGGCCCAGGCCTTCGCCGAACAGGGTCTGGTGGTCGCCGATGTCGTCTACCTCGATGTCCTCCAGGCCGAGGGCGTCGATGATCAGCTGTTTGATGTCACGGTGCAGATCGCTCATCTTCGGCGAGCTCCTTGATGAAATAGTGATGCAAAAAATCGTTGAGCCTGCGCGAAGCAAGAGGCGGGGGGCCGAGCGTGGCGAACGCCTTTGGATCTATATCGGCCCCCACATGGAAACTGAAGTGCACGCGGCGTTGGGGGATGCGATACCAGGGTTCGGCCTTGGTCAGGGTGGTCGGGCTGACCTTGATGGTCACGGGTGTGAGGATTTTCGCACCTCGCAGGGCGATAGCCGCAGCGCCCCGATGAAAGGCCGGCGCCTGGCCGGGCTGGGTACGCGTACCCTCGGGGAACACGATCAGGGTCTGGCCATCTTTCAGGGCATCGCTGGCGGCGTCGAGCATGTCCATGCTGCCGTCGTTGCTGATGTATTGGGTCGAGCGCAACGGGCCGCGGGTGAAGGGGTTGTCCCAGAGGCTTTGCTTGACCACGCAATTGGCATCGCGCACCAGCCCGATCAGAAACACCACGTCGATCAGCGACGGATGGTTGGCGATGATCATCTGTCCGGGCCGGCCAAGTTTTTCTGCGCCGTCGATCTGATAAGTGAGCACGCCGGTGCGGGCCATGAACCGGATGAAGAACCAGAACAGCCGTCCAACCGTGCGCCGGGCCCGTTGCCGATGGACCTGGGCATCGCCGGGCCACCAGGCCAGCAGCGGAAACACCAGCAACCGCAGGCACAGCCCGCCCAGCCCGAACAGGGCGAAGCTTGCAGCGGTCGCGAGCAGGCGCCAGTAATAGGCGTCGCGATGCTTGCCCGTCACCGGTTGCGTTGCCAGGTCCATACACGATTCTTCCAGGCATGTTGGCAGGTGGTTTCGTCGTTCAACAGCGTACGCAGCAGATCCAGGGCATGGGGCCAGTCGCTGCCGGACGGTTGAACCTGTGGGGTGGACAAGGCCAGTTGCCAGTCTTCGCCCCGGGTCAGCAGCAGCCCCATCGCATAGGGAAACGGCACGTCGTCAACCCAGGGTGCATAGACCTGGGGCGGTTGTTCTTCGGTGATGACCAGCAGCACCGCCGGTGCACCTTCATTCAACAGCGCGGCGGCTTCCAGGACACCATGCTCCAACCCGTCGCCCGTGGCGGCCAGGGCCGTCATTTCGCTGGTTTCGTTGCGCATGATCGACCACAGGCCGATCACTGCGTTGTGCACCGACAGGCTGAACTGGGTGGGCGACAACGGTTGGTCGGCTGCCAGGTCCTTGAGAATCTCAAATGTGCGTGGGGTTTCACCGTGGCGGGAAATAAAGACCAACGGCAGGTTCGGCCGGCCTTCGGCCAGGGGCCAGCCGACACTGAAGGCCATCCGCGCCAGGCGACTGAGGCGGCGGCGCTGCATGGCCGGCAGGAACGAGACATCAGGGGCGGCGTCGTTGGCGGGCAATATCACCGGCTGTTGGCTCCAGGCCTGCCAGTCGTCCACGCTTTCGAGCCCAGGGGCCCATGCGCGCCATTGGGCGATATTGAAATTGATCAAAAAATTCATCCCACCCCTGCGGGCTTTTTATTGTCACGGTTCAGTGGTTTGACCCGCGTCCAACCCAGCATGGCCTTGCGACCCAAATGGCGCGCATTATCCCGGTGCCGTTGGCTTGTAGCAAACAATGGTTACATTAAAACGGGAAAACCTGACGGTGGGTTCGTCCCGGCTCGGCCAGCTCATTATCGCGATTGTGACGAACCTGTCTGTCGGCTGCTTCCGTCATCCTTCGCGCGAATTGACGCTGCTTTACCGGAAAAAGCCACTAACGCTGTAGTCCATCCATGCTGAAGGTAGCGAAGCGGTGTCATCGCCTACTACACTCGGGAATCTTTGATACACGGAGGTTTTGACATGCGGCGCGTGGTATTCAATCAGAAAGGTGGGGTGGGCAAGTCCAGCATCGCCTGCAACCTGGCGGCGGTCAGCGCCAGCGAAGGGTATCGCACGTTGTTGGTGGACCTGGACGCACAGGCCAATTCCACTCAATACCTGACCGGTCTCACCGGCGACGACATCCCCATGGGCATTGCCGACTTCTTCAAGCAAACCCTGTCCTCCGGACCCTTCTCGAAGAAGAACAAGGTCGATATCTACGAAACGCCGTTCGATAACCTGCATGTCATCACCGCCACTGCCGAGCTGACGGATCTGCAGCCCAAGCTTGAGGCGAAGCACAAGATCAACAAGCTGCGCAAATTACTCGAAGAGCTGGACGAGGATTACGATCGGATCTACCTGGATACGCCACCAGCCCTGAATTTCTATGCGGTTTCAGCGCTGATTGCGGCTGATCGGGTGTTGATCCCTTTCGATTGCGACAGTTTTTCCCGCCAGGCGTTGTATGGCCTGCTGGCGGAAATAGAAGAGCTCAAGGAAGACCATAATGAGGGCCTGGAGATTGAAGGCATCGTGGTCAACCAGTTCCAGGCCCGGGCCAGCCTGCCGCAGCAGATGCTCGACGAACTGATCGCCGAGGGCTTGCCGGTACTGCCGGTGTACCTGAGCAGTTCGGTACGCATGCGTGAATCCCACCAGGCCAGCCTGCCGCTGATTCATCTGGATGCGCGGCACAAGTTGACCCTGCAGTTCGTGGAGTTGCATGGGTTGTTGGAAAACGCCTGACTGAGAGGTTGTTTCAGGCACCTATGTGGGAGCGAGCCTGCTCGCGATAGCGGACTGACAGGCACATCGATGTTGAATGTGTCTGCGCATCGCGAGCAGGCTCGCTCCCACAATGGAGTCGCGTCAGATCCCCTGGCTGCGCAACCAGCTCATCAGTTGCGGCAAGGGTAACGCTCCGCTTTGCCGTGCGACTTCCTTGCCATTCTTGAACAGGATCAGGCTGGGAATCGAACGAATTCCCAATTGCGCCGACAGTTGCGGATTGGCTTCGCTGTCGAGTTTGGCCAGTCGGCATTTACCAGTCAGTTGTGCGGCGGCCTGTTCGAACACTGGCGCAAAGGATTTGCAGGGGCCGCACCAGTCCGCCCACACATCCACCAGCAACGGCAGGTCGCCCTTGACCTGGCTGGAATAGTCGGCCTGTTTGAGTTCGAACGGCTTGCCCAATAACACCGGAGCTTTGCAGCGCCCACACTTGGGCTGGTCGGCCAGACGTTCGGCAGGTATGCGATTGAGCCCGTTGCAATGGGGGCAGGGGATCAGCATCGGGTCAGACATGGTGAGCTCCATAAGTCGGTCATGATGTTGATCTGGTGTCGCCGAGGCGGTTTATCAAGGTTGCCATTCATCAGATGCGCCGCACTGACACCCTTCGATGCCCTCAAAAAGACCACAACGCATCTGTTCGCAACCCAAGGAGGTCCCATGAGCCATCCTCGAGAACCTGTCACGCACGCACCGCAGGACAACCCCAACGATGACGGCTGGGTGCTCGGCACCGCCGGTCGCGACGAAGACCCGAACGCCGCTCCCGCCTATGCCATTGATCGCCGTCACGAACGAGACGAACTGACCCCCGAAGACGCCCGCGGCCTGCCCGGCTATCCCGAGAAAAAAACGCCGGCCAAACCCACTGACAAGGATGCCACCGAGGCAGAGCCGGGAATCGAGACGCCTGAGCAGGGGAACGATAAGGTCGGGTGAGACAGCTTTTGTGGCGAGGGGATAAATCCCCGTTGGGCTGCGAAGCACTCCTTAAAACCGATCAAGTCTTGTCAGGCTGCGTGCAATTGCAGCTTTTTGGGGCCGCTTCGCAGCCCAGCGGGGATAAATCCCCTCGCCACAAAAGCGCGTTTGGCTGAAAGCCGATTCCAGCTATTGAGCTGGGTCACGACGAGCAACTGATCTCCAGATGCTTGCCCCACTCCGGCGGCCGTTGCGCATAGCTGTCCATGCCCGGTTGCTCCTCGAACGGACGGCTCAGCACCTGGTGCAGACGGCGGACTTCTTCGTAGTCGCCTGACTCGGCGGCATCGATGGCGTTCTGTGCCAGATAGTTGCGCAATACATACAACGGGTTCACCGCGTGCATGCGGATCCGGCGCTGTTCCTGATCGACGCTGCCTTCACGGCCGACGCGGGCGATGTAAAGCGCGCCCCAGGCGTCGAAGCCCATAAGGTCGACGAAGTCGTCCCGCAGCCTGGTGACGGCTTGTTCAGGCGATTGATCGCCTAACCGGCGGAAGAACAGGCTGTAGTCGACGCCGCTGTTCTGCATCAGTTGCAGCAGGCGCTCCACCAACTTCTGGTCATCTTCCTCCGCAGTTGTCAGGCCGAGGCGACGGCGCATCAGGTCCAGGTAATGGGCCTGGTAAAGCGGCAGGTACAAGCCCAGGGTCTCGCGCAGGGCTTCGACGCTGATGAACGGCGTCAGGGCCTGGGCCAGGGCGCTGAGGTTCCACTGGCCAATGGGTACCTGGTTGCTGAAGGAATAGCGACCCTGGTCATCGGAGTGGTTGCAGATGAAGTTGGCGTCGAAGTCATCGAGGAAGGCAAACGGCCCGAAGTCGAAGGTGATGCCCAGAATCGACATGTTGTCGGTGTTCATCACGCCATGGCAGAAACCATAGGCCTGCCATTTCGCAATGAGTTCGGCGTTGCGTTCGACGATTTCGCGGAACATCGCCAGGTACGGTTCCGGCTGTTCACGGCATTCGGCGAAGTGCAGGTTCAATACGTGCTCGGCGAGCGCGGCATGCAGCTCGGGTTTCTTGGTGTAGTAGAAATACTCGAAATGGCCGAAACGCACGTGACTCGGTGCCAGGCGCAGCACCATGGCGGCGCGCTCCTGTTTTTCGCGCCATACCGGGGTGTCCGAGCCGATCACGCACAAGGCACGGGTGGTGGGGATGCCCAAGGCGTGGAGCGCTTCGGATGCCAGGAACTCGCGGATCGAGGAGCGCAACACGGCCCGTCCGTCGCCCATCCGTGAGAACGGCGTCTGGCCCGCGCCCTTGAGGTGAAGGTCCCAGTGTTCGCCGGCTTCGTTGTACACCTCTCCCAGCAGCAAGCCTCGTCCGTCACCGAGTTGCGGGTTGTAGTGGCCGAACTGATGTCCGGAATACACCATCGCCCGAGGCTCGGTTTCGGCCCACAACTTATGCCCGCCGAACAGTTCGGCGAACAACGGCGCCTGGGCTTCGGCCGGGTCAAGATCCAGCAGTGCCATGGCGCCCGGGCTGGCGACGACCAGCCGTGGGTTGTCGATGGGTTCAGGCAACACATGGGCCGAAAAACCGTCCCCCAGGCGGGCGAAGCGGTTATCGAAGGACAAGGTTTCCAGCGTTTTCATGGCCGTCTCCGGCGCGATGCCTGCTGGCACCCCGCGATCAGTCGAGTGTGTCCTGGGGCGGCTCCGCTACCGGCTTGATGCTGGTCACCGACGAAGGCGCGGGCGTGATGGTTTTTTTCTCGGGCTCGGCGGGCACCAGCTTGTATTCCTGGCCGTTAAGGTTTTTCAGGTAGATTTCCATCTGCCGGAAGGAGATGTTGATGTGCTCCTTCTTGAACTCACGGTTGATGAAACGGTTGATCTCGTCCAGCACCGGGTTGCGGTCGCCGAGATCGCGCACGTGCATGCGCAACTCGTGGTCCAGGGTGCTCTCGCCGAAGTTCAGGAAGTACACGATCGGTTCCGGTTCCTTCAGTACCCGAGGGTTGTCGCGGGCGGCCTTGAGCAGCAGTTCCCGGACCCGATCCAGGTCCGAGCCGTAGTCCACGCCCAGTTTCAGGGTTACCCGGGTGACGGTGTCGGTCAACGACCAGTTGATCAACTGCCCGGTGATGAAGGTCTTGTTCGGGACGATGATGTCCTTGCGGTCGAAGTCGGTGATGGTGGTCGCACGGATGCGGATCTTGCTGACCGTGCCCGACAGGTTGCCGATGGTAATGGTGTCGCCGATCCGTACCGGACGCTCGAACAGGATCATGATCCCTGAAATGAAGTTGGCGAAGATCTCCTGCATGCCGAAGCCCAGGCCCACCGATAGTGCGGCCACCAACCATTGCAACTTGTCCCAGCTCACGCCCAGGGTGGACAGGGTGGTGACGAAGCCGACGCCGGCGATCACATAGGACAGCAGCGTGGTGGTGGCGTAGGCGCTGCCTTGGGCCAGGTTCAGTTTCGACAGCACGAACACTTCCAGCAGGCCCGGCAGGTTGCGCGCCAGGGCGAAAGTGATGCCGATGATGATCAGCGCACCGAGCAAGTCGCCGATGCTGATGGGCACCATGCTCATGTTGACGCCGGTGCCGCTGGTGTATTCGTAGAGGGTCACGTTGTCCAGGTACGAGAACACGCTGATCAGGTCCGACCAGACCCAGTACAGCGCGGCGATGAAGCCGCCCAGCAGGGCCAGGCGGATCAGCCGCAGGGACTGCTCGTTGACCTTCTCGATATCCAGGGTCGGCTCCTCGACCACTGCTTCGCCATCGCCGGCTTCCTTGGCCGCCTGGCGTTTGGCCAGGGCGCGCTGGTAGGCCAGGCGTCGGGCCGCCACCGACAGGCCGCGTACGAAGGTGGCCTCGATCACCAGCCAGAACATCAGCAGGTACAGGGTATTGATCAGCCGGTCACTGAGCTTCAGTGCGGTGTAGTAGTAGCCGAAGCACACCGCCACGAACAGCGCGATGGGCAGCGCCGTGAAAATCACCCCGACGGCCTTGCGGAACAGGGAGGTATTGCGGTGGGTCGGGCTGCTGAGCAACAGGCGGCTGAGCAGCCAGGCCATCAAGGCATAACAGGTCAGTACCACTGGCATGCCCAGCACGTCGTCGGCCAGGGTCGAAGGCTGCAACTCGGCCACCGCTACCACGGCTACCAGCGCCAGTACCACCAGCCCGAGCCGACGGATCCAGCCCTGGAGGAACTCGACCTGGGGTTTCTCCCAGCGGAAATGCAACTCGGCCACGCCGCCGGGCGCCAGAATGCGATAGGCGGTATAGAACACCAGCCAGGCCTGGCCGATCTGCAACAGCGCCGCGCCGAGGTTGGCGTTCTGGCCGCGGGCATCGATTTGCAAGGCAAAACCGCACAGGGCCAGCGCCAGGGCGACCGGCATCGCCAGCAGGATGTTGATCAGGATCGCCTGGGGGGTGTGCCACTGGCTGTCGCGTTTGAAATGGCCAACGTCCTGGTGAACCTTGTTCAAGCGGGCATAGAGGTGCTTGCGCCGCCACAGCAGTGCACCGATCAGCAGCGCCAGGGGGAGGAACAGCAGCGGCCGCTGTGTCAGGCCGTCGGCCAATTCACTGAGGCTCGAGGTCCAGGGCAACGAGTCGACCTGTTTTTCCAGGCGAGCCGGCACGCCACGCATCCATTCGAAATCCAGCGGTTTGTTGCTGGGAATCCAGAACATCTGTTCTTCGAGTGTCGCTCGCAGGTTTTGCGCGGTGCTGAGCAATTGTTTCTGGTTGAGCTGCAGGGTGATGGACTCGTTGAGCACCGCGCTCAATTCGCGGCTCAAGCGTTCCAGCAGGTCGACGCGGGTCAGGGCCAGGTCCAACAGGGTCTTGCGCAACTGCGGTGTGACTTGCTCCGACGGCTGGGACGCCAACAGGCTGTCCACGTAGGTGCTCGGGTTGTTCAGCAGCTCCCGTTGCTGGCTGACTTCGAACTGATACAGGCGGATGTCGGCGATCTGGTCGGCGAGGTTCTGGTCCAGCTTCAGGCGCGGCAGAGTCTGGCGCTGCTTGTAGAGGATCTTGGAGAGCAACAGGCTGCCTTTGAGCACGCTGATCTGCTCATCCAGGGCCGCGTCAGTCTGGGTGACGCTGTCCAGCAGTTGCTTGGTCTGCAGGTTCTGCTGGGTCACTTCGTTGAGGCGGTCGGTACTCTTGAGCAGGTAGTCGGAGAGCTTCAGGTTGGTCGCGCTTTCGGTTGCCAGCAGGCTGCTGCCGCCGGCCTTCTGGGCTTCGATGGACTGCTGGGTCACCGTCTCCTGGGATTGGGCCAGGCGCTTCTGGTTGATCAGGTTCTGCAGGTCCTGGATTTCCTGCTCCATGCGGGCGATTTTTTCCATCAGCAGGTCGTGCTGACCGTTGCCCAGGTCCTGCAGTTGGCTGTTGCCGGCCAGTTCCTGGCGACGCAACGGGATCAGTGCGTTGAGGGCCGCCAGTTCGGCGTTGAGCTGGTCGCGCTGTTCGGCGCTCAGGGGCTTGCCGGCGTCCCTGCCGGCCTTGAGGATGCTATTGATCTGCTGGATGCGGGTCTGGCTGCTGGCGATTTCGGCCTGGGCGCGCTCGGGGCGGGTCTGGGCGGTGATGATCAGGCTGTTGGCGTCGGCGAGGGCCTTTTGCAGGTCGCTCTGCTGAGTGGAGCGTTCCGTCAGCATTTGCTCGAGCTGGGGAATCGGCAGGTTGGCATAGCGCTGCGCCACGGGTACCACGGCGGTGTTCTTGAGCCGCGCCAGTTCACGCTGGTTTTCAATGTTCTGCTTCGGCGCGCTGGCCAGCTGTTGCTTGAGGGCGAGCAGCTTGCGTTCGTAGTCGGCCTTGCTGGCGAGCTGGGCCAGGGTGTCTTGCAGTACGGCTTGCAAGGCTTTCTGGTCGGCTTCCGGCAGCTTGCGGTCGGCGATCTTGTCCAGGCTGGCCTGCACCGAGTCGCTCGTGGGCGGTTCAGCAGCTTGCAGCGTGCAGACGGAAAGACTCAGGCCCAACAGGGCGATGGCGAAGAAGGAGCGCAGGGTAGGCATAGAGACCGGACGAGCAAATTAAAGAATGGGAGCAGTTTAGAGGAACAAGCCGGGACCCGGGCGACTTCCTTCGGGGAATCTGACGCCCACTTTGCCGATCTTGTTCCCGTCCATGGCCGCGACGGTCCACAGGGTGTTGTTCCAGTCCACCTGGTCGCCGACCACTGGTGCGCCACCGACTTTCTGGGCAATGAAGCGGCCCAGGGACATGTCCGGATCGATGCCGTCCAGTTTCAGCCCGTACAGGGCGGCAACCGCGGCCAGCTGGGCGTCTCCTTCGAGCACGAAGTCGCCGAAGAAGCGCAGATCCAGGCCTCGTTGCGGCGCCTGGCTGAAGAGTTTTCCAAGGGCCGGCAGGTCATGTTCATGGCCGATCACGCAGAGCAAATCATCGGTTTCCAGCACCGTACTACCCGACGGATGGAGCAGTTGCTGGCCACGAAACAGCGCCGCGATACGGGTGCCATCGGGCATTTTCAGGTCCCGCAGGGGCGAACCGATGCACCACTTTTCCGCCCCGAGGCGATAAATGAACAGTTCCCACTCGCTGGTGACGTGAACCTCCAGCGCTGCCCGGGAAATCGGCAAGGGCTCCGGTGGGACGGTGACATGCAGCAGCTTGGCAACCCAGGGCAGGCTCGTGCCCTGGACCAGCAACGACACCAGCACGATGAAGAACGCCAGGTTGAAGTAGAGCTGGGCATGGGGCAGGCCGGCCATCAGTGGGAACACCGCCAGGATGATCGGCACCGCGCCACGCAGGCCGACCCAGGAGATGAAGGCTTTTTCACGACCATGGAAGGCCTTGAAGGGCAGCAGGCCGACGATGACCGACAGGGGCCGCGCGAACAGGATCATCCACAACGCCAGGCCGAGGGCGGGCAGGGCGATCGGCAACAGGTCATGGGGCGTCACCAGCAGGCCCAGCACCAGGAACATGCCGATCTGCGCCAGCCAGGCCATGCCATCGAGCATGTGCAGGATGCCGTGGCGACTGCGCACCGGGCGATTGCCGATGACCAGGCCGCACAGGTACACCGCCAGGAAACCGCTGCCGTGAAGGGCGTTGGTCAGGGCGAACACCGCCAGGCCGCCGCTGATGACGAGAATCGGGTAG
Organism: Pseudomonas sp. MAFF 730105; assembly: GCF_055380705.1. Taxonomy (NCBI): domain Bacteria; kingdom Pseudomonadati; phylum Pseudomonadota; class Gammaproteobacteria; order Pseudomonadales; family Pseudomonadaceae; genus Pseudomonas; species Pseudomonas sp. MAFF 730105. Next base: position 515,815 of record NZ_AP018438.1, read on the forward strand.
AGGCCGTTGGCCAGGTTGATCCGATTGACCAATTGCAGCATCAACCAGCCACCGCCCAGGCCGAGCACCGCACCGATGCCGAACTCACGCACCAGATGCCCCACCAGGTTCCATTCCAGGTCGGTCTGGCCGCTGGCGAGCATGCCGATCAGGGTCACGGTCAGGAACACCGCCATGGGGTCGTTGCTGCCAGACTCGATCTCAAGGCTGGCGCTGACCCGCTCGTTCAGGCCTTTGCCGCCCAGCAGCGAAAACACCGCCGCGGCATCGGTCGAGCCGACAATGGCGCCGATCAGCAAGCCTTGGATGAGATTCAGCTTGAACAGCCACGCCGCCGCCAGGCCGGTCAATCCGGTGGTGATCAACACACCGATCGTCGCCAGCGACAGCGCCGGCCACAGGGCCACCCGGAAACTCGAAACCCGGGTACGCAAGCCACCGTCCAACAGAATGACGGCCAGCGCGAGGTTACCGACCAGATAGGCCGTGGCGTAGTTGTCGAAAAGAATACCGGCACCATCGACACCGGCGACCATGCCCACGGCGAGGATGATCACCAGGATCGGAATGCCCAGGCGGGACGAAAGAGAACTGACCAGGATGCTCGCACCCACCAGCAACGCGCCGATCAAGAACAGGCTGTTGATGGTCGTCGCAGTCAAAGGCAGTACTCCGGGAAAACTGAAAGACGGGCACAAACTGACCATGCAGTCTGCGTGCCAGCGATTCTAACCTGTTGAAATGCGATGCTGTCAAAAAAGCTTTTGGATTGAGGGGCGTTGAACACGCCTTTCGCTAGTCAGTCGCGGATATGGGCGGTGATGTCCTTTGTGGCGAGGGGATTTATCCCCGCTCGAGTGCGAAGCGCTCGCTCTGGGTCTATGCGACAGCTCAGTATCTGGGGGGTGCTTCGCAACCCAGCGGGGATAAATCCCCTCGCCACAAAAGCGGGTCGATCCTTCATCTATAGAGGAGGATCGACCATTGAGGGTCAGAGACTGAACCGTCCCACCATGCTGTTCAGGTCCACCGCCAGGCGCGACAGTTCGGCACTGGCGGCGCTGGTCTGGTTGGCGCCGGTGGCCGATTGCACCGACAGGTCGCGGATGTTCACCAGGTTGCGGTCCACTTCACGAGCCACCTGGGCCTGTTCTTCGGCGGCGCTGGCGATCACCAGGTTGCGTTCGTTGATTTCGACGATGGCGGTGTTGATGGTGTCCAGGGACAGGCCGGCGCCGCGGGCGATGTTCAGCGTCGACTCGGCGCGTTCGGTGCTGTTGCGCATCGAGTCCACGGCCTGCTCCGTGCCGTTCTGGATGCTGCCGATCATGCGTTCGATTTCGCTGGTCGATTGTTGGGTGCGATGGGCCAGGGCGCGCACTTCATCCGCGACCACGGCAAAGCCGCGACCGGCTTCACCGGCACGGGCGGCTTCGATGGCGGCGTTCAGGGCCAGCAGGTTGGTCTGGTCCGCCAGGCCACGGATCACGTCCAGCACCTTGCCGATGTCGCGGGACTCATCGGCCAGGTTGCCGATCAGCGTGGCGGTGCCTTGCACGTCGGCGCTCATGCGTTCGATGGCGCTGACGGTTTCCTGCACCAGGTCCCGACCGTCGCCAGCGGAAGAGGTAGCGTTCTTCGAGGCCTCGGAGGTGCTGACCGCATTGCGCGCCACTTCTTCCACGGCGCTGGTCATTTCATTGACTGCGGTAGCGGCCTGTTCGATTTCGTTGTTCTGCTGGGTCAGGCCGCGGGCGCTTTCGTCGGTGACACTGTTGAGCTCTTCGGCGGCGGAAGCCAGCTGGGTCGCCGAGCCGGAGATCCGCTGCAGGGTGTCGCGCAGTTTTTCCTGCATGGTCGACATCGCCCGCAGCAGGCGACCGGCTTCGTCATTGCCATCCACGGTGATCGGTCGGGTCAGGTTGCCCTTGGCGATTTCCTCGGCGGCACTCAGGGCGCTGCCAATCGGGCGGGTAATGCTGTTGGTCAGCAGCCAGGCAAACAACAGGGTCAGGCCGGTGGCGATGACCAGTAGCGCGACGACCCAGTTGAAAGCTGTCGAGTACTGTTGCGTCGCACCTTGGTTGAGCGCTTCGGCTTGCTGATTGTTGATTTCCATCAACCGGTTGATGACAACATTGATGGCGTCGGAATTACTCAGCAGCTCAGTGTTGAGCAGTGTGCGCAATTCATCGATCTGATTGTTGCGTGACAGTGTCTTCATCCGCTCTTCGAGCTGACGATACTGACCCAGCAATTGCACGTACTGGTCATAAGCGGCCCGCTCTTCAGGGGCGCTGATGAGTTTTTCATAGGCGGTCTGGGCCGCGCGGATCTGCTGGTTGCGTTGTTCGAACAGCTCAAAGGTTTTCTGTTGGATATCCGGCTCGCGGTTGACCAGCAAGCGATAGGACAATACGCGCAGGCGCAGGGTGAGCTGGGTGAATTCGTCCAGGGCCTGGATGCTGGGCACGCTGTTCTCGACGATGTTTTCGCCGGAACTGCGGATTTTGCTCATCTGGGTCAGGGCGAACACCCCAAGCGCCAGCATCAGGGCGCCGATCAGGGCAAAACCCAGGAACGCCCGCGGCGCGATATTCATATTACGTAGGGACATGGAAGGTACCGGGAAGAAGCGCGTCCGTGCGGGCTATGGCTGGTGTCACTGACTTATCGGTCATGGGATTGAAGTCTTGAGGCTGCTGCGTGCTTTTGTCACACAGCCACATCGTCGGTGCGACGAAGGGCAGGAACCAGATTCCCCATTCGCAGTCTCTACAACTCGCCAGCGAAGCACCGTCGTCCTGCAAGCCATGGCATCGGCGGTGACTTTTCTTTATCGTACGCGCCCCTGAAAAAGCCTGGAAATCAATATGTTGGAAACATCCCTCAGCCAGCTGGAGCAACTGGTCAATGACCTGGTGCAACAGAATCGTCACCTCACCGGCCTGAACGAAACCCTGAGCGCGGAACTTGCCAGGGCCAAGGATGAAAATGAAAGCCTGCAATTGAGCCTGATGGAACAGGAAGAACTCCACGGCACTACCGCCGCCCGTATCCAGGCCTTGATCGAGCGGGCCAGCACCGGTCCTGTCAGCGCATGAAGCACCGTGCCGATGGGGTGACGGTCGTCTCGATCCTGGGAGAAGACTATTCGATCAAGGCGCCGGCCGGGCAGGAACAGACCCTGTTGGACGCCGCTGCAATGCTCAAGGCTGCCCTGGCCGATACCAAGAGAAAGTATCCGACGCTGATCGGCGATCGTCTGTTGGTGCTGGCGGCCATGAACCTGTGCTCGCAGCAGATAGAAATGCAAAAGCAGCACCAGGCAGAACTCGACCGTTGCCAGGAGCAGGTCGATGCCACGGTCGATGTCATTTCCAAGACGATTCAGCAGGCCTGATTGTTATGTCTGCCGGCCCTGCATCTCATTGTGGGTACACCCTTGCTCGCACAGGCGGCCTGAAGGCCTTGGGTCGTACCTCGTCCCACAATAGATCGGGTATAGCTGGGAAGAAACAGGTCGGCTGTCAGGCCGCCATCGCGAGCAGGCTCGCTCCCACAATGGATCGGGTACGGCTGGGGAGAAACAGGTCGGCTGTAAGGCCCTCTTCGCGAGCAGGCCCGCTCCCACAATGGGATCGGGTATAGCCAGATCGACCCGCCTCAGAACCACTCGCCCCGCATCTCCAGGCACGTGTCATCCCGTGCCTCAAGCAGCGCCAGCTCATGATGACAACCCGGTATTTCCCAGGTCAGGAAGTACCGGGCCGCTTGCAGCTTGCCCTGATAGAAATCGTGATCTGCGGCGTTGCCCTTGGCCAGGCCTTCCTCGGCACGGATCGCCTGCTCCAGCCAGCGCCAGCCGATGACCATATGGCCGAACACCTTGAGGTACAGCGCCGAGTTGGCAAGGCTGCTGTTGACCTTGCCTTGGGCCAGGTCCGTCAGCAGGCCGAGGGTGACCGATTGCAGGCGCGCCACCAGGGCTTCCAGTGGCTGACGCAGGGGCGTCAATGATTCGTAGACCTGGGCGCGTTCGCTGGTGTCGGCCACCAGGCGGATCAGTTGCTTGAGCCCGGCACCGCCGTTCTGCGCCAGCTTGCGGCCCAGCAGGTCCAGGGACTGGATACCGTGGGTGCCCTCATGGATCGGGTTCAGGCGGTTGTCGCGATAATACTGCTCGACCGGGTACTCACGGGTGTAGCCATGACCGCCGAGGATCTGGATCGCCAACTCGTTGGCCTTCAGGCAAAACTCCGAGGGCCAGGATTTGACGACCGGGGTCAGCAGGTCCAGCAGTTCATGGGCCCGTCGACGCTCGGCTTCGCTTTCTAGGGTGGTGGTGTCGTCGAACAGCCGGGCCGCGTACAGGCCCAGGTCGAACGAGCCTTCAACGTAGGCCTTCTGGGTCAGCAGCATGCGGCGCACGTCGGCATGCTGGATGATCGCCACGGGGGCGGTGGTCGGGTCCTTGCTGTCGGGGACCCGTCCCTGTGGGCGTTCGCGGGCGTAGTCGAGGGAGTACAGATAGCCGGCGTAACCCAGCATCACCGCGCCCATCCCGACACCGATCCGAGCCTCGTTCATCATCTGGAACATGTAGCTCAATCCGTGATGCGGTTTTCCTACGAGGTATCCGACACACTCACCGTTGTCGCCAAAGTTCAGCGCCGTGGAAGTGGTCCCGCGCCAACCCATTTTGTGGAACAGCCCGGCCAGGAGCACGTCGTTGCGCTGGCCGAGGCTGCCGTCCTCGTTGACCAGGAACTTGGGCACGATAAACAGCGAGATGCCCTTAACACCAGGCGGAGCTTCCGGCAGCTTTGCCAGGACCATGTGCACGATGTTTTCCGACAGCGGATGATCGCCTCCGGAAATGAAGATCTTGTTGCCCTTGAGTCGATAGGTGCCATCGGACGCCGGCTCTGCACGTGTACGAATATCCGATAGCGAAGAGCCCGCATGGGGTTCGGTCAGGGCCATGGTGCCGAAGAAGCGACCCTCGATCATCGGTTGCAGAAAGCGGCGTTTCTGCTCCTCGTCGCCGAAGCTCTCGATCAGGTTCGCCGCGCCCATGGTCAGGAACGGATAGGAGGTTGAAGCGGCATTGGCGGATTGAAAGTGGGCGAAGCAGGCCTGGGACAGCAACGTGGGCAGTTGCATGCCACCGGCCTCGAAACTGCGCGCGGCGTTGAGGAAACCAGCCTCGAGGAAGGCGTCCACGGCCGGTTTCACCTCTGGAATGAGAATGGCCTGGCCGTCTTCGTAGCGTGGTTCGTTTTCATCGTTCTTGCGGTTGTGGGGGGCGAAGTATTTCTCGGCAATGCTGCGGGCCGTGCCGATGGCCGCGTCGAAGGTTTCGCGATTGTGTTCGGCGAACCGCTCGCGCTGGGTCAGGCCCTCGGCATCGAGGACTTCGTACAGCTCGAAAGCCAGATTACGGGAACTGAGCAACGTCTCGGACATGGCGGCCTACCTTTCTTTGGAATGGGGCCGAGTCTAGAACCGGGAATAGAGGCTGAACAGGATGATTGATGGCAGTGATGGAGAGGTGAGGCCGACGCTAATCAATGTGGGAGCGAGCCTGCTCGCGATGACAGTCTGTCAGTCACATCTGTTTTTTATGTGACTACGCTATCGCGAGCAGGCTCGCTCCCACACAAGGCTGTGCAGGCTGGACAACCATTGCGGCTGCCCAGCCTAAGGCGTTAACCGATGGTCATCAGGCTGGCGTTACCACCCGCCGCAGCGGTGTTGACGCTCAACGCCCGCTCGATCACCAGGCGTTCCAGCGCGATGCCGGTTTCCCCCTGGGACAAGCCATGGACGCCGACGATGGCACCGGCACGCTTGGCCACTTGCTGGCAAACGCTGCGCAGTTGATCCGAGTCGCCGTGATGCAGGACCGCGTCGTACACCACATCGTCCTTGGTCCAGTCGGATACACGCTGGATGCGCGCCTGGATGTCCTTCGGCAAGCGTGCGAACAAGGCCTTGCTCGTGTCGGTTTCCGGCCACACGGCCGAGCCACCCACGGCCAGCACGGCGGCCAGTTGCGTCAGCAGATCGCCTTCCACGTCGGCCAGGCAGAGCACGTGCTCGCGTGGCAGGATGGCGTAGCTGTTGCGCTCGCCGGTCGGGCCGGTCAGTTGGCGGGTGATACCGCTTTGCGATTGAGCCGCAAACTGCACGCACAGAGTGCTCAGTTCGGCGAGCTTCTGGCTGTCGGCCCAGGCTTGCAGGGCGGTCAGCGGTTTGCTCATGGCTTCGCGCAAGCGCACGTCCGGTGCGCTGGCGGCGTCGCTACGGACGAAGGACTGCTGGATCGCATCGGTCGGTCGTGTCGACAGCAAACGGTACAGGTACAGCGGACCACCGGCCTTCGGACCGGTGCCCGACAGGCCTTCACCACCGAACGGCTGTACACCGACCACGGCACCGACGATGTTGCGGTTCACGTAGACGTTGCCGGCATGGACGTTGTCGATCACCTTGGCGATGGTTTCGTCGATGCGGGTGTGCACGCCCAGGGTCAGGCCATAGCCGGAGGCATTGATCTGGTTGATCAACTGGTCCAGCTCCTTGCGCTTGTAGCGCACCACGTGCAGCACCGGACCAAAGATCTCGCGCTGCAACTCATCGAAGCTTTCCAGCTCGATGAGGGTTGGCATCACGAAGGTGCCGCGCTTGCACTCGTCACTGTCGGCGATTGCCATCTGGTACACGGTGCGACCTTTGTCGCGCATGGCCTGGATGTGCTTCTCGATGCCGGCCTTGGCTTCGGCATCGATCACCGGACCGATGTCGACGGACAGGCGCTCGGGATTGCCGAGGCGGGATTCGGCCATGGCGCCCTTGAGCATTTCGATGACACGGTCTGCTGAATCTTCCTGCAAGCATAGGACTCGCAGGGCCGAGCAGCGCTGACCGGCGCTGTCGAAGGCCGACGACACCACGTCGATCACCACTTGTTCGGTCAGGGCCGAGGAGTCGACGATCATGGCGTTCTGGCCGCCGGTTTCGGCGATCAGCGGGATCGGACGACCCTGATTGTCCAGGCGACCGGCGATGTTGCGTTGCAGCAGGCGGGCGACTTCGGTGGAACCGGTGAACATCACGCCCTTGACCCGCTCATCGCCCACCAATCGGGCGCCGACGGTTTCGCCACGGCCCGGCAGCAGTTGCAGCACACCTTCCGGAATGCCGGCTTCGAGCAGCAGGCGTACGGCTTGGGCGGCAACCAGCGGCGTTTGTTCGGCCGGCTTGGCCAATACCGGGTTGCCGGCGGCCAACGCGGCGGCGACCTGGCCGCTGAAGATCGCCAGGGGGAAGTTCCATGGGCTGATGCAGACCACGGGGCCCAACGGGCGGTGGGCATCGTTGGTGAAATCGTTGCGCGCCTGCACCGCGTAGTAGCGCAGGAAGTCCACCGCCTCACGGACCTCGGCGATGGCGTTGGCGAAGGTCTTGCCGGCTTCACGGGCCAGCAGGCCCATCAGGGGCTGGATCTCGCCTTCCATCAGATCGGCGGCACGCTCGAGAATCGCAGCGCGCTCCGCCGGTGGTGTGGCTTGCCAGATCGGTGCGGCGTTGAGGGCGCACTGGATGGCGTTGTCGACGTCTGCAACCGTGGCTTCCTGCACGTGGCCGACCACGTCGCGGTGGTCGGATGGGTTCAGCACCGGTGCCGGGGTTTCTTCGCTGGCGGCGCAACCGAGGATCGGTGCGGCTTTCCATTCGTTATGGGCTGTCGCCAGCAGGGCGCAGGACAGCGAGGCCAGGCGATGTTCGTTGGCCATGTCGATGCCGCTGGAGTTGGCGCGCTCGCTGCCGTACAGGTCGCGTGGCAGTGGGATACGTGGGTGCGGCAGGCCGAAACCGCCTTCCACGGTCGCCATCTGCTCGATGCTGGCGACCGGGTCGGCCACCAGTTCCTGAATGGAAATCGACTGGTCGGCGATGCGGTTGACGAACGAGGTGTTGGCGCCGTTTTCCAGCAAGCGACGAACCAGGTAGGCCAGCAGCGTCTCGTGGGTGCCGACTGGTGCGTACACGCGGCATGGACGGTTCAGCTTGCCTTCGGAAACCTTGCCTACAACCTGTTCGTACAGCGGTTCGCCCATGCCGTGCAGGCACTGGAATTCATACTGGCCCGGGTAATAGTTCTGACCGGCAATGTGATAGATGGCCGACAGCGTATGGGCGTTGTGTGTCGCGAACTGCGGGTAGATGACTTCCGGCACCGACAGCAGTTTGCGCGCGCAAGCGATGTAGGAAACGTCGGTGTACACCTTGCGGGTATACACCGGATAGCCTTCCAGGCCTTCGACCTGGGCACGTTTGATCTCGCTGTCCCAGTAGGCGCCTTTTACCAGGCGAATCATCAGGCGATGGCGGCTGCGGCGGGCCAGGTCGATGACGTAGTCGATCACATACGGGCAGCGCTTCTGGTACGCCTGGATGACGAAACCGATGCCGTTCCAGCCAGTCAGCTTCGGCTCGAAACACAGGCGCTCCAGCAGATCCAGGGACAGTTCGAGGCGGTCGGCTTCTTCGGCGTCGATGTTCAGGCCGATGTCGTATTGCTTGGCCAACAGGGTCAGCGACAGCAGGCGTGGGTACAGCTCCTCCATGACGCGTTCGTACTGGGCGCGGCTGTAGCGCGGATGTAGGGCCGACAGCTTGATGGAGATGCCAGGGCCTTCATAGATCCCGCGGCCATGGGAGGCCTTGCCGATCGAATGGATGGCTTGTTCGTACGAGGCCAGGTATTTCTGGGCGTCATGTTCGGTGAGTGCGGCTTCACCCAGCATGTCGTAGGAATAGCGGAAACCCTTGGACTCGAATTTGCTGGCGTTGGCCAGGGCTTCGGCGATGGTTTCGCCGGTGACGAATTGCTCGCCCATCAGGCGCATGGCCATGTCGACGCCCTTGCGGATCATCGGCTCGCCGCTTTTACCGATGATACGGCTCAGGGACGACGTCAGGCCTGCTTCGTTGTGGGTGGCGACCAGCTTGCCCGTCAACAGCAGGCCCCAGGTCGCGGCATTGACGAACAGCGACGGGCTGTTGCCCAGGTGCGGTTGCCAGTTGCCGGTGCTGATCTTGTCGCGGATCAACGCATCGCGTGTGCCTTTGTCCGGGATACGCAGCAGTGCTTCGGCCAGGCACATCAGCGCCACGCCTTCCTGGGACGACAGGGAGAATTCCTGCAGCAGGCCCTGGACAATACCGGCACGACCGCCAGCACTTTTCTGGTTGCGCAGTTTTTCCGCAATCGACGCCGCCAGCTTGTTGGTGGCTTCGGCCATTTCGGCCGGCAGGCGAGCCTGTTCGATCAGCATCGGCACCACTTCCGGCTCGGGGCGACGGTAAGCGGCGGTGATGGAGGCGCGCAGCACCGATTGCGGCAGGATGCTCTCGGCAAACTCCAGGAAGCACTGGTGGGCGTGGTCGACCTGGACATCGCCAGCGTCGTCGCCCTCTGCGCGGACCGAGCCGTTCAGTTCGGTCAGGGTTGCACCACCCTCGAGTTTTTCCAGGTAATTGAAAATTGCCTGCTTGATCAGCCAGTGAGGCGTGCGATCAATCGAGGTTGCGGCGGCCTTCAGGCGTTCGCGGGTCGGGTCATCGAGTTTGACCCCAAGGGTGGTGGTAGCCATATTTTTATCCTCATGTTTACCACGTACGGCGTGGCATCAGCTGGCGCAAGATTAGCTGCGCGCTGATTGAGGTGCAACCGGGTGCAACCCTTTTTTTGACGAAATATTAAGCAGCCTGTCAGGAATAAAAGTCCGGCACGCCTATCTCGCACCGCCTTAGTGCTTTGGCTTCTAGCTGACCCTGGTTGTCTGCACTAAAAGGGAGCAAAAAACACGGTTTTTTCGAGAAAACCGATCAGGTGCAACTGATTTGAACGAAACTGGTTGCACCTTATTTCGTTTGTTGAATAGCATTCGCGGCCAAGGTGCAACCGGTTCCAAGCCGAGGGGCATCGGCTGATGGCTTTCCTGGGGAAACATCAGTCATAAATTCGCGGGCCTGCAAATCGTCGCCACACGTCTGTTGTCGACGCTTTCTCTGCCACCGCTACATAAAAACAAAGCCAGGGCGTAACTCATGAGTGTTAGTAATCCTACCCTGATCACCTTCGTGATCTACATCGCAGCCATGGTCCTGATCGGCCTGATGGCTTATCGCTCCACCAACAACCTTTCCGATTACATCCTGGGCGGCCGCAGCCTGGGCAGCGTCGTGACCGCATTGTCCGCCGGTGCCTCGGACATGAGTGGCTGGTTGTTGATGGGTTTGCCCGGTGCCATCTATATGTCCGGCCTGTCGGAAAGCTGGATCGCCATCGGCCTGGTCATCGGTGCCTACCTGAACTGGCTGTTCGTCGCCGGTCGCCTGCGGGTACAGACCGAACATAACGGCGACGCGCTGACGCTGCCGGATTACTTCGCCAGCCGTTTCGAAGACAAGAGCGGCCTGCTGCGCATCATCTCTGCGGTGGTGATCCTGGTGTTCTTCACCATCTATTGCGCTTCCGGCATCGTGGCCGGTGCCCGCCTGTTCGAAAGCACTTTCGGCATGTCCTACGAGACCGCATTGTGGGCCGGTGCCGCAGCGACCATCGCCTACACCTTCGTGGGTGGTTTCCTGGCTGTGAGCTGGACCGATACGGTACAAGCCACCCTGATGATCTTCGCGCTGATCCTGACACCGATCATCGTATTGCTGGCCACCGGCGGCGTGGACACCACGTTCCTGGCCATCGAGGCGAAAGACCCGACGTCGTTCGACATGCTGAAGAATACCACCTTCATCGGCATCATCTCGCTGATGGGCTGGGGCCTGGGCTACTTCGGCCAGCCGCACATCCTGGCGCGCTTCATGGCCGCTGATTCGGTCAAGTCCATCGCCAAGGCCCGTCGTATCTCCATGACCTGGATGATCCTGTGCCTGGGCGGCACCGTGGCCGTCGGCTTCTTCGGCATCGCGTACTTCTCTGCACATCCGGATGTGGCGGGCCCTGTGACCGAGAACCCTGAGCGCGTGTTCATCGAGTTGGCGAAGATCCTCTTCAACCCCTGGATTGCCGGTGTACTGCTGTCGGCCATCCTGGCAGCCGTGATGAGTACCTTGAGCTGCCAGTTGTTGGTGTGCTCCAGCGCCCTGACCGAAGACTTCTACAAGACTTTCCTGCGCAAGAGCGCTTCCCAGGTGGAACTGGTCTGGGTCGGTCGTGCCATGGTGCTGCTGGTGGCGTTGGTCGCCATTGCCCTGGCTGCCAACCCGAGCAACCGTGTGCTGGGTCTGGTGAGCTACGCTTGGGCCGGTTTCGGTGCCGCTTTCGGTCCTGTGGTCCTGATCTCCGTGATCTGGAAAAACATGACCCGTAACGGCGCATTGGCCGGGATCCTGGTGGGGGCGGTTACCGTGATCGTCTGGAAGCACTTCGAGCTGCTGGGCCTGTACGAAATCATCCCGGGCTTCATCTTCGCCAGCCTGGCCATCTACTTCGTCAGCAAGATGGGCGCGCCTACCACCGGTATGCTGCAGCGCTTCGAAGCGGCCGAAAAAGATTTCCGCCTGAATCAGTAAGTCTGTTCGGCGAGGCACTGATGGCTCGCTGAAGGTTGTACCGAGAAACGGCCCGTCGCCAATGGAGGCGGGCCGTTTTTTATGCGTGATCTCCTGGGGACATCGCCAATCCTTGTGGGAGCGGGCCTGCTCGCGATAGCGGCGCGTCAGTGCGAATCTGCATCGGGTTGATTGAGAAAGATCAAAACGCCCAGTAGCGCCATGTAGAACCTGAACGCGGCATCCTGGCCATTCCAGATTTCCGATTGCCACATCAGAAACCATTCGCCACCGATGACCATGAAACCAAAGAACCAGACGAAGAATCCCACCGTCAGGCCGGCGATGCCCCAGCGTTTGGCTTGCGCGAAAACCCTGGCATCGGCTCGGCGTGCCAACCACAACTCCAGGGCACCATAACCCAGCAGCCCGGCCGTGATCGCTTCGCCGAGGATGATCAGCCAGTAGGCGCCGTGCCACAGCCATGGCTGGGTGATGGCGCGGTAACGGGCGGCGTTATCCGGGAAAGTGGTATCCATGCTCAGCACGTGCTGGACGAAATTGAAGTTGGAGCGGTAGTCCGTGACATTGTTGAACACGGTCAGGAAGGCGAACGCGGCGAGTGCCAGGATCATTGCGAATTTTGCGTAACGTGCCGTCATGGGGGCGTCCTTTGCTTTTTGCGACAACGGAACGTTATCACGCTCACGTGAAGTACCGAGTGCCGTCTTGGTGTAAGAAACCACGGATTCATTCGTGCGACGGCTGGTCGTGACGCAGAAAGTGTCTATCGGAAAATACAGCGCGCTTTTGCAGCTTCTATCCCCCTGTTTGTAAGGTAAATCTGTTTTTCATGACGTCCCGTCAACTCTCCGCTTGGCTCATGCAGAATCGCCCGCCTTTCATTCTGCTGAGATACATCGGATGTTCGCGCCTGCCAACTCACCGCGTTTCACCCTGACGCTCGACAGCGGGCCAAATGAGCTAAAGGTGCTTGAGTTCACGGGCCAGGAAACCATCAGCCAACCCTATCGCTTTGACCTGGAACTGGTGAGCGAACGACCGGACCTGGCATTGGAGGCGCTACTGCATCGCCAGGCCTACCTGACCTTCGATCAACAGGGGCGTGGCATCCACGGCCAGGTCTACAGCGTAGCCCAGGGCGATTCGGGCAAGCGCCTGACCCGTTACCAGATCAGCCTGGTGCCGCGCCTGGCGTACCTGCGTCACCGTATCAACCGGCGGATTTTCCAGCACTTGAGCGTGCCGTCGATCATTGCGCAGGTCTTGAAGGACCATGGCATCCATGGCGATGCGTTTCAGTTCAGCCTCGGCGGGCAATACCCCGAGCGGGAATACTGTGTGCAATACGGTGAAAGTGATCTGGCGTTCATCGAGCGGATCTGTGCCGAGGTCGGTATTCATTACCACTTCCGCCACAGCCCCGACGGCCACCTGCTGGTTTTTGGCGACGACCAGACGGTGTTCCCCCGCTTGCCCGAGTCGACGCTGTATCTGCCGGGCAGTGGCATGGCTGCGGGGGCGCCGTCGATCAAGCGGCTGGCTGTTCGACTCCAGACCCGGACCAGCGTTGTGACACTGTGCGATTACGATTTCCGCAACCCCAGCCTGTCCTTGCAAACCAGCCTCGACAGCCAGCAGCAACCCGTGCTGGAGGACTATCGCTACCCCGGTCTTTTTTCCGACCGCGAGCATGGTCGGCACCTGACCCGGCGCGCCTTGGAGCGTCATGGCGCTGAATGCCGCCTGGCCGAAGGGCGCAGCGACCAATGCGCACTCGTCAGTGGGCACTTCATGCAAATCGATGGGCACCCGCGGGCACAGTGGAACGACCTGTGGCTGCTGACGCAGATCACCCACCGGGGTCGCCAGCCGCAAGTGCTGGAGGACACGGTCGCGGATGGCGAGGATGAGTTTCAAGGCTATAGCAATACCTTTCTGGCGACGCCGTGGGACGTTTTCTTTCGTCCGCCGCTGCTTCATGAGAAGCCTCCCGCCCACGGCTATCAGCCTGCGGTGGTGAGCGGGCCTGTTGACAGCGAAATTCATTGCGACGAGTTCGGACGGATCAAGGTGCAGATGATCTGGGATCGCGACGGCAAGCGTGACGAGCATTCCAGTTGCTGGCTGCGGGTGGCCACCGGCTGGGCCCATGATCGATATGGCGGCGTGATGATTCCCCGGGTCGGCATGGAGGTTCTGGTGGGGTTCATGGATGGCGATGTGGACAAGCCACTGGTGGTGGGTTGCTTGCCCAACGGTGCCAACCCGTTGCCGCTGGATCTGCCGGCGGATAAGACACGCAGCATATTGCGCAGCCAGAGCAGCCCCGGCGGGGGCGGTTACAACGAGCTGCGGATCGAGGACCGCAAGGGTGCCGAGGAGATCTACCTGCGGGCCCAGCGAAACTGGACCCAGCATGTGCTCCATGACCAGCGCGTGCAGGTCGATCACGAGCGCAGCGTTGTGGTCTGCGGCACGGCGCGGCATGAACTCAAGGCCGAAGAGTTGCGTATCACTCATGGGCGGCGCCAGGTTGAAGTCAGGCAAGACGATCATTTGGTGGTGACTGGCGAGCGGCACATTCGCGTGGCCCGTCAGGCGGTCAGTGCCAGCCAGCATTTCCATGTCAGCGCTGGTCAGCAGATCGTGCTGGACGGCGGCGCCAGCGCGACCATCCAGGCCGGTGGACACTGGATCAGCATCGGTGCGGGGGGGATTTTCAGCAGTGTGCCCATCGAGGTCGGTGGTGGGCCGATGGCGGTCACAAGCGCCGCGCCGGGTTCGCCGGGTCATCCCGAAAGGCTTGTGGCCGCCGTAGCCGCTCCACTGTCATTGGCGCAAATCCTCAGCCTGCAAGGCCAGGCGCCGTTCTGCGAGGAGTGTGAGCGGTGCAAGGACGGCGTCTGTGCGCCGTTGTCCGCGCTTTCCGGGCTGGCTGATATTCAGGAGCGTCCATGAGTACGGGTCAGTCGCCCCACGCTTGGCTTCGACAGCGCCCGTTGCAAGCGTCCGAGCAGCTGTTCGCCATCTTCAGCAATGCCAGCGACGCCATGCCGTTGGCGACCTGGAGGCGTTCGATGGCGCTTGGCCCCAGTCCGATCTGGGCCGAGACGCCTTATGCCGACTGGGAACCTGTCATGCCTTATGTCGGCGTGGTCGCTGCGGACAGTGATTTTCTTCATTGGGTTGCGACGACCGACTCGCTCGATTGGGGGTGGTTGGCGGTGTCCTCGGTGGGGCAGGAAGTCCTTGTCGAACATTTGCGTGGGCTCACCCAGGTGCTGTTGCCTGGCGGCCGATCGGCCTTTTTTCGCTTTTGGGATGGACGTTATGTGCTGCCTCTCCTGCAATCCGACGAAGTCGATGCCGGACAGTTGCTGCCGGTCATCAGTCGTTGCCTGATCAACGGTCGGCCCTTGGAGATCATGGGAAATGTTCAACGGCCGCCACGAGCGTTCCCCTGGTGGGAGGTGCCAGCCTTGCTGTTGAAAACATTGACGGGTGGCACGACGGACTGCCTGCTGGATAACCTGCTCAGGTGGTTGGGCGAGGAGCATCCGTACCTGTCCGAGCGGGTCGACGAGCGCATCCTGCGGCGCAAGATTGCACATTTTCTTGAGGTGCATGGGGCGGTTCATGGGGTAAAGGCGCAACTGCCTGGGTACCTGATGCAAGAGTTCGGCTGAGTAGATGCCTGTGCCCGCTCGGCTGCGAAACCCTGACGTTCGACGCGCTTCGCGGTAAACTCGTCGCCCTTCGCAGGAGCCGCCATGAACTATCGCCACGCCTTCCACGCCGGTAATCACGCCGATGTGTTCAAACACCTGACCTTGACCCGCCTGATCGCGCTGATGGCTCGCAAGGAGCAGCCGTTCGCCTACCTCGATACCCATGCGGGCATCGGGTTATATGACTTGCAGGGCGACCAGGCCAATCGTACCGGTGAATACCTGGAAGGCATCGCGCGCTTGTGGGGGCAGGACGATCTACCGCCGCTGACCGCCGACTACATGAATGTGCTGCGCGAGATGAACCCAGACGGACAGTTGCGCTATTACCCGGGCTCGCCGGAGTTGGCGCGGCGTCTGACGCGCCCGCAGGATCGGGTCTTGCTCAATGAAAAACACCCTGAAGACGGTGTGCTGCTCAAGGACAACATGAAGGGCGACCGCCGTGTGGCGGTGCATCTGGGTGAAGGTTGGCACGTGCCTCGCGCCTTGCTGCCGGTGGCGGAAAAGCGCGGCTTGATGCTGATCGATCCGCCCTTCGAGAAGCTCGACGAAATGCAACGCTGCGCCACCTCCCTCAAGGAGGCCATTGGCCGGATGCGTCAGACGGTGGCAGCGATCTGGTACCCGGTGAAGGATCAGCGGATGTTGCGTCGCTTCTACCAGGACCTGGCCGGCACGGGCGCGCCAAAGCTGTTGCGAGTGGAATTGCTGGTACATCCACTCGCCACGCCCGACAGCCTGAACGGCTCCGGCCTGGCGATTGCCAACCCGCCATGGGGGTTGGAGGAGGAATTGCGTGAGTTGCTGCCGTGGCTGTCGAAAAAGCTTGGCCAGACCCAAGGTGGCTGGCAGATGGATTGGTTGATTGCCGAGCGCTGATCCGCGAGTTTGATGCTGTCTGGCAGGGCGCCATCGCGAGCAGGCTCGCTCCCACACTGATTCGGAAGAATCCGGTATGCGCCTGAACACAAATCCCCTGTGGGAGCGAGCCTGCTCGCGATAGCGGTGGGTCAGCTTGCATTGGTGTTGACCATGCCGCCGCCATCGCGAGCAGGCTCGCTCCCACATTGATCCGGGTGATTCGGGTATCGGCGTCTGAACACAAATCACTTGTGGGAGCGGGCTTGCTCGCGAAGCTTTTCGAGGCTCGAAAGTCAGATCGGGCAGGTCACGCCCGTCCCGCCAATCCCGCAATAGCCCTCGGGGTTCTTCGCCAGGTACTGTTGGTGGTAAGCCTCAGCGTAGTAGAACGTCGGCGCTTCATCGATTTCGGTGGTGATTTCACCGAGGCCGGCCTTGGTCAGTTCAGCCTGGAACACCGCCTTGCTCTTCTTCGCCGCTTCCAGTTGCTCGGGCTTGGTGCAATAGATTACCGAGCGATATTGGGTGCCAATGTCGTTGCCCTGGCGCATGCCCTGGGTTGGGTTATGCAGTTCCCAGAACATTGCCAGCAGTTCTTCGTAGCTGACCTTTTCCGGTTCGTAGACCACCAATACCACTTCGCTGTGGCCGGTCAGGCCCGAGCAGACCTCTTCGTAGGTCGGGTTGGGGGTGAAGCCGCCGGCGTAGCCCACTGAGGTGCTGTACACCCCATCACGTTGCCAGAAGCGACGTTCCGCGCCCCAGAAGCAGCCCAGGCCGAAAATCGCGAATTCTACGTTGCCCGGAAACGGGCCGAGCAGCGGGTTGCCGTTGACGAAATGCTGATCCGGAACCTTGATCGGGGTTTCACGGCCAGGCAGAGCTTGTTCTTGAGTAGGGAGCACGTTTTTGTTCACCAGAATTTCCGAGCGCAGGGCCATCATCAGTCCTCTCAGTCAGATTGAGTTGAGCGAGTTCAAGCAATAAGACTGTCAGTGTGCCCGAGTGTTACAGCGCTGTCAGTCAATTGGGCCGCGCGGGTAGCGCTTGAGCTTCTCGATCAGCTCCGCGCCGGGGATTGGCCGGTCGAACAGGTAGCCCTGGCCGACATCGCAGCGATGGCGACGCAGGAAGGTCAGTTGCTGGGCGGTTTCGACCCCTTCGGCCACGACCTTGAGCTTCAGGTTGTGGGCCATGGCGATCACCGCGGAGGTGATTTCCATGTCGTCCTGGTTGTCCGGGATCTCATGGATGAAGCTGCGATCGATCTTGATGATGTCGATCGGGAATTTCTTCAGGTAGCTCAGGGACGAGTAGCCGGTACCGAAGTCGTCCATGGCCAGGGTCAGGCCCAGGCGCTTGAGCTGGTCGAGTTGCAAGTGGGTGTCTTCAGTGGCTTCCAGCAGCAGGCCTTCGGTCAGCTCCAGCTCCAGCAGCCGTGCGGGCAGTTGTTCTTCCTTGAGGATGCTGGCAATCGAGGCAACCAGGTCCGGGTCGGAGAACTGTTTAGGTGAGAGGTTGATCGCCACCTGCAGGTTGCCCAGGCCAGCGGCGGTCAATTGCTTGCTCATGCGGCAGGCCTGGCGGGCGATCCATTTGCCGATGGGGATGATCAGGCCGGTTTCTTCGGCCACGCTGATGAACTGGTCCGGTCGGATCATGCCCTTTTCCGGATGGTTCCAGCGCAGCAGCGCTTCCATGCCCAGCAGGCGGCCGCTGCGCAGGCACAGCTTGGGCTGGTAGAACACGTCAAGCTCGTTCTGGGTCAGGGCGCGGCGCAGGTTGTTTTCCACGAACAGCTTGTAGCTGGCCTCGGCGTTCAGTGCTTCGGTGAAGACCTGGACCTGATGCTTGCCGTTGGCCTTGGCCTTGTGCAGGGCGAGTCCGGCGTTGCGCATCAGGGTCTGGGGATCGCGGCCGTGCAGCGGGGCACAGGCCAGGCCCACGGAGCCGGTCACGCTGATCAATTGGTTATCGACGAACATCGGCTTGTCGAGCGTCATCAACAACTGGCTGGCGACCTGCTGCCCGGCCTCCAGGTCGGTGTCGTCCAGCAGCACGGCGAATTCATTACTGGCGAAGCGTGCCAGACTGCCGCTGGGGCTCAGGCTGTTGCGCAAGCGTCGGGCCAGGCTGATCAGCAGTTTGTCACCGGTCTGGTGGCCGAGGCTGTCATTGATGCGCTTGAAGTTGTCAATGTCCACCAGCAGCAGGCTGATGGGCGAGTCGCTGTCCCGGGCGAAGCGTTCATCGAGGTTGCGAATGAACGCCGGGCGGTTGCCCAGGTTGGTCAGGTTGTCGGTGTAGGCCAGGCGTTCGATACGCTGCTGGGCCAGTTTGGTCTGGGTAACGTCTTCGTAGATGCCGATGTAGTGGGTCAGCTCGCGGTTGTCGCCGTAGACCTTGGAAATCGACAGTTGGCCCCAGTAGGGTTCCAGGTTCTTGCGTCGGCTTTTGAACTCGCCTTGCCAGCTATTGCTCTGGGCCAGGGCCGAGGGCGCGTCGAACAGCAGCTCGCTGAGGTTTTCCAGGGCCGGCAGTTCGGACAGGCGTTGGCCGTGGACTTCCTCGGTGGTGTATTGGGTGATGGCGGTGAAGCTCGGGTTGACGTACTCCACCACGCCGTCGCAGTTGACCAGCAGGAAGGCGTTGGCGCTTTGCTCCACGGCACGTTGGAACAAGTGCAGGGCGCTGGTGGCGATGCGTCGGTTGTGGTTGTTGATGACCTGGGCGAACTGGTCCGCCAGTTCACCGGCAAAGGCGATCTCGTCCGACTGCCAGGCACGGGTGGCGCCTACCTGCTCCAGGCACAGCACGCCCACCACCTGACCGTCGATTCGCACGCTGGCATCAAGCATGGCGTTGACGTTGCGGGCGCGCAGGCTTTCAGCCATTTCCCGGGTGCGTGGATCGCGTGTCGCGTTGTGGGCATCGATGGCGCGGCAGGTCTGCAGCGCTTCCATGTAGTCGGGATACTCATTGGCATCGATCGCGTCTGGCCGAAAGTACTCCTGGGAAGCGCGGTTATAGGCGGAGATCGGCACCAGCTTGTTGTCCTCCAGGTTCCAGATGCTGGCGCAATCGATCTGGTAGATGTCGCAGGCGCTGCGGGTGATGAGTTCGGCGGCTTCCAGCAAGGAATTATTGGCGCTGTAGCGCTGGCGAGTCAGCAGCAGGATGAGGTCCTGTTGGGCACGGACGCGGTCCAGATGCTGAAGCTGTTCCTGTTGGGCGCGCTGGTTCAGCTCCAAGGCTATCTGCAGGCGCGAGTTCTGGGTCTCCAGATCGAGGGCCGGCATCGATGGCTCGTTTTGCAGCAGGCTGTCCACCGTCAGCAGATAGCCGCGCAGCAGGTGGCGATTGTGCTGTTTGTACGCTTCACCCATTTCCAGCAGGTTCATGGGGCCCTTGGCGGTGTGAAGCGTATAGCGGATCAGGTAATGCGAGGCCTGGGCCAGCTGTTCTTGAATGGCATCATGCAGTTGATAGCGCGCTTCAGGCTCCATCAGGCTGGCATAGGGCGAGCTGACCAACGAGCAAAGCTCAACCGCCGGCAGGCCAAAGTAACGTTCGCAATTGGGATCGAGGAACAGCAGTGCCCAGCTCGCTTCATTCAGCCGCTCGAAACGCAGCATACCGAGCCGCGAGGGCACCGGTAACTGCGTCACTACCTCGGCCGCCATACGGCTGGCGGCATCGGGTTGGCTTTTCATGGGGAAACTCGCTTCGAGAATGCTGATCGCGCCGGGCTGACGCCCCTCGTTATCAAGGATTGCCGCAAGGTTGCATCATTGCGACACTGGCTGACAAGAGAGATGAAGGCTAAGTGCTATAAACCTTATCGGCCGACAAGCGGATTTCTCCAGTCGCCAGCCGATCAGAGGGCCTGGCGGGGGCTACCGTTCGTCAGCGCAACGGGATATGGACCTTCTGCAAAGGGTAACCGTCACGGTCGTGAAAGGTCACGTGAATGCTCTGGGCCGCGACATGCAGATGTGCGAAGTTGTCCTGGCTGACCACTGTGCCGGTCAGCTCATAGTGGTAGTCACCGTTTTCGGTCCGGGCCATGGGGGCCTTGAAAATAAAATTCGAGGCGGCGGCGTAAGGCAGCAGTTCGCTGTTGCAAAACGGCGAGGCGACGATGGCATGGACCTCGAAGTCAGGATCCTGGCTGTGACACAGTCGGCTGGTCATGGAACCATGGACATCACCGGACACGAAGATCACGTTTTTTATCCCATGGCGACGAATGCATTCCAGCAGTCGCAGGCGCTGTTGCGGGAAGGCCTGCCAGGCGTCGCCATCATCGAGTGTGCGGTCGGGGTAGAACATGACGCTGGTGACGATGAATTTGACCCGGGCGGTGCTGTTCACCAGCCATTCGAGCAACGACCGCTCCTGCTCGATATCCAGGATGCGCCGGTCGGCCCTCGACAAGTTGCGTCGTGTCCGGCTGTCGGTGACGAACCACTCGATATCGCCGTGAGCGAACTGATACCAGTAGTGCGGCAATGACCCGCTCAATATGCCGTCGCTTGTTAGTGCGTGGGCCGGGCTATGGCTGGCTTGATAGAGGTCGTAAGCGCTCATGGCGTTGGCGTAGAGAATGTCGTCGTTGACTTGTCTGTTGGCGGGCCAGTTGTCTTCGATTTCATGGTCGTCGAGGATCATGTAGGTCGGTACGGTGGACATCAATTTGCTGATGTGGGGCTGGGAAAAGACAGTGCGGTATTTGAACAGGATGTCTTTGTAGGTCCGGTCCGGGGCCACAATGTTCAAATCGTCGAGATAAACCTGGTCCCCCGCCATCAATACGCCGCTGATCGGTGGATTGGCCTGGTCCACGATGCGCTGGATGCCGGCGAACGTGCGGTCCCCGAGTTCGGGAGTTGAGGGAGCGCCGGCGGTGATGCGCAGATAACGGCAAGAACCCACGATATAAGCGTGTGGAGTGCCAGCTTCCGCATGGGGCGTGCGCAGCCGATGGATGTCCACGGGCCATTGCTGCAACGGCTCCGGGGTGGCGGTGTGAGACGCGGTGAACCAGCCGGCCTGGTATTCATAGATGGTGCCGGCTTGCAGGTTTCTCAAAATGACCACATCGCTCATGTCGCGATGGGCATGCAACTGGATGAAGTGCTCATTCGTCCATTTCGTATCGCCCTGGCGTCTGTAACGAAGTCCTGCGAATACCGGAAGCTTGGGGTCTTTGTCGCCGCGCAGGAATATTCGTGCATGGCCGGTCGTGGTGTGGCCGACAATCGGGCCGACGGTAGGTTTGAACATGTTCGAGTCCATTCGAAATGCAGCATTTTTAAAAGTACTTGTGCGAGCAAAAAGTTGTCGCTGCGTGCCGATGCTAAAGCTCGACGCTGAATAAATGCTGATAGGGAAGGGGACGCAAGTTGTGGGTAATGACTGATAGATGACGTAGGAAAGGCCGCCGGCAAACGGCTTGATGCTTGTCAGTCAAGGCAGATAACCCTGTGGGAGCAAAGCTTGCTCGCGATCAGGGCGAGCTCAGTCGATAACGATATTGGCTGATCCACCGATATCGCGAGCAAGCTTTGCTCCCTCAGGTTCTGGTGCGTTTATAGCAGGCAAAAAAAGCCCCGCCATCGGCGGGGTTGAGGTACGAGCGTGGCTCGGAAAACAGCGGTTCGAATGGCCCTCCATGAGGAGGGCCGTCCGGTTTACAGCAGGATGGTGCGGATATCGCCCAGCAGGTCGCTCAGACGCTTGGTGAAGCGTGCAGCAGCGGCACCGTTGATCACGCGGTGATCGTAGGACAGCGACAGCGGCAGCATCAGCTTAGGCTGGAAGGCTTTACCGTCCCAGACAGGCTGGATGGTGGCCTTGGACACACCCAGGATCGCCACTTCCGGCGCGTTGACGATCGGCGTGAAGCCGGTGCCGCCAATGTGGCCGAGACTGGAGATCGTGAAGCAGGCGCCCTGCATGTCGTCTGCGGTGAGCTTCTTGCTCCGGGCCTTTTCGGCCAGGGCAGCCGCTTCGGCAGCCAGTTGCAGCAGGCTCTTCTGATCGACGTTGCGGATGACCGGTACCAGCAGGCCTTCCGGGGTGTCGACGGCGAAGCCGATATGCACGTATTTCTTGCGGATCACAGCCTTGCCGCTTGGCGCCAGGGAGCTGTTGAAGTCCGGCAGTTCCTTGAGCAGGTGCGCGCAGGCCTTGAGCAGCAATGGCAGTACGGTCAGCTTCACGCCGGCCTTTTCAGCCACGGCTTTCTGCGCAACACGGAAGGCTTCCAGCTCGGTGATGTCGGCCTGGTCGAACTGCGTCACGTGAGGGATGTTCAGCCAGCTGCGGTGCAGGCTCGACGCGCCGATTTGCATCAGGCGGGTCATTGCCACTTCTTCGGTTTCGCCGAAGCGGCTGAAGTCCACTGCCGGGATCGGCGGGATGCCCGCGCCACCGGTGGCGCCTTCGGCCGGAGCATTCTTGGCTTTCTGCATCATGGCCTTGACGTAGGCCTGCACGTCTTCCTTCAGCACGCGACCGTGTGGACCGCTCGGGCCGACGGCGGACAGCTCGACACCGAACTCGCGGGCCAGCTGACGTACCGCAGGGCCGGCGTGCACCTTGGCACCGCTTGGTGCAGGTGCTGCGGCAGGGGCTGGCGCGGCCTCGGCCTTGGCGGCAGGCGCGGCAGCCGGAGCCGGAGCCGGCGCGGCTTCAGCCTTGGCCGGTGCGGCAGCAGGTGCTGGCGCGGCAGGCGCGGCGGCGCCAGCCACTTTCAGCTTCAGGATCAGGTCACCGGTGCCGACTTCGTCTTCCAGCTTGATCTCGACGCTTTCCACCACACCGGCGGCCGGCGACGGGATTTCCATGCTGGCCTTGTCGGATTCCAGGGTGATCAGCGACTGGTCGGCTTCGACGGTGTCGCCGGCCTTGACCAGTACTTCGATGATCTTGGCTTTGCCCGACGAGCCGATGTCCGGAACATGGATGTCCTGGACAGTGGCGGCGGCAGGCGCAGCGGCCGGAGCCGGAGCGGCAGCCGGGGCAGCGGCAGGCTTTTCAGCCGGCGCCGGGGCAGCCACAGGCGCGGCTGCTTCGGGCGCCGCAGCGGCGCCTTCGACTTCCAGCTCAAGCAGTTCATCGCCTTCTTTCAGACGATCGCCCAGCTTCACTTTCAGGCTCTTGATGACCCCGGCCTTTGGCGCAGGCACTTCCATGCTGGCCTTGTCCGATTCAAGTGTCAGGATGCTCTGGTCAGCTTCGATACGGTCGCCGACCTTCACAAACAATTCAATTACTTCACCTTCACCGCTGCCGATGTCAGGTACGCGAATGAGTTCGCTCACGGAAATTCTCCTCAGCAGTCCAGTGGGTTGCGTTTTTCCGGATCGATGCCGAACTTGGCGATGGCTTCGGCCACCACTTTTGGTTCGATATCGCCACGGTCAGCCAGGGCTTCCAGGGCTGCCAACACAACGAACTTACGGTCGACTTCGAAGAAGTGACGCAGCTTCTTGCGGCTGTCGCTACGGCCGAAACCGTCGGTGCCCAGCACCTTGAATTCCTTGGAAGGAACCCACTGGCGGATCTGCTCGGCGAACAGCTTCATGTAGTCGGTGGAGGCGATGACCGGACCTTTACGGCCGTTCAGGCACTCTTCGACGTAGCTCAGTTTCGGCTTCTGGCCAGGGTGCAGGCGGTTGCTGCGCTCTATGGCCAGGCCGTCGCGACGCAGTTCGTTGAAGCTGGTAACGCTCCAGACGTCGGCACCGATGTTGAACTCTTCACGCAGAATCTTCGCCGCTTCACGCACTTCGCGCAGGATGGTGCCGGAGCCCATCAGCTGGACGTGGTGCGCCGCTTCGCGGGTGTCTTCCTCGAGCAGGTACATGCCCTTGACGATGCCCGCTTCCACGCCGGCCGGCATGGCTGGCTGCTGGTAGGACTCGTTCATCACGGTGATGTAGTAGAAGACGTCCTGTTGCTCTTCGGTCATCTTCTTCATGCCGTCCTGGATGATCACCGCCAGCTCGTAGCCGTAGGTTGGATCGTAGGTGCGGCAGTTCGGGATGGTGCCGGCCAGCATGTGGCTGTGGCCGTCTTCGTGCTGCAGGCCTTCGCCGTTCAGCGTGGTCCGGCCAGCGGTGCCGCCGATCAGGAAGCCACGGGTACGGCTGTCGCCAGCGGCCCAGGCCAGGTCGCCGATACGCTGGAAGCCGAACATCGAGTAGAAGATGTAGAACGGCAGCATCGGCTGGTTGTGGCTGGAGTACGAAGTACCGGCGGCAATGAAGGAGCTCATGGCGCCCGCTTCGTTGATGCCTTCCTCGAGGATCTGGCCTTTCTTGTCTTCGCGGTAGAACATTACCTGGTCTTTATCGACTGGCTCGTAGAGCTGGCCGACGGACGAGTAGATGCCCAACTGACGGAACATGCCTTCCATACCGAAGGTACGGGCTTCGTCCGGAATGATCGGAACGATGCGCGAGCCGATTTCCTTGTCCTTGACCAGTTGCGCGAGGATCCGCACGAAAGCCATGGTGGTGGAGATTTCACGGTCGCCCGAGCCGTCCAGGATCGCCTTGAGGGTGTCCAGTGGCGGAGTCGGAACGCTGAAGCTCTTGGCGCGACGCTGTGGCACGAAACCGCCCAGTGCGGCACGGCGCTCGGCCAGGTAACGGGCTTCGGCACTGCCTTCTTCAGGTTTGAAGAACGGCAGGTTTTCCAGCTCGCTGTCCTTCACCGGAATGTCGAAGCGATCGCGGAACAGCTTCAGGCTGTCGACATCGACTTTCTTGGTGTTGTGCGCAGTGTTCTTCGCTTCGCCGGCACCGGTGCCATAACCCTTGATGGTCTTGGCCAGGATGACGGTCGGCTGTTCTTTGTGGTTGACCGCCTGGTGGTACGCTGCGTAGACCTTGTACGGGTCGTGGCCGCCACGGTTGAGTTTCCAGATCTCGTCGTCGGACAGATCGGCAACCATGGCCTTGAGTTCAGGGGTATTGAAGAAGTGCTCGCGGACGAACGCGCCGTCCTTGGCCTTGTAGTTCTGGTATTCGCCGTCGATGACTTCGTCCATGCGACGTTGCAGGATACCGTCGACGTCCTTGGCCAGCAGTGGGTCCCAGAAACGGCCCCAGATGACCTTGTTGACGTTCCACTGGGCGCCACGGAACACGCCTTCGAGTTCCTGGATGATCTTGCCGTTGCCGCGAACCGGGCCGTCGAGGCGCTGCAGGTTGCAGTTGATGACGAAGATCAGGTTGTCCAGCTTCTCGCGGCCGGCCAGGGAGATCGCCCCCAGGGATTCCGGCTCGTCGCACTCGCCGTCGCCCATGAAACACCAGACTTTCTGCTTGCCTGGCTGGATGAAGCCGCGGGCTTCCAGGTACTTCATGAAGCGCGCCTGGTAGATCGCCTGGATCGGGCCCAGACCCATCGAAACGGTCGGGAACTGCCAGAAGTCAGGCATCAGCCAAGGGTGCGGGTACGAAGACAGGCCGTTGCCGTCCACTTCCTGGCGGAAGTTGTTCATCTGATCTTCGGAGATACGACCTTCCATGAACGCACGGGCGTAGACGCCTGGCGATGCGTGACCCTGGAAGTAGATCAGGTCGCCGCCGTGTTCGTCGGTCGGGGCCTGGAAGAAGTAGTTGAAGCCGATGTCATACAGCGTCGCGCTGGAAGCGAAGCTGGAGATGTGACCGCCCAGGTCAGAATCTTTCAGGTTGGTGCGCATGACCATGGCCAACGCGTTCCAGCGTACCAGCGAGCGAATGCGGCGTTCCATGAACAGGTCGCCAGGCATGCGTGCTTCGTGGGTAACGGGGATCGTGTTGCGGTACGGCGTGGTGATGGCGTAGGGCAGTTGCGAACCGCTGCGGGTTGCGAGTTCGCCCATACGGGTCATCAGATAATGAGCACGGTCTTCGCCTTCTTTGTCGAGAACCGATTCCAGGGCGTCCAGCCATTCCTGGGTTTCGACGGGATCGAGGTCTTGCATGGCTTGCTCCAGGGCGGAAAGGCTACCAGAATCGGTTGCCTGAGTTTGCGACTGGCCTTGTGGGCAGACGGTATAAAATTCTTGGATTGCCGAAGGTTGTTTCGGCGGCGTGTAGTTTTACTACAAATCGTCGGCTGTTTCAGCCTCTCGGATGTATAGACGAGTAGTAAAACTACACATGAAAGGCTTTTGGCCCCTCGTTTCGTTGTGAGAATAATCGTTACTGTTGGTCTTTTGCTAACTCGAACAGGTAAAAACTTGATGGCGACTGCCAATAAAATCAGATTTTCAGCTATTTATCATCTTTGTTCGACAGTCAATCAGGTAGTGGCTTTTGAAAAAACACTACATCCAGCCTTTCCTGCGCCGATCAAGGATAGACCATGAGCCTGCCTCTGCTTGCCGAAATCCCGGCAATTCTCCAGTCATTGGTCAGCCGTGCCGAGCAGTCGTTCCGTGCGGCAGTTGCCTTGGTGGGCGACGATCTCGAGCTGTCCACCTGGACGCCTGAACGCTGGGAGGAGTTCCATCGCGTCGCGGCCGCCAGTGATTTTGTCATCGAGCAGAGCCTCCGTGAACCGTCGATGCTACTGGAACTGGTGCGCGGTGGCGAACTGGACCGCAGCCTGGCCGCCGGCGAAATGTGCGCGCAGATCGGCGCGGCGGTGCAGGCCGCCGAAAGTGAGGATGAACTGGGGCGTGTCCTGCGCCGCCAGCGTACTCGCCAGCAGGTGCGGATCATCTGGCGCGACCTGAACCGCAAGGCCGACCTCGTCCAGACTTGCCGCGACCTTTCGGACATGGCCGATGCCTGCATCGACCAAGCCTACCGATGGCTGTACCAGCGTCTCTGCCAGCAATTCGGCACGCCCACCGGCCGGCGCAGCGGCGCCCCGCAGCACATGGTCATCCTGGGCATGGGCAAGCTGGGCGCGGTGGAGTTGAACCTGTCGTCGGACATCGACCTGATCTTCGCCTATCCCGAGGGCGGTGAAACCGTTGGCGTGAAGCGGCCGTTGGATAACCAGGAATTCTTCATCCGCGTTGGTCAGCGCCTGATCAAGGCCCTGGACCTGATAACTGTCGACGGTTTCGTGTTCCGCGTCGACATGCGTTTGCGCCCCTACGGCTCGGCCGGTGCGTTGGTGCTGAGCTTCAACGCCCTGGAGCAGTATTACCAGGATCAGGGGCGCGACTGGGAACGCTACGCGATGATCAAGGCGCGGGTGGTGGCGGGCGACCAGGTGGCGGGTGCGCAGTTGCTCGACATGCTGCGTCCGTTCGTTTATCGCCGTTACCTGGATTTTTCCGCCATCGAAGCGCTGCGCACCATGAAGCAACTGATCCAGCAGGAAGTGCGGCGCAAAGGCATGGCCGACAACATCAAGCTGGGGTCGGGCGGTATCCGTGAAGTGGAGTTCATCGCCCAGGCGTTCCAGTTGATCCACGGCGGGCGCGACCTGAGCCTGCAACAGCGCCCGTTGCTGAAAGTGCTGGGCACCCTGGAAGGCCAAGGTTATCTGCCTGCCAAAGTGATCGACGAGCTGCGTCAGGGCTATGAATTCCTGCGATACACCGAGCATGCGATTCAGGCCATCGCCGACCGCCAGACCCAGATGTTGCCGGACAGCCCTCAGGATCAGTCGCGCATTGCATTCATGCTGGGCTTTGCCGACTGGCCGGCGTTCCACGAGCAATTGATGTATTGGCGTGGGCGCGTGGCCTGGCATTTTGGTCAGGTCATCGCTGATCCGGATGAAGAAGAGGGCAGCGAAAGCGAAGTGGTGGTGGGCGGTGAGTGGTTGCCGTTATGGGAAGACAGCCAGGACGAAGAGGCCGCGTGCCGCCAGTTGGAGGAGGGTGGTTTCGTCGATGCGCCCAAGGCGCTGAAGGCCTTGGCCGTCCTGCGCACCAGTCCGCAATTGCGCGCCATGCAGCGCCTGGGGCGTGAACGTCTGGATGCATTCATTCCGCGCCTGCTGGCCCAGGCGGTGGAACATGCCGATCCAGACCTGGTGCTTGAACGGGTATTGCCATTGGTGGAGGCAGTGGCCCGTCGTTCGGCCTATCTGGTGTTGTTGACGGAAAACCCCGGCGCCCTGCGGCGCTTGCTGACGCTGTGCGCGGCGAGCCCGTGGATCGCCGAGCAGATCACCCGTTTCCCCTTGCTGCTGGATGAGTTGCTCAATGAAGGTCGTCTGTTCAAGCCGCCGTTGGCGCCGGAATTGGCGGCGGAGTTGCGCGAGCGCCTGACGCGGATTCCCGAGGATGACCTGGAGCAACAGATGGAGGCCCTGCGGCATTTCAAACTGGCGCACCGGTTGCGGGTGGCTGCGTCGGAAATCGCCGGCAGCCTGCCGTTGATGAAGGTCAGCGATTACCTGACCTGGCTGGCCGAGGCGATTCTCGAACAAGTCCTGGCCCTGGCCTGGCGCCAGACGGCGGCCAAGCATGGCGTACCGTCGCGCACGGACGGCAGCCTGTGCGATCCCGGTTTCATTATTGTCGGTTATGGGAAAGTCGGCGGTCTGGAATTGGGGCATGGTTCCGATCTGGATCTGGTGTTCATCCACGACGGCGACCCCCAGGCGGAAACCGACGGGGCCAAGCCCATCGACGGTGCGCAGTTTTTCACCCGGCTGGGTCAGCGGATCATCCATTTGCTGACGGCCCAGACCAACTCCGGGCAGCTGTATGAAGTGGACATGCGCCTGCGGCCGTCCGGGGCGTCGGGGTTGCTGGTCAGTTCCCTTGGGGCATTTGCCCGATATCAGGAGAATGAAGCCTGGACCTGGGAGCACCAGGCACTGGTGCGGGCCCGGGTATTGGTGGGCAGCCAGGATGTGGGCCAGGCCTTCGAGAAAGTCCGGGCCCAGGTGCTGGGGCGCAAACGCGACCTGCCGACTTTGCGTCAGGAGGTCAGCGAGATGCGGGCCAAGATGCGCGATAACCTGGGTAGCAAGGCCACGGCCGCCGGAACCGCACCAAACGCTTTCGAGGCCACGGCGCCCTTCGATCTCAAGCAGGATGCCGGAGGTATCGTCGATATTGAATTTATGGTGCAATACGCCGCCCTGGCGTGGTCCGAGGAACACCCATCGCTGGCGCGCTACACCGATAACATCCGTATCCTGGAGGGGTTGCAAGAGGTTGGCCTGATGCCGCCCGAAGATGCCACCCTGCTGCGCGAGGCCTATAAAGCCTACCGCTCCGCCGCCCACCGCCAGGCCTTGCAGAAAGAGGCCGGGGTAATTACCGGCGACCAGTTTGTGGATGAGCGCCGACAGGTATTGCGGATCTGGCGTGAGCTGGGATTGAGCTGATTATTGAATGTGGGAGCGAGCCTGCTCGCGAAGGCGGAGTGTCAGGCGGCATTGATGTTGACGGTGCCGGCCTCATCGCGAGCAGGCTCGCTCCCACACTGGATTTGTGGTGTTTGATGTATTTGGGGTAGATGAAGACCCCTGTGGGAGCGAGCCTGCTCGCGAAGGCGGAGTGTCAGGCGGCATTGATGTTGACTGTGCCGGCCTCATCGCGAGCAGGCTCGCTCCCACAATGGATTTGTGATGTGTTGTAGATTGAAGGCAGAAGGCAACGACCTGGGCCACAGTGATTCTCGAGGCGGGGAGGCGTAGGCCTCCCCGTATCGTTTTTGGAAAACACATGAATATTCTGATCGTTGGGCCCAGTTGGGTCGGTGACATGGTGATGGCGCAGACACTGTTCCAGTGTCTGAAGCAGCTCCACCCGCAATGCGAGATCGACGTCCTGGCCCCCGAGTGGAGCCGACCGATCCTGGAACGCATGCCGCAAGTACGCAAGGCCTTGAGCTTTCCGCTCGGTCACGGTGTGCTGGAGCTGGCGACCCGCAGGCGCATCGGTAAGTCCCTGGCCGGTCAGTATGACCAGGCGATCCTGTTGCCCAACTCGTTGAAGTCCGCATTGGTGCCGTTCTTCGCCGGCATCCCCAAGCGTACCGGCTGGCGCGGCGAGTTCCGCTATGGCCTGCTCAACGATGTGCGTACGCTGGACAAAGACCGCTATCCGTTGATGATCGAGCGTTTCATGGCCCTGGCCTACGCGCCGGGTACCGAGTTGCCCAAGCCCTACCCGCGCCCCGACTTGCAGATCGACCCGGTGACCCGCGAAGCGGCGCTGGCCAAGTTCGGCCTGAGCCTGGACCGCCCGGTGTTGGCGCTGTGCCCCGGTGCCGAGTTCGGCGAATCCAAGCGTTGGCCGGCGGATCATTACGCCCAGGTGGCCGAAGCGAAGATCCGCGAAGGTTGGCAAGTCTGGCTGTTCGGTTCGAAAAACGATCACTCGGTGGGCGAAGACATCCGCTCGCGGCTGATTCCGGGCCTGCGGGAAGAGTCGGTAAACCTCAGCGGTGACACGTCTCTGGCGGAGGCCATCGACCTGTTGTCCTGCGCCGATTCGGTGGTGTCCAACGATTCCGGGCTGATGCACGTAGCCGCTGCCCTGAACCGCCCGTTGGTTGCCGTTTACGGCTCCACCTCGCCGGGCTTTACGCCGCCACTGGCCGACAAGGTCGAAGTCGTGCGCCTGGGCATCGAGTGCAGCCCGTGCTTCGACCGTACCTGCCGCTTCGGTCATTACAACTGCCTGCGTCAGCTCATGCCGCCGTCGGTGAACGATGCCCTGGCACGTTTGCAGGGCACCCCCGTGGAGGTCCAGTAAGTTGCGGGTATTGCTGATCAAGACCTCTTCGCTGGGCGATGTGGTCCACACGCTGCCGGCGTTGACCGACGCGGCGCGGGCGATTCCCGGTATCCGTTTCGATTGGGTGGTGGAAGAAGGTTTCGCCGAGATTCCGACCTGGCATCCGGCCGTGGACAAGGTCATCCCGGTGGCGATCCGTCGTTGGCGCAAGAACCTCTGGCAAACCATCAAGAGCGGCGAGTGGCGACGCTTCAAGCAGAGCATGCGCGCCGAACGGTATGACCTGGTGATTGATGCCCAGGGCCTGCTGAAAAGTGCCTGGCTGACCCGCTACGTCAAGGCTCCGGTGGCCGGCCTGGATAAAAATTCGGCCCGTGAGCCCCTGGCGGCGCGCTTCTATTCCCGTCGCCTGGCGGTGGCGCGCGGTCAGCATGCGGTTGAGCGCGTGCGACAATTGTTCGCCGTGGCGCTGGGCTATGACTTACCCCAGACCCTGGGCAACTACGGCTTGAACATCGATCGTCTGGTGGAGCTGCCGCGCGCCTATCCTTATGTGGTGTTCCTGCATGGCACGACTTGGGAATCCAAACACTGGCCGGAGTTGTATTGGCGCCAGCTCACCGAGCGCATGGGCCAGTTCGGCGTGGTGGTGAAGTTGCCGTGGGGCAGTCCGCTGGAAAAAGCCCGGGCCGAACGTATCGCCAAAGGGCTGCGCAATGCCCTGGTGTTGCCGAAACTGAACCTGGGCGGGATGGGCAAGGTACTGGCCGGCGCCCAGGCTTGTGTGGCGGTTGATACTGGCCTCGGTCACCTGGCTGCCGCCTTGGACGTTCCGACTATCTCGCTGCTCGGTCCCACCAACCCGGTGTTGACCGGCGCCTATGGCAAGGGCCAGATCCATCTCGCCAGCGATTTCCCCTGTGCGCCCTGCATGCAGAAACAATGCACTTATCCGCCGACCGCCGAAGATGCCCGTCGGTTTGACCTGAAACGCGAGCAGCCCTTGTGCTTTACGCGACTGAACCCCGAGCGTGTTGCCAGCCACCTGAGCACGTTATTGGCTGAGGAGCCGCGCTGATGCAATTGGCTTTTGTCCTTTATAAATACTTTCCCTTCGGCGGCCTGCAGCGTGACTTCATGCGCATCGCCCTGGAATGCCAGCGGCGTGGTCATCAGATCCGTGTCTACACGCTGATTTGGGAAGGTGACGTCCCGCCGGGTTTTGAAGTGCTGGTGGCGCCGGTCAAGGCGCTGTTCAATCATCGTCGGAACGAGAAACTCAGTGCATGGATGGAAGCGGACCTGGCCAAGCGCCCGGTAGACCGTTTGATCGGCTTCAACAAGATGCCCGGCCTGGACGTGTATTACGCCGCCGACGGCTGTTTTGAAGACAAGGCACAGACCCTGCGCAATTCCCTGTATCGACGTTGGGGGCGCTACCGGCATTTTGCCGAGTACGAGCGAGCGGTGTTCGCCAGGGACGCCAAGACAGACGTGCTGATGATTTCCGAAGTCCAGCAGCCGCTGTTCATCAAGCATTACGGCACGCCGCTGGAGCGCTTTCACCTGTTGCCGCCGGGCATTGCCCAGGACCGCCGCCGACCCGCCGATGCCGACGCGATTCGTGCCGAGTTCCGTGCCGAGTTCGAGCTGGCCGATGACGATCTTCTATTGGTGCAGATCGGGTCCGGGTTCAAGACCAAGGGCGTGGATCGCAGCCTCAAGGCGCTCGCCGCGCTGCCTGCCGAACTGAAAAAACGTACCCGGCTGTTTGTAATCGGCCAGGACGACCCCAAAGTATTCCAATTGCAGAGCGCCGCGTTGGGGCTCGGTGACAATGTGCAATTCCTCAAGGGGCGTAGCGATATCCCGCGTTTCCTCCTGGGGGCCGACCTGTTGATCCATCCGGCGTACAACGAGAATACCGGCACCGTGCTGCTCGAAGCGCTGGTGGCCGGGTTGCCGGTACTGGTCAGCGCGGTGTGCGGGTACGCCCATTACATCGCCGAGGCCGACAGTGGGCTGGTGCTGGACGAACCGTTCGAACAGGCGCAGCTCACCGAATACCTGGAGCGGATGCTGAGTGATGCCGATGCGCGGGCGGCCTGGAGCCGCAATGGTCTGGCGTTCGCTGAAACGGCCGACCTCTACAGCATGCCGCAGCACGCGGCCGATGTGATATTGGCGGAGCACCCGTAATGAAATTGATGCTGGCCGAACCGTTCAAGAGCCTTTGGGCCGGGCGCGATGCGTTCGTCGAAGTCGAGGCGCTCAAGGGCGAGGTCTATCGTGAACTGGAAGCCCGGCGCACCTTGCGCACCGAGGTGGACGGTCGCGGCTTTTTCGTGAAGATCCACCGTGGCATCGGTTGGGGCGAGATCGTCAAGAACCTGGTCACCGCCAAGCTGCCGGTCCTCGGTGCGGGGCAGGAGTGGAAAGCCATCCAGCGCCTGCAGGAAGTCGGCGTGCCGACCATGACTGCCGTTGCGTATGGCGAAAAGGGCCAGAATCCGGCGGACCAGCACTCCTTCATCGTCACCGAAGAGCTGGCGCCGACCATCAGTCTCGAAGACTTCAGCATCGACTGGGTCAAGCATCCGCCGCAACCGGCGCTCAAGCGGGCCCTGATCGCCGAAGTGGCGCGCATGACCGGCATGATGCACCGTGCCGGGGTCAACCATCGCGACTGCTACATCTGCCATTTTCTGCTGCACACCGACAAACCGGTGACCCCTCAGGATTTCAAGCTCTCGGTGATCGACCTGCACCGCGCCCAGACCCGTCCGGCCATCACCACCCGCTGGCGCAACAAGGACCTGGCTGCGCTGTATTTCTCGGCGCTGGACATTGGCCTGACCCGTCGCGACAAGCTGCGCTTTTTGAAGGGCTACTTTCAGCAGCCGCTGCGCCGGATCCTTGCGCAAGAGGCTGCACTGTTGAGCTGGCTCGACGCCAAGGCCAACAAGCTCTATGCCCGCAAACAGCGGTACGGGGATGCGCTCTGATGTCGGGATGGAAACTGGAACCGGCCTACGCCGAGTTGGCGGAGGATTTCGGCAGCCTCGACGCGGTGTTTGCCCTGCAAGGGGAGCGCTTGACCCGTGACCCGCTGTCGGAGGTGATCCGCGTGCAGCGCAATGGCGTGAACTATTACGTCAAGCGCTACGTCGGGGCCGGCAAGGGCCTGCGCCGTTACTTGGGCAAGCCGCGGGTCAAGTCCGAGTGGCAGAACCTCAAGCGCTTCGCCAAGTGGGGCATCCCCACGGCCGAGATCGTGGCCTGGGGTCTGGAGCGTCACGGTGCGGCCTATGCCCGGGGGCGATGATCACCCGCGAACTGCCCCACACCGAAGACCTCTCGGCCCTGGCAGACCGTCACGACCCGCGACTGGCCGATCGCGCCTGGGTCGATGGGGTGAGCCGGCAACTGGCTGGCTACACGAGGATCATGCACGAGCATCGTTTCACCCATAACGATCTGAAGTGGCGCAATCTGCTGATCAACGACCAGTCGCGGCTGTTCCTGATCGACTGCCCGAACGGTGATTTCTGGCGTGGCTTCTGGCTCAAGTACCGCGTCACCAAGGACCTGGCGTGCCTGGACAAAGTCGCCAAGTATCACTTGTCGGCCACCCAGCGCCTGCGTTTCTACCTGCAATATCGCCAACGCGACCGACTTGATACGTGCGACAAGAAACGCATCCGTCACGTGGTGAGATTTTTCGAGGGGCGTGAATGACTGATTTCCTGGCCGGTGAAGACCGGCCATTGCTGGAGCGTCACGGTCTGGACAGTTTCGAGGCCCTGTGGGCGCGGCAACTGGACGCGGTGGACGAACCCAACACGTCGGGAAACGGCTGGAGCAGCGTGTTCCGGCTAGAGTTGGAAGGGCGGGGCTATTATCTCAAGCGCCAGAGCAATTACCTGACGCGGACCTTGTCCCACCCCTTCGGTGAGCCGAGTTTTTCCCGGGAGTTTCGCAACATCAGCCGTTATCGCCAGTTGGGGATTCCGGCCCTGCAAGCGGTGTTCTACGGCCAGCGCAAGATCGACGGCGAAGTGCGGGCGATCCTGTTGACGCGGGCCCTGGATGGCTGGGATGACCTGGATTCGCTGTTGCAGGACTGGCCGGCGCTGACGATAGCGCAGCGTTCGACCATCCTGAAAGCCTGCGGTCTGTTGGCGCGGCGGCTGCATGGCATGCATCAGGTCCATGGTTGCTTTTATCCCAAGCACATCTTTCTGCAAGCGACTGCCGACGGCTATCAGGCGCAGTTGATCGACCTGGAAAAGACCCGCCCGCTGCTGTTCGGTCAGCGCGACAGGGTCAAGGATCTTGAGCCTTTGCTGCGTCGCGCCTCAGTCTGGAATGAAGGCGAAGTCCGCCAGTTACTGGCTACCTACCTGGACCAGCCGCCGGACGCCGCCCTGGTCGATCGCTGGCTGGACCGCCTGACCGCTCGGCGCAGCCACAAGGAAGCCCGTTGATGCATTTGTCCGAATTGAAAAGCGCCGGTCGCAGTCCCGGCCTGCCCATGAGCCTGGAGCTGGCCGATGCCGCCGGTCCGGCTCAATTACAGCTGCTGTCACTGTTACGGGTGTTGCCGGGGCAGCGTTATGTTGGCGCTGGCGTCTGGCGCGGCCGGCCGGTGCTGGCCAAACTGCTGGTCGGTAGCAAAGCGGCCCGGCATTTCCAGCGCGAACTGCAAGGCGTGCGCCTGTTGGCCGAACAGGGCTTGACGACGCCGTTGTTGTTGGCCGACGGCCTGAAGGACGGCGAGGGCGGTTGGTTGCTGTTCGAGTTCCTCGAAGGCGCTGAAAGCCTGGGGGATGCCTGGAAACAGGTCGAGCACCTGCCTCTGCTGGCCGACGAGCAAACGGCGGTGCTTGCCGAGGCCTTGGGAGCCATTGCACAACTGCATGGCAAAGGCTTGTGGCAGGAAGACCTGCACTTGGACAACCTGCTGCGCCACGACGGTAAACTTTATCTGATCGACGGTGCCGGCATCCGTGCCGAGACGCCGGGGCAACCCTTGTCGCGACAGAAAGTGCTGGAGAATCTTGGGGTGTTTTTCGCCCAGTTACCCAAGTCCATCGAGCCGTTCACCGAAGAGTTGCTGGTGCATTATCTGCTGAGCAACGCCGAACACGCGCTGCCCATGGAAGCGCTGCAAAAGCAGATCGACAAGGTGCAGGCCTGGCGGCTGAACGACTTCATGGAAAAGGTCGGACGCGAATGCAGTCTGTTCAGCGTGCAGCGTGGGGCGTTCGGTCTGCGAGCGATCCGGCGCGACGAGGAGGCGGCCATGATGCCAGTGCTGGAGCGGGCGGATGCCTTGCTGGATCAGGGCCACTTGTACAAGACCGGGGGGGCGGCGAGTGTCGGCAAAGTCGAGGTCGACGGTCGTACCCTGGTCATCAAGCGCTACAACATCAAAAACTTCGCCCATTGGCTCAAGCGCTTCTGGCGTCCGAGCCGTGCCTGGCACTCCTGGCGCGAGGGCCATCGCCTGGCATTTCTCGGCATCGCCACCCCCAAACCCCTGGCATTGCTGGAAAAGCGTTTCCTGTGGCTGCGTCGTGGTGCCTACCTGGTGACCGAGCATCTGTCGGGGCCGGACATCATCGAGCGTTTTGCTCCTTACGTGGAAAGCGGTGATGCGCCGGAATCCGAGTTGCTGGCGCTGGACCGATTGTTCGCCGACCTGATCCGCGAACGCATCAGCCATGGCGACTTCAAGGGACACAACCTGTTCTGGCAGCATGATCGCTGGGCAC
This sequence comes from Pseudomonas sp. MAFF 730105, assembly GCF_055380705.1. NCBI lineage: Bacteria > Pseudomonadati > Pseudomonadota > Gammaproteobacteria > Pseudomonadales > Pseudomonadaceae > Pseudomonas > Pseudomonas sp. MAFF 730105. The sequence goes on from NZ_AP018438.1 coordinate 552,459, forward strand.
TGATCGACCTGGATTCCATGTGCCAGCACCGCACCCTCGCGAGCTTCGCCCCTGCCTATGCCCGGGATCGGGCGCGATTCATGCGCAACTGGCCTGAGGGCAGTGCGTTGTATCGGGTGATAAATGGGCGACTACCAAAGATACGAGAATGAGTGAAGTTGGGCTGTGAAGATATGTCTTTGCCTGGGCTGACATCAACTTGGAGTTGTTTTTTGAATTTTCAGGGCGCTGCTTTTTTGCTTCAAAGTGTTACCTGTGGGGCATGTGCGATTCATAATCGAAGAATGGTTGCTGCGAAACGCTCGCAGCAGCCAAGGATGAAATAGGCGGCAAAGATTCAGGCATTGATCGAATGCCGTTTTTGAACGCATTGACGAGGGAGTGGCTGGAAAACATGGGCTACTTCTGGTCTTCTTAAAGATCTATCGTAAAGCAACTGATCCATCAATTCAGGTCCCATTCTAAATAGCTGCTCCCGTGGTCAGGCTCACAGGCATGAGATTCGGTAGCCGTCCCGCCAATAACTGATCGCATCGGTGGTCATGATTGGGGGGCTTGGTATCAGTAAGGTTGTCCTGTTGTGTTGGGTTTGTCCGGTTTTCAAACTTGCTACTGTCAATGTCGACAGTGGCGACGGACGGCTTTTCAAGTCTCGACATGGATATAAGAGTTAAAATATTTTTAACTATTGGAGCGCTGGTTGGGGTATATGAAGGGGGCGCCTTGAACGAAATGAATCAGTGGGCGATCTTATCTGTTGTACATCCAGGTAACCTGAATGGTCGGGTCATTTTTTAATGAGTGTGATGGACGGGGCCTTGCCGAACATGCTCACATCCTGTTTTTGCGGGCTAACGGACTGGCACCTAAAATCGTCAGCAACCCGTTGCAGGGCACACGGCCGGTGGTATTCAAATACTTACCGGTCTGTCTTCGCCGCTAGCGGCTTACCGACGCTTTTACGCTATAATCCCGCCCTTTAGCTGCCTAGCGCCCCGGCGAGTGGCACATCAATTTTTCGCGGCGCTTTTCGCCCGTATGCAGACATAAGAGGCTAGACCCTGTGGCATTGACGATTCTTGGCCTGTCCGGCGCCCTCAGCCATGATCCTTCCGCAGCGCTGTACATAGACGGAAAGCTGATCGCGGCGGCCGAGGAAGAGCGCTTCGTACGCGATAAGCATGCAAAGAACCGCATGCCCTATGAGTCGGCGAAGTTCTGCCTGGAGCAAGCTGGCATCAAGCCATCCGATGTCGATGTGGTAGCGATCCCGTTCGCGCCGATCAGCCTGTTCGGCGAAGCGCGCTGGCACTACGCCAAGCGCTACTGGTATGCCCCGGACCGTGCTCTCGACGCGATCCTGATGGGCAACCGTCGCTACAAGCGCTATCGCCGCAAGATCGTCTGGTGCCTGGAGCAACTGGGCTTCGATCCCAAGAAGATCAAGATCGAGCCGGTCGAGCACCACCTGGCCCACGCTTCCAGCGCCTATCACTGCTCGGGCTTCCAGGAAAAAACCGCGATCCTGGGCATCGACGGCAAGGGCGAGTACGCCACGACCTTCTTCGGCTACGGCGAAAACGGCAAGATCCACAAGATCAAGGAATTTTTCGACCCGGACTCACTGGGCGGCCTGTACGGTGCGATCACTGAATTCCTTGGCTTTGAAATGCTCGACGGCGAATTCAAGGTCATGGGCATGGCGCCCTACGGCGATGCCAGCAAGTACGATTTCTCGCGCCTGGCCTCGTTCGAGAACGGCCAGTTGGTGATCAACACCGACTACGCCAACGTGATCGGCCTGCGCCGCTATAAAGAGAAGGGCAAGGGCTTCTACTTCTCGCCGAAGCTGATCGAATGGCTCGGCCCCAAGCGCGAAGGCGATATCGCCGACGAGCCGTACATCCATTACGCGGCCAGCATGCAGGCGCTGTTCGAGAAACTTGCGCTGCAGATGATCGACCACTACCTGGGCGACGTGCTCAAGGAAACCGGCAAGCTGGCTTTTGCTGGCGGTTGCGCGTTGAACGTCAAGCTGAACCAGAAGATCATCGCCCGTGACGACGTCAAGGAGCTGTTCGTGCAACCGGCTTCCGGCGACGCCGGTACAGCCGTGGGCGCGGCCGCTTATGTGTCCCATGCCCGTGGCGTGCCCGTGGAGAAGATGGAACACGTCTACCTCGGCCCGGCCTACAGCAACGAAGACGTGATCGCCGCCTGTGCCCGTCATCCGAGCAAACCGGCGTGGCGCAAGATCGACAACACCCCTGAGCGCATTGCCAAAATCATGGTCGACGGCAACCCGGTGGCCTGGTTCCAGGGGCGCATGGAGTTTGGCCCGCGAGCCTTGGGTGGTCGTTCGATCATCGGTTGCCCGAGCGCCAGCGGCGTTGCGGATCGCATCAACGAACAAATCAAGTTCCGCGAGCGCTGGAGGCCTTTCTGCCCGTCGATGCTCGACACCGTGGCGCCCCAGATGATCAAGGTCGATCATCCCGCCCCCTTCATGACCTTCACATTCGAAGTGGCCGAAGAGTGGAAAACCCGTGTCCCGGAAGTCGTCCACGAAGACGGTACTTCCCGGGCCCAGGTGCTCAAGCGCGAATACAATCCGCGCTACTACGACATGATGAAAGCTTTGGAAGTCCTGACAGGCAATGGTGTGTCCCTGAACACCTCACTCAACCGCCGCGGCGAACCGATGATCTGTTCGCCGACCGACGCGCTGAACATGTTCTATGGCTCCGATCTGCAGTACCTGATCATGGAAGACATTCTGGTGATCAAAGACGGCGTAGACGCTTATGACACGCTCGGCTGAGCGACATGTGCTGCAGTTCTGCCACGGTTATGACGGGCCGTTCCTCGACTGTGCCCGTCAATACGCCAGCCTGTTCTCGGGTACCGGCTATCGCGTGACCACGGTGTTTCTCACCGGGGTCGCCGATGCCGAGGTCGCTGCTGGTTGCGCCTCGGACGAGGTGCTGTTCATGGAGTACAGCTCCAGTGCCGTGAGAGGCCTGAAGCTGGGCGCCATTGGCGATCTGCGCAAGATCGCCGCTTCGCGCAATTTCAGTTTCTGTATTGCCCACCGTTTCAAGCCTATCTACATCGCCCTGCTCGGCACTGGGCTGCGGGTGATTGGCGTGCACCATGCCTTCGGCGATTACCGACGGCGTACTCGCCGGCTGTTCGCCCATGTTTTCCGCAAGCGCCTGAGCTTGCTCGGGGTCTCCGATGCGGTGCGCGACGACATGCGCCACTGTCTGCCGAATTGGCCGGTGGGCCGGATCCAGACTCTCTACAACCGCATCGACCTGGAAGCCGCTGAGGCTGGCCTGGTGTCCCGGGACGAGGCGCGGCATACCTTGGGGCTGGACGCGAACGCCTGGATCGTCGGCAACGTCGGCCGACTGCATCCGGACAAGGGACAGGCCACGTTGTTGCGGGGGTTTGCCGCGGCACTGGCGTATTTGCCCGACCACAGTCAACTGGCCATTCTCGGCCAGGGGCGTCTGGAGCAGGACCTGCGGGAGCTGGCGCTGGAACTGGGGATCGCCGACCGCGTGCTGTTTCTCGGCCTGGTGCCTGAGGCGCGCCGTTACTTTCGGGCTTTCGACGTGTTCGTCCTGAGTTCCGATCACGAACCGTTCGGCATGGTGTTGCTCGAAGCAATGGCCGCCGGCGTGCCGTTGCTGGCCACGGCCTGTGGCGGGGCGAAGGAAGTGGTCGAAGGCGTGGGTATTCTGTTTCCGCTGGGCGACGCCGAGCACCTGGCTCAGGGGCTGCAGCACCTGGCGGTCATGGATGATCTGCAGCGGCGTCAATGCGCCGAGCTGATGCTTGACCGTCTGCGTGAACGCTTCTCCGATCGTGCGGTGCGCGAGGCATTCTGGCGTTTGCCCCAAGTCACCGAACTGGCGCCGAGGGCTTGATGCTCAATCGATTCCAAGGTTGGCGTGAGCGCGGCTGGATGGCAACAGACGCTTCGGCTTATGCCCAGGCCTGGCAGCGCTTTGGTGGCAGTGTGGCGACCCATCCCCTGGTGATCGAGCGCCTGGCGGCCCTGGCCGGTATTCCCGTGCGTTACCTGGCATACGAACATCAGGGTGAGCTGAAGGCGGCCATTGCGACCTGGGGCCGGGATTTGGCGCTGTCCAAGGATGTGCTCAAGCGCAGCGGCAAGAAAGGCTTGTTCGACCTGGGCAATGCCGAGCTGATCCTGCCGGCGGCGCCCGATGCACAGGCGCCGTTGCGTCATCGCGGACGTTATCTGTCGGCCCTCAACGAAGGGCGTTTCAGCGGCCTGAAGGTTCAGCAGGAACAGCTGGCCATGGCGCGTACGCCGGAAGAGCTGTCCAAGAAGTTTCGCTACAACCAGCGTCGCGAGCTGCGTTTGCTGGAAGAGGCCGGTGGGGTGGTGCGCTCGGTCGATGAGTTTTCCAGCGCGGAACTGGCGTCGATCTACTGCGACCTGTTCCTGCGCCGTTGGGGTTTTGCGGCGACCGGTGCCGAGCGCATGGGCGAGGTGATCGAGCTGCTGCGCGAACTGCTGATCGGTTCGGTGATCTTTCTCAACGATGCCCCGATCGCTATTCAATTGGTGTATCGGGTCGAAGCGCCGGAGTGGATCAGCGTCGAGTACATCAATGGCGGCGTGGACCCGCAAACCCGCGAATTCAGCCCTGGTAGCGTGCTGAGTTTTCTCAATACCCAAAGCGCCTGGGAGCATGCCCGTGCCGCTGGCAAGCCGTTGCGTTTTTCGTTCGGCCGGGCGGACAGGGAATACAAGGACCGTTGGTGCAACCCTGTGCCGGTTTTTACCGTATGAGCCCACCGATGAATCGCAAACAGCAGTTGCTCAAGCGCCACCGTCGCAACAAGCGGGCAGGGTTGTTACTCGCCCTGATGGTGCTGGCCCTGCTCGGCGTGCTGGTAGCCTGGTGGTTGCCGTTGGTCCTGGCGGTAGTGGGCTGGGTCTCCCACGAAGCCTGGTTCGCAGATCATTTGTTCTACTCGCCCAGGGACGACTACCAATACAGCTTCCCGCCTTTCACCCAGCAACCTAAGGTGCATCTGGATGCCGGTCGGCTGCGGCTCGATGACGGGGTAATCCTGGACGATGGCGCGACGCTGGTTCTCGCGTTGCAGGTCAAGAGCCGGTGGTTGGGGCGTTTCATCGACCCGGTCGTCGAGCTGTTGGGCGGAGACCTCCCGGATCGACAAACCTTCGAGCGCGGCGTCAACGGCCTGCGCTACCTGAACCTCAGCGAGCAGGGGGCGACGCTATCCCGGGGCGAGCTGCGGCTGCGCGGGCGCTTCTGCCGTTTGCTGGGCGAGCCGACGCTCTGGTCCTTCAGCTCGCCGGAGGTGCAACAACAGCGGGTGATGGTCATCGCCCCTCATGCCGACGATGCGGAACTGGCGGCTTATGGGTTGTACAGCCGAGCCGACGAAGCGTGGATCGTGACACTGACCGCAGGCGAAATCGAAGCTGAACATTATCAGCAGATGGGGCTGGATCGCGTCGAGGCGGCGCGGCTCAAGGGCCGTCTGCGGGCTTGGGACAGCATCGCCGTACCGCGCTGGGCTGGGGTGCCGCAAGGCCATTGCATGCAATTGGGGTACTTCTGCCTCCAGTTGGCGGCCATGCAAGCCGCGCCCACCCAGCCTCAGGGGTCTCGTGAGGCAGACCTGAGCGATACACGGCCGTTCCGCCGGTTCAATCCTTTTGCCCTGCCCGGCGATGTCGATGGCGCGCCGACCTGGAACAACCTGGTGGCCGACTTGCGTGCGTTGCTGCTGATGGCGCGTCCTGAAGTCATTGTGTTGCCGCATCCGACCCTGGATCCGCACCCTGACCATCTTTGCGCCCATCATGCCGTCCTGCAAGCCCTCGAAGGCCTGGAGTGGCAACCCGGCACATTGTTGGGTTACGCCAATCACCTGCACGATAATGACCGCTGGCCCATGGGTGATGCCGGTACGGGCATTGCGTTGCCGCCGTGTTTCGACCCGGACCGGCCGATGCATCCTGTCAGCCTGCCGTTGGCGCTGGCCGGCCAGCGCGACAAGGCCATGGCGTTGGGCATGATGCATGATCTGCAGCCGCGAGCGCCCTTCAAGCGTCGCCTGCGCCGTGCCATCCAGCGGCTGTTGGCGGGGCGCAAGGGCGCCGTGTATGGCGAGAATGAATTCTTTCGTAAAACGGTCAGGCGTCACGAACTTTTCTGGCTTTTGAAACGCTCTGAAGTACACATGAAGCCGAAATGACCCAAGTGGACTCCAGTGTCCTCGCCCAGATGGATGTGAGCTTGTCGTGATCAATTCTTGCCCGAGTATTCTTTTTATCATTCCGTATTTCGGGCGTTGGCCTTTCTGGATGCCTTTGTTTCTGGAAAGTTGTCGGCGTAACCCCGATATTGACTGGCTGTTATTCAGTGATTGTGGCGTGCCGCAGAATCTCCCTTCTAATGTGACTGTCGAGACCATCACATTCGAGGCGTACTGCCAGTTGGTTTCCGAGCGGCTACATATCGAGTTCAGGCCAACGCAGGCTTATAAGCTGTGCGATATCAAGCCTGCCCTTGGCTATATCCATGCGGATCGCCTCGAAGGTTACGATTTCTGGGGCTTTGGCGACATCGACCTGGTGTACGGTGACCTTCGGCAATACTTTACGGCCGAGCGCCTGGCGGCCCATGACTTGTTTTCAACCCATGAGCGACGCGTTGCGGGGCATCTGTGCCTGATACGCAACGTTGCGAGCATGCGTGAGGCGTTCAAGCTGATTAAGAGTTGGCAACATCGCTTCATGGATGATCAGCACCATGCCTTGGACGAAGGGGCATTCAGCCGTATTTTCATGTGGAGAAAGAACTTTCCCGAACCGCTGTTTTCCTTGGTCGGCAAGTTCAATCCATGGCGTCGACGCAGTGAGTTCACCGAGGCATTCAGCACGCCGGGCGGGTGCATAAAATGGCACGACGGTACTGAGGATTTTCCCCTTCGCTGGTTCTGGCGCAATGGTCGCCTGACCAATGATCGGGATGAGGACCGAGCGTTCCCCTATTTTCATTTCGTCTGCTGGAAACGTAACGACTGGTCGGCGCTGCCCGAGCCAGATCCTGTTTGGATGCGAAGGCTGGCGACAGAGTCGGCCTGGATGATCGACGCCACAGGTTTCCATCAAGGAGCACTATGAGCCCGCGTTTGAAAGTGCTGCAGTTGCAGCCGGACTACAACGTAAAGCAGCATGATTTCGCCGATCTGGCGGAGCAGATCGTCAAGGCCCTTCCGCGTGAGCGCTACGAGGTAACGGCGGCTTTTCTGCGCGGTCGCCCAGGGCCTGGCGAGGCGGTCAGTCGGGCCGATCGATCGGTTTATTTCGAGTTTTCGGACAAGTCACTCAAGGGCATACGCCTTCGTGCGATGTGGCGGCTGTACCAGTTCTGCCGCGCGGAAAAATTCGATGTCGTGGTGTGCAACCGCTTCAAGCCCGTCAACATGATGCTGCAGCTCAATCGATGGTTGAAAATCCCGTTGTGTATCGGCATTGCCCACGGGTTCGGAGAGTATGATCGGTTCTATCGCCGTCGCCAGACGCAGCGACAGGTGGACCAACACTGGCGGTTCGTCGGCGTATCGCCGGCCGTCAAGCAGTATCTCCTGGATTGTCATTGTGGATTCACCGAGTCCAATACTTACGCCATCACCAATGCCATCGATATCCAGCAGGCGGAAGCTTTGCAGCATTCACGCGAGCGCGCTCGCGAGATGCTGGGTATCGGCCCTTCGGTGAGACTGGTTGGCGCCTTGGGGCGATTGGTGCCCGTCAAAGGACATACCTACTTGCTGCAGGCTTTTGCCGCACTCAAGGACAAATACCCCACCACGCAGCTGGCAATCATCGGTGCCGGGCGTGAAGAGTCCCGTCTGGCCGCGCAGATCAAGCAATTGGGCCTGGCTGATCGCGCGCATCTGCTCGGTTTCAAGGAAAACGCCCTTCAATATGTCAGGGCCTTCGATATCTGGACCATGCCCTCCCTGGCCGAGGGCCTGGGCCTGGCGCTGCTGGAAGGAATGAGCGGACATCTACCGGTGATCGCTTCTGATGTGCCTGCAATGTTGCCATTGATTCAAGGTGCCGGAGGCTTGGCGGTAAAGCCTGGTGATGTGCCGAGTCTGATAACGGCGCTCGATACCTATCTGGGACTGTCGGATGCCGAACTCAAGGCCTGTGGCGAGCGAGCTTATCGCTACCTTGTTGAACAGCACGATATTGAAGTGTTCCGTCGGAAATACCTTGAGTTGATCGAGACCGGCCTGAATGAGACCTGTAAGGAGCAGCCATGAGTGCCGCACAGCCTGTCGTCACCGTGATCATCGCGTCCTACAACCATGGTCGCTACATTGAAGAATGCATTCTCAGTGTGCTGGGACAGACCTATCCGAACATCGAGTTGATGGTGATTGATGACGGCTCCACCGATGACAGCGTTGAACGTATCCAGCGTCTGCAGGCGGCCCATGGCTTCGACTTCCGGGTCCAGCAGAACCAGGGGTTGACCAATACGCTTAACGGAGCGATTGCACGCGCCACAGGCAGCCTGATTGTGCCATTTGGTTCCGACGACATCATGCTGCCCGAGCGAATTGCCACTCAAGTGGCCTACATGGATGGCAAGCCTGAAGTCGGCATTTGTGCAGGCAACATCGAGTTGATTGATGCCGAAGGGAATCTGTACCCTGAGAACCGCCAGAACCGCGACGTACCTTTTCGACGGCTCGATTTCGAAGATATGTTCATGGAGCGCAAGCCTTATCCGCCGGCACCGACCCTAATGATACGTCGCGAGGCGCTGGAGAAGGTTGGAGGGTTCGATCCGGAAATTCGCCTTGAAGATCTGTTGATTGAGCTGAAGGTGACCCGGGCCGGGTATTACATTGATGGCCTGAGTGTATTGATGGCGCGCTATCGCAAGCACCCTACCAACTCCTACAAGAATCATCGGTTCATGACCGATAGCATTCTGCGTACCTACGCCTTGTTCAGCGATCATCCGCTTTATGACCAAGTGCGCTACAAGTTCCTTAATTCCATGTTTCTGAAAATGTCGAACCGCGACCACGTGTTCGCTCGTGAGCTACTGAGGCAGGTTCCTTTCAGGGCTTGGAACAAAAAAACCTGGCGTGGCCTGGGGCGCATGTTTTTTTGTCCGCTGGAAAAGCACTGAACCGCGCTCAAAGGGTCCGAGATGGCTGATATCGTCGTTCAATGTCGAACGACGGGATCATCACGCCCGGGCCGGTCTGTCTCTCGACAGAATGCGTTTTTGCAGGTCATCGACCGCCGGCTTCGAGGCGATCATGGCGTAACCATCAAGCAGCGCATCAAGGTGTTGCTCAAAAAGCCAGCCGTAATCCTCCGTATAGCGCTGCATATGGCGCAAGTTGCGCTGGCGAAGCGCGAGCCTGAGCGAAGACGGATATACGTACATGTCGGCAATATCGATCAGGCCGAATTCGCCGTTTTCCAGGACCAGTACATTGCCCATATGCAGGGATCGGAAGTAAACGCCTCGTTCATGCAATTGCGCGAGGAATCTTCCAAAGCCCTGGACCAGGGAGTGGCGTTGCGCAGGCGTCGCAGCGTCTTTCATCGCTTGGCGAACGGTCATTCCTGGCAAGGGGACGTAGTGCACTGCACTGCTGCCGTCGTTCAAATGGTACAGCGCGAGTATCGTCGGGCTCTGGATGCCCAGGTTTCGCAACAACTGACTGTTGACGATAAAGCGTTCGGAATAAGGATTGAAGCCGCCCGAGGTGTACCAACGACGTGCTCGGAACAGTTTGAGGAAATCTCCCCCGGACAAACGCAGGACCTTTGGGCCAAGCCCATCGGATTCAATCACCTGAGCACCCGCCGAGAGCGTTTCCAAGGCTTGCGGAGTCAACCTTTCCACAGGAGTATCCAGCAGGCGTCTGGCGCGGTAATTGATACTCAGGGCAGCGATCAGGGCCAGTGGAATCCACAGCAGGAACCAATGCTCCTTCGGCCTGGACAGGATGCCTCCGCCCTCTGTGAGCGCTGCGCTCATGCCGTATACCAGCCAAGTGGAGGCCACGATAAACAAGGGATGATTCCGGTAACGCCAACTGCTCAATAATCCCCAGGCCTGGAAGAAAATCCATGGTACCAGCCCGACGATTCCGACGTAGTACAACACGCCAAGGGCAAAGTTATGGGGTTCGGAGAGCATGTAGCCCAAGCCTGGATCAACCTCAAAGTCCGCCCCGTAACCGTGCCCAATCCAGGGATGCTGGGCGATCATTTGTAGGGCTATCTGCCAGATTTCCAGGCGAAATGAGTCTCCACGGGCAAAAATCATACTGTTGAACCATACGCTTGCGATGATTGCGCCCAGAGCTAGAAGCCCGAACAACGCCATCGAGCGACGATTCCAACACAGGATACCTATCCAGATAATGGCTGCGGTCAATGCGACCAAGGGCGTTCTTGAGCCAGTAGCGGCGACGGCTGCCAGCATGACTAGGGTGGCAGGCACAGAAAGCCAGAGTATCTGGCGATTTCTCCAGAGCATGCCCAGACTGATCCAGTAAACGCAAAAGAACCCGTACAGGTGAGAGCTGAGCAGCGGATTGTCGAGGGCGCCGGAGCCGATCAAGCGCATTCCCGGCTCATATATCCTGGCAAACATGTACAAATTATAGAGCGAGGCGACCAGGGCTATCGTCGCTGCGCCGAACAACAGAGGGTGAAGCAGGTCGCCGCGATAGCGCACCAGTAGATGACACCCGGCAAACAGTAGCAGGATATGCAGTACTGTTTTGATCGGGCGCCCGATACTGTCGATCTCGGGCCCCCACGACAAGCTGATCAGCGCCCAGCTGACGAAAACGACCAGAGCGACGAAAATCGGCTCACGGGCCAGTTCTTTTAGCATGCTTGGCCTGAGGCACAAGGCTATCAGGGCAGGTATGCTGAACAACCCATAGAATAATTTATGGTGCTGGCTGCGCCCCGGCACAAAGAACAAGGCGCACAAAAGCAGCAGGAAGCCAAGCGGAAGAATCCACAGGCAGATGAAATCGAAAACCCTATGGGCGGGGGCGTAGTGCTTGGATAGCATGCTCAGGAATTCATTTTCGTAATCAAGTGGACCATTCACGGTGATGGCTATGGAGTATTTCGTAGCGGCGTAACAATAACAGCCTTACCGGTTTGCCAGAACACCGAAGAAGCTGTGTTAAAGTCAGCGACCTTTTTATCGACATTCGCGTGATATGGCCGATTCCAGTTCCCCAGCAAGCCCCTCAAGCTTGAAAGTCTATTTCCGCCTGCTCGGCTACGTGAAGCCTTACATCGGCTTGTTCGGGTTGAGTATCGTCGGGTTCCTGATTTTCGCGTCTACCCAGCCCATGCTTGGCTATATTCTCAAGTATTTCGTCGATGGCCTGTCCAATCCGAACGCGGTGCTGTTTCCGACGGTGCCATACCTGCGGGACCTGCAGTTATTACAGGCGGTGCCGCTGCTGATCATTTTGATTGCTGCCTGGCAGGGGTTGGGTTCGTATCTGGGCAACTATTTCCTGGCCAAGGTTTCGCTGGGACTGGTGCATGATCTGCGGGTGCAGCTATTCAACAACCTGCTCACGTTGCCCAATCGCTATTTCGACAAACATAACTCGGGTCATCTGATTTCCCGCATCACTTTCAACGTGACGATGGTAACCGGGGCGGCAACAGATGCGATCAAGGTCGTTATCCGTGAAGGCATGACGGTAGTTTTCCTGTTCGCCTCGCTGTTGTTCATGAACTGGCGCCTCACCCTGGTGATGGTTGCGATCTTGCCGCTGATTGCGGTCATGGTCCGCACCGCGAGCAAGAAATTTCGCAAGCAGAGCAAAAAAATCCAGGCGGCGATGGGGGATGTGACACATGTCGCCTCCGAGACCATCCAGAGCTATCGCGTGGTGCGCAGTTTCGGAGGTGAGGTCTATGAGCAGAAGCGCTTCCTCGAGGCCAGCCAGGGCAACACCGACAAACAGTTGCGAATGACGCGTACCGGAGCTATCTACACGCCATTGCTGCAACTGGTGATCTACAGTGCGATGGCCGCGCTGATGTTCTTGGTCCTGTTTCTGCGCGGCGATGCTTCGGCGGGCGACATGGTGGCCTACATTACCTTGGCTGGTCTGCTACCCAAGCCCATCCGCCAGTTGTCGGAAGTCAGCTCCACAATCCAGAAAGGCGTCGCCGGTGCGGAAAGTATTTTCGAACAACTGGATGTCACGCCGGAAACCGACACCGGTACCGTAGAGCGTGATGCCGTTAGCGGGCGGCTCGATGTGCGCCATTTGAGCTTCACCTACCCGGATACCGACAGGCAGGTGCTCGATGACATCAGCTTTTCGGTGGAACCAGGACAAATGGTTGCGCTTGTGGGGCGCTCGGGCAGCGGCAAGTCCACCCTGGCCAACCTGATCCCTCGCTTCTATCACCACAATGACGGTGAGATCCTGCTCGATGGCGTTGAAATCGAGCAGTACAAATTGTTGAACCTACGCCGTCATATTGCTCAGGTGACCCAGCACGTAACGCTGTTCAGCGACACGGTTGCCAACAATATTGCCTATGGCGACCTGGCCGGTGCGCCGCGCGTCGATATCGAGAGGGCAGCGCAAGACGCTTATGCCATGGACTTCATCAGGCAATTGCCTCAAGGCCTGGATACCCAGGTCGGTGAAAACGGTGTGCTGCTTTCCGGTGGTCAGCGTCAACGTCTGGCTATCGCCAGGGCTCTCTTGAAAAATGCTCCGCTGTTGATTCTCGACGAGGCTACTTCGGCCCTGGATACCGAGTCCGAGCGGCATATCCAGTCCGCACTGGATCAGGTCATGAAGGGCCGGACGACCTTGGTGATTGCCCACCGGTTGTCGACCATCGAAAAAGCCGACCTGATCCTGGTGATGGATCAGGGGCGCATCGTCGAACGTGGGACTCACGGCGAACTGCTGGCGCAGAACGGCTATTACGCACGCTTGAACGCCATGGGGCTGGATGTTCCGGGTCAGGATATTGCCTGAGCTGCAGGCTCGCTTTGACAGAGGGGGGCGTTTGAACCTCGTCTGGCTGGCCGTACGCAGCCTTGTGGGAAGCTATGCTTAGGGCGGGCCGTCAACTGATCCGGTGATCCGGCGGGTCCGCTCAAGTGACCATGAGATGCACGGCTATGGATGAGACGTCAAAGGTATGAAGCAACATTCACGGATACGCTCCCTTGCGTCAGCTGTCACGCCCCAGGATCGGGCCTTCATCAAAGCCCAGCGACCACGTTGCATCTGGCTGACCGGACTCTCGGGGGCGGGCAAGTCGACCCTGGCCAACGCCCTGGAAGTGCAGCTCAACCAGCGAGGCTTGCATACGTCGCTGCTGGACGGCGATGACTTGCGCCAGGGGCTGTGTCGAGGGTTGGGCATGGATGCCGAGTCCCGTAAGGAAAATATCCGGCGCATCGCTGAGGTGGCGCGCCTGATGGTCGATGCGGGGTTGATCGTCATCGTTGCCGCAATTTCTCCCTTTCGCGCAGACCGGGAAGCGGCCCGACAATTATTCTCCCAGGGCACCTTTGTGGAGGTTTATGTGAGCACGCCTTTCGGGGTTTGTGCCGAGCGCGATCCCAAGGGGCTGTACCGCGAAGCCCGTGCTGGGCGGATCAAGAATTTTACCGGGATCGACAGCCCTTACGAAGTTCCGCTTGAACCTGACTGCGAAATCAATACCGATGAGGTCGAGCTGGCTCAGGCTTGTCAGCGTCTATTGACCTTGCTGCTGGGCTGATCGAGCACGCGCACCGGGATCCTATTGCAGTCACGGATAAGTCTTCGTTCAACCCTGTGCTAATATCGCGCCCCTGTTCATTTTGTATGTGGGATGCTCCATGAAGTTGTCCATGCCGCGATTCGATCAAGCCCCTGTACTGGTGGTCGGCGATGTCATGCTCGACCGCTATTGGCATGGCGGTACCTCGCGGATCTCTCCTGAGGCGCCAGTGCCGGTGGTGAAGGTCGAGCACATTGAGGATCGTCCCGGCGGAGCCGCCAACGTTGCTCTGAACATCGCCGCCCTCGGCGCCCCGGCCTCCCTCGTGGGCGTGACCGGGGACGACGAGGCCGCCGACAGCCTGAGTAACAGTCTCAAGGGCGCGGGCGTGAGGGCGAAACTCCAACGCGTTGCGCACCAACCGACCATCGTCAAGCTGCGGGTCATGAGCAGGCACCAGCAACTTCTGCGGATCGATTTCGAAGAGCCTTTTGCCACCGACCCCCTGGCGCTGGTCGCTGATGTTGAAAGCCTGCTTGAAGGCGTCAAGGTGCTGGTGTTGTCGGACTACGGTAAAGGTGCCTTGAAAAACCACCGAGCGTTGATCGAGGCGGCCCGTGCCCGAAACATTCCGGTCCTGGCCGATCCCAAGGGAAAGGACTTTTCCATCTATCGTGGCGCCAGTTTGATCACCCCGAACCTCAGCGAGTTTGAAACCATCGTCGGCGGTTGCGCCGATGAGCACGAGCTGGTGAGCAAGGGCGCGCAGCTTATGCAGGAACTTGACTTGGGCGCGTTGCTGGTGACCCGGGGCGAGCATGGCATGACCCTCCTGCGCCCTGGTAATCCTGCGTTGCACCTGCCAGCCCGCGCTCGAGAAGTATTCGACGTAACGGGCGCTGGTGACACCGTGATCTCGACCCTGGCTGCTGCCATCGCTGCCGGTGAGGAACTGCCCCACGCGGTGGCCCTGGCGAATCTGGCTGCGGGCATCGTTGTTGGCAAGCTTGGCACGGCCGCCATCAGCGCCCCCGAGCTGCGTCGCGCCATTCAACGCGAGGAAGGTTCCGAGCGCGGTGTGCTGGGCTTGGAACAACTGTTGCTAGCGGTTGACGACGCCCGTGCCCACAATGAAAAAATCGTTTTCACCAACGGCTGCTTTGACATCCTGCATGCCGGCCACGTGACCTACCTCGAACAGGCCAGGGCCCAGGGCGATCGCCTGATCGTAGCGGTCAATGACGATGCGTCGGTGAGCCGCCTAAAGGGGCCGGGCCGCCCGATCAATAGTGTGGACCGGCGAATGGCAGTCCTGGCCGGCCTTGGTGCGGTGGACTGGGTCATCAGCTTCAGCGAGGGTACACCGGAAAGCCTGCTGCGCCAGGTCAAGCCCGATGTGCTGGTAAAGGGCGGTGACTACGGGATCGATCAGGTCGTGGGGGGTGACATCGTCGCGGCTTATGGCGGTACCGTGAAGGTCTTGGGGTTGGTAGAAAACAGTTCGACTACGGCCATCGTCGAGAAGATTCGCGGTCGTTGAATTAAACCTGGATTCACCCCCGGAAGGCGCGAGCGGAGCGTCTGTCCACTCTGGACGATAGCCCCCGTCCATCCCCCTACCTTATTTTGTTTGTGGTCGATTAGTATGAAAGTCATGCTCTTGGTGATGGATGAACAGCGTGTGATCCTTGATCGCCTCTATGAGGTGGCACGGGAGAATTGCGACGACTGCGTCATCTATCGCTTGAGTAAACAGCAGCAGATGAATCTCGGCCCATTCCTGGCGTCGGTTAATTACCAGGACTTCGATCGGGTAGTGATTTTCTCGCGGGTCAAGCGTCTGGTCCGGCAGTTGAGCGTATTGAAGTGCATTCCGGGTCTGATCTTCCTCGAGCATGATGCTTATCAGAACTATATGCGCGAAAGTAAATACAGAAGCGTCTACTCACGTTTGTATCGTCGGTTGCCAAGTTGTCGTGCGTTGGTATCGGGTGCTGTAGTTGCCCGCCGGATGCAGGCCGAGGACATCGATGCGGTGTTCGTATCCAAGGGTTATGACGAACAGATGCTGCACAACACGGGCAGCGTTCGCGATATTCCCGTCGGGTTCCTCGGAAGTCTCAAGAGCACCGAATATGCCCAGCGTAAAACCTTGCTCGAGTCTCTGGCCAGGCGTACTGGCATGCTCGTGACGCGTACCGCATCGGGTCGCGAGTACCTGGAAACCCTCAATCGCATCAAGATCTTCGTCAGCGCCGACCTGGGCATGGGGGAGTTCATGATCAAGAACTTCGAGGCCATGGCCTGCGGGTGTGTGCTATTGGCCTGGAGCCAGGGTGAAGAGGATAAGTTGCTCGGTTTCGAGGACATGGAGAACGTGGTGTTCTACCATTCCGAGGGCGAAGCGGTGCAGAAGCTGGAGTTGCTGCAGCGTGAGCCGGAACTGGCGGCGCGGATCGCCAGCAAGGGCCAGGCCTTCGCCGAAAGCCGCTATTCATTCGCTCGCGTCGGGCAGGATCTGGCTGCAGAAATCCAGCGAGAGATGCGCCCTTGGCAGCCGCCCTCGGCGCTCATCCGCTGGTGGGTCAAGCTTCGCTATGGTATGCGGGTGCCGGGGTAGACGACATGGACAAGCGCGCTGCTCAATCCGGCGAGATGGCCCTTGACCGGCTGCCTGGTGGCGATCAGTCGGTATTCGACGCGATCCCTCAGGCATTGAAGGATTGCCTGGGCAAAGCATCACGAGTGCTGCTGGTGGCGAACAATCCGGCGATCACGGCGGCGGACTTCCAGGCGCTCGGTATCGGTAGTGACGATGTAGTCGTGACGTTCAACACCTGCCTGAACTCGGCGCTGCTCAACCGACAGAGCGTCAATGTGTTGGTGCATGGTTTCAACGCCCCCGATGCGTATTTCTTTGGTCTGCCGTACAAGCCCGAAGTGCAGCAATTATTCGAGCTGGCCGTGGCGCGCTGCTTCACGATGTTGGTGGGGTGCACGGCGCCCATGTCGCCGCTGCCGGGTGTCACCCTATATCGCGAGCGCATTCCGCTGCCTCCGTTGTGGAACTACCCGGTCGACAGGCCTGGCGGCAAGCGCTATGTCGGTCCTTCGACAGGCTTCAATGCGCTAGTGGTCTTTGATTGGTTGCGTGGGCATGCAGGCTATACCTATCAGTTGATGACCCTGGGTTTCTCCAACGAAGCAGGAAAACTCTGGGGCGGACACGCCTGGGATTATGAGCGGCAATGGCTGCTGGAAGCTGACGTGACGGTCGTGCCGTTGCAACGTAGCCGTTGGTGGCATCGGTGGTTCCGTCGTCGCTGAGTTCGGCGGGTCACGTCGAACCAGCTGATGCGCCGCTGCGGACATTTTCTTCTTTATGGTCGGGACAGAACGCGTGTTGAAAGTTGCGGTGGCATTTTTTGGTATCCCGAGAAACTCGGCGATTTGCTTTCCCTCCATCCGGGAGAACGTCCTGGGGCAGATCCCCGCGGGAAGCGAAGTGCAGTGTTTCTACCACCTGTACAAAATCGATGAAGTGCACAACCCGCGTTCTGGCGAGCGGGGCGAGCTAAGTACCGACAATTATGCGCCGTTCAGCACCATGACCGGCCAGCTCCATTCCACCGAGGGGGTTCTGGAGCGTTGGGACTTCGAACGGGTCAAGGCCCTGGGCGACACCTGGGCAGACGAGTACGCTTCGCTCAGGAACCTGATCTATCAGCTCAACTCCCTGCACACCGTGACGGAAATGATGGAGTCGTTCGATCCGGATTTTGTCGTGTTCGTACGTCCCGACAATTTTTACCACACGGCGCTTCCGGCTTACGTGTTCGATCATTCCGTTGCCCGCAGGGCGAATGCCTATATCCCCGATTGGCAATGGTGGGGCGGTTTGAATGATCGTTTTTCGATATGTGGGCGTGATGCCTACCGTGCCTACGGCAAGCGTATCGAGCACATTTTCGATTTTTGCCAGGCAACAGGCAGGAAGCTGCATTCCGAACGACTGCTCAAATATGCCCTGCAGCAGTCAGGGGTCAAGGTTTGCACCCTGCCAACCACCGCGTCACGAGTGCGAATCGACGGCGCCTTCGCCGAGGAATCGTTCTCGCCCAAGCGGGGCATGGGCAAGCGTGAAAATCGCTATTTCCATCTACTTGCCCGCTGGCGTACCTATATCGATAAACGACGTTCGGCGTGACGCTATTTTTGCAGCGTCCCGCGAACCATGCGCATGAGGCCCAGGGCCTTCTTGCGTAGTTTGGTCAGACCCTGGCGATGGGGAGGAGGGGAGGTCAGACCTTGCTGCGCGGTCCAGTCCTTCCAGCGGATGCGCTCTTCGCGAACCACCCAGCCTTCCTGGCTGGCGAAGCTTTCGGCCAGATGCAGGCCGCGTGTGCCGGCCGGAACCAGTTGATCGCGTTTGAGTGTGTAGAGCTCACCCGTTGGCTTGCCGTCTTCAAGGGGCATCAGGTAAAGGTCCGGCCGCTTGCGGTCCAGGCGCGCCACCAGTTGGTCGCCCTCCAGGCGTTCATCGACGTGAAACAGACTCAGTGACTTGGCTTCCTTGGGCACTTCCAGGCGCAAATCGTAGATCAGTTGCAGTGACGCCGTTGGCAGGTGCACGTAAGCCCGCGGCCGCTCAATCAATTGCAGATTGGCGCTGCGTACCGGACGGGCCGAGCCCGACAGCGGTGTCAGCCGAAACGGCAATGCCTCGCGATAGTGCAAGGCCGTGGCATAGGGCGCTGGCAGCCAAGTGTCGTTGAATCGCCCGCCGAGCCAGCCTTCAGGGGTTTCCAGCAGGCATTCTTCGGCAATTTCACTGATGGCGGTGAGTAACGGCAGGTTCAGTTCGTGGGCCGGGACATAACCGGAGATCAGCTTGAGCACCACGTCGCCGCGATCCTGCCGACGCTGGCGCACCAACACCCAATAGTCGCGGTTCTGCCACTGCAGGGTCAGGCGCACCGAGACCCCCAGGTTCGCCAGCTCCAGGGAAAAACGTTCGGCATCGGCCACCGTCACGGGGCGGCGGCGTTGCAAGGTCTGGGCGAAGTTCAGCGGCATCCCGACGCTCTGGTAAGTCAGGCCTTCGGGTGTCGCTTCGACGAACAGCGGCAGGGTCTTGAAGTTGCTCGGGTTCTTCCTGATGAGCGTGCGCGGCATATCGGCTCCTGCTAAAAACCGCGTGAAGCGGCGTCAGTTTTTACGTAGGACCTTGGCTACGGTCGCGACGTTATGGGCGAGGTGCAGCGGATTGATGGTGCCGACAATAGCACTGGCGATCCCTGGGTGCTCAAACAACAGCTCGAAGCTGGCCTGGACTGGGTCCACGCCTGGGCTCAGGCAGGCGTGACCACTGGCGAGGGCTTTCTTCACCAGGATGGCTTTGCCGTGCTCGGTAGCGTAGTCAATGACAGCGGTTTCGCTTCGTTCGTTCAGATTGTAGGTAACCATGGCGCAATCGCCCTGCTCGAGGGCCTTCAGGCCACCCTCGACTGTCTTGCCGGAGAAACCGAAGCCACCGATCTTGCCCTCGCGCTTGAGCGCCGCCAGGGTCGGGTAGACCTCGCTGCCGTTGAGTATCGCCAGGTCATTGCCGTCGGAGTGCACCAGTACCAGGTCGATATAGTCGGTCTCCAGGCGCTTGAGGCTGCGCTCCACCGAGAAACGGGTGTGGGCGGCACTGAAGTCGTGGCGCGACTGCCCGTTACTGAACTCTTCGCCGACCTTGCTGACAATCACCCAGTCCTGGCGCTGACCGCGCAACAGCGGGCCAAGGCGTTCTTCGCTGCGGCCATAAGCCGGCGCGGTGTCGATGAGGTTGATGCCCAGGTCACGCGCCAGCTTGAGGAGCATGCGTGCTTCGTCGTCATCGGGAATGCGGAAACCGCTGGGGTACTTGACCCCCTGGTCGCGACCAAGCTTGACGGTGCCCAGGCCCAGGGGAGAAACCTTCGGGCCGTGGATGCCGAGGGAGCGATAGAAGTCGTGCAGGGTCGGCTGGCTCATGGCAGCAACTGCTCCCAGGCGGGCACGCCCATGGGCGGTTTCGGCAGGTCCGGTAGCGGCGCCGGGTGGCTGGCGGTGATACCGCCCTGTTGCAGTGCGGCAATCACCCGGTCGGAAAAGTCCGGGGCCAGGGCCAGCTTGGTCGGCCAGCCTACCAACAGGCGATCCTGCTCGGCGAGGAAGGCGTTGTCCGGGCGCGTCAGACCCGATTGCAGGGGTTCGGCGCGATCGACCCGCAAGGTGGCCCATTGTGCGGTGGTGAGGTCGACCCAGGGCAGCAATTGTCCGAGTTCCTTTTGCGCGGTGGCGATCTGCGCGGCGGGTTCGCGGGCCACGCCATCGGCTTCGGCGATGTCGCCGCCCAGGTACCAGACCCATTGGCCATCGGCGGCCGGGTGAGTGGTGACGGTGATGCGCGGCTTCGGCCCGCCCCCCAGGCAATGGGCATACAGCGGCTTGAGGCTCGGTCCCTTGACCAGCACCATGTGCAAGGGCCGACGCTGCATGGCCGGCTGGTCCAGGCCCAAGGCAGCGAGCAGGTCGGCGGTACCGGCCCCGGCACTGAGGACAATGCGTTGGGCACGGATCTCGCGACCGTCCACCTTCAGACCCACCAGTTCGCCGGCTTCGCGCAGCGGTTCGATGTGCTGGCCGGCGAGCAGGCTGTCGCCGGCCAGTTCCGCCAGGCGTTCGATCAGGCTGGGGACATCCACCACCAGTTCGGCCAGGCGATAGACCTTGCCTTTGAAACGCTTGTCCTGCAGGGCCGGTGGCAGTTGCTCACCCTTGACCTGATCGACCCGCCCGCGCACGGCCTTGCTGGCGAAAAAGCTGGTGAGATTGCCGGCCAGGGTGCCAGGAGACCACAGGTAATGGGCTTCGGACAGCAGGCGCACGCCGGACAGGTCCAGCTCGCCGTCGCCACCGAGCGCTTCACGCCAACGGCGCGGCATGTCAGCGATGGCTTCCGAGGCGCCGGTCAGGGCACCATGCAGCGCATATTTGGCGCCGCCATGGATGATGCCCTGGGATTTGACGCTCTGCCCACCGCCGAGGCTGGCACTTTCCACCAGCACGGTCGAATAGCCCAGGCGACGCAGGCGTGCATTCAGCCAGAGGCCGGCGACTCCGGCGCCGACAATCAGCACGTCGGTGGAAATTACGGATGGCATGCAGCGACCTCAGTGTTCAAGACGAAGGCGCAGTATACAGACTCGATGAACTGAGTTTGGCCACCCATTCAGGGGCAGCCGCCAAAACTGTGGCGAGGAAGATCTCCTGTGGCGAGGGGATTCATCCCCGCTGGGCTGCGCAGCAGCCCCAAGACCTGATAGCGCGGTGTGCCAGGTAGTTTGAAGGGGGGCGCTGCGCACCCCAGCGGGGCGGTGCGACGTTTCGCTAAATCCCCTCGCCACAACCGTATTCCATGCCAGGTGTTCCGTGTTCCTTAATGACCGGCGGTCTTGGAGAACAGCTGGATCACCACAACCCCCAGCACAATCAGCGCCATCCCCAGCATCGCCGGCACGTCCAGCTTCTGCCCGTAGATGAACAGCGCCGCGACGCTGACCATGACGATGCCCATCCCGGCCCAGACCGCATACGCCACGCCTACCGGGACGCTGCGCACCACCAGGGTCAACATCCAGAAAGCGATGCCGTAGCCCGCGATCACCAGTATCAGGGGCAGGGGTGTGCTCAAGCCTTTCACCGCTTTCATCGAAACGGTGGCAATCACTTCGGCGCAGATGGCGATAGCGAGGTAGTAGTAAGCGTTCATGGGCGTAACCTCTTTGACTGTTGCGTCTTTCGATGTCGCCATTCTAGTGCGCGGCTAGATGCGGTAAAGTCATTACCTATCTGTTAATGAGATAGGTTGGGTCATGAACGTTGAGTGGAATCTTGAGCAATTGCGACTGTTCGTGGGCGTCGCCGAACAGCGTTCGTTCTCCGCCGTGGCCCGGGATCAACGCAAGGCCCAATCGGCCGTCAGCAGCGCGATTGCCTTGCTGGAGGCGGATTTAGGCGTCAGCCTGTTCGAGCGCAGCAGCGGCCGTCAGCCGAAGCTCACGGATGCCGGCGAGGCATTGCTGGAGGAAGCGCGGGAGGTGTTGCGCCAGTGTGAGCGCCTCAATGGCCGGGCCCTGGCCTTGATGCGCGGGCAGGAGGCGTCGCTGCGCCTGGCTCAGGACGAGGCCATGCCCTATCAACCGGTCATCGACAGCCTGGCGGCGTTGGCCGAGCAATTCCCCACCCTTGAGGTGCAACTGGCCAGTGCCGCCCAGGGCGATGTGGCGCGCAAACTGGTGGAGCGTCGCGCTGACCTGGGCTTGTTGTTCTACCACGACCAGATCCCCGAAGCGCTGGAGCGCCGAGTGTTGGGCAGCGTCGAGATGGTCACGGTGTGTAGCAAAGGGCATCCGTTGGCCAACCACGACTACGTGTCCTGTCGGGAAATGGCCCGGCACCGGCAGTTGCTGATGGCGACCCAGTCCAGTGTCTATCCCGGCAGCGAGCAGGCCAGCCCGCAGGTCTGGCGTGCCGACAGCTTTTACGTCCTGGCCGAATGGCTGAGAAGTGGCCTGGGCTGGGCCTGGCTGCCGCGGCATGTGGTGCAATATCCGGCGTACCTAGGCGACATGGTCGAACTCAACAGCGAATGGACCCCGCCGGCCCTGGTGGTGGAGCTGGTCTGGCGTCGCGACGAACCCTTGGGCCCGGCTGCGCGCTGGCTGGCGGAACGTTTTGCCGTGCAGTTGCAGGCGATCGGCTGAAAAAACGATAAACTCCGCCGCCATGAACAGAACTCTCTATAGCGCATTGTTTTACCTGGGGCTGCCATTGGTGGCGATTCGGCTGTGGTTGCGGGCGCGCAAGGCGCCGGCGTATGCCCGGCGCATCGGCGAGCGGTTTTCCTGGGGCCTGCCGGTCATGACCCAGGGAGGCATCTGGGTCCATGCGGTGTCGGTGGGCGAAAGCATCGCTGCCGCGCCGATGATTCGCGCCCTGTTGCAGCGTTATCCACAGTTGCCGATCACGGTGACCTGCATGACGCCCACCGGCTCGGAGCGGATCCAGGCGTTATTCGCCAATGAGCCGCGTATTCAGCATTGTTATTTGCCCTACGACTTGCCGTGCGCTGCCAGGCGTTTTCTTGATCGGGTGCGACCGACGCTGGCGGTGATCATGGAAACCGAGCTGTGGCCCAACCACATCCATCAATGCGCCAAGCGCGGTATTCCCGTGGCCTTGGCGAATGCGCGTTTGTCAGAGCGTTCGGCCCGGGGCTATGCCCGTTTCCCCAAACTCACCCGGCCGATGCTGGCCGAGATGAGCCTGTTTGCCGTCCAGACCGAAGCCGAGGCCGAACGTTTCCGCCAGTTGGGCGCCCGGGCGGAGACCGTCGAGGTCACCGGTTCCATCAAGTACGACCTGACCATCGACCCGCAACTGCTCGAACGCGCCAGTGCCTTGCGCAGCCAATGGCAGGCGACAGATCGCCCGGTCTGGATCGCTGCGAGCACCCATGAGGGCGAAGACGAGGTAGTGCTGGCCGCGCACCGTCGGCTACTCGACAGTTACCCTGATGCGTTGCTGATCCTGGTGCCGCGTCATCCCGAGCGTTTCGACACGGTGCACCGGTTGTGTGAAAGCGAAGGCTTTGCCACGGTCCGGCGTTCCAGCGCGCAGCCCGTTACCGCGCAAGTCTCGGTGTTGCTGGGCGACACCATGGGTGAGCTGCTGTTCCTCTACGCGTTGGCCGATAGCGCGTTCGTGGGCGGCAGCCTGGTGCCCAACGGCGGCCACAATCTGCTGGAGCCGGCGGCGCTGTCGAAGCCGGTGCTCAGTGGGCCGCACCTGTTCAACTTCCTCGAAATCGCCGCGCAACTGCGCAGCGCCGGGGCGTTGCAGGAAGTCGAAGATGCCGAGAGCCTGGCCTGGGCGATACAACGCCTGTTCGAACTGCCCCGGGATGCGCAGCGCATGGCCGAGGCGGGGTTGAAGGTGATGCGCACCAATCAGGGCGCGTTGCAGCGGTTGCTGGAGGGGTTGGGGCGGTTGATCTCCGAACGGTGATCATTGCTCTTGTGGCGAGGAGATTTATCTGTGGCGAGGGGATTTAGCGAAACGTCGCACCGCCCCGCTGGGGTGCGAAGCGCCCCCCCTTCAAACTACCTCACACACCGCGCTGGCAGGTTTTGGGGCTGCTGCGCAGCCCAGCGGGGATAAATCCCCTCGCCACAAGGGTTACTGTTGCTTACTGCGCCGGCCGCGAACGCAATTGCTGCTCCGCCGCCTGCGCCAGGTCTGGCGGCAGGAAGTCCCTGTCCGGGTTGTAGTCGGGCTTGAGGTAGCGTGACAGGTCCTGCAGGTCGGCGGGGCTGAGGGTGCCGGCGGCCTGCTTGAGGCGCAGGTTGTCGAGGATGTAGTCGTAGCGGGCGTTGTTGTAGTTGCGCACCGAGGTGTACAGCTGGCGCTGGGCATCCAGCACATCGACGATGTTGCGAGTCCCCACCTGATAACCGATCTCCGTGGCCTCTACCGCGCTCTGGTTGGAGATGATCGACTGGCGCCGGGCCTGGACCTGTTCCACGTCGGTATTCACCGCGCGGTGCAGGTTGCGGGTGTTCTCCACCACCTGCCGGCGCAGGCCTTCGCGCTGCTGCTCGGTCTGGGTGAGTTGCGAGTAGGACTCGCGCACCTGGGAGCTGGTCAGCCCGCCACTGTAGATCGGGATACTCAACTGCAGGCCGATGGTGCGCTGCTCGGCATCGCCACCGTAACGCTGGCCGGTCGGGCTCGGGTTGGTAAAGCCGAGGCCGTCGTTGTCGCCTTTCTTGTACTGGGCTATCGCGTCGAGCGTGGGTGCATGACCGGCCTTGCGTTGACGCAAGGTGTCTTCGGCGGCGTCGACGGCGTAGTTGCTGGCCAGCAGGTTGAGGTTCTGCTTGGCCGCGGTGTCGACCCAGGCCTTGGCATCATTCGGCACCGGCGGCAGGATCGGCAGCGTGTGGACGATGCCCTGGATCGAGTTGTACTGGCGGTTGGTCAGGGTGATCAATGCTTCGAACGCATCCTCGACCTGGCGCTGGGCAAGGATCCGGTTGGCGCGGGCAGTGTCGTAGCTGGCCTGGGATTGCAGCACGTCGGTCTTGTCCGACAGGCCCACGTCGAAGCGCTCGTTGGACTGGTCGAGTTGACGTTTGAAAGCCGCTTCCTCGGCCTTGGTCGAGGCCAGGTTGTCCTGGCTGCGCAGTACGTTGAAATAGCTCTCGGCGCTCTGCAGGATCATGTTCTGCTCGGTGGCCGACAGTTGCAGCGACGCTTGTTCGTTGACGGATTTTGCCGCCTGCAACTGGAACCAGCGGTCGGCCCGGAAAATGGGCTGGGACAACGTGGCCTGGTAAACCGTGGCGCTGCGGGTGGCGGTCAGCGCCGGCTGGTCGAGCTCGGTACGGGTGTTGTTCAGGTCGGCACCGGCCGACAGGTTGGGCAACAACCCGGCACGGGCCTGGGGCACCACTTCTTTCTGGGCACCGTACTGGGCGCGGGCAGCGGCCAGGTCGGCGTTGTTATCCACCGCTTCCTGGTACACGCTCACCAGATCGGTCCGGGTGGATAAGGGCGCTTCGGCGGCCCAGGCCATTCCATTGGACGCACAAGACACGGCAAGGGCCAGTGAGAGTTTGCGCAGCATGAGGCGATCCCTACTTCTCAAATGATTGCGCACAAGAGGCGCGGCGTAGCGAGTGTAGTTGCGCACGGGCACGGCAACAATCCTGTATATGCGCCATTCATCACGCCTTTTGCTGCGGTGATGGCGTTCTGCGGTGGTTGTGTCTAGACTGGCCGGGTTCTTGTCGGGGTGCCTTGCTATGAGGCTGAGATCGAATAATTTCGGATCCCGTTGAACCTGATCAGGTTAAGGCCTGCGTAGGGAACAAGATTTCTCGTCACCCGGCGAGTCCTCTTGTGCTTCGTCCGGGATGTTGTTCGACCCTCGAACACACTCGTGCATCAAGCACAGCGTCCGCACTGTCGTGCAGGATTGCGTCCATTCGCTACAGGTTCGCTCCGACAAAAATCCACTGCCTGGATGTGTGTCTGGAGAACCCGTGATGACGACAAAATCAAAAAACGCGATCAACCTCAGTGATTCGGCCCAGGTCGATCAGCAATCGGTTCAGCCTTTTACCCGCTCGCAAAAAATCTATGTCCAGGGCAGCCGCCCGGATATCCGCGTGCCGATGCGCGAAATCAGCCTCGACGTGACGCCGACCGACTTCGGCGGCGAAATCAACGCGCCGGTGACGGTGTATGACACCTCGGGCCCGTACACTGACCCGAACGTGATCATCGATGTGCGCAAAGGCCTGGCCGACGTGCGTTCGCCCTGGATCGAGGCCCGTGGCGACACCGAGCGCCTGGCTGGCCTGAGCTCCAACTTTGGCCAGGAGCGCCTGGCCGACCCGGAGCTGACCAAGCTGCGCTTCGCCCACGTGAACAATCCACGTCGCGCCAAGCCCGGTGCCAACGTCAGCCAGATGCACTACGCGCGCAAAGGCATCATCACCGCCGAGATGGAATACGTCGCCATCCGCGAAAACATGAAGCTGGAAGTGGCCCGCGCCGCTGGCCTGCTGGACCAGCAACATGCCGGCCACAGCTTCGGCGCCAGCGTACCGAAGATCATCACGCCGGAATTCGTCCGTGACGAAATCGCCCGGGGCCGCGCGATCATCCCGGCCAACATCAACCACACCGAACTGGAACCGATGATCATCGGCCGTAACTTCCTGGTGAAGATCAACGGCAACATCGGCAACAGCGCGCTGGGTTCGTCCATCGAAGAAGAAGTGGCGAAGCTGACCTGGGGCATTCGTTGGGGTTCGGACACGGTGATGGACCTGTCCACCGGCAAGCACATCCACGAAACCCGCGAGTGGATCATCCGCAACTCGCCAGTGCCCATCGGCACCGTGCCGATCTACCAGGCCCTGGAAAAAGTCGGCGGCGTGGCCGAAGACCTCACCTGGGAGTTGTTCCGCGACACGCTGATCGAACAGGCCGAGCAGGGCGTCGACTACTTCACCATCCACGCTGGCGTGCTGCTGCGCTATGTACCGATGACCGCCAAGCGCGTCACCGGCATCGTCAGCCGTGGCGGTTCGATCATGGCCAAGTGGTGCCTGGCGCACCACAAGGAAAACTTCCTCTACACCCATTTCGAAGACATCTGCGAAATCATGAAGGCCTACGACGTCAGCTTCTCGCTGGGCGATGGCCTGCGTCCGGGCTCGATTGCCGACGCCAACGACGAAGCGCAGTTCGGTGAGCTGGAAACCCTCGGCGAGCTGACCAAGATCGCCTGGAAGCACGACGTGCAATGCATGATCGAAGGCCCGGGCCACGTGCCGATGCAACTGATCAAGGAGAACATGGACAAGCAGCTGGAGTGCTGCGACGAGGCGCCGTTCTACACCCTCGGTCCGCTGACCACCGACATTGCGCCGGGCTACGACCACATCACCTCCGGTATCGGTGCGGCGATGATCGGCTGGTTCGGCTGCGCCATGCTTTGCTACGTGACCCCGAAAGAACACCTGGGGTTGCCGAACAAGGATGACGTGAAGACCGGGATCATCACCTACAAGATCGCCGCCCACGCGGCCGACCTTGCCAAGGGCCATCCAGGTGCGCAGATCCGCGATAACGCCCTGAGCAAGGCGCGCTTCGAGTTCCGCTGGGAAGACCAGTTCAACCTCGGCCTGGACCCGGACACCGCTCGCTCGTACCACGACGAAACCCTGCCGAAGGACTCGGCCAAGGTCGCGCATTTCTGCTCGATGTGCGGGCCGAAGTTCTGCTCGATGAAGATTACCCAGGAAGTCCGCGAGTACGCGGCCAACCAGCGCATCGAGGCGGTGGATGTGGACGTCGCCCAAGGGATGGCGGAGCAGGCTGAGCGGTTCAAGCAGGAAGGCAGTCAGCTTTACAAGAAAGTGTGATCCGAGCTGATGGCGGCGGTGTTTTCACCGCCGCCATCGCGAGCAGGCTCGCTCCCACAGTGGATCGCGGTGTGCACAAATCCTGTGCCTGCCGCCGGCCCCTTGTGGGAGCGAGCCTGCTCGCGATAGCGGTCGCTAAAACAACAAATATCTCTCTGAGACAACCCCCTTGAACATCCAACCCAGCACCTACTCCCCCGACATCGCCGTCCCCACGGACAAACGTGTCTTCGGCGCGCGCGATCTCTTCTCCCTGTGGTTCTCCCTCGGCATCGGCCTGATGGTCTTGCAGGTCGGGGCCTTGCTGGCGCCGGGCCTGGGCCTGAGCGGTTCGTTGCTGGCGATCTTCCTCGGCACACTGGTGGGCGTCCTGCTGCTGGCAGCCGTCGGGGTGATCGGCAGCGACACCGGCCTGTCGGCCATGGCCGCCCTCAAGCTCAGCCTGGGCGGCAAGGGCGCGAGCGTGCCGGCGGTGTTGAATCTGCTGCAGCTGATCGGCTGGGGCTCGTTCGAGATCATCGTCATGCGCGACGCCGCCAGCCTGCTGGGCGCCCGGGCTTTCAGCGAAGGCAGCCTCGGGGCGAATCCGCTGCTGTGGACCTTGTTCTTCGGCGTCCTGGCCACCTTGCTCGCGGTGAGCGGGCCGCTGACCTTCGTGCGCAAAGTGTTGCGCAAGTGGGGCATCTGGCTGCTGCTGGCGGCGTGCACCTGGTTGACCTGGAACCTGTTCGCCAAGGCCGACCTGGCGGCGCTGTGGGCCCAGGCCGGCGACGGCTCGATGCCCTTGGCCGTGGGCTTCGATATCGCGATTGCCATGCCGTTGTCCTGGCTGCCGCTGATTGCCGACTATTCGCGCTTCGGCAAACGCGCCAGGAATGTCTTCGGTGGCACGGCGCTGGGGTTCTTCATCGGTAACTTCTGGCTGATGAGCCTGGGTGTCGCCTACACCCTGGCGTTCGCGCCGAGCGGTGAAGTCAACGCGCTGTTGCTGGCCCTGGCGGGCGCGGGATTGGGCATTCCCCTGCTGCTGATTCTGCTGGACGAGTCGGAAAACGCATTCGCCGACATCCATTCCGCAGCGGTGTCCAGCGGCATGTTGTCGGGGTTGAAGGTCGAGCATCTGGCGTTGGCGATCGGCGTCATCTGCACCCTGGTCGCCTGTTTCGCGCCGTTGGCGCAGTACCAGAATTTCCTGCTGCTGATCGGCTCGGTGTTCGCGCCGCTGTTCGGCGTGGTGCTGGTGGACCACTTCATCCTGCGTAAACGCCGCAGCCAGGTGGTATCCACTTCGTTGCGCTGGCCGGCGCTATTGGCCTGGCTGGGCGGGGTGAGCACTTATCACCTGCTGGCCAATTTCTACCCGGATATCGGCGCAACCCTGCCGTCACTGGTCCTGGCAGGGCTGCTGCAACTGGTGCTGGGCCGGGCTTTCAGCTACGGCCGGGAAACAGCTCGGGCTTGAGAATGCCGTTGAGGCGCGGGTAAGCGATCTTCAGTTCGATGTGGCCCAGGGCGTAAGGCGCAATGGTGCTGGTTTCGTACTTGAGGATCACCCCGCCGTAGGTCAGCGCCACGTTCTGGGTTTTCTGGAAATGCCACTGCTTCAGGAACTCCGGCTCCTGATCCAGCTTGGTGCTGATCAGCCAGCTGTTATGAGCCACCTGAGCCGCTTTCCAGAAGGCTTCTTCCTGGCCCGGCAGCAGCATGTCCGACAGCGCCAGTACCTTGTGCTGCTGGCGCGAATAATTGATGAAACCGCGCCCCGGCGTGCCATGGGCGCCGCCGGTGTCCAGGTAACTGGACAGTTCGATGATCACCAGGCCGTCATGTTGCTCACGTACCTTGGCCTGCAAGTAGCTGCTGGTGCGCGGCGGGGCGCTGCGCAAGAACTGCTCGCGATACGCCGCCAGTGTAGGCGCCACCGGGGTGTCGGGTGTGGTGCGGGTCATTTGCAGCAGGCGCTTTTCGACGATACCGTCCAGGGCGGGTTCGGCCGGAAAGTGCACGGTGTCGATGTTCACCAAGGGGCAGTCGGCGCTGGCGCAGCCTGGTTGCAATTGCTCCGAGGCATCGCGGGTGGTGTCCAGTGGCGTGCGGTAGTTGGGTTGGAACAGGCTTTGGCAGGCACCCAGTGTCAGGGCAATGGCGGCCAGCGAAGCAATTCTGAAAAGCGACATGGGCGTCCTTCATGAAACAGGGAAAGGCAAAAAGTTACCCGCTTCGACTGTCAGCAGGGCAATCAGTTCGCCACTAAACTCATTAGAATTCTTTCACCTTCCGCCGTCCATCCCGATGAGAGGAAAGGGGCTGCATCAAAGGGTACGGGCGCGTTAGGATGGCGCGAAGCCGAGGTAGGAACCTCGAATCGATTGCTCCAGACGAGGACTGCCATGACTGATTTCGCCAACGCCACACCGACCACCGTGGACATTATCAAGCGCGACAGCTGCTACCAGGGTTTCTACAAACTCGATCGCATCCGGCTGCGCCATGAATTGTTCGCCGGCGGCATGAGCCGTGAAATCAGCCGTGAGTTGTTCGTGCGCCATGACGCAGTGTGCGTCTTGCCCTACGACCCGCAGCGCGACGAGGTGGTGTTGATCGAGCAGTTTCGTGTCGGTGCCATGGGCAAGACCCCCAACCCTTGGCTGGTGGAGCTGGTGGCGGGCCTGATCGACAAGGACGAGCAACCGGAAGAAGTTGCTCATCGTGAAGCGCAGGAGGAAGCTGGGTTGGACTTCGCCGCGCTTTGGCCGATGACCAAATATTTTCCATCGCCGGGCGGCAGCGATGAATTCGTACATCTTTACCTGGGGCGTTGCGACAGCACGGGGGCCGGTGGCCTGCATGGGCTTGTGGAGGAAGCCGAAGACATTCGCGTGAAAGCCTGGGCTTTCGAGGATGCCTTGCAGGCGGTGCGCGACGGGCGAATCTGCAATGCGGCCAGCATCATTGCCTTGCAATGGCTGGCCTTGAATCGCGATGAAGTGAGGGGGCTATGGTCTTAAGCAAGCTGCGCGATCGCTATCGCGTCGATCTGGTCGGGCTGCAAGCCGCCTGCGAGGCCAACTACGCCCGCCTGATGCGCTTGTTGCCGGACATGCGCAACGACCCGGCACCGCGCCGCATCGCCGTGACCCACGGCGACCAGATGCTCGGGGTGCTGGCGCTCGAAGTGCTGCAGACCTGTCCGTACACCACCACCTTGCAAGTGCGCCAGGAACACAGCCTGCCCTGGCTGCCGGTGCCGCAGTTGGAGGTTCAGGTCTATCACGATGCGCGCATGGCCGAAGTGGTGAGCGCCGAACATGCTAGACGCTTTCGTGGCATCTATCCTTACCCCAATGCCTCGATGCACCAGCCGGACGAAAAGGCCCAGTTGAATCTGTTCCTGGGTGAGTGGCTGAGTCATTGCCTGGCGCTGGGTCACGAGTTCGAAGTGGTTCGCTAGTGCAGTGCGCTGTCTGTGAACCGGTTCCGGTTCGCGGGTTTCCCCTTTCGATCAACCCCAGCATAATTGCGACTTCATCCAATGGCGTGATCGCGCCTGGGAGCGAGCGATTTGCCGAGCGTATCCACCCTGACCGCCGCCGATCCGGTGTTGCTGGTCCAACTGTCCGACAGCCACCTGTTCGCCGAGGCCGACGGCTCGCTGCTGGGCATGAACACCCGCGACAGCCTGCGGGTGGTCATTGACCTGGTCCTGAAGCAGCAGCCGAACATCGACCTGATGCTTGCCACCGGGGATTTGTCCCAGGACGGGACGCTGCAATCCTATGAAGCGTTCCGCCAGATGAGCGCTCGGATCGATGCGCCGGCGCGTTGGATCCCGGGTAACCATGATGAGCCGCAGGTGATGCTCCAGGCAGCGGTCCAGAGCATGCTGCTCGATCCTGTGGTCGACATCGGGAATTGGCGCATCACCCTGTTGGACTCTGCGGTGCCGGGTTCGGTGCCGGGGTTCCTGGCGCCGGAGCAGTTGATCCTGTTGGCCAATGCTTTGAGCGAGGCGCCGGAGCGGCATCATCTGGTGTGTCTGCATCATCATCCGGTGTCGATCGGGTGTGAGTGGATGGCGCCCATTGGGTTGCGCAATCCGGATGCGTTGTTTGCGGTGTTGGATCGGTTTCCGCAGGTGCGGGGGGTGCTTTGGGGGCATGTGCACCAGGAGGTCGATCAGGTGCGTGAGGGGGTGCGTTTGTTGGCTTCGCCTTCTACCTGTATTCAGTTTGAGCCTGGGTCTGTGGATTTTGCGGTGGGTGAGCAGGCGCCTGGGTATCGGTGGTTGCGGCTTCTGCCGGATGGGCGGGTGGAGACGGGGGTTGAGCGGGTGGTTGGGTTTGAGTTTGTGGTTGATTATGGGGCTGAGGGGTACTGAAGGCTGAGGCTGTACGCTGATCCAATTGTGGGAGCGAGCCTGCTCGCGATGGCGGCCTTACTGGGCTGGGGTACATATCCGTTGCTGCGGTAACGGCTACTTAGGGTTCCGCCCTTACGGCGGGTTACTTTTGGCAAACGCCCCAAAAGTAACCAAAAGGTCTTGGCCCCACCACTCGGCACCTCGCCAAGGCGAGGTGTTCCCTCACTCCGGCATTGCTCCGTGGGCCCGCCGCGAAGGGCCATCCATGGCCCAGCGCGGCTAACCCGGCATCCATGCCGGGTTGCCCACTACGCAATGCCTGCGTTCGGCCGTCGTGGTTAACGGGGCCCAAAGATCAAAAGCAAAAGCAAAAGCAACGGCGAGGCGAGGCGAGGCGGCCTTGTGGCCGGCCTGTTCTTGCGGCTGACCTTGGTCCCCTGTGGGAGCGGGCTTGCCCGCGAAGGCGTCCTGAAGGCCGACCTGTCTCTTGGGCCATACCTCGTCCCGCTGTGGGAGCGAGCCTGCTCGCGATGGCGGCTTTACAGTCGACCTGAATCTGTGGGAATGGTCGGACATTCAGGTGGAATTTTCCGACGAGTTCTGGCGGTTGCCGGGTGGGAAGGGTTCTCGCTAACCTTTTTCGGTCGCTGCAATCAGCGACCGGGCCTGGAAAACCCGAAGAGTAAAAGGCGTAACAGTGCACCACGTGAGATACTGCCGTGCTTTAGCTGTGCAGTTCTGCGTTATGGCGGCTGTGCGTGGGAGACTTTCGAGTCTGCCGGGTTTTCCTTTTACCTCGGTTTTTCCAGCCCTCGCATAGCTGCCACCTCTCGACTGGAAAACGAGACGTGGCGGTTCCACTTGGTAAAAGGAACCTCACCATGTTCAAAGTTACCCCCAATCCCCCAAAAACCGATCCCACCGCACCCCACACCGGCCTCGACGCCAAAAAACTCGACGAAGCCGCCGAACGCGCCCTCAACTTCTACCTCGCCCCAAAACCCCAGGCCAAAAAGAAACCATCCCCCGGCCAGCTATTCACCGTCGTCGAAGACCTGGACAGCGAAACCCTCCTGGCCAACCTCAGCGAAACCCTGGCCTCGGCCAATGCGATGCTCAACGACCTGGCCTTCAACCTCGAAGGCTCCAACCGGCATATAGCCTTCGGCGTCCAGCAGATGGTCGAACTCAGTGAGCTGCTGGCAAACCGAGCACTTGACGTCGTCGGTCCCCGATAAGTCAGCACTCCCTGTGGCGAGATCTAGCGAAACGTCGCTTTTTGCTTTTGCTTTTGCTTTTGCTCTGTTTTTGATCTGAAGGCCCCATTAACCACGCTGGCCGAACGCAGGCATTGCGTAGTGGGTAACCCGGCATGGATGCCGGGTTAGCCGCGCTGGGCCATGGATGGCCCTTCGCGGCGGCCCACGGAGCAATGCCGGAGTGAGGGCACACCGAGCGTAGGCGAGGTGCCGAGTGGTGGGGCACAGACCTTTGGTTACTTTGGGGCGTTTGCCAAAGTAACCCGCTGTAAAAGCGGAACCGTAAGCCGCCGTTACCGCAGCAATGGATATGTACCCAATAAGGCCGCCATCGCGAGCAGGCTCGCTCCCACAAAAAGCAGGTATAAATACCTTGTACGGAAAGCATGTCCCCCAAACACCCCCAATCTCCCTGTAAACTCCGGCCTTTGCCCTCAAACCCAGGGAGTTGGCATGTCGGCTTCGATCCTCTACATCCACGGCTTCAACAGCGCCCCAGCCTCAACCAAGGCCCGTCAACTCATCGACGTGATGACCCGCCTGGGCCTGGGCGATCAGCTGCAGGTGCCAGCCCTGCACCACCACCCCCGCGAAGCCATGGCCCAATTGGAACAGGCAATTGCACAACTGGGGCGGCCGCTGCTGGTCGGCAGCTCGCTCGGCGGCTACTATGCGACTCACTTGGCCGAGCGCCACGGCCTCAAGGCGCTGTTGATCAACCCTGCGGTCAGCCCCCATCGGATGTTCGACGGCTACCTGGGCACGCAAAAGAATTTATACACCGATGAAACCTGGGAATTGACCCACGATCACGTCACGGCCCTGGCTGCATTGGAAGTGCCGGCGCCCCAGGATCCACAGCGGTATCAGGTATGGTTGCAAACCGGTGACGAAACGCTGGATTATCGCCACGCCCAGCAGTACTACCGTGCCTGTGCCTTGCGCATCCAGGCCGGCGGCGACCACAGTTTCCAGGGGTTTGCCCAACAGTTGCCGGCGCTGTTGAGTTTTGCCGGCATTGGCGCCGATTTGTACCAGGCGATCGACTTCACCTCGCTGTGAGCCATCGCCCCTTTTTCATTCGAACACTGACGACGAGACCCCATGGCCACTCCCAGCGCTAGCTCCTATAACGCAGACGCCATCGAAGTCCTCTCGGGCCTCGACCCGGTGCGCAAGCGTCCCGGCATGTACACCGACACCAGTCGGCCGAACCACCTCGCCCAGGAAGTCATCGACAACAGTGTCGACGAAGCCTTGGCCGGGCACGCCAAATCGGTGCAGGTCATCCTGCACGCCGACCATTCGCTGGAGGTCAGCGATGACGGCCGTGGCATGCCGGTGGACATTCACCCCGAAGAGGGGTGTCGGGCGTCGAGCTGATTCTCACCAAGCTCCACGCGGGCGGTAAGTTTTCCAACAAGAACTACCAGTTCTCCGGCGGTCTGCACGGGGTGGGTATTTCCGTGGTCAACGCCTTGTCGACCCAGGTTCGGGTGCGGGTCAAGCGTGACGGCAACGAATACCAGATGACGTTCGCCGACGGCTACAAGGCCACCGAGCTGGAAGTGGTCGGCAGCGTCGGCAAGCGCAACACCGGCACCAGCGTGTATTTCGCGCCGGATCCGAAGTATTTCGACTCACCGAAATTTTCCGTCAGCCGCCTCAAGCATGTGCTCAAGGCCAAGGCCGTGTTGTGCCCGGGGCTGTCGGTCAGCTTCGAGGACAAGGCCACCGGCGAGAAAGTCGAGTGGCATTACGAAGATGGCCTGCGCTCTTACCTGGTGGACGCGGTCAGTGGTTTTGAGCGCCTGCCCGACGAACCGTTCTGCGGCAGCCTGGCCGGCAACAAAGAGGCGGTCGACTGGGCGCTGTTGTGGTTGCCCGAGGGGGGCGAGAGCGTCCAGGAAAGCTACGTCAACCTGATTCCCACGGCCCAGGGCGGTACCCACGTCAACGGGTTGCGCCAGGGCCTGCTCGATGCGATGCGTGAGTTCTGCGAATTCCGCAACCTGCTGCCCCGTGGGGTGAAGCTGGCGCCGGAGGACGTGTGGGAGCGCATTGCCTTCGTGCTGTCGATGAAGATGCAGGAGCCGCAGTTCTCCGGGCAAACCAAGGAGCGCTTGTCGTCCCGTGAAGCGGCGGCGTTTGTGTCCGGTGTGGTCAAGGATGCGTTCAGCCTGTGGCTCAATGCCAACCCGGAAACCGGTCTGGCCCTGGCGGAGTTGGCGATCAGCAACGCCGGCCGTCGTCTCAAGGCCAGCAAGAAGGTCGAGCGCAAGCGCATCACCCAGGGGCCGGCGTTGCCGGGCAAGCTCGCCGATTGCGCGGGGCAGGACCCTATGCGTTCCGAGCTGTTCCTGGTGGAAGGTGATTCTGCCGGTGGCTCGGCCAAGCAGGCTCGAGACAAGGAATTCCAGGCGATCCTGCCGTTGCGGGGCAAGATCCTCAACACCTGGGAAGTGGACGGCAGCGAAGTACTGGCCAGCCAGGAAGTGCACAACATCGCCGTGGCCATCGGGGTCGATCCGGGCGCGGAGGACATGAGCCAGTTGCGTTACGGCAAGATCTGCATCCTCGCTGACGCCGACTCCGACGGCCTGCACATCGCCACCTTGCTGTGCGCCTTGTTCGTCCAGCATTTCCGTCCGCTGGTGGACGCCGGTCACGTCTACGTCGCGATGCCGCCGCTGTATCGCATCGATTTGGGCAAGGAAATCTACTACGCCTTGGACGAGGCCGAGCGAGACGGCATCCTTGACCGGTTGGTGGCCGAGAAGAAGCGCGGCAAGCCACAGGTCACCCGATTCAAGGGTCTGGGCGAGATGAACCCGCCGCAGCTGCGCGAAACCACCATGGACCCGAACACCCGTCGCCTGGTACAGCTGACCCTGGACGATTTCGCCGCGACGTCGGAAATGATGGACATGCTGCTGGCGAAGAAACGTGCCGGCGATCGCAAGTCCTGGCTCGAGTCCAAGGGCGATCTGGCCGAGGTGTTGGCCTGATGCGCAACGGTTTCGCCCTGGCGCTGTTGCTGTGGGCGGGGGCCGTGTTCGCTGGGCCTGCACCGGAATTGAAGTTGCTGTCCGAGCACGCTGTCGACGGCATGCGCGGCGGCAATCTGTCCGGGCTGGCCCTCTGCGGCGATGAGATGTGGACGGTGTCGGATCGCGACGATGACCGCATTTATCGCCTCGACACCTCCGGTGATGGGGCCTGGCCTGCCCAGGCGTTGATCATCGACGTGCCGCAGGCGCCGGACAGCGGTTTGCCCTGGGGGCTGAGGTCGCGTACCTGGGCGGCGTCGTTCCTGCGCGGTGGCGAGCTGGATTTCGAAGGCATCAGCTGCGACAGCGCTGGCAATCGCTATGTGGTCAGCGAATCCCATGCCGCCGTGCTGCAGGTGCCGCCGCTGGGCGAAGTGTCCTGGTTGAAGATTGCGCCGACAATGATCCGCGAGGCCCGTGCCAGCGGTATGTTGCTGCATTTCAATGCATTGTTCGAAGGCCTGGCGGTGAACCCGGCCGGCGACCGGCTGTGGCTGGCGGCGGAACGGGAGCGACGTGGTGTGCTGTTGATCAAGCGTCAGCAAACGGTGTGGGACTGTGACGGTCATTGTGTGCTGTTGAGCGAAGCCGGGCAGGAAATGCAGCCAGCGCAGTTTCCCAATGCCAAGGCGGTATCTCGGGATTTTGCCGACCTGTCCCTGTTCGACGGCAAGCTGTTCACCCTGGAGCGCAACGCCTTTCAAATCTGCCGCCGCGACCCCCAGACCGCTGAAGTCGAGCGCTGTTGGTCGTTTGCCGCCGAGGCCTTGCAGGACAATCGTCGCTATTCCCAGGCCTACGGGCTGGCCGAGGCGCTGGTGGTGGACGCCAAGGGCGCCTGGGTTGGCCTGGACAACAATGACGGGCCGCGGGCCGACGGCGAAGAACGGCCGATTATCTGGCGCTTCGCTGCACCCGATGGTGGCTGGAGCGCCTCGCCATGAGCCGGCCACCCCTGAACCTATTTGAATCTACCCAGCGCGATGGCAGCATGCCGTTGCGCCAGACAACGAACTGATGAGGCCCGCATGAGCGACATTCTTGCAGACAGCTTGGACGGCGTAGAGCGCCGATCGCTGGCTGACTTCACCGAAAATGCCTACCTCAATTACTCCATGTACGTGATCATGGACCGCGCCCTGCCGCACATTGGCGACGGCTTGAAGCCGGTCCAGCGGCGGATCGTCTATGCCATGAGTGAGTTGGGACTGGACGCCGATTCCAAGCACAAGAAGTCGGCGCGGACCGTCGGTGACGTGCTCGGCAAGTTCCACCCCCACGGCGATTCGGCCTGCTACGAAGCCATGGTGCTGATGGCCCAGCCGTTCAGCTACCGCTACACCTTGGTGGATGGCCAGGGTAACTGGGGGGCGCCAGACGATCCCAAGTCGTTCGCGGCCATGCGTTACACCGAGGCGCGGCTGTCGCGTTATTCCGAGGTGCTGCTCAGCGAGCTGGGTCAGGGCACGGCGGACTGGGGGCCGAACTTCGACGGCACCCTCGATGAACCCCTGGTTTTGCCGGCACGTTTGCCGAATATCCTCCTCAATGGTACCACTGGTATCGCCGTGGGCATGGCCACTGACGTACCGCCCCACAACCTGCGGGAAGTGGCCACGGCGTGCGTGCGTCTGCTGGACGAGCCGAAAGCCACGGTGGAGCAGCTCTGCGAGCACATCCAGGGCCCGGACTATCCGACCGAAGCGGAAATCATCACCCCGCGCGCCGATTTGCTGAAAATCTACGAGAGCGGCCGCGGTTCGGTGCGCATGCGCGCCGTGTATCACATCGAAGACGGCGACATCATCGTCACCGCGCTGCCACACCAGGTCTCCGGGGCCAAGGTTCTGGAGCAGATTGCCGCGATGATGCAGGCAAAACCGTCGAAGGCGCCGCAAGTGGCCGACTTGCGTGACGAGTCGGACCACGAGAACCCATGCCGCATCGTGATCATTCCAGTCAACAGCCGGGTCGACCACGACGCTTTGATGCAGCACCTGTTCGCCAGCACCGATCTGGAGTCTAGCTACCGGGTCAACATCAACATCATTGGCTTGGACGGCAAGCCGCAGTTGAAGAACCTGCGGGCGTTGCTGGTGGAATGGCTGGAGTTCCGTGTCAAAACGGTGCGCAGACGTCTGCAGTTCCGCCTGGACAAGGTCGAGCGGCGCCTGCACCTGTTGGACGGTTTGCTGATTGCTTACCTCAACCTGGACGAAGTGATCCACATCATCCGCACCGAGGAGCATCCGAAGGCGAGCCTGATCGAGCGCTTTGCCTTGAGTGAAATCCAGGCCGACTACATCCTCGACACCCGCCTGCGGCAATTGGCGCGGCTGGAAGAGATGAAATTGCGTGCCGAGCAGGATGAATTGCTCAAGGAACAGGCCAAGCTGCTCGCCTTGCTGGGTAGCGAGGCCAAGCTCAAGAAGCTGGTGCGCACCGAGCTGCTCAAGGACGCCGAAACCTATGGCGACGACCGTCGTTCGCCAATCGTGGAACGTGCCGAAGCCAAGGCACTCAGCGAACACGATCTGCTGCCGAACGAGAAAGTGACCGTCGTGCTGTCGGAAAAAGGCTGGGTGCGCTCTGCAAAGGGTCACGACATCGACGCAGCAGGGCTTTCCTACAAGGCCGGGGACGGTTTCAAGGCTCTGGCACCGGGGCGCTCGAACCAGTTTGCGGTGTTTATCGACTCCACCGGGCGCAGT
This sequence comes from Pseudomonas sp. MAFF 730105, assembly GCF_055380705.1. NCBI lineage: Bacteria > Pseudomonadati > Pseudomonadota > Gammaproteobacteria > Pseudomonadales > Pseudomonadaceae > Pseudomonas > Pseudomonas sp. MAFF 730105. The sequence continues at coordinate 591,715 of NZ_AP018438.1, forward strand.
TATTCGGTGGCGGCTCATACCCTGCCATCGGCTCGCGGCCAGGGAGAACCGCTGACCGGTCGTCTGACGCCACCACCGGGTGCAACTTTTGAGTGCGTGCTGATGCCTGATGATGACGGGCTGTACGTTATTGCGTCGGACGCCGGCTACGGGTTCGTCGTCAAGGGTGAGGATCTGCAAGCCAAGAACAAGGCGGGCAAGGCACTGTTGAGCCTGCCAAACAACGCCAAGGTCATTGCGCCGCGCCCGGTCTTCGACCGCGATAACAACTGGCTGGCTTCGGTGACGACCGAAGGGAGGCTGCTGGTGTTCAAAATCAGCGATCTGCCACAATTAGGTAAAGGTAAAGGGAATAAGATCATCGGAATTTCCGGCGAACGGGTCGCCAGCCGTGAGGAATATGTCACGGATATTGCAGTGTTGCCGGAGGGTGCCACGCTTGTGCTGCAAGCTGGAAAGCGTACGCTCTCACTCAAAGCAGACGATCTTGAGCATTACAAAGGTGAACGTGGTCGGCGGGGCAACAAGCTTCCAAGGGGTTTTCAGCGGGTCGATGCACTGCTCGTCGAAAACCTCAATTAAGCGTGCTAGACAGCTCGGTCTGCGATTAAAAGCCGCAGATCGATGCTTTCGCGCTGGAGTCGGAACGCATATTCACGGATGATAGGCCCTTTCAAGCGCCGGCGTGGCCGAGCGTTCTTCATAATGACCGAGTACTTTTTCACTGTGGTAAGCCTTGTGGCCGCCACCTGGATGGAACGATGACTGCTCTGCGCCTTCCTATTCTATGGCTCGCCGGCCTGCTTGGCCTGGCGGGTTGCAGCGTCCATCAACCAGTGTCGCTGTATCAGCTCGACAGTGGCAACCCGGCCCAACCTGCGCAAAGCACAGGCATGGCTGTATTGCTGGGCCCGGTGTCGATCGCCGACTACCTGCAACGCGAAACCCTGCTGCAACGCCAACCTGACGGTAGCCTGCAGGCTGCCACTGACGGTCGCTGGGCCGGCAGCCTCTCCTCGGACATCGACCAGTTGCTGCTGCGCCAAGTGGCCGGGCACCTGGACAGCCAGCGCGTGGTATTGGCACCGGCCACCCAGGGTTTCACCCCGGACGTCCAGGTGCTGCTGTCGATCACCCGCCTGGATTCGGGCGAAGCGCAACCGGCGGTGCTCGATGCCCAATGGCGGTTGATCGACCGTCGCGGCAAAGTTCGTGAGAACCGCATCGTTCATCTGCAGGAGCAACATACCGGCGGTACTGCTGCACAGGTCCAGGCTCAGGGCGTTCTGCTGCAGCGTTTGGCCGAGCAGCTGTCTGTCGCGCTCAAACCATTGGCCAACCAGCCTCCGCTGGTCGAGGCCGCACCGCGCAAGTCGGCACCTGCCCAGGCCAAGCCTGTGGAACCGGAGAAGTCGCCAAAGATCCCGATGGCCTTGCCGATTCGTACCGACATGGAAGTGTTCAGGTTCTGATCACCAGACTGGATGCAAGACAAAGCCCGCATTGATGCGGGCTTTGTTGTTTCTGCGGGATAGAACTTTGGCGCCTGGGCTGGCCTCATCGCGCGCAGGCTCGCTCCCACAGGTCCAGAACCACAGATATCCCTCACAGGTTCAGCGCTGTCCTTGTGGGAGCGAGCCTGCTCGCGATGAGGCCAGCGAAGGCCACAAAAAAGCCCGCAGACAATCACTCATCTGCGGGCTTAGTCATTCCAGCGATCGGGACTCAGGCCTGGCGCTCATGCATACGCGCCAGCTGCCGCTCCAGCATCGAAGGGTACGGCTCCATCAAGCGCTCCACGCAGCATGCGCCTTCGGGGCTGGCGATGGGGCGGATGCGGGTGCGCTGGCGAATCAGGGCATCGTCGTTGATCTTGCGCTCCACCAGCAGCAGGTTGCGGCTGTGTTGCGACAAGGCCAGGGCGTCCTGGGCGGTTTCGGTCAGCAGCAGGTCGATCTGGCTCAGGCCGAACAGGCCGTCGCCCAGGGTCAGGCCCAATTGCAGTTGCAGGGTGATGCCGCTGTCGGCGACTTCGATCTGTAATTGATGACCCAGGGCCCGCAGCAGTTCACCGCAGCAAATGGCGTTGGTCAGGTAATCGTCGCCGCTGTCTTCGGTATGGAACAGCATCAGGGTGCTGCCGTCGTTCAGGGTGTGCAACTCGCCCTGGTAGAGCGAGGCGGCCTGGTCGAGGCAATCGCGGTAGCGTTCGAGCAGTTCCTTCAGGCGGGCCTGGGGCAGGCGACGCAGTTGGTCCTGAGCGCCCAATTGCACGGCCAGCACGGCGCTGTGCTGTGGCTGGTTCGAGGCGGCAGGCCTGGCGAGCGGTTGCGGTTGCCCGGCAATCGACTCGTCTCGCAGGTCGGCGAAGGCGTCGTCATCTTCTTCGTCTTCAACCGCCCGTACCACATGGCGAGGCGCGGGCCTGGACGTCGGCATCGGCTGGCTTTCGTCGAAGCCGGGATCACGCAGGTTGCGCACCTCGAACTCCGGTTCGGCCTCATCGTCGACGTAGTCGATGTCCTCGGGCTCCGGCACGGGCGCAGGTTCCGGCGCGAAGCTGGCGTGCAGCTGCCGAGCCAGATCGCCGATTTCGTCCTGGCGCTGGGTGGCCGGGGTGTGTTCGTCGATGTCTCGCAGCCAGACCCGTAGCTGCAGGAGTGGCGTGGAGAGGTGCCGCCCCAGGCGCAGGCTCAAGGCCAGCGCCAGTGCCAGCAGTATCGCGCTGAGGATGCCCATGCTTTGCAGGCTGATGGTCATCGGTTGCTGGAACTGGTCCATGTCCAGGCTGATGCGCAGTTGTCCGGCGGTCACGTCCTGGAAGGTGATCTTGCTCTGGTACATGCCGCCGGACTCGCCCAGCAGGCCCGGCTTGGGACGCTGGCCGGCCTCGGCGAGGATGCGGTTGTCCACGCTGTAGATGGCGGCGTGGGCCACCAGCTTGTTCTTGGTCAGGTTGTTGAGCAGCACGTTGAGGCTGAGGATGTCGTTGGACACCAGCAGCTCGGTGGCGGACGTGGCGGTCTGGGTGGTCAGGCTTTCCCCCAGGGCATCGGCCTGCTCGTGCATCGCCTGCTTGAATTGCAGGCCCATTACACAGGCATAGATGACCAGGGCCAGGGCGACCAGGATCACGTTATGGCTGGCAATGCGCAATGCAATCGGCACGCGACGATGGCGCAGTGCACGGAAGATCAGCAGGAAGAAGTTGTCGGTTTTGACTGGCGTGGGCCGGTTCACTGAGCTCGGCTCTTTGTCCGTGAAATTGACGCGCAGTATAGCGACAGCCCCATGACCGGCAAAGCACTGGCGGTGCCCGATGGTCACTGAAAGTGGGTAGAATGCGGTTTTTTTCCACCTGCGGGGGTGCGCCTTGCGCGAAATCGTCCTGATAAACATCACTGGCAGCGACCGTCCGGGTCTGACTGCGGCCATTACCGGCGTTCTGGCCCAGGGTGGTGTGAACATTCTCGACATCGGTCAGGCGGTGATCCACGACACGCTGTCGTTTGGCATCCTGGTTGAAATCCCGGACGCCGAACAGAGCAAGTCGGTGCTCAAAGACATCCTGTTCACCGCTTACAAGCTCGATCAACAGGTCCGTTTCACGCCGGTGTCCGAAGCGGACTACCAGCACTGGGTGGCTGGCCAGGGCAAGAAGCGTCACATCGTTACCCTGTTGACCCGCAAGGTCACCGCCGAGCAGTTGCAGCGCGTCAGTTCGATCACCGCCCAATACGGCCTGAACATCGATCATATCGACCGCTTGTCCGGGCGCATGCCGCTGGACACCCCGGCGGACAAGGGCAAGGGTTGCATCGAGTTTTCCGTGCGCGGCGAGCCGGCTGATCCCCAGGCGTTGCGTGCCGAGTTCCTGAGCGTGGCCCAGGAACTGAACGTCGACATCGCATTCCAGGAAGACTCGCTGTTCCGGCGTAACCGGCGCCTGGCGGTGTTCGACATGGATTCGACCTTGATCGAAGCCGAAGTCATTGATGAGTTGGCCAAGGCTGCCGGCGTGGGCGACAAGGTGTCGGCCATCACCGAGCGGGCCATGGCCGGCGAGCTGGATTTCCGCGCCAGCTTCAAGGAGCGCCTGGCGTTGCTGCAAGGCCTGGACGTCAGCGTGCTGGACGCCATAGGCGCCTCCCTGCGTCTGACGGAAGGTGCCGAAACTTTGTTCGCCGAACTCAAGCGCCTGGGCTACAAGACGGCGATCCTGTCCGGTGGCTTTACCTACTTCGCCAAGCAGTTGCAGGCCAAGCTCGGCATCGACTACGTGTTCGCCAACGAGCTGGAAGTGGTGGACGGCAAGGTCACCGGCGTGGCCGTCGAACCTATCGTCGATGCCCAGCGCAAAGCGGACTTGCTACGGGAACTGGCCGAAAAAGAAGGCCTGCGCCTGGAGCAGACCATCGCCGTGGGTGACGGTGCCAACGACCTGCCGATGCTGGCGATAGCGGGCCTGGGCGTGGCATTCCGGGCCAAGCCGCTGGTCAAGCAATCGGCCAGGCAGGCGATCTCCACCCTGGGGCTGGATGGGGTGTTGTACCTGCTCGGTTTCAGGGATCGCGACGGGCAGCTCTGAACCAGGGCCTGTGACTTCTTTCTTTTGTGGCGAGGGGATTTAGCGAAACGTCGCCCCGCCCCGCTGGGCTGCGCAGCAGCCCCAATTTAGGTACACGGTCAACCTGACGCACCGAGGACTCAGGCTTTAGGGCTGCTGGGCAGCCCAGCGGGGATAAATCCCCTCGCCACAGGGTTGCTTGGTTGTCTGTTAAAGCGACTTCCACAACGAATCGAAATCCCCTTCCTGATCACCGCCACCCCCGGTGGGGCCGGCATCCTCCTGATGATAGGCAAACTGGTTGAAACTGTGGGTGCTGGTCACCCGCCGGTCCAGGCCTGCCCGGAGTTCCCGGCCGTTGGTGTTGATCAGGACCTGCTGACCTTCCTGGAACGGTAGGCGCGGGGCGATCATGGTCGCGGGAAGTTCGATGGCGCTGATCTCCGGCAACAATAACCCTCGCAGGTAATGGCTGGATTCGTTCTTCTCCCGGAGCAATTGCACGCCGCAAGGCTGGGCATAGGGGGCGACCAGCTCGATGCCCATCTGCATGGCGCCGCCGCGAACCTGGCGGATCCAGCGTACCACCGCGACACTCCAGGCTTGATCATTGGTGTCCCGAATGCCGATCATTTCCCCGGCCTGAAGTTGTTCCGGTACATCTTTCGGCCAGCCCAGGCAGTAACCGCCGGGGCTGTGATTGACGATTGGCAGTTCGTAGGTGGGAAAGTGATGCTGGTTATCCGACCCTCCACCCTCTTCGTCGGCCGGGTTGACCGGGTATTCGATCTCTTCGTAGGGCAGCATGTCGCTGTCCCCCGTGGGTGCGGCATCGAAGGCTTGCTTCCAGGTATCGTTGGTCTTGCTGGTCGAGGCTTCGAAGCGGGCCTTGCGGGTGACGGGGGCCTTCAGGATTTCGCTGAAGGAGCGTTCGCCGCCTAGGTAGTAGTGCAATGCACTCATGCCTACGCAAATGGTCAACGTGCCATTGCCTTCGGTGCGCTGGAAGCTGCGTTCGACGGCTTCACCCCAGGCGGCTTGCAGATGCTGCAAAGTATCGGTGCTCATGCCGCCAGGTACCGGCAGGGTGTGCTCGGCAGGCCGCTCCAGATGAGTGGTGATCGCGCGCACCAGCGGTTCGAGGTCGACACCCAGCAGGCCCGGTTGTTGCTCGGCCCTGAACTTGGAACGGTAGCGCGGCCCGACATCCAGCTCCGGCGCAACGGCGAACAGGCTGGCGGCGGTGCTGGTCGGGTCCAGCTTGATCCGCTGGCTCCAGGCTTCCAGCACTTCGGCCAGTCGTGCGATCTGCCCCTGACGCAGCTGGTTGCTGCGTGCTGCGCCCAGCAGCAGGGCCGCGACGTAGGTTTGCTCGGCGCTCAGTTGCTGGACCTGGCTGACCAAGTCGTCGCTGATACTCTGGTGTTGCAACCGGTACTGGCAGGCGATCCGGTACAACTGGTGCAGATCGAGCCATAGACCTTCCGGCACCGGACTGTACAACTCGGTGGCGCGCAGCAGCGGACCGTTGAGGGCATGTATCGCCCGTTGCAGTGCGGTGCTCAGCAGGCGGGCCTGGTCCTTGGTGAACTTCGGTGCGATGCGCGCCACGATCTGCTTGTAGCCCATTGCCAGGTGACTTTGCAGCGCCTGGCACAGGTTGACGATCTTGCGCGAGCGCTCATCGAGCACGATGGCCTGTTGCAGGAAGTGCCGCTCCAGGTGCTTGCAGACGTAATACACCTCGGGTCGCAGCAGTTCGAGCAGTTGCAGGCGATTCTCGCTGGGGGTGAGCAGCAGGTTGAGTTCGCCGATGGCCTGGTACAACAGGCGAGCCGTTTCGCCGATGTTGGCCTTGGGCAAGTTGGCAATCCAGCGCTTGAGATCCCGTGGCGTAGCCTCGCAGAACGACAGGCGTGATTGCGTCGGAGTGGAAACGCGCAACAGTGGGAGAGGGCTGGTCTCATTCATGCCGTGGACGGCTCCGGCTGGAAATGAAAAGGATGTTTCCAACTCTAGCAGGTGTGGCCGAAAGAAGTGCCCGATCTGTACGAGCGGGCTTACTCGCGAGGGCGGTGGATCAGTTATTACAGAGGTGACTGGCCTGACGCTATCGCGAGCAGGCTCGCTCCCACAGAGGATCAAGGCTGAACAGACGACCCGCAAGCGCCACGAAACAATTGTGGGAGCGAGCCTGCTCGCGATGATGGCGGATCAGTCGGTATGGAAGTGACTGACCTGACGCTATCACGAGCAGGCCCGCTCCCACAGGGGATCAAGCCTGAACAGACGACCCGCAAGCGCCACGAAACAATTGTGGGAGCGAGCCTGCTCGCGATGATGGCGGATCAGTCGGTATGGATCTGACTGACCTGACGCTATCACGAGCAGGCTCGCTCCCACAGGGAGGGCAGTGGCCTTAGGCCTTGGGCAGTGCCAGGCCCTGGCCCATCCGCACCGGCGAGCCGGCCACCAGTTCCTCGGCCCATTTCACCTGGTCTGGCCCGAACAGCACGATGGCGGTCGAGCCCAGTTTGAAGCGGCCCAGTTCGGCGCCTTTTTCCAGGTGGATCGGCGCGCGGGTGGCTTCGTCGTAGCGGAAGGTCTTCAGTTCGCGCTTGGGTGGCGTGACCAGCCCGGCCCAGACGGTTTCGATGGAGGCCACGATCATCGCGCCCACCAGCACCACGGCCATCGGCCCGCGCTCGGTGTCGAAGATACACGCCACGCGTTCGTTGCGGGCGAACAGCTCTGGAACGTTCTCGGCGGTGGTCTGGTTGACCGAGAAAATACGGCCCGGAATGTAGACCATCTCCCGCAAGGTGCCGGCCAGCGGCATATGCACGCGGTGATAGTCCTTGGGAGACAGGTAGATGGTCGCGAAATCGCCGCCCATGAACGGTGCGGCGTTGGCCGAGTCGCCACCCAGCAGTTCCAGCACGCTGAAGCTGTGGCCCTTGGCCTGGAAGACCCGGCCGTGCTCGATGGGGCCCAGCTGACTGACGGCGCCGTCGGCAGGGCTGAGGATCGCGCCCGGTGTTTCATCCAGTGGCCGCGCGCCTTCTTTCAGGGCCCGGGTGAAGAACGCGTTGAAGTGTTCGTAGGCGGTCAGGTCTTCCACCAGGGCTTGGGACATATCCACTTGATAACGCTTGGCGAACCACTGGGTGAACGCATTCTTGAACCAGCGTACGCGGCATTCGGCAATACAGCCGGCCAGCCGTGACAGCAGGTGGTGGGGCAGCAGGTACTGAGTGATGATGAACAAACGGTTTTTCATTAAATGTCCTTAGGAACCTTCAAATCTCGATCGGGGTGTCGGGGTGGTTGCCCCATTCGCCCCAGGAACCGGCGTAGCCCTTGACCCGTGGGTAACCCAGCGCCTTGGCCACCAGATAGGTGAAGCCGGAGCGATGGTGAGTCTGGCAGTGAGTGATGACCTCTTTGTCGGGCGTGATGCCCAGTTGTTCGAGGATCTGCGGCATGTCCTGGCGGATACGCAGGCTGCGCGTCTTGTCCATGCCGGCAGTCCATTCGAAATTGACCGCGCCGGGAATGTGACCGCCCCTGGCCGCCACGACTTTCTCGCCGGAATACTCCAGCGGGCCGCGTGCATCCCAGATCGCCAGGTCGGCGGCACCAAGGCGGCTTTGCAGGTATTCGCGGGTGGCGGTGGGTTCGTCCCGCAGCGTCAGTTGCACAGGGTCACCGACGGCGGCCGGTACGTCGGTGCTGACTGGCAGGCTTTCCTCCAGCCACGACAGCAGGCCGCCGTCGAGGTAGTGGTACTTCGAGTGGCCGATCACGTCCAGCAGCCAGATAAAGCGTCCGGCCCAGCCGCCACCTTCGTCGTCATAGACCACGTAGACCGCATCCGGGTTGTGCCCGAGTTCGCCGAACAGTGCCTCGAGATCGGCTTTGGCCGGCAACAGCCCCGGTGCTGGCGGCTGACCCAACTGCGTGCGCTTGGGATCGACAAAGCGTGCGCCAGGAATGTGGCCGGTGCTGTAGCGCGCGGCGCTGGTCAGGTCCACCAGAATCAGTTCGCGGGCGTCGAGACGCGGGAGCAGATCGCTTGGCTCGATCACCAGCGGCAAGCCAGAGAAGTCAGGCATGTCAGGTCTCCAAGGGCGCAAAAGGAAGGGATTGTAGCAAGTTCAGCGGCCACGGTTGGTAAAGGTGTGCAGGGCCCGTTCGATGCACTGAACGGTCCTGCCGAAGGCTTGCACCGTTATATCCGCAAAGGGCCCGCCGCCCTGGTCCACGGCCACCAGCATGATCACCCGGCCATTGCAGGTCAGGGAGCGCAACAGCATGTGCTCGCCCTTGAACAGGGCGCGCAGGCCCGGCGGCAGCAGGGCCGAGAACTGTGCATTGTTCTCCGGGTTCAGGCGAACCTGTGCCTGCTGCGCCAGCAAGCGCTGCAACACTTTGCTCTGGTTGATGGAGAAACTCATGGCCGCTGCCTCAGGGGGCAGGCCGGCGATCTGGTGCACGCGTACGCTGGTCTGGCTGCGGTCGGCCATCAGGATCATCACCCGGCGCATGCCGCACGCCACCAGTGCGTCTCGTGCCGAGGTGGTCAGGTGCATGGCGTTGCTGAAGGGGCTTGGTTCTACCAACAGCGCAGCGCATCGTTTGCGCCACAGGGTCAGGTCTTCGGTGCTCGGTTGGGCGACGGAGGGCCCTGCAATCTGGACCCGACGGCTGCCCGGAGGCCAGAGCAGCGCCACGGCCGGGTGCCAGAGGTCTGGCATGGCATGGTGGCGGGCGCTATGGGCGGCCTGTTGGTGCAACTGTTGCTGAAGCTCATCCATGGGCATCTGCAGGTACAGGCTGGTGAGGTACTGCCAGCGGATGCTGTGGGGGCAGTCCCAGGCCTGGTGGGCCGAAAGTGCCAGGCCATTGGCCAGTAGCACGGTGTTGGCTGGCTGGTTGAGCCAGCGGCGCAGGGTCGGGTCATCGTCCAGGCGATTCTGCTGGCGCAGCGGGTGTTCACTGTCCCGGGCGATGCGCAGCACCTTCACCAACTCACGGCGCTCGTTGAGCAGCAGGCGGTAGCCTTGCGCCACCCAGATCGGCAAGCGCCAGGCTTCCACCACGGCGAGACAGATCTTCAGCAGGCTGACGCCGAACAATTCGCGTTCCACCTTGCTGGCCGACTGGCCTTGGTGGATCACCCGCATTTCCCATTCTCCCAGCAACCGCGGGTGCGTCAGGGCCAGGGGCCAGAGCGGCGACAAGAACAATAGGCTGCCCCAGTGGATGTCCTGCCACAGCCGTGCCAGGCGGCTGGCAAAAAAACCATTGGCCTGCTGCGTGGCGTGCTGGCTGATCAGCTGCAACTGGCGCAGGGCGACGGGTATCTCCTGCTCCGGCAGCGAGGGCAGGCGGGCGAGCAATTCCTCGGTGCGCTTGAGGCCGAGGCGGTTGATGGCCACTTCGAGGTTTTCCGCCGGTTCGGTGAGGCTGCCATGGGTGTGATGGTTGGCTTCGCGGATGACGCTCAGGGCCAGGGCAGGGCTGTCCTGCATGAGCTCTGCGATGTCGCGCAACGAGCGGCGGCTGTCGGCAATGGCCTTGCAGACCTGGTCATGACTGGCCTGGGGTACCGGCAAATGCACGCCCTCGAGCAGCTTTACCCAGCCTTCGAGCGTGGTCGGTCGTGGGGTTGGAACCTTCGTTTCGTTAGCCATGGCTGGACGTGATCATCACATGCTGCAACGGGGCAAACTGGCTTTTCGCCAGAACTGGCTATAGTCTGGCGCAGTTTTGCCGATAAGTAGAAGAAGAGATTTTCCAGCTTCCGAATATGACCTTGAACCCGACTTAAATAAGTACTTTCAATCTATGGCTAAAATTATCGGCATCATTGTCGTGTTCGCGAGCGTACTCGGCGGATACGTGCTCTCCCATGGCAAGATTGCCGCCCTGATCCAGCCCTTCGAGGTGATGATCATCGGTGGCGCGGCCCTTGGCGCATTCCTGCAGGCCAACCCCGGCTATATGACGATGCACGTGCTCAAGAAGTCCCTGGGCATGTTCAGTTCGCGCTTCAGCCACACCTTCTATCTCGAGGTGTTGGGACTGATCTACGAGATCCTGAACAAGAGCCGCCGCGAAGGCATGATGGCGATCGAGGGTGATATCGAAGACGCCGCCGCCAGCCCGATCTTCGCCAAGTATCCTGCGGTGCTCAAGGACACCCGCATGACGGCGTTCATCTGTGATTACCTGCGCATCATGTCGTCCGGCAACATGGCCCCCCATGAGCTCGAAGGCCTGTTCGACATGGAACTGTACAGCCTCAAGGAAGACCTGGAGCATCCGTCCCACGCCGTGACCGGCATCGCCGACGCCATGCCCGGCTTCGGTATCGTCGCCGCGGTACTGGGTATCGTGGTGACCATGGCTTCCCTGGGTGATGGCGACCAGAAGTCCATCGGCCTGCACGTGGGTGCGGCACTGGTCGGTACCTTCTTCGGTATCCTGGCCGCGTATGGTTTCTTCGGCCCTCTGGCCCATTCTCTGGCCCATGATGCCAAGGAAGAACTCAACACCTACGAGGCCATCAAGGCCTCGCTCGTGGCCTCGGCCTCGGGCATGCCGCCTTCGCTGGCGGTAGAGTTCGGCCGCAAGGTCCTGTACCCGGCGCACCGTCCAAGCTTTGCCGAGCTGGAACAAGCGGTTCGCGGTCGTTAAGTTATGGAAAATAACCAGCCGATCATCATCAAGCGTGTCAAGCGCATAGCCGCTGGACACCACGGGGGCGCCTGGAAAATCGCCTTCGCCGACTTCGCGACGGCGATGATGGCGTTCTTCCTGGTGCTGTGGCTGCTGTCCACCGCGACCCCGGAACAGAAGATCGCCATCGCCGGTTACTTCAAGGATCCGGTTGGCTTCACTGAAAGCGGTACGCCCTACATCATCGACCTGGGCGGCTCACCGACCCTGGCGCCCGAGACGACCCTCAACCCCGAGGTCAAATCCCAGCCGCAGCCCGACAAGGTAACGGTGGATTCCGAGCAGGTCGAAGGCATGGCCGAGCAGGTCGAGCGCGAGCGCCTTGAGTTGCTGCTGCAAGAGTTGCAGAACAAGGTCGACGAGAACCCGCAGCTGCAGAAGTTCAAGGATCAGATCCTGTTCGAAATCACGCCGAATGGCTTGCGCATCCAGATCACGGATGCCGAGAACCGGCCGATGTTCGATTCCGGCAGCGCCCGCCTGAAGCCTTATTTCGAGGACATCCTGCTGGCCATGGCCGACACCATCAAGGCGGTGCCGAACAAGATCAGCATCAGTGGTCATACCGACGCCAAGCCGTATATCGGCAAGGGTGATTTCGGCAACTGGGAACTCTCCGCCAACCGCGCCAACGCGGCACGTCGCGCCCTGGTGGCCGGCAGTTATCCGGACGAGCAGGTGGCACGGGTGGTCGGTTACGCCTCCTCGGCGTTGTTCGACCGCAAGGACCCGTTCAACCCGGTCAACCGGCGTATCGATATCGTGGTGTTGACCAAGAAGGCCCAGAAGGCCATCGAAGGTTCGCAGACCGACGACCCGGCACCCGATCCGGTCCAAGGCCAGGGTGCCCCGGGCGAAGCACCGGCGACGCCGCCGGATGCTGCGGCCGATCCGAATGCCTTGCCGGCCGATCAGCAACCGGTGCCGGCCCACGAGTTGCGCGAACGTCTGAACCTGTTCGACGACGCCGCGCCGAAACCGCCGGGAACGCCTGCGCAGTGATTGGGCTCGTGGGAGCAAAGCTTGCTCGCGATGCAGGCGACACGATTCAGCTGCAAGACCGAGTCAACGTTCATCGCGGGCAAGCCTTGCTCCCACAGGCGGGAGCAAGCTCCCTCGCCACAACAGTGTTCGGCCGTTCAATCGCCCTGAATCAATAACTGCTTTCCGGCAAGCTGGCGATGATCGAGCGATAGCTGTTCATCCGTTGCTGCTGCACGCGGCCGTCTTCCAGTGCCTTGAGCAAGGCGCAGCCGGGTTCGCGGTCGTGCTTGCAGTCGCGGAAGCGGCAGGTGCCGATCAGGTCGTTGAACTCGATGAACCCGGCCTCCACGTCGGCCCGGCTGACGTGGCCCAGGCCGAATTCACGGATGCCGGGCGAATCGATCAGCTCACCGCCGCCGGGGAAGTGGAACAACCGCGCGGTGGTGGTGGTGTGGGTACCCTGGCCGGACAGCTCGGACAGCGGCCCGACACGGGTTTCGACCTCCGGCAGCAGGCTGTTGACCAGCGAAGACTTGCCGACACCGGACTGGCCGACGAACACGCTGATGCGCCCGTCCAACTGCCGTTGCAGTTGTTCCATGCCATTGCCATGGTGGGCGGAGACTTCCAGCACCGGGTAACCCAGTTGTCGATAGACCGCCAGCAAGGCATTCAGCGCCGGGGCATTCTGCTCATCGATCAGGTCGAACTTGTTGAGCAGCAACAACGGGCGGATACCGGCATGCTCGGCCGCCACCAGATAACGGTCGATCAGGTTGGCATGGGGCTCTGGCAGCGGGGCGAACACGATGACGATCATGTCGACGTTGGCTGCCACGGGTTTGAGCTGGCCCCGGCTGTCCGGACGACACAGCTCGGTGTGGCGCGGCAACTGTGCCACGATCACGCCAATACCCTGGTTACCGGCACGCCAGACCACCTGGTCGCCGGTGACCAGCGCCGGCAGGTTCGCGCGCAGGTGGCAACGGAAGACCTGGCCGGCCAATTCGCCTTCACGGGCCTCGACCTCGACCTGCACCCCGAAGTGCGCGATCACCAGGCCGGTCTGTTCAGGGCCCAGGTCGCCGCCTTCCAGGGCTTGCACCGCACTGGATTCGCGTTTGGCGGCGCGGGCGGCGCGCTCGCCCTGGATCTTTTCGATGCGCCAGTTCTGACGACGATTGAGTTGGCGTTTGGCCATGGGTGTTCCGTATGAAAAAATGCGGCGAATAGGTAAAACGGCGGCGAGTTTAGCACGCCCGGAGGTCTGCCTAGGCTAAACTGCGCAGCTACTCCGAGGAGCCCTTCGTATGCAAAATTCGCAGAACCTGATCTGGATCGACCTGGAAATGACCGGTCTGAACCCCGACACCGACGTCATTATCGAAATGGCCACCATCGTCACCGACAGTGACCTCAACACCTTGGCCGAAGGCCCGGTGATCGCGATCCATCATAGCGACGAGATCCTGGCTGGCATGGACGAGTGGAACACCCGCCAGCACGGCGGCTCGGGCCTGACCCAGCGGGTACGCGAGAGCAAGATCAGCATGGCCGAGGCCGAGGCCCAGACCATCGCCTTCCTCGAGCAGTGGGTACCGAAGGGCAAATCACCGATCTGCGGCAACAGCATCTGCCAGGACCGGCGTTTCCTCTATACCCACATGAAATCCCTGGAAAGCTATTTCCACTACCGCAACCTGGACGTCTCCACCCTCAAGGAACTGGCCGCCCGCTGGGCGCCTGAAGTGCGTGACAGCTTCCAGAAGGGCGGCAGCCACCTGGCCTTGGACGACATTCGCGAGTCCATTGCCGAGCTGCAGCATTACCGCAAGCATTTCATCAAGTTCTGATCGTGCTGTGGTGCGGGATCCGTGGGAGCAAAGCTTGCCCGCGATGAACGATGACGCGGTCCAGCAGTGAGTGGTGTTGCCTGCATCGCGAGCAAGCTTTGCTCCCACGGTTCCCCTCGCCACAAGTTTGTATGTGGCAGGGGAAGCGGTTGCCCTCTTTTGGTGCTGCTCCGAACTGGCTAGACTGCGCGCCTTCCTGCAAGGACCGTCATCATGTTGTTGATGCTTTATCTGATCGCCATTACCGCCGAAGCCATGACCGGCGCCCTGTCTGCCGGGCGGCGGGGCATGGACTGGTTTGGCGTGGTGCTCATCGCCTGCATCACGGCGCTGGGTGGCGGTTCGGTGCGCGACGTCTTGCTCGGGCATTACCCGCTGACTTGGGTCAAGCACCCGGAATACCTGGTGCTGACCACGGCGGCGGCGATGCTGACGGTGTTCCTGGCGCGCTGGATGCGTCATCTGCGCTCGTTGTTCCTGGTGCTCGACGCCGCGGGCCTGGTGGCATTCACGCTGATCGGCTGCATGACGGCCCTGGAAATGGGCCATGGCATGTTGGTGGCGTCGGTCAGTGGAGTGATTACCGGCGTGTTTGGCGGGATCCTGCGGGACATCTTCTGTAACGATATTCCGCTGATCTTCCGTCGCGAGCTGTATGCCAGCGTCTCGTTTGCCGCCGCATGGTGTTATCTGCTGTGCGTCTACCTGGCCTTGCCCAGTGAACAGGCCGTGCTCATCACCTTGTTTGGCGGTTTCCTGCTGCGGCTCCTGGCGATCCGCTTCCACTGGGAAATGCCGAAGTTCGTCTATAACGACGAGGTCTGACGCTGCGCATGCTGGCGCAGCGCCCACTCCACATGCTCACGCACCAGGTCGGAGGGGTGATCGCGCCGTGCCTCCAGCGCCTGCAGCACCGGAATGGTTGAAGGGGCATTGCCCAGGCCGACCGCCAGGTTGCGCAACCATCGCTCATAGCCGGCGCGGCGCAGCGGTGAGCCTTCGGTGCTCTTGAGGAAGGTTTCCTCGTCCCACAGGAACAGCTCGGCCAGCCCGGCATTGTCCAGGTTGTGTCGTGGCTTGAAATCATTCTCTCCGGACGGCCGGGCGAAACGGTTCCATGGACAAACGATCTGACAGTCGTCACAGCCGAACACCCGGTTGCCGATCAAAGAGCGCAGTTCTTCAGGAATGGCGCTTTTCAGCTCGATGGTCAGGTAGGAGATGCAGCGGCGGGCGTCCAGTACGTAGGGGCCGATGAATGCGTTGGTCGGACAGATGTCCAGGCACGCCGTGCATTTGCCACAGTGTTCGCTAGCGTGGGGCGGATCCACCGGCAGTGGCAGGTCGACAAACAGTTCGCTCAGGAAGAAATAACTGCCGGCCTTGCGGTTCAGCACCAGGGTGTTCTTGCCGATCCAGCCGAGCCCGGCCTGTTCGGCGATGGCTTTCTCCAGGACCGGTGCGCTGTCGACAAAAGCGCGGTAGCCGAAGGGGCCGATGACCGCCTGGATTTTTTCTGCCAGTTGCTGCACGCGTTTACGGATCAATTTGTGGTAATCGCGGCCCAACGCATAGCGCGAGACGTAGGCTTTTTCCGGTTGGCCGAGCATCTGCGCCATGTGCGTGTCGCCCGGCAGGTAGTCCATGCGCAGGGACACCACCCGCAGCGTGCCCGGCACCAGCTCCTCGGGGTGCGAGCGCTTGCTGCCGTGGGCGCCCATGTAGTCCATTTCGCCGTGGTAGCCCGCTTCGAGCCAGCGCTGCAGGTGTTGCTCATGCTCGCCAAGGTCCAGTCCGCTGATGCCGACTTGCTGGAAACCCAGCTCGCGGCCCCAGTCCTTGATGGATTGGGCGAGGGCGGGAAGATCGGTGGGAATGGCTGGCATGAGGCGAGAGAAACCGGAGCTGAGATGCGTATAATTCTGCCAGACATCGGAGCCCGAAGACGCATGCCGCACACTAAAGATGATTTTCCCGACGCACTGTACAGTGCCGCGCAGGTCCGGGCCCTCGACGCACAGCTGATTGCGGCGGGCACCACCGGCTTCGAGTTGATGCAGCGAGCGGCCCGCGCCACCTGGCGAGCGATCGTCCGACGCTGGCCTGATGCCGGCGAACTGACCGTACTCGCCGGCCACGGCAACAACGCCGGCGACGGTTACCTGGTGGCCACCCTGGCCCGGCGTGCCGGTTGGTCGGTGCGGGTCCTGACGGTGGGCGAGCCCCGTCGTCTGCTGGGAGATGCTGCCAACGCCCATGCCGAAGCCGTTGCGGTCGGTGTGCCGGTGGAACCGTGGTCCGACGAATCCGAATTGCGTGGCGTGCTACTGGATGCTTTGCTCGGTACGGGCTTGAGCGGCGAAGTGCGTGAGCCTTATATCCGGGCCATCGATACGATCAACGTCAGTGACCTTCCGGTCGCCGCGGTGGATATCCCCTCGGGGTTGTGTGCCGATACCGGCCGGGTGTTGGGCACCGCGGTGACTGCCGATCTGACCGTGACCTTCATTGGCCTGAAGCTGGGCCTGTTCACCGGCGATGCCGCGGACCGTGTCGGTGAATTGGTCTTCAACGATCTCCACGCCGATCCTGACATCGTTGAAGCGACACCGATCAGTGCCCGATTGCTCTCATCCCATAATCTTCCGCGTCTGACACCTCGTCCCCTTGCTTCCCACAAAGGTTCGTTCGGGCATGTCCTGTTGATCGGCGGCGACCGTGGGTTTGGCGGCGCTATCCAGATGAGTGCCGAAAGCGCCCTGCGTTGCGGTGCGGGCATGGTGTCCATGGCGACCCGCAGTGAGCATGTCTGCGCTGCGTTGACCCGTTTGCCGGAAGTCATGGTGCAGGGCACTCATTCGGCGAACCAATTGATGGGGTTACTCAAGCAGGCTGGTGTATTGGTGGTCGGGCCCGGGTTGGGCCAGGCGGCCTGGGGCCGCAGTCTGTTGTCGGCGGCGGCCAACGCGCCGTTGCCGCAGGTGTGGGACGCCGATGCATTGAATCTGCTGAGTGTCGGAGCGGTCAGACTGCCCGAAGGCTGTGTGATCACGCCGCATCCGGGCGAGGCAGCACGGCTTTTGGAGATTTCCACTGCCCAGGTGCAGGCCGATCGCCCGGCGGCTGCCCAGGCGTTGAGCAAAAAATATACAGCGACGGTGATTCTCAAAGGTGCCGGCAGTCTGATTGCCAGCCCGGACGGTCGCCTGGCTGTCTGCGGTCAGGGCCATCCAGCGATGGCTACCGCTGGCCTGGGGGACGTGCTGGCCGGGGTGGTCGGTACCTTGCTCGCCCAGGGGCTGGAGGGCTTCGAGGCAGCGTGCCTGGCGGTGTGGCTGCACGCCAACGCCGGTGCGCAAGCCGGTCGTTCGGGCCGGGGGCTGGCGGCGACCGATCTGATCCCGGCCATTCGTCAGTTGTTGGAGGAGCAATCACCTTGTCTGAAGTAACCCTGTACATGGCTGACGAACAAGCCATGACGGCATTCGGTGCCCGTATCGCGAGTATCACGGCGGGCCACGGCCTGGTTTTTCTCGTCGGCGACCTCGGCGCGGGGAAGACCACCTTGTCCCGGGGCATCATTCGCGGCCTCGGACACGTCGGCGCGGTGAAAAGCCCTACCTTCACATTGGTCGAGCCCTACGAGATCGGCGACATTCGCGCCTTCCATTTCGACCTGTATCGATTGGTGGACCCCGAAGAACTGGAATTCCTCGGTATCCGCGATTATTTCGAAGATGACGCCTTGTGCCTTATCGAATGGCCCGACAAGGGTGCAGGCTTTTTGCCAAAGCCTGACCTGACCATTACCATTGGCGCGCAGAACGGCGGGCGTTCGCTGAAACTGACACCGCAAGGCTCGCGAGGCGAGTCGTGGTGTGCCGCGTTGGCACTGGAAAACTAATTGATGATGGGGTTTGGTATGCGCTTTCGCGCGGTGGTTGCTGTCGTAGGACTGTTGCTTACGGCACTGGCCGTCGATGCTGTGGCTGAGACAAAGGTCAACAGCGTTCGCCTTTGGCGAGCGCCGGACAATACCCGGCTGGTGTTCGACCTGACAGGGCCGGTGCAGCACAGCGTATTCACCCTGACGGCCCCGGATCGCCTGGTGATCGACATCAATGGCGCATCCCTTGGCGCGCCGCTGAACGTGGCCACCGCCAACACGCCGATTACCGCGATGCGTTCGGCCCAGCGTACGCCGACCGACCTGAGGGTGGTCATCGACCTGAAAAAAGCCGTGACCCCGAAAAGCTTCACCCTGGCCCCGAATGCCCAGTACGGCAACCGGCTGGTGGTGGACCTGTTCGACAACCCGGCCGACGCCGCGCCGCCCCCACCGGCGCCGACCAATGTCGCCACGGTGCCGGCGGTGCCGGTCACGCCGACCGAGCCTGCGATCAAGCTGCCACCGGCCCCGGCCGGCAAGCGCGACATCATTGTGGTGATCGACGCCGGTCACGGTGGCGAAGACCCGGGTGCCTCCGGCTCGCGGGGCCAGCATGAAAAAGACGTGGTGTTGTCCATCGCCCGCGAGCTGCAGCGCCAAGTCAACGGCATGAAAGGCTTCCGTGCCGAACTGACCCGTACCGGCGACTACTTCATTCCGTTGCGCGGTCGCACCGAAATCGCCCGCAAGAAGGGCGCCGACCTGTTCGTTTCCATTCACGCCGACGCGGCCCCTTCGGCGGCGGCTTTCGGTGCTTCGGTGTTCGCCCTGTCCGACCGTGGCGCGACTTCCGAGACCGCCCGTTGGCTGGCCGACAGCGAAAACCGTTCCGACCTGATCGGCGGTGCCGGCAATGTCAGCCTCGATGACAAGGACCGGATGTTGGCCGGTGTGTTGCTCGATTTGTCCATGACCGCCTCGCTGACGTCGAGCCTGAACGTCGGCCAGAAGGTCTTGAGCAACATTGGCCGTGTCACGCCCCTGCACAAGCAGCGCGTCGAACAGGCCGGGTTCATGGTGCTCAAGTCCCCGGACATCCCGTCGATCCTGGTGGAGACCGGCTTCATCTCGAACTCCAACGAGGCCTCCAAGCTGTCCTCGTCCAGCCATCAGCAAGCGCTCGCCCGTTCCATCAGCAGCGGCGTGCGCCAGTTCTTCCAGCAGAATCCACCGCCGGGCACCTACATTGCCTGGTTGCGCGATTCCGGCAAGATCGCCCAGGGGCCGCGGGACCATCGGGTCAGCGCCGGCGAGACCCTGGCGATGATCGCCGTGCGCTACCAGGTGTCGCCCGCGACCCTGCGCAGCGTCAACAACCTCAAGAGCGATGAGCTGAAGATCGGCCAGACCCTGACCATTCCCGGCAACGAAGTGGCGTCCAAGCAATGAGCGATGAAGTGATCGGCAGTAACGCGCGCATCGAACTGCTCAGCCCCCGGCTGGCGAACCAGATCGCCGCCGGTGAGGTGGTGGAGCGCCCGGCGTCGGTCATCAAGGAATTGCTGGAGAACAGCCTCGACTCCGGGGCCAAGCGCATCGATGTGGATGTCGAGCAGGGTGGCGTCAAGTTGCTGCGGGTGCGCGATGACGGTGGCGGTATTTCTTCCGACGACCTGCCGCTGGCCCTGGCGCGTCACGCCACCAGCAAGATCCGCGACCTGGAAGACCTCGAGCGGGTCATGAGCCTGGGGTTTCGTGGCGAAGCGCTGGCCTCCATCAGTTCGGTGTCGCGCCTGACACTCACCTCCCGTACCCGTGATGCCGAGCAGGCCTGGCAGGTCGAGACCGAAGGTCGGGACATGGCGTCCCGCGTCCAGCCCGCGGCCCATCCGGTGGGCACTTCGGTGGAAGTGCGCGACCTGTTCTTCAATACCCCGGCCCGCCGCAAGTTCCTCAAGGCCGAAAAGACCGAATTCGATCATCTTCAGGAAGTCATCAAGCGCCTGGCCCTGGCGCGTTTTGATGTAGCGTTCCATTTGCGCCATAACGGCAAGACCATCCTCAGCCTGCACGAGGCCCGTGACGATGCGGCCCGGGCCCGCCGTGTAGGAGCGGTGTGCGGCGCAGGCTTCCTGGAGCAGGCATTGCCCATCGAGGTGGAGCGCAATGGCCTGCACCTGTGGGGTTGGGTCGGGTTGCCGACCTTTTCCCGCAGCCAGGCGGACTTGCAATATTTCTACGTGAATGGCCGGGCGGTGCGCGACAAGTTGGTGGCCCATGCGGTGCGCCAGGCCTATCGCGACGTGTTGTTCAACGGCCGGCACCCGACCTTTGTGCTGTTTTTCGAAGTCGACCCGGCGGTGGTGGACGTCAACGTGCACCCGACCAAGCACGAAGTGCGCTTCCGCGATGGGCGCATGGTGCACGATTTCCTCTACGGCACCTTGCACCGCGCCTTGGGCGACGTGCGCCCGGAAGACCAACTCGCGGCGCCCGCTGCGGTGGCGGGGATGGTGCGTCCAACCGGGCTGGACGCCGGCGAATTCGGGCCCCAGGGTGAAATGAGCCTGGCGGCCAATGCCTTGCTCGAACAACCACAGGCCCAGCCGACCTATAGCAGCGCAGGCTCCGGTGCTGGCAGCGGCTATCAGTACCAGTACACGCCGCGCCCGCAATCGAACGTACCGGCGGCGGAAGCCCAGGCGGCCTATCGCGAGTTCTTCAAGCCTTTGCCGGAGACCGGGGCGGCGGCATTGCCCGACGGCCAGGGGGATATCCCGCCGCTGGGCTATGCCCTGGCGCAGCTCAAAGGCATCTATATCCTTTCGGAAAATGCCCAGGGCCTGGTCCTCGTGGACATGCACGCGGCCCACGAGCGGATCATGTATGAACGGCTGAAGATTGCCATGGCCAGCGAAGGCCTGAGCGGCCAGCCATTGTTGGTGCCCGAATCCCTGGCGGTCAGCCAGCGCGAAGCCGATTGCGCCGAAGAGCACGTGAGCTGGTTCCAGCGCCTGGGCTTCGAGCTGCAACGCCTGGGCCCGGAAACCCTGGCGATCCGACAGATCCCGGCGTTGCTGAAGCAGGCGGAGGCCAATCGACTGGTCAGTGACGTGCTGGCAGATCTGATGGAGTACGGCACCAGCGACCGCATCCAGGCGCACCTGAACGAATTGCTCGGCACCATGGCCTGCCACGGCGCGATCCGCGCCAACCGACGCCTGGCCCTGCCGGAAATGAACGGTTTGCTGCGGGACATGGAAAACACCGAGCGCAGTGGCCAATGCAACCATGGCCGGCCGACCTGGACCCAATTGGGGCTGGACGACCTGGACAAACTGTTCCTGCGTGGTCGTTGATGAGCCAGCTACCCCCCGCGATTTTCCTGATGGGGCCGACCGCCGCCGGCAAGACCGACCTGGCCATCGAGCTGACCAAGGTCCTGCCTTGCGAGTTGATCAGCGTCGATTCGGCACTGGTCTACCGGGGCATGGACATCGGCACGGCCAAACCGTCAAAAGAGCTGCTGGCGGAATTCCCGCATCGGCTGATCGACATCCTGGACCCGGCCGAAGCCTACTCGGCTGCGGATTTTCGCCGTGATGCCCTCCAGGCCATGGCCGACATCACCGCGCGGGGCAATATCCCGCTGCTGGTGGGCGGGACGATGCTGTATTACAAAGCCTTGATCGATGGGCTGGCCGACATGCCGGCGGCCGATCCCGAGGTGCGCGCGCAAATTGAAGAAGAGGCCGGGCGACTTGGCTGGCAGGCCCTGCACGAGCAATTGGCGGTCATCGACCCGGAGTCGGCGGCGCGAATTCACCCCAACGATCCGCAGCGCCTGAGCCGGGCCCTGGAGGTTTACCGGGTCAGCGGCCAGAGCATGACGGCCCTGCGCCAGCGACAATCTGCGCAAAGTACTGAAGCAGCCGCTTCGGGACTGCAACAATTACCCTATACTGTCGCGAATCTGGCCATCGCCCCGGCGAACCGGCAAGTGCTGCACCGTCGAATTGAACAAAGATTCACATTGATGTTGGAACAGGGGTTCATCGACGAGGTCGTAGCCCTGCGTGAGCGAAGTGACCTGCATGCCGGGTTGCCGTCTATACGTGCGGTGGGTTATCGACAAGTCTGGGATTACCTGGACGGCAAGCTGACGTCAGCCGAGATGCAGGAGCGTGGGATCATTGCCACGCGCCAGTTGGCGAAGCGCCAGTTCACCTGGTTGCGCAGCTGGACTGACTTGCATTGGCTCGACAGCCTTGATTGCGACAATCTGCCACGCGCCTTGAAATACCTGGGGACCGTCTCCATATTGAGCTGAGTCCTTGCAATTGCCGTCTATCCTTGGGGTGTGACGGCCGAAGCCATCTGATTCCGATTTTTATTATTGATCCTTAAAGGAGTGCGGCACATGTCAAAAGGGCATTCGCTACAAGACCCTTACTTGAACACTTTACGTAAAGAGAAAGTTGGGGTGTCCATCTATCTGGTCAACGGGATCAAACTGCAAGGCACGATCGAGTCTTTCGACCAGTTCGTCATCCTTCTGAAAAACACCGTCAGCCAGATGGTCTACAAGCACGCTATCTCGACAGTCGTGCCGGTTCGTCCAATTCGTCTGCCAAGCGCAACCGAATCCGAAGGCGGTGACGCTGAACCGGGTAACGCCTGATAGGAGTCTCCTTTGTTCTTTGAGCGCCACGGTGGTGGTGAGCGGGCCATTCTCGTTCACCTGGATGGACAGGACCCTGAGGCGCGCGAAGACCCGCAGGAGTTTCAGGAGTTGGCACTTTCGGCCGGCGCCGAGACCGTCGCGTTTTTCAACGTGCCGCGTCATCGGCCAACCGCCAAATTCCTGATCGGCAGCGGCAAGGTCGAGGAGTTGCGCGACCTGGTCAAGGCCGAAGAAGCCGATCTGGTGATCTTCAATCACATCCTCACGCCCAGTCAGGAACGTAACCTCGAACGCGTATTCGAGTGTCGCGTGATCGACCGTACGGGCCTGATTCTCGATATCTTCGCCCAGCGCGCCCGTACCCATGAAGGCAAGCTCCAGGTCGAACTGGCCCAGCTCGAGCACATGAGCACGCGGCTGGTGCGTGGCTGGACTCACCTTGAGCGGCAGAAGGGCGGTATCGGTCTGCGCGGTCCGGGTGAAACCCAGCTGGAAACCGACCGGCGCCTGTTGCGGATTCGCCTGCGCCAGATCAAGGGGCGCCTGGAAAAGGTCCGCAGCCAGCGCGAGCAGTCGCGGCGCGGCCGCAAGCGCGCGGACATCCCGACGGTTTCCCTGGTGGGCTATACCAACGCCGGCAAATCGACGCTGTTCAATAACGTGACCCAGTCGGACGTCTATGCCGCCGACCAGTTGTTCGCCACGCTCGACCCGACCTTGCGCCGGCTCGACCTGGACGACCTCGGGCCGATCGTGCTGGCCGACACCGTGGGCTTCATCCGTCACCTGCCGCATAAACTGGTCGAGGCTTTCCGAGCTACGCTCGAAGAGTCGAGCAACTCCGACCTGCTGCTGCATGTGATCGATGCCGCCGAGCCGGACCGGATGCTGCAGATCGAGCAGGTCATGGTGGTGCTCGGCGAGATTGGAGCCCAGGACTTGCCGATCCTGGAGGTATACAACAAACTCGATTTGCTCGAAGGCGTGGAGCCGCAGATCCAGCGCGATGCCGATGGCAAGCCGCAGCGGGTCTGGTTGTCGGCCCGGGACGGTACTGGCCTCGAGCTGCTCGAGCAGGCCGTGGCGGAGCTGTTGGGCAGCGACCTGTTTGTCGGCACCCTGAAGCTGCCGCAACGGTTCGCTCGCCTGCGTGCCCAGTTCTTCGAGCTGGGCGCGGTGCAAAAAGAAGAACATGACGAAGAAGGCACTTGCCTGCTGGCGGTTCGCCTGCCGCGGTCGGAGCTGAATCGGCTGGTCAGTCGTGAAGGGCTGAAACCGATGGAGTTCATCGAGCAACACACTTTGCAATAAAAGCCTGAGAAAGCTGTGTCAGGCATTCTGTAGCATTGGCCGGCGCGCCGTGGGTGCGTCTTTGCTTTATCAGATGGAGAGCGCTATGGCTTGGAATGAGCCGGGTGGCAACTCGAATAACCAGGATCCCTGGGGCGGCAAGCGTCGTAACAACGGCGACCGCAAGGGGCCACCGGATCTCGACGAGGCCTTCCGCAAGCTGCAGGAAAGCCTGAACGGTTTGTTCGGTGGCGGTAAGAAACGCGGTGACGACGGCAGTGGTCGTCCGGGCAAGGGCGGCGGTTTCGGCCTGCTCGGCATCGGTCTGGTCGTGCTCGCGGCGATCTGGCTGTACAGCGCGGTCTATGTCGTGGACGAGCAGGAGCAGGCCGTGGTGCTGCGCTTCGGCAAGTACTACGAAACCGTCGGCCCGGGCCTGAACATCTATTTCCCGCCGATCGATCAGAAGTACATGGAAAACGTCACGCGTGAGCGTGCCTACACCAAGCAGGGCCAGATGCTCACGGAAGACGAAAACATCGTCGAAGTGCCGCTGACCGTGCAGTACAAGATCACCAACCTGCAAGACTTCGTACTGAATGTCGACCAGCCGGAAGTCAGCCTGCAGCATGCCACCGAGAGTGCGCTGCGCCATGTGGTGGGTTCCACCGCCATGGACCAGGTGCTGACCGAGGGCCGTGAGTTGATGGCCAGCGAAATCAAGGAGCGCCTGCAGCGGTTCCTCGACACCTATCGCACCGGTATCACCGTCACCCAGGTCAACGTGCAGAGCGCCGCGGCGCCGCGTGAGGTCCAGGAAGCCTTCGACGATGTGATCCGCGCCCGTGAAGACGAGCAGCGTTCGCGCAACCAGGCCGAAACCTATGCCAACGGCGTTGTGCCGGAAGCCCGTGGCCAGGCCCAGCGCATCATCGAGGATGCCAACGGTTACCGCGACGAAGTGGTCTCCCGTGCCAAGGGTGAGGCCGATCGCTTCACCAAGCTGGTGGCCGAGTATCGCAAGGCCCCTGAGGTGACCCGCGAGCGTCTGTACCTGGACACCATGCAGGAAGTCTTCAGCAACACCAGCAAGGTCCTCGTGACCGGCAACAAGAACGGCCAGAGCAATCTGCTGTACCTACCGCTGGACAAGATGGTCGAGAGCGGTCGCAACACCAGCACGCCGCCGGCCAGCACGTCGTCTTCCAGCAATGAAGCGAATGCTCGCGCTGCGGTGGAGCAGCAACAGCAAGCACGTACCAGGGAGAGTCGCTGATGAGCAATAAATCGCTGATCGCCCTTATTGTTGGCGTCGTCGTAGCGATCGCTGCCTGGAACTGCTTCTACATCGTGTCCCAGACCGAGCGTGCGGTGTTGCTGCAATTCGGTCGCGTGGTCGAGACGGATGTCCAGCCAGGGCTGCATGTGAAAGTGCCGTACGTCAACAAGGTGCGCAAGTTCGACGCGCGCCTGATGACGTTGGATGCACCGACGCAACGCTTCCTGACACTGGAAAAGAAAGCGGTCATGGTCGATGCCTATGCCAAGTGGCGCGTGAAGGATGCCGAGCGCTTCTACACAGCCACCTCGGGTCTCAAGCAGATCGCCGACGAACGCCTGTCCCGCCGCCTGGAGTCGGGTTTGCGTGACCAGTTCGGTAAGCGCACCCTGCATGAAGTGGTGTCCGGTGAGCGTGATGCGCTCATGGCCGACATTACCCGTTCGCTGAACACCATGGCGGAAAAGGAACTGGGTATTGAAGTGGTCGATGTCCGGGTCAAGGCCATCGATCTGCCAAAGGAAGTGAACCGCAGCGTGTTCGAGCGGATGAGCACCGAGCGCGAGCGTGAAGCCCGCGAGCATCGCGCGAAGGGTAACGAGCTGGCCGAAGGCATCCGTGCCGACGCCGATCGTCAGCGTCGCGTGTTGCTGGCAGAAGCCTATCGTGAATCGGAAGAAGTTCGCGGTGACGGCGATGCCCAGGCCGCGGCGATCTATGCCAAGGCCTATGGCCAGGACCAGGAGTTCTACGCGTTCTACCGTAGCCTGCATGCCTACCGTGAAAGCTTCGCGCACAAATCCGACGTGTTGGTCCTGGACCCGAGCAGCGACTTTTTCCGCTACCTGGAAAAGGCCAAGCCTTGATGCAACGTTGACCTGAGACACTCCGCCCGGCGGCTAAAACGTCTGGCGGGGTGATCCTTTGGGAAAACGGGTGTATGATGCGGCAGCCGGGAAATTCCCGGCTTTTTTGCGTCTGCACGTTCGATTGCGGTTTTGGTTGCAGGCGTCGGGTCGAACGACTAGACAGGTTTTTCGAGGAAAGTGCTGGACGAGGCCGTTTCCGGGCCATTCGTCACGTCGCCCTTGCGCGCTTTTTGCGCAGAGCGTGGGCGCTTTCTGCTTCACTCAAGGCTTGCCCGAAGGCTGGCCGCCCGGACCATAGGGGAATGGCGTAATGGCAACGGTAGACCGCTGGCTGCTGCCAGATGGCATCGAAGAAGTACTGCCACCGGAAGCTGCGCGTATCGAAGTAGCGCGTCGGCAGGTGTTGGATCTGTTCCAGAGCTGGGGCTACGAGTTCGTCGTCACCCCGCATATCGAGTACCTGGAATCCCTGCTGACCGGCGCGGGCCAGGACCTGGATCTGCGCACCTTCAAGGTCGTCGACCCGCAGTCGGGCCGGCAGATGGGTTTTCGTGCCGACATCACGCCCCAGGTAGCGCGTATCGACGCCCATACCCTGCGCCGTGAAGGTCCCAGTCGCCTGTGCTACGCCGGCAGTGTGCTGCACGCCCAGCCGCGCGCCCTGTCGTCCTCGCGCAGCCCGATCCAGCTGGGGGCCGAGTTGTACGGCGATGCCAGCCCGAGCAGCGACGTGGAAGTCATCAGCCTGATGTTGGCCATGCTGCAACTGGCGGACGTGCCGGATGTCCACATGGATCTGGGCCACGTTGGCATCTATCGCGGCCTGGCCCGTGCAGCCGGTCTGTCCGGTGAAGTGGAGCAACAATTGTTCGATGCCTTGCAGCGCAAGGCCATCGATGAAGTCATCAGCCTGACCGAAGGCTTGCCGGCCGACCTGTCCGACATGCTGCGGGCGCTGGTGGATCTGTGTGGCGGCCGTGAAGTACTGGCGGCAGCGCGTGATCGCCTGGCTCATGCGCCAGCGCCTGTACTGGCGGCGCTGGACGACCTGCTGGCAATCGCCGAGCGTCTGTCGGTGCGCTTCCCTGAGTTGCCGTTGTATTTCGACCTGGGCGAGTTGCGCGGCTACCACTACCACACCGGCGTGGTGTTCGCCGTGTTCGTCCCTGGCGTGGGCCAGTCCATCGCCCAGGGCGGTCGTTACGACGATATCGGCGCCGACTTCGGTCGTGCCCGTCCGGCGACCGGTTTCTCTACCGATCTGAAAACCCTGGTGACCCTGGGGCGTGCTGAAATCGAGCTACCGTCCGGCGGTATCTGGATGCCTGACAGTACGGATGCGGCACTCTGGCAGGCTGTCTGCCAGTTGCGCAGCGAGGGTCAGCGTGTCGTCCAGGCCTTGCCTGGGCAGCCTTTGGCCGCCGCCCGTGAAGCGGACTGCGACCGGCAATTGATTCAGCAGAACGGGCTTTGGCAAGTATTGCCGCTGGCTTCTTGAGTTTTCCCGCCGGCCGCGGCCGGCACCAAGTTTGCGCGAATGAGGACAAGTGTTATGGGTAAGAATGTCGTAGTCCTGGGCACCCAATGGGGTGATGAGGGCAAAGGCAAGATCGTTGATCTGCTGACCGAACATGCTGCCGCCGTAGTGCGCTACCAGGGTGGCCACAACGCCGGTCACACGTTGGTGATCGACGGTGAAAAAACCGTTCTGCACCTGATTCCGTCGGGCGTGCTGCGCGAAGGCGTGCAGTGCCTGATCGGTAACGGTGTCGTGGTTGCCCCCGACGCTCTGCTGCGGGAAATCGTCAAGCTGGAAGAGAAAGGCGTACCGGTGCGCGAGCGCCTGCGTATCAGCCCGTCCTGCCCGCTGATCCTGTCCTACCACGTTGCGCTGGACCAGGCCCGTGAAAAGGCCCGTGGCGAGATGAAGATCGGCACCACCGGTCGCGGCATCGGCCCGGCCTACGAAGACAAGGTGGCCCGTCGTGGCCTGCGCATCGGTGATCTGTTCCACCGCGAGCGTTTCGCCGCCAAGCTGGGCGAGTTGCTGGACTACCACAACTTCGTCCTGGTCAATTACTACAAAGAGCCGGCCATCGACTTCCAGAAGACCCTGGACGAGTGCATGGAATACGCCGAGCTGCTCAAGCCGATGATGCTCGACGTCACCGCCGAGCTGCACGAGCTGCGTCGCGCGGGCAAGGACATCATGTTCGAAGGCGCCCAGGGTTCGCTGCTGGACATCGACCACGGTACCTACCCGTACGTCACCAGCTCCAACACCACCGCCGGCGGCATCGCCACGGGTTCGGGTTTCGGTCCGATGTACGTGGACTACATCCTCGGCATCACCAAGGCCTACACCACTCGCGTGGGCTCGGGTCCGTTCCCGACCGAGCTGTTCGACGACGTCGGTGCTTTCCTGGCCAAACGTGGTCATGAGTTCGGTGCCACCACCGGTCGTGCCCGTCGTTGCGGCTGGTTCGATGCCGTCATCCTGCGTCGCGCCATCGACGTCAACAGCATCTCGGGCCTGTGCCTGACCAAGCTGGACGTGCTGGACGGCCTGGAAACCATCAACATCTGCGTAGGCTACAAGAACCAGGACGGCGCGGTCATCGACGCACCGACCGATGCTGACAGCTACATCGGCCTGGAGCCAGTGTACGAGCAGATGCCGGGCTGGACCGAGTCGACCGTGGGCGTCAAGGCCCTGGAAGAGCTGCCTGTGGCTGCCCGCAACTACATCAAGCGCCTCGAAGAGCTGGTCGGTGCGCCGATCGACATTATTTCGACGGGGCCGGACCGCAACGAAACCATCGTTCTGCGTCATCCGTTCGCCTGATAAGTCACTGATGTAAAAGACAAAGGACCCTGATTTGGGTCCTTTGTCGTTTCTGCCTGCCGACGGCACAACACTTGCTACGCAACTCCATTACTGGCATCTCTTGACGAGTGCCATCAATTTAATGGCGTTCGTAGAGGGATTTTCCGTGTCGGCCGTTCTCTCACTGTTACAAAGCCGTTTACTACGGCCTGTGTTCGTTACCCTTGGTATCGCCCTTTTGGTGCAGGTGTTGGTGGCGGTTGCGCTGACCCGCAGCACGGTCACGGCGCTTGAAACCGACTTGGGCACACGCCTGGGGGCTGACAGCCAGAAGCTCTCCGGCGAGCTGGAGCAGGCTGGGCGGGAGGTCACGTCGAGCCTGGACAGTTTGTCTGCCAATACCCGTCAGCGATTGAATGCAGGTCTATCCGCGCGCCTGAAAGATGAGCAGTCGCAGTTGCGGACGACGCTGGAAAAAGCGCTCAAGGACTCCGCCAATGATATGGCGCAGCTCCTGGCTTCCGTTGCGCCCCGCGCCATGTGGGACAGCGACATACCGACACTCTCCGAATTCGCCCGTCGGGCCCAGCGCAACCCCAACGTATTGTTCGTCATCTATGACGACGCCAACGGTGAGCACCTGACCCGCTACCTGAACCGGGATAACGCGATCAACAAGGCCTTGCTGGAGAAGGGCAAGGGCGAGCGGGCCCTGGACAAGGTGCTGGACGCTGCGAAGACCGATCCGTCGGTGTACTACCTTGAGGCATCGATCAATCCCAATGGGGTGGAAATCGGTAAGGTATTGATGGGGGTCTCCACCGCTTCGGTGGAGTCCGATTTGAAGGCGCTGGACCAGCGCTTCTCGGCATTGATCGCCAGCAGTGACCAGCTGGTCGGTGACAGCCTCAAGGGTGCCGCCGCCGACAGTGCCGCTGCCATGCGCGGTCGTCTGCAGTCGGCACAGACCACGGCTACGCAGATGCAGACCAACACTTCCAGCACGGTGCAGGAAGCGGCAAGTACCTTGCGCTGGCGGATCGGCCTCGGCCTGGCGCTGGTCGGCTTCGGCGTGCTGCTGTTGTTGGCCGTGGTGCTGGGGCGTCGGGTGGTCAATCGCTTGAAGCTGCTGATCGCGGCCATGAACGATCTGGCGGCGGGCGAGGGTGACCTGACGAAGCGTGTGCAGATCAACAGCAAGGATGAAATTGGCGACATGGCCTCGGCGGTCAATCGCTTTGTGGATAAGTTGCAGCCCATCGTGCGGGAGGCGGGCGATGTCGCCCAGCGCACCGGCGTGGAAATCGGTGCAATGACCTTGCGCAACTCCGGTGCCGATGCGGCGGCCGGGATGCAGCGCGATGAGGTGGCTGAGAGCTTGCGTGCGCTGTCGCAAATGGCTGACGAAGCACAGTCGGAAAGCCAGGCGATGCAGGCGGCCTTGCAGCAGGTGGTGGAGATCCGTCAGGCCACCGATGAAAACACCCGTACCTCGGCCAAGGTCAGCGGTCTGATCGAGGCGCTGGCCGGGCAGGTTGATACCGGGGCGAAGGTGATCGAACGACTGGCGCAGCAGAGCGAACAGATCGAAGTGGTGCTGACGGTCATTCACGGCATCGCCGAGCAGACCAACCTGCTGGCCTTGAACGCGGCCATCGAAGCGGCGCGGGCCGGGGAGACCGGGCGTGGTTTTGCGGTGGTGGCGGACGAAGTGCGGGCGCTGGCGAGCAAGACCCAGAGTTCGACCGGTGACATCCAGGCCCATATCGTGGCGTTGCAGCAGGGCGCTCGCGAGGCGGTGGCTGCGATCGGCCAGGCGGGGCGGCAGGCCAGTGAGGGGCTGCTGGTGCTGCGCGACAGTGCTCGTTTGCAGCAGTCGGTGCAGGCGTCCGTAGAGCAAGTGCATGCGGCCATTGGTCTGGCGACTCAGGCGGCGGCTCATCAGGCCCAGGGGGCGCAGGCGGTGCGTGGGCGGGTCGAGACCATTCACGTCCAGGCCGAGAAAGCGGCTCAAGCCGTGGTCGAGACGACGGCGAGCGGCAAGGTGCTGGATAATCTGGCGGCGCAGTTGAAGGCGAGTCTGGGGCAGTTCAGGGCCTGACAGCCGACCAGCCTTTTGAGCGCGCGCGTTTCCCTGTGGGAGCGAGCCTGCTCGCGATGGCGGCCTGACAGCCGCCTCATCCCCTGCGGCCTGCCGCTTCAGGAATTCCCCAGTCAAAAACGCAAAAACCCGCTTTCGCGGGTTTCTGTGAGATTCAAGACCTTGTCTTGAAGCTTGAATTGGTGCCCAGAAGAAGACTCGAACTTCCACGACCTTGCGGTCACCAGCACCTGAAGCTGGCGTGTCTACCAATTTCACCATCTGGGCAGCATCTTCAGCGTTGCCGCTGTTGATGTGGCGCACTATACGGAGCGCGTTTTGATCTGTAAACCCCTGTTTTTGTTTTAGTAATTGCGAAAGCGGATTTCAGGAGGGTAGAAATGCAAAAACCCGCTTTCGCGGGTTTTTGGGAGAGCCTGCAGATCATTGATCTGTCGCTCGAAATTGGTGCCCAGAAGAAGACTCGAACTTCCACGACCTTGCGGTCACCAGCACCTGAAGCTGGCGTGTCTACCAATTTCACCATCTGGGCAGTATCGGCAACGTGTGTGCGTCGTCGATGGCGCGCACTATACGGAGCGTGTTTTTAACTGTAAACCCCTCTTGATAAAAAAAACGGGAAATTTCATGAGTGGTGTCTTTTCCTGCTTGATGAACGGGGTAAAAGACATTTAGAAAGGGCTTCGGATGCCTGAAATTTCCCGTTTCATTACGCCTATGCCAAACTAACCCGCATATAGACAAGGTGAAAACTCTCTAATGGCCGATTGGCAGTCCCTCGATCCCGAGGCCGCTCGTGAAGCGGAAAAATATGAAAACCCTATTCCCAGCCGCGAACTGATCCTGGCGCATCTCGCCGACCGGGGTTCGCCTGCCAGCCGTGAAGAGCTGGTCGAAGAGTTCGGGCTGACGACCGAAGATCAACTCGAAGCCCTGCGCCGCCGTCTGCGAGCCATGGAGCGCGATGCTCAATTGATCTACACCCGGCGCGGAACCTACGCGCCGGTGGACAAGCTCGACCTGATCCTGGGGCGTATCGCCGGTCACCGCGATGGCTTCGGCTTCCTGATTCCCGATGACGGCAGCGACGACCTGTTCATGAGCCCGGCGCAGATGCGCCTGGTGTTCGACGGTGACCGGGCGTTGGCCCGTGTGTCTGGCCTGGACCGCCGCGGTCGCCGTGAAGGCGTGATCGTCGAAGTGGTCTCCCGTGCCCACGAAAGCATCGTCGGCCGTTACTTTGAAGAGGGCGGCATCGGCTTTGTTGTCGCGGACAACCCGAAGATCCAGCAGGAAGTGCTGGTCACCCCGGGCCGCAACGCCAACGCCAAGGTCGGTCAGTTCGTCGAGGTGAAGATCACCCACTGGCCAACCCCGCGCTTCCAGCCGCAAGGCGATGTGGTGGAAGTGGTCGGCAACTACATGGCGCCGGGCATGGAAATCGACGTTGCCCTGCGTACCTATGACATTCCCCACGTCTGGCCTGAAGCGGTCCTGAAAGAAGCCGCCAAGCTCAAGCCGGAAGTGGAGGAAAAGGACAAAGAGAAGCGCATCGACCTGCGTCACCTGCCGTTCGTCACCATCGATGGTGAGGATGCGCGGGACTTCGACGACGCGGTCTATTGCGAAGCCCGGCCGGGCAAGCTGCGCCTGTTCTCCGGCGGCTGGAAGTTGTACGTCGCGATTGCCGACGTTTCCAGCTACGTGAAGCTCGGTTCGGCACTGGATGCCGAAGCCCAGGTGCGTGGCAACTCGGTGTACTTCCCCGAGCGCGTCGTGCCGATGTTGCCCGAGCAACTGTCCAACGGCTTGTGCTCGCTCAATCCCCATGTCGACCGCCTGGCCATGGTCTGCGAGATGACCATCTCCAAGTCCGGCGAGATGACTGACTACTGCTTCTACGAAGCGGTGATCCATTCCCACGCCCGCCTGACCTACAACAAGGTCAGCGCAATGCTGGAGACGCCGAAGCTCGCCGAGTCGCGCAAGTTGCGCGGGGAGTACAACGAGGTGCTGCCGGATCTCAAGCAGCTCTATGCGTTGTACAAGGTGCTGCTGGGCGCGCGTCATGTGCGTGGCGCCATCGATTTTGAAACCCAGGAAACCCGGATCATCTTCGGTTCCGAGCGCAAGATCGCCGAAATCCGTCCGACCGTGCGCAACGATGCGCACAAGTTGATCGAGGAGTGCATGCTGGCGGCCAACGTGGCCACCGCCGAATTCCTGAAGAAGCACGAAATCCCTGCGCTGTACCGGGTCCACGACGGTCCGCCGCCGGAGCGCCTGGAAAAACTGCGCGCCTTCCTCGGTGAGCTCGGCCTGTCCCTGCACAAGGGCAAGGAAGGTCCGTCGCCCAAGGATTACCAGGCGTTGCTGGCCAGTATCAAGGATCGTCCGGATTTCCACCTGATCCAGACCGTCATGCTGCGCTCCTTGAGCCAGGCGGTGTACAGCGCCGATAACCAAGGCCACTTCGGCCTGAATTACGAGGCCTATACCCACTTCACCTCGCCGATCCGTCGCTACCCCGACCTGCTCACGCACCGGGCCATCCGCAGCGTGATCCATTCGAAGATGAACACCCCGCACGTCAAGCGTGCCGGTGCGATGACCATCCCCAAGGCGCGCATCTATCCGTACGACGAGGCGGCCCTGGAGCAGTTGGGCGAGCAGTGCTCGATGAGCGAACGTCGCGCCGACGAAGCGACTCGCGACGTGGTGAACTGGCTCAAGTGCGAGTACATGAAGGATCGCGTGGGTGAGTCGTTCCCAGGCGTGATCACCGCCGTGACCGGTTTCGGCCTGTTCGTCGAGCTGACCGATATCTACGTCGAAGGCCTGGTGCATGTCACCGCGCTGCCGGGCGATTACTACCACTTCGACCCTGTGCATCACCGTCTGGCGGGCGAGCGCACCGGGCGCAGTTTCCGTCTGGGCGATACCGTCGAAGTGCGGGTGATGCGCGTCGATCTCGATGAGCGCAAGATCGACTTCGAGATGGCGGAAAAGACCATCGACGCGCCGATCGGACGCAAGAAGCGCGGTGCCGAAACGTCTGCACCTTCGGCCAAGGCCGCAGCTGAGCCGGCCTCGACCAAGTCCGGTCGTCGTGGCCCGGCCAAGGAAAAAGCCAATGAAGCCTATCGCCCGAGCGATGCCGCGGCGAAAAATGCCGAAGTGCGCAAGAGTCGTGAAATGAAGCAGGCATTGCTGGCCGAAGCCAAGAAAGGTGGTAAGGCGGCGCCGGGAGGAAAGACCGGGCGGTCGGCCCCCGAAAGCGCAAGCAGCAAACCGAGCAAACACCGTAAAGGCCCGTCGAAAGCGGGCTCGGCCCCGGCTAAAAGTGGCGGCGCCCGTAAACCCAAGGCCAAGTCATGAGTCAGTTGGAAAAAATCTACGGCGTGCATGCCGTGGAAGCGCTGTTGCGTCATCACCCCAAGCGGGTCAAGCAGATCTGGCTGGCGGAAAGCCGCAGTGAGCCCCGGGTCCAGACCCTGGTCGAGCTGGCCAACGAAAATCGCGTCGCGGTCGGCCAGGCCGAACGGCGTGAGATGGACGCTTGGGTCGAAGGCGTGCACCAGGGCGTCGTGGCCGAGGTGAGCCCGAGCCAGGTCTGGGGCGAGGCGATGCTCGAGGAATTGCTTGATCGCACCGAAGGCGCGCCTTTGCTGCTGGTGCTGGACGGCGTGACCGATCCTCACAACCTCGGCGCCTGCCTGCGTTCGGCGGATGCGGCCGGGGCATTGGCGGTGATCGTTCCCAAGGACAAGTCGGCAACCTTGACGCCGGCCGTACGCAAAGTCGCCTGTGGCGCCGCGGAAGTGATTCCGCTGGTGGCCGTGACCAACCTGGCGCGCACCCTGGAAAAACTCCAGCAGCGTGGCTTGTGGGTGGTCGGCACGGCAGGCGAGGCCGAACAGGACCTGTATCAGCAGGACCTCACCGGCCCGACGATCCTGATCATGGGCGCAGAAGGCAAAGGCATGCGTCGCCTGACCCGCGAACATTGCGACTATCTGGTCAAGCTGCCGATGGCCGGCAGCGTCAGCAGCCTCAACGTCTCGGTCGCGACCGGCGTGTGCCTGTTCGAGGCACTGCGTCAGCGTAGCGTCAAGGCTGCCGCCAAAAAGTAAGGCATAGGCAAGTCCTGTGGGAGCGAGCCTGCTCGCGATAGCGATGTATCAATCGGCATTCGTGCTGGATGACCCACCGCTATCGCGAGCAGGCTCGCTCCCACATTGTTATGTGTTGAAGTGGTTGTTCAAATAATCACCAATTGCCTTGCGCCTGCCTCGACCCTTCTCTACAATTGCGCCCCTTGCTGTGATGGCAGGCACTTATGTGTCTAGCGTCCACAAGTCCATAAGTGTCATTCACTCCTTGTCTGACCGTTTTTAAGCGGCAGGCTACAACCCGTAAGGAGCATTCATGCGTCATTACGAAATCATCTTTTTGGTCCACCCGGATCAAAGCGAGCAAGTCGGCGGCATGGTTGAGCGTTACACCAAGCTGATCGAAGAAGACGGCGGCAAAATCCACCGCCTGGAAGACTGGGGCCGTCGTCAACTGGCCTACGCAATCAACAATGTTCACAAGGCTCACTACGTGATGCTGAACGTTGAGTGCACCGGCAAGGCCCTGGCCGAGCTGGAAGACAACTTCCGCTACAACGATGCAGTGATCCGTAACCTGGTCATCCGTCGCGAAGAAGCCGTTACCGGCCAATCCGAGATGCTCAAGGCTGAAGAAAACCGCAGTGAGCGCCGTGAGCGTCGCGACCGTCCTGAGCACTCTGACAGCGCCGATGGCGATGACAGCGATAGCGACAGCGACAACAGCGATAACGCTGACGAGTAATCCACGGACCTTTTAAGGAGCCAATCACATGGCACGTTTCTTCCGTCGTCGTAAATTCTGCCGCTTCACCGCTGAAGACGTGAAAGAGATCGATTACAAAGATCTCAACACTCTGAAAGCCTACGTATCCGAGACCGGCAAAATCGTTCCAAGCCGCATCACCGGTACCAAAGCTCGTTATCAGCGTCAGCTGGCCACCGCTATCAAGCGCGCCCGCTTCCTGGCCCTGCTGGCCTACACCGACAGCCACGGCCGCTGAGACCGGGCAGTCGACAAGTAGCAAAGGATTGAATGCATGCGCGCCATAGCTGAGTTCATCATGCGCGGCCGTATGCAGGCCACTCTGGTAGTGGCTGGATGTGCGGCATTGCCGTTGTTGTATTGGTTGGGTGCTGCCGCCGGAAGCCTTGTGCTCCTGCGGCGCGGATTGAGGGACGCCTCTAGCGTTCTTGCTCTGGGACTGCTGCCGGCCTTGCTCTGGTGGTTGTACGCCTCGGACCCGCGGGCACTGATGGTGCTTCTGGGGTCTTCGGCGCTGGCGTTGGTGTTGCGCGCCAGCGAATCCTGGAACCGCGTGCTGCTGGTCAGCATAGCGATAGGGGTGGTGTTTTCAGTGGTGCTCGGGGTGGCTTTCGCGCCCCAGATCGAGATGCTGTCGCAGGCTTTGGTAAAAATCCTGCCCGAGGCCCTCGGTGATCTCTACCGGCAGATGTCGGCAGAGGAGCAGGCGCGTTTCGCGTCCCTGATCGCACCGGTCCTGACCGGCCTGATTGCGGCCTTGTTGCAAATCGTCAGTGTGCTGAGCCTGATTGTCGGGCGCTACTGGCAGGCGTTGTTGTACAACCCGGGTGGTTTTGGTCGCGAATTTCGCGCCATCCGTTTCCCGCTTGGGCTGGCGATGTTGCTGCTGGCGGGCATGCTTCTGGGACCGAACTTCGGTCCGCAGATGGCCATGCTCACGCCGTTGTGCAGCGTACCGCTGGTCTTCGCTGCCCTGGCCCTGATTCACGGGCTGGTGGCGCAAAAGCGACTGGCCAGGTTCTGGCTGGTGGGGTTGTACGTCACGTTGTTGCTGTTCATGCAGCTGATCTATCCGTTGCTGGTGGTCCTGGCCATCGTCGACAGCCTGATTGATTTTCGCGGTCGTATGGCGTCGAAAGACGCCGACAGCGCGAACGGTGAAGGTTAAAAGTTAGAGGATTTTCACATGCAACTGATCCTTCTGGAAAAAATCGCCAACCTGGGCAACCTGGGCGACAAAGTAAACGTTAAGGCCGGTTACGGCCGTAACTACCTGCTGCCTTTCGGCAAGGCTACCGCTGCGACCGCTGCCAACCTGGCTGCGTTCGAAGAGCGTCGCGCCGAGCTGGAAAAAGCCGCCGCAGACCGTAAGGCATCGGCTGAAAGCCGTGCTGCCCAACTGGCCGAGCTGGAAGTGACCATCACTGCCACCGCTGGCGACGAAGGCAAGCTGTTCGGTTCGATCGGTACTCACGACATCGCTGACGCACTGACCGCCTCCGGCGTTGAAGTTGCGAAGAGCGAAGTTCGTCTGCCGAACGGCACCATCCGCAACGTAGGCGAATTCGACGTGGCCGTGCACCTGCACGCCGAAGTTGAAGCCACCGTACGCGTTGTCGTGGTAGCAGCCTAAGCTTTGTACGAAAAGTCGCCGAGCGGCGATCAGGCAAGGCGAAAACAGGCGAGGAAGCGGAGTTTACTGGTTGTAAATGAGCATTCCGAGCCTGTTTTCAACGCAGCATGATCGACGCGCAGGCACTTTAATACCTGTCGGCTGGCACCCTTGGGTGCTAGCCGGTAACATCGGGCACGATCCTGTTTACAGGTCGTGCCCTTTGTCTTTCTGCAATTCCTGATTTTCATAACCCCCTGGGTTTCCCAAAGAATCAAGTGGCCATGAACGAAATCACCGCTCCCGAGCAATACGATCTGCAAACCGCTGCCCTGAAGGTGCCGCCGCATTCCATCGAGGCCGAGCAGGCCGTGCTCGGTGGTCTGATGCTGGACAACAACGCCTGGGAACGCGTGCTCGATCAAGTCTCCGACGGCGATTTCTACCGACATGACCACCGCCTGATCTTCCGTGCGATCGCCAAGCTGGCCGATCAGAACATGCCGATCGACGTGGTTACCCTGTCCGAGCAACTGGACAAGGAAGGCCAGACCTCCCAGGTCGGCGGCCTCGGCTACCTGGGTGAGTTGGCGAAAAACACGCCGTCCGTCGCCAACATCAAGGCCTATGCGCAGATTGTCCGCCAGCGAGCGACGTTGCGTCAGTTGATCGGTATCAGCAACGAAATCGCCGACAGCGCCTTCAACCCCGAAGGCCGTACCGCCGAAGAGATCCTCGACGAAGCTGAACGGCAGATCTTCCAGATCGCCGAAGCCCGGCCGAAAACCGGCGGTCCGGTGGGGGTCAACGAGTTGCTGACCAAGGCCATCGATCGTATCGACACCCTGTTCAACACCGACAATGCCATCACCGGCTTGTCGACCGGCTACACCGACCTCGACGAGAAGACCAGTGGCCTGCAACCGGCCGACCTGATCATCGTCGCCGGCCGTCCTTCCATGGGTAAGACCACCTTTGCGATGAACCTGGTGGAAAACGCCGTGCTGCGCAGCGACAAGGCGGTGCTGGTGTATTCCCTCGAGATGCCAGGTGAATCGCTGATCATGCGTATGCTGTCGTCCCTGGGGCGTATCGATCAGACCAAGGTCCGTTCCGGCCAACTGGAAGATGACGACTGGCCGCGCCTGACCTCGGCGGTCAACCTGCTCAACGACCGCAAGCTGTTCATCGATGACACCGCCGGCATCAGCCCGTCGGAAATGCGCGCCCGGACTCGCCGCCTGGTGCGCGAGCACGGTGATATTGCGCTGATCATGATCGACTACCTGCAGTTGATGCAGATCCCGGGCTCCAGTGGTGACAACCGAACCAACGAGATTTCCGAAATCTCCCGTTCCCTCAAGGCCCTGGCCAAGGAGTTCAACTGCCCGGTCGTGGCCTTGTCCCAGTTGAACCGCTCCCTGGAACAACGTCCCAACAAGCGTCCGGTGAACTCCGACTTGCGGGAATCCGGAGCGATCGAGCAGGACGCCGACGTCATCATGTTCGTGTACCGCGACGAGGTGTATCACCCCGAGACGGAGCACAAGGGCATTGCCGAGATCATCATCGGCAAGCAGCGGAACGGCCCGATCGGCTTTATCCGCCTGGCGTTCATCGGTAAGTACACGCGGTTCGAGAACCTGGCGCCGGGCAGCTACAACTTCGATGATGATGAGTAAGTTCGTCGTTGCCTGATCTGGCCTCATCGCGAGCAGGCTCGCTCCCACAGGAGATTGCATTGCCCTGTGGGAGCGAGTCTGCTCCGGGCGGCGATCCGACGATGGGCCGCTGCCGATTTCCGACCATAGCCGTCGGAATTGGCTATTTTTTGTGCTATATTCCGCCCCCGCGATTTTTCATCTTTTATACCGGTCATCGACATGCAAGCAGCCAAGCCGTTATTTGACTATCCCAAGTACTGGGCCGAATGTTTCGGCCCGGCGCCGTTCCTGCCCATGAGCAGGGAGGAGATGGATCAGCTCGGCTGGGATTCGTGCGACATCATCATCGTGACCGGTGATGCTTATGTCGATCACCCGTCGTTCGGCATGGCCATCATCGGCCGGCTGCTGGAAGCCCAGGGCTTTCGCGTCGGGATCATTGCCCAGCCGAACTGGCAGTCCAAAGACGACTTCATGAAACTCGGCGAGCCGAACCTGTTCTTCGGCGTCGCGGCCGGCAACATGGACTCGATGATCAACCGCTACACCGCCGACAAGAAAATCCGTTCCGATGACGCTTACACGCCGGGCGGTCTGGCGGGCAAGCGGCCGGACCGTGCGAGCCTGGTCTACAGCCAGCGCTGCAAGGAAGCCTACAAGCATGTACCCATCGTGCTGGGCGGCATCGAGGCGTCCCTGCGCCGCATCGCCCATTACGATTACTGGCAGGACCGGGTGCGCAACTCGATCCTGATCGACGCCAGCGCCGACATCCTGCTCTATGGCAACGCCGAACGGGCGATTGTCGAGGTTGCCCAGCGCCTGTCCTACGGCCACAAGATCGAAGACATCACCGATGTGCGCGGCACCGCGTTCATCCGTCGCGACACGCCGCAAGGCTGGTATGAGGTGGACTCCACCCGTATCGACCGTCCGGGCAAGATCGACAAGATCATCAATCCGTATGTGAACACCCAGGACACCGCGGCCTGCGCCATCGAACAGGAAAAAGGGCCGGTTGAGGACCCGAGCGAAGCCAAGGTCGTGCAGATCCTGGCGAGCCCGAAAATGACCCGTGACAAGACCGTGATCCGCCTGCCGTCGGTGGAGAAGGTCCGTAACGACGCGGTGCTGTATGCCCACGCCAACCGCGTGCTTCACCTGGAAACCAACCCAGGCAATGCCCGGGCCTTGGTGCAGAAACACGGTGAGGTCGATGTCTGGTTCAACCCGCCGCCCATTCCGATGACCACTGAGGAAATGGACTACGTGTTTGGCATGCCTTACGCACGTGTTCCGCACCCGGCGTACGGCAAGGAAAAGATTCCGGCTTACGAGATGATCCGTTTCTCGGTGAACATCATGCGCGGCTGCTTCGGCGGTTGTACGTTCTGCTCCATCACCGAGCACGAAGGCCGGATCATCCAGAACCGTTCCGAAGAGTCGATCATTCGCGAGATCGAGGAGATCCGCGACAAGGTCCCGGGGTTCACCGGGGTGATTTCCGACCTCGGCGGCCCGACCGCGAACATGTACCGCATCGCCTGCAAGAGCCCGGAGATCGAATCCGCGTGCCGCAAGCCGTCCTGCGTGTTCCCTGGCATCTGCCCGAACCTGAACACCGACCACTCCTCGCTGATCCAGCTTTACCGCAGCGCCCGCGCGTTGCCTGGGGTGAAGAAGATCCTGATCGCCTCCGGCCTGCGTTACGACCTGGCCGTCGAGTCGCCGGAGTACGTCAAGGAGCTGGTGACCCACCACGTCGGCGGTTACCTGAAGATTGCCCCGGAGCACACCGAGGAAGGCCCGCTCAACCAGATGATGAAACCGGGTATCGGCACTTATGACCGGTTCAAGCGGATGTTCGAGAAGTACACCAAGGAAGCCGGGAAAGAGCAGTACCTGATTCCGTACTTCATCGCCGCTCACCCGGGCACCACCGACGAAGACATGATGAACCTGGCGCTGTGGCTCAAGGGCAACGGTTTCCGGGCTGATCAGGTGCAGGCGTTCTATCCGTCGCCGATGGCCACCGCCACGGCCATGTACCACTCGGGCAAGAACCCGTTGCGCAAGGTCACCTACAAGAGCGACGGGGTGACCATCGTCAAGAGCGAAGAGCAGCGCCGCCTGCACAAGGCTTTCCTGCGCTATCACGACCCCAAGGGCTGGCCGATGCTGCGTGAGGCGTTGACCCGCATGGGCCGTGCCGACCTGATCGGGCCGGGCAAGCACCAGTTGATCCCGCTGCACCAGCCGGCGACCGACAGCTACCAGAGTGCCCGTCGCAAGAACTCGACGCCGGCCGGCAGCCACAAGGTGGGCAAGGACACCACCCGGATCCTGACCCAGCACACCGGCCTGCCGCCACGTGCCAGCGACGGCGGCAACTCGTGGGACAAGCGCGAGCAGGCCAAGGCCGCTGCGTTCGCCCGCAACCAGCAGGCGGCCAAGGAGCGCAAGGACGCCGCCAAGGGCAAAGGGCCGAAGCCGGCGCGCAAGCCGGTCGTGCCGCGCTGATCGCCCAAACCCTGTCGCAAACGCCAGCCTAAGTGCTGGCGTTTTGCTTTCTAGCGGCAGTGCTACTCCTTTGCTATCGTGGCGCCCGCCACAGTTCAGTGCTGCCCACAACTTGACTTATAGACTCCAAGGACGACCCATGAGCACCCCGTTACCCGGCATCGGCATGGACTACAGCCCCTCCCAGTTCATGGCCCGCCAACGCATCGAAAGCCAGATCAACCTGCCAAAACTGTTCGCTGCCATTGACGCCGATCCCGGCATTGTCGGCGCTGGCGTGGTGTATATCGATGCAGAGTTCAACGTGGTGACCCTGCGGGAATTCAAGCCGATCTGCAGCATCAAGCCCAAGCGGATCATTTTGCGCGAGGCGCAGAAGTACATAACGCCGGAGCAGTTCGCCCAACAGGTGCAGAGCAATCCTCGCGAATCGCGCCTGGTCATGGAAGCGGTAAACACTACTCTGTCCTGTGCGGGTGCGTTGATCAGTTGGTCGGTGATCGCCAGCGGAACGCTGCTGATCCCCTTCAGTGCCGGTGCCAGTGGCGTCATGGTCGCAGTTGCCTGGACGGCGGCGGGGGCCAGCAGTCTGCAATGCGTCAACGGCCTTGCTCGCACCACGCTTGAAGTTGCCAAACCCGAAGTGAACGACTGGCTGGACAGCGAAGGCTGGTACCAGAATGTCTCGATAGGTCTGGATGCGGCTTCGCTGGTGGGCGTGGGGGCTTCGGCATTGACGACGATCAAATTGGTGCGGGTCGCCAAAGCGTCGACGGGCAAGACCATGCGGGAAGTCCTGAGGGGGTTGAACAGGCAGGAACGGGCCAAGTTGACCAAAGAGCTGCTGAGCATCAACGATCCGCGCCTGACGTCAAAGATGCTCAAGCTGAAGCAGCTTGCGGGCTCCTTGCCCAAGCGCTATACGACCGCAGAACTCAGGCACGGCACCATCACCCAGATCAAGGACTCCCTCGGGGCCGCTATCGGGCTGACCGGGAGTGCGTTATCGGGCAATGTCAAAACCATTGCCATTGGTCTGTATGAAGAGTTCGATGAATGAACAAGGAACTGACGCTCCGGGTGTTCTTCCAGCGGCACTTCCTTGGCTTCATCGCGGCCATCTTCACCGCCTACCTTTCCGTTGCCTTGGCGCTTGCGCTGGCGTTTGTCACCTATTTCCGAGCATGGCCGCTGGAGGACAGC
Organism: Pseudomonas sp. MAFF 730105; assembly: GCF_055380705.1. Taxonomy (NCBI): domain Bacteria; kingdom Pseudomonadati; phylum Pseudomonadota; class Gammaproteobacteria; order Pseudomonadales; family Pseudomonadaceae; genus Pseudomonas; species Pseudomonas sp. MAFF 730105. The sequence goes on from NZ_AP018438.1 coordinate 634,679, forward strand.
GGCATCTACATCATGCTGGCTGGTGCCGTGGTCACCCTGCTGGTGGCCCACGGTAACCTGATGGTCCTGTGGGGACGACCGCGCTGGGTGTGGCTGCTGGTGGGGGTGTTTGTTGCCTGCCTGGCGTTTGTGCTGCCGATGATTTACTTCGCCCCTCATCAAGTGCTTTATGGGCTGGCTGTGTTGTTTCCGCTATTGGGCTTGCTGTTGCTCAACAGCAAACGCCACCGTGAAATGCGCAGCAAACTGGTCGAAATTCGCCATCAGCGTGAACGCCTCTCTCAAGCGATAAAGACCTCACGCTCGCGCCGCTGAGTCGATTCGCTACGATCCCCGCCACATTTATGTGCACCTCTGTGCACGGGAAGTCGGGCATCGTTCCGTTTTAGTGCTCTACTGCCTTGAGTAGACGAAGAAAGTGTCCGGCCAGCCTGCATGGCATAAGTCTTGCGCCGCTTTCTATTCCGCCCAGGTTTGCAGGAGGCACGCCGTGTCGATCCATGTCGCATTGCATCACGTCACGCATTACCGCTACGACCGTGCCGTCGAGCTCGGCCCGCAGATCGTTCGCCTGCGCCCCGCGCCCCACAGCCGTACGCGGATTCTTTCCTATGCATTGAAAGTTTCGCCTGAGCAGCACTTCATCAACTGGCAGCAGGATCCCCAAGGCAATTACCTGGCGCGCCTGGTGTTCCCCGAAAAAACCAAAGAGCTGCGGATCGAGGTCGATCTGCTGGCGGAAATGGCGGTGTTCAATCCGTTCGACTTTTTCCTCGAACCCTACGCCGAAAAGATTCCATTCACCTACGGGGCCGATGAGAAACACGAGCTGATGCCGTACCTGGAGACGTTGCCGCTGACGCCGAAATTCAAGGCGTACCTGGATGGCATCGACCGCACACCGCTGCCGGCGGTGGATTTTCTGGTGGCGCTCAACCAGCGCCTGCACGACGACATCAGCTATTTGATCCGCATGGAGCCCGGTGTCCAGACCCCGGAACACACCCTGGAACAGGCGTCCGGTTCCTGCCGCGACTCGGCCTGGTTGCTGGTGCAACTGTTACGTCACCTGGGCCTGGCCGCGCGGTTCGTCTCCGGTTACCTGATCCAATTGACCGCCGATGTGAAAAGCCTCGACGGTCCGTCCGGTACCGAAGTGGACTTCACCGACCTGCATGCCTGGTGCGAGGTCTACCTGCCCGGCGCCGGCTGGATCGGCCTGGATGCGACGTCCGGCCTGTTTGCCGGCGAAGGGCATATTCCGCTGGCGTGCAGTCCCGATCCTTCATCGGCGGCGCCGATCACGGGCCTGGTGGAGCCGTGCGAATGTGAATTCAGCCACGAAATGTCCGTGGAGCGGGTCTGGGAAGCGCCGCGGGTGACCAAGCCCTACACCGAAGAGCAATGGCTGGCGATCCAGGCGTTGGGCCGGCAAATCGACGCTGACCTGCTGGAAGGCGATGTTCGGCTGACCATGGGAGGCGAGCCGACCTTCGTCTCCATCGATGACCCTGACGGCGCCGAGTGGAATACCGCAGCGCTCGGCCCGGACAAGCGTCGGCTCTCCGCCGAGTTGTTCCAGCGCATGCGCAAGCACTACGCGCCCCAGGGGCTGGTGCATTTCGGCCAGGGCAAGTGGTACCCCGGCGAACAGTTACCGCGCTGGTCCCTCAACTGCTACTGGCGGCGTGACGGCGTGCCGATCTGGCATAACAGCAGTTTGATCGCGGACGAGCAGCAGGATTACGGTGCCGATGGCGAGATGGCCGGGCGTTTTCTGACTAGCGTCGCTGAACGTTTGAACATTCCCGCGCGCTTCGTGTTTCCGGCCTACGAAGACAACTTCTATTACCTCTGGCGCGAAGGCGCGTTGCCTTCGAATGTCAGCGCCCAGGACCCACGCCTGGACGATGCCCTGGAGCGGGCGCGGTTGCACAAGGTTTTCAGCCAGGGCCTGGACAAAGTGATCGGCCAGGTCTTGCCACTGGCCCGCACCGCCAAGGGCGATCAATGGCAGAGCGGTCGCTGGTACCTGAGGGATAACCACTGCCGATTGGTGCCGGGGGATTCGCCCCTGGGCTATCGCTTGCCGCTGGCGTCCCAGCCGTGGGTGACGGCAGCCGAGTATCCATTCATTCACCCGACCGACCCTAATCAGGATTTACCTGAGCTGCCCGGCGCCGAAAAGCTGGCCCGTCACGGCGAGGCGCTGATCGAAGAGGATCGCGTGCCGGAAATCGACGTGTCCGCCGACTGGCTGACCCGCACCGCATTCTGTGCCGAGGCCCGCGAAGGTCGGCTGTATCTGTTCATGCCGCCGCTGGAGCGGGTCGAGGATTACCTTGAACTGGTCAGTGCCATCGAGGCCACCGCCGAGGAGCTGCAGTGCCCGGTGTTGTTGGAGGGCTACGAGCCGCCGAGCGATCCACGGCTGGGTAACTTCCGCATCACGCCCGATCCGGGCGTGATTGAAGTGAACGTGCAGCCGTCGGCGTCTTGGGATGAATTGGTCGAGCGCACCGAATTCCTCTACGAGCAGGCACGGCAAACCCGGCTGACCACCGAGAAGTTCATGATCGATGGTCGGCATACCGGCACGGGCGGCGGTAACCACTTCGTCCTCGGCGGTGCGACGCCGGCTGACTCACCGTTCCTGCGACGCCCCGATCTGCTGCGCAGCCTGATCAGCTACTGGCATAACCATCCGTCGTTGTCCTATCTGTTTTCCGGATTGTTCATCGGCCCGACGTCCCAGGCGCCCCGGGTGGACGAAGCGCGTAACGATGCGCTGTACGAACTGGAAATCGCCTTTGCGCAGATGCCGGAGCCAGGCGAGGCATGCCCACCCTGGTTGGTTGACCGGTTGTTGCGCAACCTGTTGATCGACGTGACCGGCAACACTCATCGTGCCGAATTCTGCATCGACAAGCTGTATTCGCCGGACGGCGCGACAGGGCGTCTCGGCTTGCTGGAATTGCGCGCCTTTGAAATGCCTCCCCACGCCCGCATGAGCCTGGCCCAGCAATTACTATTGCGGGCGCTGGTGGCGCGGTTCTGGCGCGAACCTTATGCGCCGGCCAAACTGGCGCGCTGGGGCACCGAACTGCATGACCGGTTCCTGTTGCCCCACTTCATCGAGCAGGACTTCGCCGATGTCATCGAAGAACTGAATACCGCCGGTTACCCGCTGCGGGCCGAGTGGTTCGCCGCGCACCTGGAGTTCCGCTTCCCGAAAGTGGGCGATTACGCGGCGGGCGGTATCGAGCTGCAATTGCGCCAGGCCCTGGAACCCTGGCATGTGCTGGGCGAGGAGGGCGCAGTCGGTGGCACCGTGCGCTATGTGGATTCATCCCTGGAGCGCTTGCAGGTCAAGCTCAACGGCCTGGCCCCGCAACGGTATCTGCTGACGTGCAACGGTGTGCCGGTGCCGCTGCAACCCACTGGCCGGGTCGGAGAGTTTGTCGCCGGGGTGCGTTTCCGTGCCTGGCAGCCCGCCAGTTGCCTGCAGCCAACCATCCCGGTCCACGCGCCGCTGGTCTTCGATCTGCTCGACACCTGGATGCAGCGTTCCGTGGGCGGTTGCCAGTACCACGTGGCACACCCGGGCGGGCGCAACTACGACAGCCTGCCGGTGAATGCCAACGAGGCCGAGAGCCGGCGGATGGCGCGTTTCTTCCGTCTGGGACACACTCCTGGGAAACTGCCGATACCCAATCTGGACGTGGCTGACGAGTTCCCACTGACACTCGACCTGCGGCGTTTTCAGGGGGCCCTGAACAAAGGAAACTGAAGAGGTTTACCTGTGGCGAGGGGATTTATTGTGGCGAGGGGATTTATCCCCGTTGGGGCGAAGCCCCCCCATAATTAATGCCCGCTACACCGCGGTGCCTGGATTGGGTCTGCTGCGCAGCCCAGCGGGGATAAATCCCCTCGCCACAGAAAACCTCCTCCCACCAGAGGTACTGCGTCGGTCAAACCGTTCACATGCCAAGCCATGGCATCTATCCGGGCATCATGCCCTTGCGCTAGTCTCACCTTTCACTGCCGTCTGCCGAGCTTTCCATGCCTGACCTGCTTGACCGTTACCCGCTGACAACGGGCACCTATCACGAACTGCTGGACGACAGCGGTGCGGTACGCCCGCACTGGCGGCGGCTGTTCGACCAGTTGCAGCGCAGCACGCCGGCCCAGTTGATGCAGCGTCAGGCCTTGCTGGCGCGACAGATCCAGGAAAATGGCGTCACCTATAACGTCTATGCCGATCCGAAGGGCGCCGACCGGCCGTGGGAGCTGGACTTGCTGCCCCACGTCGTCGATGCGCAGGAATGGAAGCAACTGTCGGCCGGTATTGCCCAGCGCGCACGGTTGCTCAACGCGGTGTTGGCCGACCTCTACGGGCCGCAACGACTAATCAGCGAAGGTCTGCTGCCGGCGGAGCTGGTGTTCGGACACAACAACTTCCTCTGGCCCAGCCAAGGCATCAGCCCGCCGGACGGGATTTTCCTGCATTTGTATGCCGTGGATCTGGCGCGAGCGCCCGATGGACGCTGGTGGGTCACGGCGGATCGGACCCAGGCCCCCTCCGGGGCCGGTTATGCGCTGGAAAACCGCATGATCGTCTCCCGTGCCTTTCCGGATCTCTATCGCGATCTGAAGGTCCAGCACCTGTCCGGTTTCTTTCGCACCTTGCAGGAAACCCTTGCCCGGCAGGCCCCCAGCGATGGGGAGCCGCCGCTGGTGGTGTTGTTGACGCCGGGGCGTTTCAACGAAAGCTATTTCGAACACCTCTATCTGGCGCGCCAGCTTGGCTACCCGTTGGTGGAGGGGGGCGACCTGACCGTTCGCGACGCCACGGTCTACCTCAAGACCCTCAGCGGGCTCCGTCGGGTCCACGCGATCATGCGCCGGCTCGATGATGATTTTTGCGATCCGCTGGAGCTGCGTACGGATTCGGCCCTGGGTGTGCCGGGGCTGCTGGAGGCGGTGCGCCAGGGCCGGGTGCTGGTGGCCAACGCCTTGGGTAGCGGCGTGCTGGAATCGCCAGGCTTGTTGGGGTTCCTGCCGAAGATCTGCCAGTTCCTGTTCGGCGAAGACCTGTTGCTCCCCTCCATCGCCACCTGGTGGTGCGGCGAGCCACCGGTGCTGGCCCAGGCCCTGGAAAAGCTGCCACAGCTGTTGATCAAGCCGGCGTTCCCTTCCCAGAGCTTCAGGCCGGTGTTCGGCCGTGACCTGAGCGAGGAGCAGCGCGACCGTCTGGCGGCGCGGATCCAGGCGCGGCCCTACGCGTATGTGGCCCAGGAGCTGGCGCAGCTGTCCCAGGCCCCGGTCTGGCAAGCCGAGGACGGGCTATTGCAGCCACGGGCCATTGGCATGCGCGTGTATGCGGTGTCCGGTGAGGACGATTACCGGGTGCTGCCGGGCGGCTTGACCCGCGTGGCGGCCGAGGCCGATGCCGAAGTGGTGTCGATGCAGCGCGGCGGCGCCAGCAAGGACACTTGGGTGCTGGGAGAACAGGCACCTGGCAGTGAACAATGGAAGGCCCAGCGTACCGTGGGCGTTCACGACCTGGTTCGGCGGGATCCGTACTTGCCATCCCGGGTGGTGGAAAACCTGTTCTGGTTCGGCCGTTATTGTGAACGCTGTGACGATAGCGCGCGCCTGCTGCGGATCATGCTGGCGCGTTATGTCGATGGCGACGATCCGCAGGCCCTGCAATCGGCGGTGTCCCTGGGTGAAAGCCTGATGCTGCTGCCCGAGGAGGGCGAACTGCCCGAGCGTCTGCTGGTCGCGTTGCTGGGGGACGATTGGTCGTTCAGCCTGCGCTCCAACCTGCAGCGCCTGCAGTGGGCGGCCTCGCAGGTGCGGGGCAAATTGTCCCGAGAGAACTGGCAGGCGCTGGTGGAGCTTCAGCGCGAGGCGCTGGAGCTGGAAACCGACGAAGCGGATTTCGGCGAGCTGCTGGATTTCCTCAACCGGCTGGTGATGTCCCTGGCGGCGCTTTCCGGCTTCGCCCTGGACGACATGACCCGCGACGAGGGGTGGCGCTTCCTGATGATCGGTCGGCGCCTGGAGCGCCTGCAATTTCTCAGCAGCAGTCTGGCCGCATTCCTGCGGGGCGAGGCGGTGTTCGATCAGGCCGGGCTGGAATGGCTGCTGGAACTGGGCAACAGCAGCATCACCTACCGCTCGCGTTACCTGGCGGTCGCCCAGTTGATCCCGGTGCTCGACCTGTTGCTGCTGGACGAGCAGAACCCCCATGCGGTGCTTTTCCAGTTGAAACTGGTGACCCGTACCCTCAAGCGCTTGAACGATGACTTTGGCGCGCCCAGGGAAACCGCATTGCCGGAGTTGGTGACGCGCCTGTCGCGCTTTGACCTGCGTTGCCTGGAGAATCCACTGTTTGGCGAAGCCAGCCTGCGCGCAGCGCTTGATGGCCTGGCCGATCTGTTGCAGGAAGTGGCCGATGTCAGCGGCCAGGTGTCGGATCGCCTGGCCTTGCGTCATTTTGCCCACGTCGATGACGTCAGCCAACGCACGGTGTCCGTATGATGAGCGCCCGCTACCAGATTCTCCACGACACCCACTACCACTATGACAGCCCGGTGTCCCTGGCCCAGCAGCTTGCTCACTTGTGGCCGCGGTCCTGTGATTGGCAGCGTTGCACCGATCAGCAGTTATTGATCAGCCCTGAGCCGACGACCCGTCGGGATGAACTGGATGTCTTCGGTAATCCACTGACCCGGCTGGCATTCGAACGGCCCCATGACGAGTTGTTGGTCAACGCCCGCCTGAGCATCGAGGTCCTGGCCCGCCCCGCGCTGGATTTCAACCTGTCGCCGGCCTGGGAGGCGACCTGCCAGGCACTGACCTACAGCAGCCGGCCGCTGTCCGAGGCGGTGCTGGGTGCGTGTCGCTACCGTTTCGAGTCACCCTACGTGCACCTCAAGCGCAGCTTCGTCGAGTTTTCCGAAAGCTGCTTCCCGCCGGGACGCCCGTTGATGTTGTGCATTCGGGCGTTGATGGAGAAGATTTTCGACGAGTTCACGTTCGATGCCGAGGCAACCCAGGTGGCGACGCCGCTGGTGGAGGTGCTGGAGCGACGGCGGGGCGTCTGCCAGGACTTTGCCCACCTGATGCTGGCCTGCGTGCGCTCCCGTGGGTTGGCGGCGCGCTACATCAGCGGCTACCTGCTGACCCAGCCACCGCCCGGCCAGCCTCGGCTGATTGGCGCCGATGCGTCCCATGCCTGGATCTCGGTGTTTTGCCCGGAGCTGGGCTGGGTGGATTTCGACCCGACCAACAACGTACAGCCCGCCCTGGAGCACATCACCCTGGCCTGGGGCCGGGACTTCTCCGACGTGTCGCCGTTGCGTGGGGTGATCCTGGGGGCGGTAATCACGATCCCGAGGTTCGCGTGACAGTGATGCCGCTGGAGTAATACAGGGTTTGGTCTGAGGGAAGGCTGCGGGAGCATGGCTTGCCCGCGATCGGGATGTAGCGGCTGAGCTGAAAACCGCGAGGGCCATCGCGAGCAAGCTTTGCTCCCACAGGGCAAGCCATGCCCCCACAGGAACTGCGTGCTTCCATGGGGGCCACATGGTTCATAGGCGCTGTGATTTATTGGAGAGCTATATGTTCCCGGTTTCCATCAAAGGCGTGCTGCAATCCCCCGAAGGCCTGATCGTGCTCATGCTCAACGAGCGGGATGAGTGGGAATTGCCCGGCGGGCGAATCGAATTGGGCGAAACGGCACCGCAATGCCTGGCCCGGGAAATCATCGAGGAACTCGCGGTGGAGGTGAGCGTAGGGGAACCGCTGGATTCCTATCTGTTCGAGGTCATCCCCGGCAAACACGTATTCATCTCCACTTACCGCTGCCAATTGGTGGGCGGCTTCGTGCCGATCGTCAGCCATGAACACAAGGAGATCGGGCTTTTCGAGCCGGGCCAGCTACCGGCCAACCTGCCCGAAGGTTATCGCGCCTCGATTGCCAAAGCCTTGCGCGGGTGAGGGCCCCAGAGCCCTCACGCCGGTTCTCAGAGGGTTTTCTGCTCAGCCCATTTCGGCTGTACCGAGGGTTGCCATTCATCCAGCGCATCGAGCAGGTCATGCGCTGACTCGCTCACTTGCAGCATGTCGCGATGGGCTGCACGGACGAAACCTTCGTCGACGATATGGTCGAGGAAAGCGGTGAGTTTGCTGTAGAAACCATTCACTTCCAGCAGGCCCAGCGGCTTGCCGTGGTAGCCGAGCTGACCCCAGGTCCAGACTTCGAACAATTCCTCCAGGGTGCCGAGGCCGCCGGGCAGGGCGATGAAGGCGTCGCTGAGTTCGGCCATGCGCGCCTTGCGGGCATGCATACCGTCCACCACCTCCAGGCGGGTCAGGCCGCCGTGGCCGATTTCCTTGTCCTTCAGGCTTTGCGGAATGATGCCGATTACCTCGCCCCCGGCCGCCAGGGCCGCGTCGGCAACGATGCCCATCAGGCCGACGGCGCCGCCGCCATAGACCAGGGTGAGCTTGCGTTCGGCCAATGCTCGCCCCAGGGCTTGCGCCGCTTCACGGTAGGCGGGATTGGAGCCGGTGCTGGCGCCGCAAAATACACAGACAGACGCGATGGACATGCTTTACTCCAGAGTCGGTAACCGCTGCAGAGTAAAGCCTGGCCGCTGCCGTGTGCAAAGGGCGCAAGGGCATCAAGCCTCGCGTGCAGGTTTTTCGTAGGTGCCGCTGGCGCCGCAGGCGTAGGCGGCGAGCAGGCTGCATAACAGGCTGTTGAGGTTCATGACAGGCGCTCCATTGAGGTGATGAGGCCGATCATAGGCGGACATCGTGCGTCTGGCCGGTTGATTGTATCCATCAGGCTGATAGCCTTAAGTTGTATACAATTTTTGATTCAGGTCATAGGAACTTGTCTGAAATTAGGGCAGTCTTCCCCTTTGAAGGAATTTTCTAACCATGCCTTGGAGATTCATGATGTTTGCCAAACTTGTAGCAGTATCCCTGTTGACACTGGCTAGCAGCCAACTGATGGCAGCGGAGTGCAAGACCACCATCGACTCGACTGATCAGATGTCCTTCAGCACCAAGGCCATCGAGATCGACAAGAGCTGCAAGACCTTCACCGTTGAGCTGACCCATTCGGGCAGCTTGCCAAAAAATGTCATGGGCCATAACTGGGTGTTGAGCAAAGAGGCTGACATGCAGCCGATTGCGACCGATGGCCTGGGCGCCGGGATCGACAAGAACTACCTCAAGGAAGGTGATGCACGGATCATCGCCCACACCAAGATCATCGGCGCCAATGAGAAAGATTCGGTGACCTTTGACGTATCGAAGCTCGATGCCGCCGAGAAGTACGGTTTCTTCTGCTCGTTCCCTGGCCACATCTCGATGATGAAAGGCACCGTGACGCTGAAGTAATCCTTCAGGCATAAAAAAGCGCCCCTTGCAGGGCGCTTTTTTATGTCCGTAAATCACCGGGGGCCGGATGTGGGAGCGAGCCTGCTCGCGATGGCGGAGTGTCAGTCAACTTCCAGACTGGCTGACCTGACGCCATCGCGAGCAGGCTCGCTCACACAGGAGCTTTGGGTGCCGGCTATGGGGCGTACGGCAACACTCGCTTGTGCTCGGTCTTGCGATAGGTCTCGCAGATGATCCGGGCCGCTTCTTCGCGAATGGTCTGGCCGTGCAGGAAAGCATCGATTTCCCCATAGGTCACGCCGTGAGCGGCCTCGTCGGGTTTGCCCGGGGAGAGGTCCTCGAGGTCGGCGGTGGGGACTTTTTCCACCAGCGATTCCGGCGCTCCGAAGTCACGGGCGATGGCCCTGACCTGATTCTTCACCAGGCCGCTCAGGGGCGCCAGGTCACAGGCGCCGTCACCGAACTTGGTGAAGAAACCCATCACGGCTTCAGCCGCATGATCGGTACCGACCACCAGGCCTTGCTCGGCACCGGCGATGGCGTACTGCGCCACCATGCGCATCCGCGCCTTTGAATTACCCAGCACGAAATCCCGCGAGCCTGGCGTCTTGCCTTCGAATGCCAGGATTTCATTGGCCAGGGCCTTGACCGCCGGGCCGATGTTGACGGTGTGGCGTTCGTCCGGCTCGATGAAGTCCACGCAGGCTTGTGCTTCGTGCTCATCGAACTGGGTTTCGTACGGCAGGCGCACGGCGATGAACTTGTAGGCCGGGTTACCGGTTTTTTCCCGCAACTCGCGCATGGCGCGCTGGGCCAGCAGGCCGGCAGTCAACGAATCGACCCCTCCACTGATCCCCAGCACCAGGCTCTTGAGTCCGGAGTTGACGAGGCAGTCCTGGATGAAGCTAACCCGACGAGCGATTTCGGCCTTGAGGGCGGCCTCATCGGCGAACGGTGGCTGGACCTTGAGCTGTTCAGCAATCTCACGCTGTACGGCTTGCATGAATTCACTCCTTGCTTGATATGCCAGAAAGGGTGGCAGGTACTTGGAAAACGTGTCGCATGTAGGCGACGAAATTCGGATCCTTGCAGTGGGTCTTGCCGGGCTCGTCTGAAATCTTGGCCACGGGTTGCCCGTCACAGCTGATCATTTTAAGCACAATACTCATGGGCTCGACGCCCGGGATGTCGCAGGTCAGGTTAGTGCCAATACCGAAGCTGACATTGATGCGACCACGCAACGCACGGAAAATCTCCAGGCATTTGGGCAAGGTCAGACTGTCGGAGAACACCAGGGTCTTGCTCATCGGGTCGATCCCCAGCTTGTGGTAGTGGGCGATGGCTTTCTCGGCCCAGGTCACCGGGTCACCCGAATCATGGCGCAGGCCGTCGAACAGCTTGGCGAAGAACAGATCGAAGTCCTTCAGGAAGGCGTCCATGGTGATGCAGTCGGTCAGCGCGATCCCCAGCAGGCCCCGGTACTCGCGCACCCAGCAATCGAGGGCGGCGATCTGGCTGTCGATCAGCCGCGGGCCCAGTTGCTGGTGGGCCATGATCCACTCATGGGCCATGGTGCCCAGGGGTTTCATGTCCAGTTCCCGGGACAAATGCACATTGCTGGTGCCGACGAAGCGCCCTGGGAAATCGTGCTTGAGCACGTTCACCACTTCTTCCTGGGTGCGGTAGGAGAACCGGCGGCGGGTACCGAAGTCCGCCACTTGCAGCTCGGACAATTCCTCGCTGCTGGCGTTGGCGCTCAGCCAGTCGAACTTGCGATACAACTGCTCCCGTGCCTGCTCCAGGATCACCTCGCGGTAGCGATAGCGATTGCGCACTTCGCTGACAATGGCCAGTAGCGGCACTTCGAACAGGATCACATGCAGCCACGGCCCGCGCAGGCGGATGAACAGCTCACCATTTTCGATGCCGGTGTACACGTAGCGCAGGTTGAAGCGAAACAGGCCCAGGAAGCGCAGGAAATCCGGCTTCAGGAAGCTGATGCGCTCCAGGAAACCCAACTGATCGGCGCTCAGGTTGAGCTCGGCCAGGCGTTCGATCTGGAAGCGGATCTCTGCCAGATAAGGGCGCAGGTCTTCGCTGTTGCGGCAACGAAACTCCCATTCGACTTCGACGTTGGGGTAGTTGTGCAGGACTGCCTGCATCATCGTCAACTTGTAGAAGTCGGTGTCGAGCAGGTTCTGCACGATGCGATCGGCAAACACACTCTCGCTCATGACGGGTATCTCCAGACAGTTCGCTGCAGCGGGCAGCGTCGGACAGCGGTTTGTGATGAAGGGGCTAGTGGCGCATAACCTTTGGGGTGATTGCCAGTGTTTTTTGGACACGGAGCTTTTGTGGCGAGGGGATAAATCCCCTCGCCACAGGGCTTTGTGTCGGTAGCTCTTACTGTGGTGCATCAGGATTAGCCATCTGCTCCAACATCCACTCCACAAAGTATCTGACCTTGGGCACCTCTGCCGAATGCTCAGGATAAGCCATGTAATAGGCGTTGGTGCTGGGCATGGCGTGCTGCCATGGAATGATCAGCTTGCCGTCTGCCAGTTCTTCCTCCACCAGAAAGCGCGGCAGCAGGGCGACGCCGCAACCGACCTGGGCGGCGCGGATGCACATGTAGAACGTTTCGAAGCGCGGCCCGTGGTAGCTGTGTTCGGTGTGAAAGCCTTGGTCGGCGAACCAGTCATGCCAGGCCTGGGGGCGTGATGCATTCTGCAACAGCACCAGGTCGGCCAGTTGCGTCGGGTCGGTAAAGGGGGTATCCGGCAGGCAGCCCGGCGCGCAGACCGGCACCAGTTCTTCGCCGAACAGTTCCAGGGATTCGGTGCCAGGTCGAGAACCCTGGCCGAAGTAAAACGCCATGTCGCTGCGCCCTTGCAGCAAATCGTCGGGCTCCTGCTCGCTGCACAGGTCCAAGTGGATCTTCGGATGCCGCAGGCGCCAGCCTTTGAGGCGCGGCACCAGCCAACGTGCACCGAAGGTCGGCGGCGTGGAGACTCGCAGGACTTCCGTGTCGCCACCGTAGGAGCGCAGGTAATGGGTGGACATTTCGACCTGGGTGAGAATTTTCCGCACTTCCCCCAGGTACAAGTCGCCGGCCGGCGTCAGTTGCAAGCGCCGACGCACGCGGCGGAACAGCAGGTGCTGCAAGAGCTCCTCGAGCTGCGCGACCTGCTTGCTGACGGCGCTTTGGGTCAGATGCAATTCTTCGGCGGCACGGGTGAAGCTCAGGTGACGGGTCACCGCTTCAAAACATTGCAGCGCCGTAATCGACGGTAAATAGCGTTTATTGAGCATCGGTGAGGCCTATTTGCGGTGGCTCGATGTATCCGTTCACGGGCAGCATGAATAAACGGAATGATATCTCGCTTAAAGGTCGTTTGTTGGCAAGACTCGGGCCAGCTACAACTACAGTCCTGATCAGCCGTGATCGTCCGGCTGCTGTTTTTTGTCTTTCGCTTGAGGAATTGACCATGGTTGCTGCATTGCTTGATCGCCTGGGGGTAGCCCCGGCCCTGTACCAGAACGGCACACAGCCGGTGCATTCGCCTATCGACGGCAGTCGTATCGGCGCGGTGAATTGGGAAGGCGCGGCCGAAGTCGAGCAGCAGGTCAGCCGTGCTCAACATGCTTTCGATCTGTGGCGCCAGGTCCCAGCCCCGCGTCGCGGCGAGCTGGTGCGCCAGTTTGGTGACCTGCTACGTGAATACAAGGCCGATCTCGGCGAGCTGGTGTCATGGGAAGCTGGCAAGATTACCCAGGAAGGCCTGGGTGAAGTGCAGGAGATGATCGACATCTGCGATTTCGCCGTCGGCCTGTCCCGTCAACTGTATGGCCTGACCATCGCCTCCGAGCGCCCGGGTCACCACATGCGTGAAACCTGGCATCCGCTGGGCGTGGTCGGGGTGATCAGTGCGTTCAACTTCCCTGTCGCGGTCTGGGCCTGGAACACCACGCTGGCTCTGGTGTGCGGCGATTCGGTGATCTGGAAACCTTCGGAAAAGACCCCGCTCACCGCCCTGGCGTGCCAGGCGCTGTTCGAGCGTGCATTGAAGAACTTCAGCGATGCGCCGGAATATCTGTGCCAAGTGATCATCGGCGGTCGCGATGCCGGTGAGGCGTTGGTAGATGACCCGCGCGTGGCATTGATCAGCGCCACCGGCAGCACCCGCATGGGTCGGGAAGTGGCGCCGAAAGTCGCCGCGCGCTTTGCCCGCAGCATCCTCGAACTGGGTGGCAACAACGCGATGATCCTGGCGCCGAGTGCCGACCTGGACATGGCCGTGCGCGCCATCCTGTTCAGTGCCGTCGGTACCGCCGGCCAGCGTTGCACTACCCTGCGCCGCCTGATCGCCCATGAGTCGGTGAAAGAAGAAATCGTCACCCGCCTCAAGGCCGCCTATTCGAAAGTGCGCATCGGCCATCCGCTGGAGGGCAACCTGGTCGGGCCGCTGATCGACAAGCACAGCTTCGACAACATGCAGGACGCCCTCGAGCAGGCCTTGAGCGAAGGTGGTCGCGTATTCGGCGGCCAGCGCCAGCTCGAAGACCAGTTCCCGAATGCCTATTACGTGTCGCCGGCCATCGTCGAGATGCCGGAGCAGAGCGACGTGGTCCGCCACGAAACCTTCGCCCCGATCCTGTATGTGATCGGCTACAAGGACTTCGCTGAGGCCCTGCACCTGAACAACGCCGTGCCCCAAGGCCTGTCGTCCTGCATCTTCACCACGGACGTGCGTGAAGCCGAGCAGTTCATGTCCGCGGTGGGCAGCGATTGTGGCATCGCCAACGTCAACATCGGCCCGAGCGGCGCGGAAATCGGCGGCGCCTTCGGCGGTGAGAAGGAAACCGGCGGCGGTCGCGAATCCGGCTCCGACTCGTGGCGCGCCTACATGCGTCGCCAGACCAACACCGTCAACTACTCGCTGGAGTTGCCGTTGGCCCAGGGGATTACGTTCGACTGAGGTTGAGTGAAGCGGATCTTCCTTTCATGAAGATCCCTGTGGGAGCGAGCCTGCTCGCGATGGCGGTCGATCAATCGACATCAGTGTTGAATGAGCGTCGCCATCGCGAGCAGGCTCGCTCCCACCCTTGAAAGGTGTGATGGTTGGGTTTCATTTCCGGAGTCTGGCAATGCCGTTACGCGAAGAATGTCTGTGGGAAAAACTGACGCCGCAAAGGCCTGAAAACACTGCGCTCACCGGTGAGGTCACGGTGGACGTCTGCGTGATTGGCGCAGGCTTTACCGGGTTGTCGGCGGCGGTGCATTTACTGGAACAAGGCAAGCGCGTCGCGGTGCTGGAGGCTCATCGGACCGGACACGGCGGTTCGGGGCGCAATGTCGGGCTGGTGAACGCGGGCCTGTGGATTCCGCCGGACGATATCGAGGCCGGCTTCGGCGAAGCCGTCGGCAGCCAGCTCAATCGCATGCTGGGCGCAGCTCCAGCGTTGGTGTTCAGCCTTGTCGACAAGTACAACATCGATTGCCAGTTGCGCCGCGAAGGCACGCTGCACATGGCCCATAACGCCCGGGGCGAGGCGGACCTGCGCAGTCGTGAAGAACAATGGAAACGCCGTGGCGCCCCGGTGGAGCTGCTTACCGGCCAAGCCTGCGTCGAAGCCACAGGCACGTCGAAAATCGCTGCGGCTTTGTTGGATCGACGCGCCGGTACGCTCAATCCTATGGCCTATGTCAGCGGATTGGCCAAGGCGGCGGCGGACCTGGGCGGACAACTGTTTGACCACTCCCCCGTGACCCGCCTGGAACGCCAGGGCCAGCGCTGGTCGGTACAGACGGCCCAGGGTTCGGTACTGGCCGAGCAGGTGGTGATCGCCTCCAATGCCTACACCGAAGGCGAATGGACCGAGCTGCGGCGCAATTTCTTCCCCGGCTATTACTACCAGGTGGCTTCCGTCCCGTTGACCGACGAGGCGGCACAACGCATCTTGCCTGGCGGCCAGGGGTCGTGGGACACCCGTCAGGTGTTGAGCAGCATTCGCCGCGACAAGGACGGTCGTTTGTTGCTGGGCAGCCTGGGCAATGGCAACCGCAAGCCCACCTGGTTCCTCAAGGCCTGGGCGGATCGGGTACAGCAGCACTACTTCCCGTATCTCAAGTCGGTGGAATGGGAGTCCACCTGGACCGGTTGCATCGCCTTCACCCCCGACCATCTGATGCGCCTGTTCGAGCCGGCGCCCGGATTGGTGGCGGTCACCGGCTACAACGGGCGGGGCGTGACCACCGGTACGGTGGTGGGCAAGGCCTTTGCCGATTACCTGTGCCATGGCGACGCGAAAGCGTTACCGATTCCCTTTGCGCCGATGCAACCCGTGACTGGGGCGGGGGTGCGCAGCTGCTTGTATGAGGCGGGCTTCTCGCTGTATCACGCGGGCCAGTGCCTGCGGATCGTCATTTGAGTGTGGAAAAATGTTGCCGGAACCGGCGTTTTCCGGCGAAGCGTCTAGCCTGTAATGGTGCGGGTTGTAGCAGTTGTGCACCGACAGTGTGCAGTTCGGTGACGCAGGTTGTTACAGGCTGGTTGCACGTACTTTCCTGCGATGGTTGCAATGATGGCTCAAAGAGGGTTGTGCTCGGCTAGGCAAAAGGTTGCACCTCGTGCGATTTAGACGGTTGCACGCCCTGTGAAAAAGGGCCCGAAACAGTCGAAATAACAATAAAGCAGCGACTTTTTTCAGAATAAAAAACCGATGGCACGGCCCTTGCTCTGAGCTTTTCAGTGAAGTCGCAGTGCCAACTAAAAAAAACCTTGGAGCACCACCTCATGTCCCAGACGTTTTACAAGAAAGGCTTTCTGGCCCTCGCCGTTACAGCAGCGATGGGTGTTTCCGCGTTTGCCCATGCAGACTTCAAGATCGGTGTAGCGGGTCCCATGACTGGTGCCAACGCAGCGTTTGGCGAGCAGTACATGAAAGGGGCACAGGCGGCGGCGGACGAAATCAACGCCAAGGGCGGCGTGAACGGCGAGAAGATCGTTCTGGTGAAAGGTGACGACGCCTGCGAGCCGAAGCAGGCCGTGGCCGTGGCCAACCGCTTCGTCGACCAGGACAAGGTGAACGCCGTGGTCGGTCACTTCTGCTCTTCGTCGACCATCCCGGCTTCCGAAGTCTATGGTGACGCCGACATCATGGCCATCACCCCAGGTTCCACCAACCCGGCCGTTACCGAGCGTGGCCTGAACGCGATGTTCCGTATGTGCGGTCGTGACGACCAGCAGGGCATTGTCGCCGGCGACTACATTGTCGACGTGCTCAAGGGCAAGAAAGTCGTGGTGCTGCACGACAAGGACACCTACGGCCAGGGCCTGGCGGATGCCACCAAGGCCCAGCTGACCAAGCGCGGCGTGACCCCGGTACTGTACGAAGGCCTGACCCGTGGTGAGAAAGACTTCAGCGCCGTGGTCACCAAGATCCGTGCCGCTGGTGCCGACGTGGTCTACTTCGGCGGCCTGCACCCGGAAGCCGGCCCGCTGGTTCGCCAACTGCGTGAGCAAGGCCTCAAGGACGTGAAATTCATGTCCGACGACGGCATCGTGACCGACGAACTGGTGACCACCGCCGGCGGCGCGCAATACGTCGATGGCGTGTACATGACCTTCGGTGCCGATCCACGCCTGCTGCCAGACAGCAAGTCCGTGGTCGACGCATTCCGTGCCAAGGGCACCGAGCCGGAAGGCTACACCCTGTATGCCTACGCTTCCGTCCAGACCCTGGCGGCCGCTTTCAACGGTGCCAAGTCGAGCAAGACCGACGCCGCGGCCGAGTGGCTCAAGACCAACCCGGTCCAGACCGTAATGGGCAAGAAGGAATGGGACAAGAAGGGCGACCTGAAGGTCTCCGACTACGTGGTCTACCAGTGGGACAAGGACGGCAAATACCATCAGTTGGAAAAACAGAAGTGATTTGAAGGGATAACGGCGTGTGGCGAGGGAGCGTGCTCCTTCGCCACGCAACCCGTGATCGCCCTTCCCGGGCTGGTATCAGCCAGGACCCACCTGTCTTTTCTCCCGAAAGCTGTGCGCCCACCGTGTAGCCTCGGCGGCTGAACCCCGGTCCGTCGCTGCGGTGCGCGTGCAGTCTTTCAAATGCGTGAGATTGCGTTATGGATGGTATTTTCCTGCAGCAACTGATCAATGGCCTGACCCTCGGGTCGGTCTATGGTCTGATCGCCATCGGCTACACAATGGTCTACGGCATCATCGGCATGATCAACTTCGCCCACGGCGAGGTTTACATGATTTCCGCGTACCTCGCGGCAATCAGTCTGGCTCTGCTGGCTTACTTCGGTATTGAATCCTTTCCGCTAATGATCCTCGGCACCCTTGTGTTCACGGTTGTGGTCACCGGGGTATACGGCTGGGTCATCGAACGCGTCGCCTACAAACCGCTGCGCAACTCCACCCGCCTGGCACCGCTGATCAGTGCCATCGGCATTTCGCTGATCCTGCAGAACTATGCACAGATCAGCCAGGGCGCTCGCCAACAGGGTGTGCCGACACTGCTTGAAGGCGCCATGCGCGTCGACATCGGCACCGGCTTCGTCCAGCTCACCTACACCAAGATCTTCATCCTGGTCGCCGCGTTCGCCGGGATGGCCTTGCTGACCTACATCATCAAGTACACCAAGCTGGGGCGCATGTGCCGTGCCACCCAGCAAGATCGCAAGATGGCCTCGATCCTGGGGATCAACACCGACCGGGTGATTTCCTACGTGTTCATCATCGGCGCGGCCATGGCGGCCCTGGCCGGTGTGCTGATCACCATGAATTACGGCACGTTCGACTTCTATGCCGGCTTCATCATCGGCATCAAGGCGTTCACCGCAGCGGTCCTCGGTGGCATCGGCTCCCTGCCTGGGGCGATGCTCGGCGGGATCATCCTCGGGATCTCCGAGTCGCTGTTCTCCGGACTGATCAACTCCGACTATAAAGACGTGTTCAGTTTCTCCCTGCTGGTGATGATCCTGATTTTCCGTCCCCAAGGCCTGTTGGGTCGCCCACTCGTGGCGAAGGTATAAGTATGTCTGCTGCCAATAAACCGATTGATATCAAACAGAGCGTCATTGACGCGATCCTGGCGGGCCTGATCTCGCTGATCGTATTCGGGCCGATTGTCGGCGTGGTGCTCGACGGCTACAGCTTCAACCTGCAACCGGCCCGCGTCGGCTGGCTGGTGGCGATCGTGATGATCGGGCGCTTTGCCTTGAGCCTGTTCCTGCAAACGTCCAAGGGCCTGAAGGTGCTCCAGGGCTTTGAAAACCCGGGTTCCGGCGTGCACGTCCTGCCACCGGACTACAAGTCGCGCCTGCGCTGGATCATCCCGGCGCTGATCGTGATTGCCATCGTGTTTCCGTTTTTCGCCAACAAATACGTGCTCACGGTAGTCATCCTCGGGCTGATCTACGTGCTGCTCGGCCTGGGCCTGAACATCGTGGTCGGCCTGGCGGGCCTGCTCGACCTGGGTTATGTGGCGTTCTACGCCATCGGTGCCTATGGCCTGGCGCTGGGCTATCAGTACCTGGGACTGGGTTTCTGGACCGTGCTGCCACTGGCGGCGCTTGCGGCAGCGCTGGCGGGATGCATATTGGGCTTCCCGGTGTTGCGAATGCACGGCGACTACCTGGCGATCGTGACCCTGGGCTTCGGTGAAATCATCCGACTGGTGCTCAATAACTGGTTGTCGTTCACCGGCGGGCCAAACGGCATGCCCGTGCCGTCGCCGACCTTCCTCGGTCTGGAGTTCGGTCGCAAGGCCAAGGATGGAGGGGTGCCATTCCACGAGTTCTTCGGCATCGACTACAACCCGAACCTGAAATTCCTGTTCATCTACATCGTGTTGTTCATCGTTGTGCTGCTGGTGCTCTACATCAAGCACAGGTTGACGCGCATGCCGGTCGGGCGCGCCTGGGAAGCCCTGCGTGAAGACGAGATCGCCTGCCGTTCCATGGGCCTGAATCACGTACTGGTCAAGCTTTCGGCGTTCACCCTCGGTGCATCCACCGCCGGCCTGGCCGGGGTGTTCTTCGCCAGCTACCAGGGGTTCGTCAACCCGTCGTCGTTCACATTCTTCGAGTCGGCGCTGATCCTGGCGATCGTGGTCCTGGGCGGCATGGGCTCGACAGTGGGCGTGGTGATCGCGGCATTCGTACTCACCATTACGCCAGAGCTGCTGCGCAGCTTCTCCGAATACCGCGTGCTGCTGTTCGGTGTGCTGATGGTGTTGATGATGATCTGGCGACCTCGCGGCCTGATCCGCATCAGCCGTACCGGTGTGAGGCCGCGTAAAGGTGTCATAGCGCATGACGGAGGGCAGCGCCATGAGTGAAGTCGTACTCCAGGTCGAAAACCTGATGATGCAATTCGGTGGCATCAAGGCCCTCAGCGATGTCAGCCTGCAGGTCAAGCGCAACTCGATCTTCGCCCTGATCGGCCCCAATGGCGCGGGCAAGACCACGGTGTTCAACTGCCTGACCGGTTTCTACAAAGCCTCCGGCGGCAAGATCGAACTCAACGTGCGCGGCGAGCGGACCAACGTCATCAAACTGTTGGGCGAAGCGTTTCGCCCCACCGACTTCGTCTCGCCGAAATCCTTCGCCAGCCGGCTGTACTACAAGATGTTCGGGGGGACCCACCTGGTGAACCGCGCCGGCCTGGCCCGTACCTTCCAGAACATTCGCCTGTTCCGGGAAATGTCGGTGCTGGAAAACCTCCTGGTGGCCCAGCACATGTGGGTCAACCGCAGTCTGGTGGCCGGCATCCTCAACACCAAGGGTTATCGCAAGGCCGAAAGCGACGCACTGGATCATGCCTTCTACTGGCTCGAAGTCGTGGACCTGGTGGACTGTGCCAACCGCCTGGCGGGTGAGCTTTCCTATGGTCAGCAGCGCCGCCTGGAAATTGCCCGGGCCATGTGCACCCGTCCGCAGGTCATCTGCCTCGACGAACCGGCCGCCGGCCTCAACCCTCAGGAAACCGAAGCGCTGAGCGCGATGATCCGACTGCTGCGCGACGAGCACGATCTGACCGTGGTGCTGATCGAACACGACATGGGCATGGTAATGAGCATTTCCGACCACATCGTGGTGCTGGACCACGGCAACGTGATCGCCGAGGGCGGCCCGGAGGCGATTCGCAACGATCCTAAGGTGATCGCGGCCTACCTGGGTGCCGATGAAGAGGAACTGGTATGAGTGAACCGATCCTCGAACTCAAGGAACTGGACGTGTTCTACGGGCCGATCCAGGCCCTGAAGAAAGTCTCGATGCACATTGGCAAAGGCGAGACGGTGAGCCTGATCGGCTCCAATGGCGCTGGCAAGTCCACGCTGCTGATGTCGATCTTCGGCCAGCCGCGCGCAGCCAGTGGTCAGATCATCTACCAGGGTGTGGACATCACCCATAAGTCGTCCCACTACATCGCGTCCAACGGCATCGCCCAGTCGCCGGAAGGCCGGCGGGTGTTCCCCGACATGACCGTCGAGGAGAACCTGCTGATGGGCACCATCCCCATCGGCGACAAGTACGCCAGCGAAGACATGCAGCGCATGTTCGAACTGTTCCCGCGGCTCAAGGAGCGGCGCAACCAGCGGGCCATGACCATGTCGGGTGGCGAGCAGCAAATGCTCGCCATTGCCCGGGCGTTGATGAGCCGGCCGAAGTTGTTGCTGCTCGATGAGCCGAGCCTGGGGCTGGCGCCAATCGTGGTGAAACAGATCTTCGCCACCCTGAGGGAACTGGCGTCCACCGGGATGACCATCTTCCTGGTGGAGCAGAACGCCAACCACGCCCTCAGGTTGTCGGACCGGGCCTATGTGATGGTCAACGGCGAAATCCGCCTGACCGGCACCGGCAAGGAGCTGCTCGCCAACGAAGAGGTGCGCAACGCGTACCTGGGCGGGCACTGACGCCGATATGGCAATAAAGAAACCGGCGAGTGATCGCCGGTTTTTTTATCTCTCCTGAACATCACCAACCCCTGTGGGAGCGAGCCTGCTCGCGATAGCGATGGAACAGTCGGCATCTCTGTGCCTGATCCACCGCTATCGCGAGCAGGGGAAATTCATGTGGCCGAAGAATTGTGGACAACAATCCTTAACCCTTAGCAAACCG
This sequence comes from Pseudomonas sp. MAFF 730105, assembly GCF_055380705.1. Classification (NCBI taxonomy): domain Bacteria; kingdom Pseudomonadati; phylum Pseudomonadota; class Gammaproteobacteria; order Pseudomonadales; family Pseudomonadaceae; genus Pseudomonas; species Pseudomonas sp. MAFF 730105. Next base: position 656,241 of record NZ_AP018438.1, read on the forward strand.
CGACATAAAGTCGCCGCAAACAGTTGTTTTGTCACGGTTTTGACTTGTCCCCGTTTGCTGTGGAACCGGCTGTGGGTAACGTGGGAGTAGCTGGCTGGACGCCTTTAAATACGTGGCTTGCAGGCCGGCGATCGTTTTTTGATCAGGCATTTTCAGGCGAGCATGAGTCTAGGTTGTCAACACTTTTTTAAGCGCGGGATAGGCCGGAAAATCTGTGGGCAATCCTGTGGATAAGTCTGTGACTAAACTCTGGAAAGACCGCTCTGAGGGCCGTGGTTACTGGCTTCGAGCCATCGCCCCTATGGATCGTGGCTCATAGCAGAGAATCCGATCTGCACAAGCTCACATGCAGGGTCAAGGGAAAAAATTTTCCAGATGCCTCGCAAAGCCTTATGCACAGCGGGCTGGAGCGTTTTCACTTGCCCCCGATTACTGTGGACGTGCCTGTGGATAAGGTGCGGGCAACAGGCTGCACCCCCTATCCTGCAAGGGTTGGCGCGGTTTGATCATTTTATGATCAGTCCGACCCGAATCAACATCCACGGTGGGCAGTTGCCGCTCGCGGTCGGGCCGGGCATGCTGTGGGCCGATCCCATTCAATGGCTGCCTCAAGCCCATTCAAGGAGAACATGATGTCCAACACCCTGTTTATCACCGGGGCGACGTCCGGATTTGGCGAAGCCTGTGCCCGTCGTTTTGCCGAGGCCGGTTGGAAACTGGTGCTGACCGGGCGCCGTGAAGAGCGCCTCAGTGCACTGTGTGCCGAGCTGTCGAAACAAACCGAAGTCCATGGCCTGGTATTGGATGTGCGCGACCGCACGGCCATGGAGGAGGCAATCGCCAATCTGCCGCCGTCCTTCGCTACATTGCGTGGCTTGATCAACAACGCTGGACTCGCCCTGGGGGTCGATCCGGCGCCCAAGTGCGACCTCGACGATTGGGACACGATGGTCGACACCAACGTCAAAGGGCTGCTCTACAGCACGCGCCTGCTGCTGCCGCGCCTGATTGCCCATGGCCGCGGTGCAGGGATCATCAACCTGGGCTCCATCGCCGGCAACTACCCCTACCCGGGTAGCCACGTGTATGGCGCGACCAAGGCGTTCGTCAAACAGTTCTCGCTGAACCTGCGTTGTGACTTGCAGGGTACGGGTGTGCGGGTCAGCAACATCGAGCCAGGGCTGTGTGAGAGCGAGTTCTCACTGGTGCGCTTCGGCGGTGACCAGGAACGCTACAACGCGACCTATGCCGGGGCCGAGCCGATCCAGCCGCAGGACATTGCCGAAACCATTTATTGGGTGCTCAACACGCCAGCCCACATCAACATCAACAGCCTGGAACTGATGCCGGTAAGCCAGACCTGGGCCGGATTTGCCATTGAGCGTAACAAGACCTGACGGCAATCCCCTGTGGCGAGGGGATTTATCCCCGTTGGGCTGCGAAGCAGCCCTAAAATCAGCCGACTCGGTGTCAGGTAGATTGAGGTGAGTGCTTTGGGGCTGCTTCGCAACCCAGCGGGGATAAATCCCCTCGCCACAAACAGCCTCAGCCCAGGTAATCGGCCAATCCGCGATAGCAGGTCATCAGGTGATAGGGGGTGGTGGAGGGCATGTCCCGACGGCTGACGACGCCGTCGGCATCAAGGCATTCGTTCCACCCCTTGGCATGCAGGAAATGCTGTTGCAGAGCCTGTAGCTGACGCAGCAACACGTCCTGGCTTCCCGGGCGCAGGGTGAGGGCGCGCAGGTATTCGGCCTGGGCCCAGATGCGCTGGGTGGCGTCGCGCGCGATAGCGTCCGGCGCCGGGCCCAGCATGGCGCATACCGCGCCGGACTGCAGGTTCACGCCTTGTTGCTCGGTATAGCCGAAGCTTTGTTCCAGGGCCGCATGCAACTTGCCGCCCTGCAGCAGGGGAGACGAGGCCAGCAGGAAATACCACTCGAACTGGTGTCCCGGCTCAAACCAGTTATCCACAGCCTTGAGCGGTTTCTCCATCATCACGCCCAGCTTCGGTTCAATGAAACGCTTGAACATTCCATCACACAGGCTCAGCAATGCCTGGCGAGTGCTGGCGTCTTCGCGAACCGAGAGGGTGGCGAGGAAGGCTTCGGCCAGGTGCATCAGGGGGTTCTGCAACGGGCCGGATCCGAGCGTTGACCAATCGCGCTTGAGACCGGCCTCGTAGAGACCGTCGCCAGTGGCAAAGCGCCGGGCAATGACTTCCAGGGCAGCGTTGAGCACCGATTCCACCAGCGGCTCGCGAACTTTGCCCCAGTAGTGGGCGCAGGCAAACAGGATGAAGGCGTGGGTGTAGAGGTCTTTGCCAGTGTCCAGCGGGGTGCCTTGCGGGTCGATGCTGTAGAACCAGCCGCCGTGTTCGGCATCGTGGAAGTGCCGCTGCAGCGAGCGGAACAGCGCCGCGGCCCGTTCTTCGGCCCCTGTCACTTCGCCGATCAGACTGGCGAACACATACAACTGTCTGGCGCAGGCCATCGCGCGGTAACGCTGGGGCGGCAACGGCGTGTGGGTGGCATCCAGGGATTCGTAGGGCAGTGCCAATTCGGCATTCCAGCCCGGGCCCTGCCACATGGGCACGATCACCTCGTGAAAATGCTGGCGCACTGTTGCGAACAGGGCGATCAATTCAGGCGAAGGAGCGGGGCGGGAAGCATCGGGCATGGGCGGACGTCGTCACGGCAGGGGCGATTGCGCGACATGGTAGCAGAGTGACCGACTTCAGATAGGTAGCGCTTGCAAGTCTGCCATCGCGAGCAGGCTCGCTCCCACAGTTGTTGGGCGTACGCCGTTCATGTGGGAGCGAGCCTGCTCGCGATGAGGCCCGTACGGGCACTAATAAATCAACCCGCCAACAACCAGACCCCAACCCCCGCCGAAGCCGCCCCCGCCAGCCGCACCAAAGGCGCTGCGGCTCGCGGCAACGCGCGAACCAGGGCGAAACCTGCGCCATGCAGCGCCGCTGTCGCTGCGACGAACCCGGCCGCATAGGCCCATGGGCTCGACATGTCCGGCAGTTCCAACCCATGGGCCACGCCATGGAACAGCGCAAACAATGCCGTCGCGACAACCGCCAGGCTCAATGGCGGACGCACGGCCAGCGCCACCGCCAGGCCCAGGGCCAGCACCGAGGCGGCAATCCCGCTTTCCAGTGCCGGCAACTGCAGGCCTTCGAAACCGAACAAGCCACCGATCAGCATGGTGCCGATGAACGTGCAGGGCAGCGCCCAACGTGCGGTGCCTTGTTGTTGTGCCGCCCACAAGCCGACTGCGAGCATGGCGAGCAAATGATCCAGGCCGCCGACAGGGTGCCCGAGGCCGGCGATCAGGCCATTGTCGCCATGGCCGGGGTGGGCGAAGGCCAGGGTCGGGGCCAGCAGCAGGGCGAGGGCGCCGAGAATGCGTTTGAGTGTCATGAAAAGGCTTCCTTGTTGAGAGTTCGAAAAATCAGGCCGCAGTCAGCAGGCCCTGGCGCTCGATGAACGCGATGATTTCGTCCAGGCCCTGGCCGGTTTTCTGATTGCTGAACACGAATGGCTTGCCGTTGCGCATCCGCCGGGTGTCGCTGTCCATCATCTCCAGGGAGGCGCCTACCAGTGGTGCCAGGTCGATTTTATTGATCACCAGCAAGTCGGACTTGCAGATGCCCGGCCCGCCCTTGCGGGGCAACTTGTCCCCGGCCGATACATCGATCACGTAAAGGGTCAGGTCCGACAGTTCCGGACTGAAGGTCGCCGAGAGGTTGTCGCCGCCGGACTCCACCAGGATCAGATCCAGCCCCGGGAAGCGCCGGTTCAACTGGTCTACCGCTTCGAGGTTGATCGAGGCGTCTTCGCGAATGGCTGTGTGCGGGCAACCACCGGTTTCGACACCAATGATCCGCTCCGGCGCCAGGGCTTCGTTGCGGACCAGGAAGTCGGCGTCTTCGCGGGTGTAGATATCGTTGGTGACCACCGCCAGGTTGTAGCGCTCGCGCAGGGCCAGGCACAGGGCCAGGGTCAGGGCGGTCTTGCCGGAGCCCACCGGGCCGCCGATGCCGACGCGCAGGGGTTGTGTGTTCATGTTGGTCTCCTAGGAACGGAACAGACGGCTGTACTGGCGCTCATGGGCCATACACGCCAGGGACAGGCCAAACGCGGCGCTGCCGTAATGCTCGGGGTTGATGTTCGAGGCGTTGTGCTGGGCCTGTTGCAGCAGCGGCAGCAGTTCGCTGGTCAGGCGCTGGGCGGCTTGCTGGCCGAGGGGAAGGGTTTTCATCAGCACCGCCAGTTGGTTTTCCAGCCAGCTCCACAGCCAGGCGGCGAGCGCGTCCTGGGGCGCGATGTCCCAGGCGCGGGCGGCCAGGGCCCAGCCCAGGGCCAGGTGGGGTTCGCTACGTTGCTCGAGAAATTGTCGGGCGGCACCGTCGAGTTCCGGCAGGCCGCCGAGCAGTTGCTGCAACGAATAGCCCATCTGCCGGCTCTCCTGATACAGCTCGCGGGTTTCCCGGCTGGCGCGGTGTGCTTCGTAGTGTTGCTCCAGGGTGGCCCAATCGTCAGCCGCGGCGGCGGTGCAATGGGCGAGCAGCAGGGGCGCTTCGAAGCGTGCCAGGTTCAGCAGCAATTGATCGCCGATCCATCGGCGTGCGTCGTCGGCGGTCTTGACCTGGCCGTTATCCACCGCCATCTCCAGCCCTTGGGAATAGCTGTAGCCGCCGATGGGCAACTGCGGGCTGGCCAGACGCAACAGCGCCCAGGCCGGGTTCATGTGCGCACGCCGAACTGGTGCAGGCGCGGTGCGTAGTTGAAGTCTTCGTCGCCGTGCCGTGAATGGTGATGGCCGCCGCCATAGGCGCCGTGTTCCGGTTGGAAGGGGGCTTCGATGGGGGTGACGCTGGCGCCCAATTGTTCGAGCATCGCCTTGAGCACGTAATCGTCCAGCAGGCGCAACCAGCCATCGCCCACTTGCAGGGCCACATGGCGATTGCCCAGGTGATAGGCCGCACGCGTCAGCTCGAAGCCATTGGCGCAGGTGACATGCAGCAGTTGTTCGGGGCGGGCGCAGACGCGCACGATACGTCCGTCTTCGGCCTGGAGGTATTCGCCGTCGTAAAGCGGCGGCTGGCCCCGCTCCAAAAACAATCCCACATCTTCGCCCTCGGCACTGAAACAGCGCAGGCGACTTTTGCTGCGGGCATCAAAAGTCAGATGAAGCTCCGCATCCCAGCGGGGTTGAGTGTCGATTCTGCGGTGAATCACCAGCATCGGAGTGCTTCCAGCAATGAACGGTGCTGTGTTTAGAGCAAGGGGCTTGCCAATCGAAGATGGTGTAGGAAATGGGCGTGGGATGCTTGGCGCAGCCTTTCAGGTCGCTCCGAACCAGTGCGCGCGACGAGAGGTGCGCACTGTTTTGTAGCGTTCGGCGGACCTGTGGGAGCGAGCCTGCTCGCGATGGCGGCGCATCAGACGCATGGAAGTCGACTGATCCACCGCCATCGCGAGCAGGGGGATTACTCTGTGCTGCCCAACCCTTGCCAATGCTTGAGGCCGATAAAGATAAACCGCAGTTGCTGGGTGATCTTCGCCTGAGGCGTGAGGTGGTCGGGGGGCGCTTCGGCGGGAGGGTCGATGATGTCGGGCAGGGTGGCGAACACGCTCTTGACGATGAGATCGGCCATTACGCTCAGCCCGGCCAGATCCAGATGCTGCAGTTTCGGCATCAACGCGAGGTCGGCGGCCAGGTCAGAGCTGATGGCTTCGCGCAGTTGTGCGACGGCCTGGCGTACTGGAAGGGAGCCGCCGTACTGTTCGCGGGCTAGAAACAGAAACTGCGATCGGTTGGCTTGCACCACGTCGAGGAAAATTCGCACCGACGCGTCGATGATGCCGCCCATGACGAATTCATTGTGACGCACCAGCCGGATGGTTTCGCGGAAGGTCTGGCCCACTTCGCTGACCAGCGCCAGGCCCAGTTGGTCCATATCGTCGAAATGTCGATAGAAACCGGTGGGTACAATGCCCGCTGTCTTGGCCACTTCGCGCAGGCTCAGGCTGCCGAACCCCCGGCCGGACTCCATCAAATGACGGGCCGCATCCATCAGGGCAATTCGGGTTTGTTGTTTCTGTTCGGCGCGGGGCAGCATCGCAGGACTGACTTCCGAGTCATGGGAGCGACGCACTTTAGCAAATCGGCTTTGCCGACGTCGAACGGTAGAGGGGGATTACGCGGGGACGCGGGGTGCATGAAAAGCAAAAGCCCGATTGCAGGAATCGGGCTTTTTTCCGGGCCACCATGGGCTCAGCTCACTTTGCTGTTGCGTTCGAGGGCTCGCTCACTGCCGTCTTCAACCAGGCCTTTTTCTTCCAGACGCTGGCGACCGCCTTCAGCGAGTTGGCCCTGAGGGGTGTTGTTGTAGCCATCTTCAGCGAGTTGGCCCTGAGGGGTGTTGTTGTAGCCATCTTCAGCGAGTTGGCCCTGAGGGGTGTTGTTGTAGCCATCTTCGGCGAGTTGGCCCTGAGGGGTGTTGTTGTAGCCATCTTCGGCGAGTTGGCCCTGAGGGGTGTTGTTGTAGCCATCTTCAGCGAGCTGGCCCTGAGGGGTGTTGTTGTAGCCATCTTCGGCGAGCTGGCCCTGAGGGGTGTTGTTGTAGCCGTCTTCAGCGAGTTGGCCTTGGCGGGTTTGGTTATAACCGTCTTCGGCAACAGTCTGGCTATACACGGAGTGGCTGTCCTTGACCTGTGGTGTAGCCTGTTCGGAAGCTGGCAGGGCGAAAGCGGTGGAGGCCAGCAGTGAAAGGGAAAGACTCATCAGTAATTGGCGTTTCATGATCGTTGCTCCTCGGGAGGGCTAAAAAGTGGGTACGAGGGCAATGCTACTCTCGATAAGTCGATATAAAAGTTCCTAAACGCAATGGTAATAATCAACGGAATTGATTGTTCTATGGGAAGGCTCTAGAACGGGCGTTTCCGAGGGGCGGTTTTGCACCATGGTGGGTATTTCGTACCCATCGGCGCCACGCAAATGTGCGGGGGCGGTAACAACTTGCTGGCGGATCGGTCAGGTTTTTCGCCCTGTAGGGTAAACCTGTTGCTCGTTTCACCAGTCTCACTCATATAACGAACCGACTACAGGTTCGGTTTTCAGGTGTTGCGGTACGGACGCCGATTTGTCATCAGGAGCCTTGTGCATGACACGCACTTCAAAAATCCTTGCCTGGAGCTTGGCCAGCCTTGCTGTCCTGCTGGCCGTGTTGGTGCTGGTCATCGTGTTCTTCGATTGGAACCGGATCAAGCCGACGCTCAACGCCAAGGTCTCCGAGGAACTGCATCGCCCGTTTGCCATCAACGGCAACCTGGCCGTGGTCTGGCAACGTGAGCCCGAAGAGGGCGGCTGGCGGGCCTGGGTACCGTGGCCCCATGTGGTAGCCGAGGATTTGAGCCTGGGCAACCCCGATTGGTTGAAGAAACCGCAGATGGCCACGCTCAAGCGTGTCGAGTTGCGGATATCCCCCTGGCCCTGCTGGCTCGGCGAGTGACGATTCCCCGGATCGACCTGACCGAACCCGACGCCAACCTGCAACGCCTGGCTGATGGACGTGCCAACTGGACCTTCCAGTTCGATCCGAAGGACCCGGACGCCAAACCGTCGAGCTGGGTGATGGACATCGGCGCCATCGGCTTCGACAAGGGGCACGTCACGCTTGACGACCAGACCTTGAAGACCCGACTCGACCTGCTGATCGACCCGCTGGGGAAATCCATTCCATTCAAGGATATCGTCGGCGAAAAGGCCGCGAAAAAGGTTCAGGACCAGGGCGCGACGCCTCAGGACTATGGGTTCGCCTTCAAGGTCGACGGACAGTATCACGGACAGGACCTCAGTGGTTCCGGCAAGGTCGGCGGTCTGCTGGCCTTGCAGAATGCATCGCAACCCTTTCCCCTGCAGGCCCAGATCAAGACCGCCAATACCCGTGTCGAACTGGCCGGCACCCTCACCGACCCGATGAATCTCGGCGCCCTGGACCTGCGGCTGAAACTGGCCGGCACCAGCCTTGCTCATCTGTACCCACTGACCGGCGTGACCTTGCCGGATTCGCCGCCCTATGAAACTGACGGTCATCTGATCGCCAAGCTCCATGAGCCGGACGGGGCGCTGTTTCGCTATGAGGCATTCAACGGAAAGATCGGCGACAGCGACATCCACGGTGACCTGGCCTACGTCGCCAGCCAGCCACGGCCAAAACTCAGTGGCACGCTGGTATCCAATCAGCTGTTGTTCAGCGATCTGGCGCCGCTGATCGGCGCCGATTCCAACACCGAACAGAAGGCCCGCGGCAGCGCCAGCAAGCAGCCATCGGACAAGGTGCTGCCCGTGGAGGAGTTCCGCACCGAGCGCTGGAGCGCGATGGACGCCGACGTGGAGTTCACCGGCAAGCGCATCGTCCACAGTGCGCAGTTGCCGTTCACCGACCTCTACACGCACTTGGTGCTCAACGACGGACAATTGAGCCTTGAGCCCCTGCGTTTCGGCGTCGCCGGTGGCCGACTCGATGCGCAGATCCGCCTCAACGGGCAGGCCCATCCCCTGGAGGGCCAAGCGAAGTTGACGGCGCGAGGATTCAAGCTCAAGCAGCTATTCCCCGGCTTCGAACCGATGAAAACCAGTTTCGGCGAGCTCAACGGCGATGCCGATATCAGCGGGCGCGGCAATTCGGTCGCGGCGTTGCTGGGTACTTCCAACGGTACGCTGAAAATGCTCATCAACGACGGTGCCATCAGCCGCGAGCTGATGGAGCTGGCAGGGTTGAACGTGGGTAACTACGTGATGGGGAAAATCTTTGGCGACAAGGAGGTGAAAATCAACTGTGCAGCGGCGGACTTCGACATCAAGACCGGCCTGGCAACCACCCGCCTGTTCGTATTCGACACGGAAAACGCGATTATCTACATCGACGGCACGGCGAACATGGCCACGGAGCAACTGGACCTGACCATTTCTCCGGAATCCAAGGGCTGGAGGCTGATTTCCCTGCGCTCGCCCTTGTATGTGCGGGGCAAGTTCGCCAAGCCCTCCGCCGGGGTCAAGGCCGTGCCGCTGATGTTGCGCGGTGCCGGGATGGTGGCGCTGGGTGTGATCGCCGCGCCGGCGGCCGGCTTGCTGGCCCTGGTGGCCCCCAGCGGTGGCGAGCCGAACCAGTGTGCGCCGCTGCTGGAGCAGATGAAGGCGGGCAAGGCGCCGGTGACGGTCAAGCCGACACGGTAATTCGGAGATTTGCGGTGAGGCGGCTGGCCTCATCGCGAGCAGGCTCGCTCCCACATTGAGGGTGTACACCTATCGAATGTGGGAGCGAGCCTGCTCGCGATGGGGTCTTACAAATCGGCCAGGATATCGGCCATGTCATCGGCGTGTTCTTCTTCCTGGGCCAGGATGTCCTCGAAGATACGCCGGGTGGTCGGGTCCTTATCCCCCATGTACTGGATGATTTCCCGGTAGCTGTCGATGGCGATCCGCTCGGCCACCAGGTCCTCGTAGACCATTTCCTTGAGGGTGTTGCCTGCCACGTACTGTGCGTGGGAGTTGCGGGTCAACAGATCGGGGTTGAACTCCGGCTCGCCGCCCAGTTGCACGATGCGCTCGGCCAGTTTGTCGGCATGTTCGGCTTCCTGGTTGGCGTGTTCGAGGAATTCGCTGGCCGCCACGCTGGCCTTGAGGCCGGTGGCCATGAAGTAATGGCGCTTGTAACGCAGCACGCACACCAGCTCAGTGGCCAGTGCTTCGTTGAGCAGGCGCACGACTTCCTGTCGATCGGCGTTGTAGCCCTCGGTCACCGCGCCGTTCTGCACGTTCTGCCGCGCACGTTCGCGCAGGGTCGTCACATCGGATAAGTGCATGTCGCTCATCTCGTTCTCCTGGAGGCTGATCCGGTTGGGGGGCGTCGCGCTCTCGAGGCGCGATCGCTTACAAGGTTGGGAGTGATGAGCGAGGCAAAAGTTTTATGGGATGTGCCAGCTCTTACAATGATGACCAGGCGTCATGAAGGGCGCCTAGACTGCTCTTCAACCCCATCATCAATCACAAGGACGTCCATATATGTCGCAACGCTGCGCCACTCGCTACCCGCTGGTGCTGGTCCCTGGCATGCTCGGGTTCATCCGCCTGGTGTTGTATCCGTACTGGTATGGGATCGTTTCGGCGTTGCGCCGGGGTGGCGCGGTGGTGGTGGCGGTGAAGGTCTCGCCGCTGCATTCGTCCGAGGTGCGCGGCGAACAATTGCTGGCGCGGATCGAGGAGGTCCTGCGGCAAACCGGCGCGGCCAAGGTCAACCTGATCGGCCACAGCCAGGGCGCCCTCAGTGCCCGTTATGCGGCGGCCCGGCGCCCGGACCTGGTGGCCTCCGTCACGTCGGTGGCCGGTCCCAACCACGGTTCCGAACTGGCCGACTACCTGCTGGCCCACTATCCGCCGAACAGTGCCAAGGGGCGCATGCTCAGCGCGGTGCTGCGGTTGATCAACGCGCTGATGAGCCTGCTCGAAACCGGCTATCGCGGGCCGAAGCTGCCGGTGGACCTCCATGCTTCCCATGAATCCCTCACCACTGCCGGGGTGGCGCGCTTCAATGAGCGTTATCCACAGGGGTTGCCTGAAACCTGGGGCGGGCAGGGGGCTGAAGAGGTCGACGGCGTGCGTTATTACTCCTGGTCCGGGATCCTGCAACCCGGCAAGACGGACAAGGGGCGCAACCTCTTCGATGGCACGAACCGCAGTTGCCGCCTGTTCGCCCGGACTTTCGTACGTGAGGCGGGGCAGTGCGATGGCATGGTCGGACGCTTCAGCTCGCACCTGGGTACGGTCATCGGTGATGACTACCCACTCGACCATTTCGATATCGTCAATCAGTCCTTGGGGCTGGTGGGCAAGGGGGCCGAGCCGATCCGGTTGTTTGTCGAGCATGCAGAGCGCTTGAAAGCGGCCGGTGTCTAGGCCCTGTACGAAGAACCTTGATGCTCGTTCATGCTGCGTTGAAAACAGCCTCGCCTGACCTTCGTCTCAAGACTTTTCGTACAGAGCATAGGGCTGCGTTGTCTACACTGGATTCATCGCCGTCACGGTCGTGCGGCATTCAGGAGAAAACGTCATGAAGATGTTGCGTGTCCCTTTGTTGATGATCGGTTTGCTGCTGTGTTCCCAAGGCTTCGCTGCGACGGCCCAACAGACCAAGATGACCACCTGCAACGCCGATGCCACCGCCAAGGCGCTCAAGGGCGATGAGCGCAAGGCCTTCATGAGCACCTGCCTGAAGACCAAGCCGCCTGAAGTACGGGCAACGCCGCAGGAGCGCATGAAAACCTGCAACGCCGACGCGACCACCAAGGCGCTCAAGGGCGACGAGCGTAAAGCGTTCATGAGCAATTGCCTGAAGAACAAGTAACGCAGTGTCTGTCGCGAGTTTCTGTGGGAGCATGGCTTGCCCGCGATGCAGGCGCCTCGGTTTACGTTGAGACCGAGGTGACCCTGTCGCGGGCAAGCCATGCTCCCACAGGGCCCTCACGGCTACTGCAAAATCCCCTGAACCCCGACCAAAGTCGGCCGATACAATCCCTAGTGCTGTCGGCGGAAGGCTGGCAGACTGCCGATCCTTTCACGCCGTTTTTGGTTCTGAGGCTGTATGCCAACGTTTTCTCAGCGTCATGTGTTGTTGGTGATCAGTTGGGTGATCATTTTTGGTGGGTTGCTGCTGGTGTTGCCGCTACGCCTGTTGCCAAGCCTGATGGCCGGGCTGCTGGTGTTCGAGCTGGTCAACATGCTCACCCCACAGTTGCAGCGATTGATCGAAGGCCGACGTGCCCGCTGGCTCGCGGTAGCGTTGCTGGGCACCCTGGTGGTCAGTGTGCTGTCGTTGATCTTCGCCGGTGCAATCAGCTTCCTGCTGCATGAAGCGGAAAACCCCGGTGCATCCCTGGACAAGTTCATGGCCGTGGTCGACCGCGCCCGCGGACAGTTGCCCCCCTTCATCGACGCCTACCTGCCGGCCAGCGCCGCCGAGTTCCGGGTAGCGATTGGCGACTGGATGAGCAAGCACCTGAGCGACTTGCAACTGGTGGGCAAGGACGCGGCGCACATGTTCGTGACATTGCTGATCGGCATGGTGCTGGGGGCGATCATTGCCTTGCAGCGCGTCCCCGACCTGACCAAGCGCAAGCCCCTGGCCGCCGCACTGTTCGATCGCCTGAGCCTGTTGGTCAAGGCGTTCCGCAACATTGTCTTCGCCCAGATCAAGATTTCCCTGCTCAACACCTTCTTCACCGGGATTTTCCTGGCGGTGGTGCTGCCGCTGTTCGGCATCAAGCTGCCGCTGACCAAGACCCTGATCGTGATGACCTTCCTGCTGGGTTTGCTGCCGGTCATCGGCAACCTGATGTCCAATACTCTGATCACCATTGTCGGCCTGTCGCTATCGATCTGGGTTGCCGTGGCGGCACTGGGTTACCTGATCGTGATCCACAAGCTCGAATACTTCCTCAACGCCCGCATCGTGGGTGGACAGATCAGCGCCAAGTCCTGGGAACTGCTCATGGCGATGCTGGTGTTCGAAGCGGCGTTCGGCCTGCCGGGGGTGGTGGCGGGGCCGATTTACTATGCGTATCTCAAGAGCGAGTTGAAGCAGTTGGGGATGGTCTGATTCCGGGAATGCATTGTCTGATCCGGCCCCTTCGCGAGCAGGCTCGCTCCCACAGGTGACCGAGTCTCTTCAGCAAGCACCCGGTGCAATGTGGGAGCGAGCCTGCTCGCGAAGGCCGCCCCGCAATATCAGGTCAGGCCTGGGTCCCGTAGCGCTTCATCGCCTCGATCGCCAACCCGCTGCCAATGCTCCCGAAGATGTTCCCTTCCACATGCCGCGCCTTGGGCAGCATGGCCGAGACGCTGTTGCGCAGGGCCGGGATGCCACTGGAGCCGCCGGTGAAGAACACCGTGTCGACCTGATCGACGCCAATGTTGGCGTCGCCGAGCAGTTGCGTGACGCTGGCGCGAACCCGCTCCAGCAGACCGTCGATAGCCGATTCGAACAATGCGCGGCTCAGGTCCACGCTCAAGCCCGGTTCGATCCGGTCCAGGGCCACGTGGCGCTGGTCGGCGTGGGTCAGCTGGATCTTGGTTTCTTCCACTTCCATCGCCAGCCAATGCCCGGCGCGCTGTTCGATCAACTTGAACAGTCGGTCGATGCCGCCGGTGTCTTCGATGTCGTAGCGCATGCTGTTCAGGGCCAGGGTGGATTTCTGCGCATACACTGCGTTGATGGTGTGCCAGGTCGCCAGGTTCATGTGGTGGCTGGTGGGCATGTAGGCGCCGCTTTTCATCCGGCTGCCATAGCCGAACAGGGGCATCAGGCCCTGTAGGCTCAGTTGCTTGTCGAAGTCGGTCCCACCGATGTGCACGCCGCCGGTGGCGAGGATGTCGGCGTGGCGGTTGTCGTGGTTGCGGCGTTCGGGAGACAGGCGTACCAGGGAGAAGTCCGAAGTACCGCCGCCGATGTCGACGATCAGCACCAGCTCTTCTTTTTCGATGGTCGATTCATAATCGAATGCCGCAGCGATGGGTTCGTACTGGAACGAGACCTCCTTGAAGCCGATGGCGCGAGCCACCTCGACCAAGGTGTTTTCGGCCTCCTGGTCCGCCAGCTCATCGTCATCGACGAAAAACACCGGGCGGCCCAGCACCACTTCCTCGAACTCCCGACCAGCGGTCGCCTCGGCGCGTTTTTTCAACTGGCCGATGAACAGGCCGAGCAAGTCCTTGAATGGCATCGCCGTGCCCAGCACGCTGGTGTCGTGCTTGATCAGCTTGGAACCGAGCAGGCTCTTGAGCGAGCGCATCAGCCGGCCTTCGTAGCCTTCCAGGTATTCGTGCAGGGCCAGTCGGCCGTAGACCGGGCGGCGCTCCTCCAGATTGAAAAATACCACCGAGGGCAGGGTGATCTTGTCGTCCTCCAGCGCGATCAGCGTTTCCATGCCGGGGCGCAGCCAGCCGACGGTGGAGTTGGACGTGCCGAAGTCGATGCCGCAGGCACGGGCTGGGGATGCGTTTTTCATGTCTTTCAGGTTCCGGTCGAAAAAACGGCCGCGCAGTGTATGCCAGTGCGGCGCGGATTCGAAGGCCGGTTATCCGCTAATTCGCACTCTCAGCCTTGAAAGACAGCGTTGGACCCCCAAACTTGTCGGCATGAGACTGGCAGCCACAGGGCGGACACAAGAACCGCCACCGGTTGCCGATAAACTTCTGAAGCGCCGCCAGGTCCCAATCTTGAGATGGATCAACCCGGTGCCCGCTGTTCGGGGCATGCTGTGGACGGTGGTGCGACATCGATAACGGGTGGTGATGCTTAGATGGACTTCAAAGACTATTACAAGATCCTGGGTGTGGAACCGACGGCTGACGACAGCACGATCAAGGCTGCCTATCGCAAACTCGCGCGCAAATACCACCCGGATGTCAGCAAGGAAAAAGACGCCGAGACCAAATTCAAGGATGTCTCCGAAGCCTATGAAGCGCTGAAAAGCGCCGACAAACGCGCCGAGTACGACGATCTGCGTCGATATGGCCAGCACGGCCAGCCGTTCCAGGGGCCGCCGGGCTGGCAGAGCCGCGGTGGTTTCGGGGGCCAGGATACCGGGGATTTTTCAGACTTCTTCAGTTCGATCTTTGGCAATCGCGGGCCAGGATTCGGGGGCGCACAGTCAGGTCGCAGCGCCGGCCGTCGGGGGCAGGACGTGGAGATGGAATTACCGATTTTCCTGGAAGAAGCCCTGTCGAATGAGTCGAAAAAGGTCAGCTTCCAGGTGCCGCAGTACAACGCGGCGGGCCAGCACGTCAGCAACACCAGCAAAAGCCTGAACGTGAAGATCCCGTCAGGCGTGACTGACGGCGAGCGGATCCGCCTCAAGGGCCAAGGCGCGCCGGGTATTGGTGGCGGGGCCAATGGCGACTTGTACCTGACCATTCGCTTTGCCCCGCACCCCAAATTCGATGTCGAAGGCCAGGACCTGATCATCACCCTGCCGCTGGCGCCCTGGGAGTTGGCGCTGGGCACCGAGGTGGCCGTCCCGACCCTCACCGGCAAGATCAACCTCAAGGTCCCGGCCGGCAGCCAGAACGGCCAGCGCATGCGCGCCAAGGGTCATGGCCTGCGCAACAAGGCCGGTGAGCGCGGCTACCTGTTCATCCAGCTCAAGGCCGTGATGCCCAAGTCCAACGACGAAGCGGTCAAGGCTTTGTGGGCAGAGCTGGCGAAGAAAGCCGCGTTCGATCCACGGGAGAATTTCTGACGGCGGGGCCTTTGCCAGCCCTGCCCTATCAAGGTATTGGGAGAAGCACACCATGAGCAACCCGATCATTGAACTGAGCCTGACGGAGTTCTGCGAGGCCGCCGCGTTGCAGGATGTCCATGTGATAGAAATCGTCGCCCATGGCATCCTCGAACCCCACGGCGCGGCCCCGACGGACTGGCGGTTCACCGACTACGAGCTGGTCCTGGCCCGTCGTGCCGCCAAGCTGCGCCGCGAGCTTGAACTGGAATGGGAAGGCGTCGCCGTGGCGCTGGATCTGTTGGAAGAAGTGCAACAACTGCGCACCGAGAACCGCATGCTCAAGCAGCGGTTGGGGCGGTTGGTGGAGTGATGCTCGCTCATTAGCTAGAGCCAATCCTTGTGGCGAGGGGATTTATCCCCGCTGGGCTGCGCAGCAGCCCCTATTTTTTTGCGGTTGCTGCGCAACCGAGCGGGGATAAATCCCCTCGCCACAGGGGGCTGTGTTTACCCAGGGCCCTCTTTTCAAGTCAAAACAGAAAATACCGCTGCGCCATCGGCAGCGACTCGGCCGGCTCGCACCACAGCAACACACCGTCGGCCTTGACCTGATAGGTCTGCGGATCGACGTCGATGTCCGGCAGGTAGTCGTTGTGGATCAGGTCGGTTTTCTGCACCCCCCGGCAACCCTTGACCACCGCGATTCTTTTCTTCAGGCCTAACTGTTCCGGCAGGCCCGCATCGGCGGCCGCCTGGCTGATGAAGGTCAGGCTGGTGGCATGTCGCGAGCCGCCGAAGCTTGCGAACATCGGTCGGTAGTGCACCGGTTGCGGTGTCGGGATCGAGGCGTTGGCGTCGCCCATCAGGCTCGCGGCAATCGCTCCGCCCTTGAGGATCAGCGTCGGCTTGACGCCGAAGAACGCCGGGCGCCACAGCACCAGGTCGGCCCACTTGCCCACTTCGATGGAGCCCACTTCATGGCTGATGCCA
The DNA here is from genome assembly GCF_055380705.1 of Pseudomonas sp. MAFF 730105. Lineage (NCBI taxonomy): Bacteria > Pseudomonadati > Pseudomonadota > Gammaproteobacteria > Pseudomonadales > Pseudomonadaceae > Pseudomonas > Pseudomonas sp. MAFF 730105. The sequence continues at coordinate 672,524 of NZ_AP018438.1, forward strand.
TGGGTGATCGCCGGGTTGATGGTGTATTTGGCGATGTAGCGCTTGATGCGGAAGTTGTCGTTGCCTTCGCCGTCGCCGGGCAGGGCGCCGCGTTGTTTCTTCATTTTGTCCGCAGTCTGCCAGGTGCGCAGGATGACCTCGCCGACGCGGCCCATGGCCTGGCTGTCGGAGCTGATCATCGAGAACGCGCCGAGGTCATGGAGGATGTCTTCGGCGGCGATGGTTTCGCGGCGGATTCGGCTTTCTGCGAACGCCACGTCTTCGGCGATGCTTGGGTCCAGGTGGTGACAGACCATCAGCATATCCAGGTGTTCGTCGATGGTGTTGCGGGTGAACGGCCGGGTCGGGTTGGTAGAGCTGGGCAACACGTTAGGGAAACCACAGGCCTTGATGATGTCCGGCGCATGACCGCCGCCGGCGCCTTCGGTGTGGTAGGTGTGGATGGTGCGCCCCTTGAGGGCGCCCAGGGTGGTTTCCACGAAGCCGGACTCGTTGAGGGTGTCGGTATGGATCGCCACCTGCACGTCGTACTGGTCGGCCACGTTCAGGCAGTTGTCGATGGCTGCCGGGGTGGTGCCCCAGTCTTCGTGCAGCTTCAGGCCGATGGCGCCGGCCTTGACCTGTTCGATCAAGGGCTCCGGTAGGCTGGCATTACCCTTGCCGGTGAGGCCGATGTTCATCGGGAAGGCGTCGGCGGCCTGGAGCATGCGCGCCAGGTGCCATGGGCCGGAGGTGCAGGTGGTGGCGTTGGTACCGGTGGCTGGGCCTGTGCCGCCGCCGATCATGGTGGTGACGCCGCTCATCAAGGCCTCTTCGATCTGCTGTGGGCAGATGAAGTGGATGTGGGTGTCGACGCCGCCAGCCGTGAGAATCATGCCTTCGCCGGCAATCACTTCGGTGCTGGCGCCGATGGCGATGGTCACATCGGGTTGGATGTCCGGGTTGCCAGCCTTGCCGATGGCCGCGATGCGTCCGTCCTTGAGGCCGACGTCGGCCTTGACGATGCCCCAGTGGTCGATGATCAGCGCGTTGGTGATCAACGTGTCCACCACCTCCGCGGCCAGCAGCTGGCCCTGGCCCATGCCGTCGCGAATCACCTTGCCGCCGCCAAATTTCACTTCTTCACCGTAGGTGGTGAAGTCCTTTTCCACTTCGATCCACAGCTCGGTATCGGCCAGGCGGACCTTGTCACCGACGGTGGGGCCGAACATGTCGGCGTAGGCTTGTCTCGAGATCTTCATGTGCTTTCCTGATCGTTCCCATGCTCTGCGTGGGAATGCCGCCATGGACGCTCTGCGTCCGCTTGTGGGACGCGGAGCGTCCCGAGATGCATTCCCACGCAGAGCGTGGGAACGAGCTGTGACCTAGAGGTCGCCCATGATCCGCCCGGCAAACCCGAACACCCGGCGATGCCCGGCCAGGTCCACCAGTTCCACCTCGCGGCTCTGCCCCGGCTCGAAGCGCACGGCGGTGCCGGCCGGGATGTTCAGGCGCATGCCGCGGCTGGAGGCGCGGTCGAAGGTCAGGGCGTCGTTGGTTTCGAAGAAGTGATAGTGCGAGCCGACCTGGATCGGCCGGTCGCCGCTGTTGGCGACGGTCAGCGTCACGATACGGCGGCCGACGTTGAGTTCGATGTCGCCGGGCTGGACCTGGTATTGGCCTGGAATCATTGCGGTTGTCCCAAAAGCTTGTAGTAGATGGCGGTCGGGGTGTACGTCCCGTCCGGGCTCTGGCAGTAGTCGGGCAGTTCACCGACACGGGTGTAGCCCATGGCGCGGTAGAACGCCTCGGCCTCGGAGCCGGCCTCGGTGTCGAGGTACAACAGGCCACGCTTGTGCTGGCGGGCGCCGAGCTCCAGGGCACTCATCAGCTGCTGGCCCAGGCCCCGCCGGCGGGCCTCGCCTCGGACCAGCAGTTTCTGCACTTCGGCGCGGTTCAGGCCGTTGGGCTTCTGACACAGGGCAAGCTGGACGCTGGCCTGCACCTGTTCGTCCTTGACCACGACCCACAACAACAGACTGCCCTGATTGAGGCTGGTCTGGACTTCGTCGAAATAGGCGCGGGCCTGGACCGCATCGAGATCGGCCATGAAGCCGACACTGGCGCCGTACCCCACGGCGTCGAGCAACAGATCAATCAGGCCTTGGCGGTAATGCGCAAAGCTTTCGGCGTGGACTCGACGCAACTGGGCGGCGTTCATCTGATGTCACTCCTTGTTGGAAACAGGCGCAGGTGCCCCGGGATTGAGGATCAACTGCATGAAAGTCAGGTCCAGCCAGCGACCGAACTTGGTCCCCACCTGGGGCATCTGCCCGGTGATGACGAAACCGGCCCGCTCGTGCAAACGAATCGAAGCCGCGTTGCCGCTTTCGATGGCGGCGACCATGACGTGTTTGCCACACGCCTTTGCGCGCTCGATCAACACCGTCATCAACCGTGGGCCGAGGCCATTGCCACGCTGGTCGCTGCGCACGTACACCGAATGCTCCACGGTGTGCCGGAAGCCGTCGAAGGGGCGCCAGTCGCCGAAGGCAGCATAGCCGAGTACATGTTCTTCGCCGTCGACGATCACCAGCACCGGGTAGCCCTGGAACTGCCGCGCATCGAACCATGTCTGGCGGTTGCCCAGGTCCACGGCCTGTTCGTTCCAGATCGCCGTGGTGTTGAGCACCGCGTCGTTGTAGATGTCGCGGATGGCGGGCAGGTCCGCCGGGAGCGCGTCACGAATCCGATACGTCATGGCACGGTCCTCAGGCGATCGGCTGATGGACGGTGACCAGCTTGGTGCCGTCGGGAAAGGTTGCCTCGACCTGGATCTCCGGGATCATTTCCGGGATGCCTTCCATCACCTGTTCGCGACTCAGCAGGGTGGTGCCGTAATGCATCAACTCGGCCACGGTCTGACCGTCGCGGGCGCCTTCGAGCAGGGCCGCGGAAATGTAGGCCATGGCCTCCGGGTAATTGAGTTTCAAGCCGCGGGCCAGTCGCCGCTCGGCGACGAGGCCGGCGGTGAAGATCAACAGCTTGTCTTTTTCGCGTGGGGTCAGGTCCATGTGTCATCCATAAGGGCAGATAAATAGTTCGAGCCAAAACAAGTTCCCTGTGGGAGCGAGCCTGCTCGCGATAGCCATTGAACATTCAACATGGATGTTGACTGACCCACCGCCATCGCGAGCAGGCTCGCTCCCACAGAAAAGCAATTCAGGTGCTCCAGATCCGAGGTGGCACGGCTTCTCGACCCAGCAGCGCCGGCCGCAGTAACCGCCACAACTCAACCAGCCACCCCCGCGCCAGCAACGCCTCGCTCGCCAGGCACCGCGCCACGACCAGCCCCGGCAACTGCGTCAGGTCCCCACGCACCGCGTGGCCCAGGGAGCGACACTGCTCCAGCAGTTCACTGTCGATCTCGCCCGTCACCAGCAGCGTCGCAAACACCGGGTCGCCGCCCAGCCCGATGGGTGAGTCCAGTAAACCGTCGCCACCGACGATGCGCTGGCGCTCATGCCACAACAACTGTCCGTCGCGGCGAATGTCCAGCCGCGATTGAAAGTGTCCCAGGTCGAAGCGCTCGCCGCTGGCGGGGCGGCCGAGGGCAACCATGTCCCAATAAAACAGGCGCCCGTCGCCCTGCAAGTCGATGGACGTGCCGAGTTCGGCCTGGGCGGCGCTGAAAACAATGGTCTCCTGGGGCAACCACTCCAGTGTCGCCCCGGCTGCCACGCTCAGGCTCAGTTGCTGACAGGCAGGCGCCGTGGCGCGGTACCACTTGGCCGCGCCGGGGCTGGTCAGCTGTGCCCAGGCGCCGGGGCCGACGTGAGCCGAGATCGCCAATCGGTCACCGCCAGCAATGCCCCCAGGCGGGTGGACAATGATGTGTTGGCACACCTCGGGCCCTTCGGCATACAAATGTTTTTGCACCCGCAGCGGGCCTTTATGGCGGCGTTGTACCGGGCGCGTGCTGTCGCCAAAGCGGGCGTAGGCCAGCTCCAGCTCGGCGTGCCAGCAGGGCGTGAACAGGGCAGGTGCAGAGAGAGGTAGATTCATGATTTCTGATTATTGTCCGGACGCTACAGACTAGATCGTAACCAGTCCGCGCACACCCTCGGCTTCCATGTTTTCTCCGCGCCCCTGCTGCACGATCTCGCCCCGGGACATCACCAGGTATTGATCGGCCAGCTCGGCGGCGAAGTCGTAGAACTGCTCCACCAGCAAAATCGCCATGTCGCCCCGGGCCGCCAGTTGCTTGATGACCGCGCCGATTTCCTTGATGACCGACGGCTGGATGCCTTCGGTGGGCTCGTCGAGAATCAACAGGCGTGGGCGACTGGCCAACGCCCGGCCAATGGCGAGCTGCTGTTGCTGGCCGCCGGACAGGTCACCGCCACGGCGCTGTTTCATTTGCAGCAGCACCGGGAACAACTCGTAGATGAACGCCGGAACCTCCCGCGCCTCGGATGCGGGAAAACGCGACAGGCCCATCAGCAGGTTTTCTTCCACCGTCAGCCGCCCGAAAATCTCCCGACCCTGGGGCACATAGGCGATGCCGGCGTGAACCCGCTGATGTGGCTTGAACGCGGTGATGGTTTTGCCTTCCCAATTCACTGCCCCTTCCCTGGCCGGCAGCAGGCCCATCAGGCATTTGAGCAGGGTGGTCTTGCCCACGCCATTGCGACCTAGCAGGCAGGTTACTTCGCCGACCTTCACGTCAAACGACAGGCCCCGCAGGATGTGACTACCGCCGTAGTATTGGTGGAGCTTGTCGACTTGCAGCATCTTCCTGATTCTCCTCAAACCCCTGTGGGAGCGAGCCTGCTCGCGATGGCGGCGGCACATTCAACACCTAAGCAAACTGACCCACCGCTATCGCGAGCAGGCTCGCTCCCACAGGGAACAGCATTTTCCGCTCTACCGACCGAGATACACCTCGATCACCCGCTCATTGTCCTGGACCTGCTCCAACGACCCTTCGGCCAGCACACTGCCCTGGTGCAGCACGGTGACGTGGTCGGCGATGGTGCCGACGAAGCCCATGTCATGTTCCACCACCATCAGCGAATGCTTGCCCGCCAGGGATTTGAACAGCTCGGCGGTGAAGTCGGTTTCGGCGTCGGTCATGCCCGCCACGGGTTCGTCGAGCAATAGCAATTGCGGGTCTTGCACCAGCAGCATGCCGATCTCCAGGAACTGCTTCTGTCCGTGGGACAGCAGCCCGGCCGCGCGATTGACCGATGGCGTGAGGCGGATGGTCTCCAGCACTTCATCGATACGGTCATGCTGCTCGCCGGTCAGCTTCGCCCGCAGGCTGGCCCATACCGACTTGTCGGTTTTCAACGCCAGTTCCAGGTTCTCGAACACGCTCAGGGCTTCGAACACTGTGGGCTTCTGGAACTTGCGGCCGATACCGGCCTGGGCGATCTGCACTTCGCTCATGCCGGTCAGGTCGAGGGTCTCGCCGAACCAGGCGTTGCCGTGGCTGGGGCGGGTCTTGCCGGTGATCACGTCCATTAGCGTGGTCTTGCCCGCGCCGTTGGGGCCGATGATGCAACGCAGTTCGCCCACGCCGATGTACAGGTTCAGATCGTTCAGGGCCTTGAAACCGTCGAAGCTGACGCTGATGTCTTCCAGGGTCAGGATCGTGCCGTGACGGGTATTCAGGCCTTCGCCGGCGGCCCGGCCGAGGCCGATGGCGTCGCGGCTGCTGCCGGCGTCCTTGTTGGGTTCGGTTGGAAAAAAAGCTGGCTCGAGCATGAATTCGGCACTCGCTGTGATTCTCATTGTTCGCCTCGTTTCTTCAGCAGGCCCACCACGCCCTTGGGCAGGTATAGGGTCACCACGATGAACAGCGCGCCCAGGAAAAACAGCCAGTACTCCGGGAAGGCCACGGTGAACCAGCTCTTCATGCCGTTGACCACGCCGGCGCCCAGCAGCGGCCCGATCAGTGTGCCGCGCCCGCCGAGCGCCACCCATACGGCGGCCTCGATGGAGTTGGTCGGTGACATTTCGCTGGGGTTGATGATGCCAACCTGTGGCACATACAACGCCCCGGCCAGACCGCACAGGACCGCGCTCAAGACCCAGACGAACAGCTTGAAGCCCCGGGGATCGTAACCGCAGAACATCAGGCGGTTTTCCGCGTCCCGCAGGGCGGTCAGCACCCGGCCGAACTTGCTGCGGGCCAGTCGCCAACCGATGAACAGGCTCGCCACCAGCAACAGCACGGTGAGCAGGAACAGCACGGCTCGGGTGCCGGGTTCGGTGATGCCGAAACCCAGGATCGAGCGGAAATTGGTGAAGCCGTTGTTGCCGCCGAAGCCGGTTTCGTTGCGGAAGAACAGCAGCATTCCGGCGAATGTCAGGGCCTGGGTCATGATTGAGAAATACACGCCCTTGATCCGCGAACGAAAGGCGAAGAAACCGAACATCAACGCCAGCAGCCCCGGCGCCAGGACCACCAGGCACAAGGCCCAGAGAAAACTGTCAGTGCCGGTCCAGTACCAGGGCAATTCGGTCCACGACAGGAACGTCATGAACGCCGGCAAGCCATCACCGGCCGCCTGGCGCATCAGGTACATGCCCATGGCGTAGCCGCCCAGGGCGAAGAACAGGCCATGGCCCAGGGACAGCAAGCCGGCGTAGCCCCAGACCAGGTCCAGCGCCAGGGCAACGATGGCGTAGCAGAGAATCTTGCCCACCAGCGTCAGGGTGTAGGCCGAGACATGCAGTGGATGGTCCGCCGCCAGCAACGACAGCAGTGGCAGGCTCAACAGTACGGCCAGGATCAGCGCACCGACGGCGAGGGTGACTTTAGGCCCGGCCTTTTGCGTGGCCGTGAGCATCAGGGGCTGGTTCATCAGTCGATTACCCGTCCTTTGAGCGCGAAGAGGCCTTGCGGACGCTTCTGGATGAACAGAATGATCAGCGCGAGGATGAGGATCTTGCCGAGCACGGCGCCGATCTGCGGTTCGAGAATCTTGTTGGCGATGCCCAGCCCGAACGCGGCGGATACGCTACCGGCCAACTGGCCGACGCCGCCGAGCACCACCACCAGGAACGAATCGATGATGTAGCTCTGGCCCAGGTCCGGGCCGACGTTGCCGATCTGGCTCAGGGCCACGCCGCCCAGCCCGGCAATGCCCGAACCGAGGCCGAAGGCGAGCATGTCCACGCGCCCGGTGGGTACGCCGCAGCAGGCCGCCATGTTGCGGTTCTGGGTGACGGCCCGCACGTTCAGGCCCAGGCGGGTCTTGTTCAGCAACAACCAGGTCAGCAACACCACGAACAGTGCGAAGGCGATGATGACGATGCGGTTGTACGGCAGCACCAGGTTCGGCAACACCTGGATCCCCCCCGACAGCCAGGCCGGGTTGGCCACTTCGACGTTCTGCGCGCCGAATACCAGGCGCACCAGTTGGATCAGCATCAGGCTGATGCCCCAGGTGGCGAGCAGGGTTTCCAGTGGCCGTCCGTAGAGATGGCGGATCACCGTGCGCTCCAGGGCCATGCCGATGGCGGCGGTGATGAAAAATGCCACCGGCAGGGCGATCAGCGGGTAGAACTCGATGGCGTTCGGCGCGAAGCGCTGGAACAGCATCTGCACGACGTATGTGGAATAGGCGCCGAGCATCAGCATCTCGCCGTGGGCCATGTTGATCACCCCCAGCAGGCCGAAGGTGATGGCCAGGCCGAGGGCCGCGAGCAACAGGATCGAGCCCAGGGACATGCCGCTGAACGCCTGGCCCAGCAGCTCGCCCACCAGCAGTTTGCGCTTGACCTGGGCGAGACTGGTCTCGGCGGCGGTGCGCACGCCCGCATCGGTTTCGGCGCCAGGTTCGAGCACGCCTTCGAGACGGGTGCGGGCCAGCGGGTCTCCGGTTTCCCCCAGCAACCGGACGGCCGCCAGGCGCACGCTTGGATTGGCGTCCACCAATTGCAGGTTTGCCAGGGCCAGGCTCAGAGCGGCGTGGACATCTTCGTCTTGCTCGCCGGCCAGTTGCCGGTCGAGAAAAGCCAGCTGCGCCGGGCGCGCGCTTTTTTGCAGCTGTTGCGCTGCGCCCAGGCGCATGCGGGGATCACTGGCAAGCAGTTGGTGACTGGCGAGGGCGGTTTCGATCAGCCCCCGCAAGCGATTGTTCAGGCGCAAGGTCTTGGGCTGGCCGTCGACGGTCAACTGGCCTTGCTGCAAAGCGTTGAGCAGTTCGACACGCCCGGGCTCGGGCTGCGCCGCCCAGGTTTCCAGCAGTTTGGCCTGCAGGGTCGGGTTGGCGGCGACGAAGTCTTCGGCGTCGCCCGCGTGGGCGCCCAGTGGCAGTAACATCACCAGGGCGAGAATCAGACGGTAAAGGGCGGTGGGCATATGCTCGGCCTTGCGCAGTGCTTTTTGTGGGAGCGAGCCTGCTCGCGATAGCGGCGTACCCGTCACGTTTGCGCTGACTGATCCAGCGCTATCGCGAGCAGGCTCGCTCCCACAGGAGTCGTGTGTCGGTCCCGGGATCCGGGGCCGACACCCATGGGCTCAGTTACCCTTCACCGCATAGTCGGGCTTCTTGTCGTTGCCGGCGATGAAAGGGCTCCACGGCTGGGCGCGGACCGGCCCCTCGGTTTGCCAGACCACGTTGAACTGACCATCGGCCTGGATCTCGCCGATCATCACCGGCTTGTGCAGGTGGTGGTTGGTCTTGTCCATGGTCAGGGTGTAGCCCGACGGCGCGGCGAAGGTCTGGCCGGCCAAGGCTTCGCGGACCTTGTCGACGTCGGTGGACTTGGCCTTTTCTGCCGCTTGGGCCCACATGTGGATACCGACATAGGTGGCTTCCATCGGGTCGTTGGTCACGGCCTTGTCGGCGCCCGGCAGGTTCTTGGCCTTGGCGTAGGCTTTCCAGGCGTCGACGAATTTCTTGTTCGCCGGGTTATCCACGGATTCGAAGTAGTTCCATGCCGCCAGGTTGCCCACCAGCGGTTTGGTGTCGATGCCACGCAGCTCTTCTTCGCCCACCGAGAACGCCACCACCGGTACGTCGGTGGCTTTCAGGCCCTGGTTGGCCAGTTCCTTGTAGAACGGCACGTTGGAGTCGCCGTTGACCGTGGAGATGACCGCGGTCTTGCCGCCGGCAGAGAACTTCTTGATGCTCGCCACGATGGTCTGGTAATCGCTGTGGCCGAACGGGGTATAGACCTCTTCGATGTCCTTGTCCGCCACACCCTTGGAGTGCAGGAACGCGCGCAGGATCTTGTTGGTGGTGCGCGGGTAGACGTAGTCGGTGCCCAGCAGGAAATAGCGCTTGGCGCTGCCACCTTCTTCGCTCATCAGGTATTCCACTGCCGGAATCGCCTGCTGGTTCGGCGCGGCGCCGGTGTAGAACACGTTAGGCGACATCTCTTCGCCTTCGTATTGCACCGGGTAGAACAGCAGGCCATTGAGTTCTTCGAACACCGGCAGCACGGATTTGCGCGACACCGACGTCCAGCAGCCGAACACCACGGCGACCTTGTCCTGGGTCAGCAACTGCCGGCCTTTTTCCGCAAACAGTGGCCAGTTCGAGGCCGGGTCCACGACCACCGCTTCGAGCTGCTTGCCGTTCACACCGCCCTTGGCATTGATTTCGTCGATGGTCATCAGTGCCATGTCCTTGAGGGACGTCTCGGAAATCGCCATGGTCCCGGACAGCGAATGCAGGATGCCGACCTTGATGGTCTCGGCGGCCTGGACGGTCCAGGTCATGCCCATCGCGGCAATGCTGGCCGAGAGGGTAAAAGCCTTGATCAAGCTACGACGTTTCATGGTGCAATCTCCGTGAATTGGTGTTTTTTTCGAGGGCAGATGCAGACGCTGAACAGGGCTTTTGCAAGGGGTGTGCCCGGTCGTGGCAAGGCCGGGAAATGTGGGGGCGATGCGCTGGGGAGCGCAGGGCAACGCACCACGAGCGACCGTCGCTTGTGCGCTGGTGCGATCAGATGCGCCACATCGGTGCGCAGAAATCGCAGGCCCCGAATGCCTTGATGTGGGAGCGAGCCTGCTCGCGATAGCGGTGGGTCAGCCAGAGACGATGGGACTGATCCACCGCTATCGCGAGCAGGCTCGCTCCCACAAGGAGGCTACTGTGGACAGAGGATTCGGGGGCTCAGCGCCGGCGCATCAGGCCGATGAAAAACAGCCCGCCAATGGCTGCCGTCGCGACGCCAATCGGCAAGTCTTCCGGTGCGATCAGGGTCCGGGCGGCCACGTCCACCCACACCAGGAACAGGCTGCCCAGCAGTACACAGGCCGGCAGCAAGCGACGATGCTCGGCACCCACCAGGCGCCGGGCGATGTGCGGCACCATCAGCCCGACGAAACCGATCGAACCGCTGATGGACACCAGCACGCCAGTCATCAGCGACGCGATCAGGAAGATCCACAACCGCACCTTCGCCGCGTTCAGGCCCAGGGTCACCGCGGTTTGTTCGCCCGCCATCAGGGCGTTCAACGGCCGAGCCATGCCCAGCAGCAGGACCAGTCCCAGCAGGACACTGGCGGCGGGCACCGCCAGCAGTTCCCAGCGCGCCAGGCCCAGGCCGCCGAGCATCCAGAACATCACCGCGGAGCTGGCGCGATGGTCACCCAGGAACAGCAGCAGGTTGGCCGCCGCCATCATCACGAATGACACCGCCACGCCGCACAGCAACAGACGATCGCTTTCCAGGCGACCCTGGCGGCTGGCAATCGCCAGCACCAACAGCATGCTCAGCAGCGCGCCGATGAACGCGGCGAGGGGCAGGGTCAGCAGGCCGACGATTTCCCCGACATGCAGCACCACGATGACCGCCCCGAGGGTCGCGCCGGAGGTGACCCCGAGCAGGTGCGGATCGGCCAGTGGGTTGCGGGTGACCGCTTGCAGCACCGCGCCGATCAATGCCAGCCCCGCGCCCACCAGCGCGCCGAGCAGCAGGCGCGGCACGCGGATCAGCCAGACGATGTGTTCCTGGCCGGCCGTCCAATGGACCTCTCCCATACCGAAGGCCTTGTTCAACAAAATATCCCAGACCACGGCCACCGGTACCCGCGCCGGCCCGAAGCCCAGGGACACCACGCACGACAGCAGCATCAGCGCGCCGAGGAAGATCAGCAGTCCGGCATAGCGACGAGGGTTCATCGATGCTGGAAACCCTGCGCCAGGGTTTGTACCGCCAGCACGTTGTCGATGCCCGGTGTGGCCTGGACGTAGGGAATCACGATGAAGCGTCGGTGCCTGATCGCATCCACTGATTGCAAGGCCGGATTGCTCAGCAGGAATTGCTGTTTCTGCTCGGCGCTGACTTCGCCGTAATCGACGATCACGATGACCTCGGGGTTGCGCTCGACCACGTTCTCCCAGTTCACCCGGGTCCAGCTGGTTTCAACATCGTCCAGGATATTGCGCCCGCCCGCCGCGTCGATCAGGGCCTGGGGCATGCCCAGCCGGCCGGAAGTCATGGCCCTGTCTTCACCGCTGTCGTAGAGGAACACCCGGGGCCGATTGGCTGGCAGGTCTTTGCGGACTTCGGCCACCCGGGCCTGCATCGCGGCGATCAGTGCATCGGCGCGATCCTGGACATCGAAAATCTTCCCGAGATTGCGCAGGTCGTTGTAGGTGTCCTCCAGCGAAGCCGCCGGGCGTTTCATCACGAACGCACAGGATTCGGTCAGTTCGTAGACAGGGATACCCAGCGGTTGCAGGGTCTGTGGCGTCAGCTCACCGCCCACCCGCATGCCGTAGTCCCAGCCGGCGAAGAAGAAGTCCACGTTGGCGTTGAGCAGGGTTTCCACCGAGGGGTATTTGGCCGCCAGTTCCGGCAGGCCATCGAGAATCTTCGCCATCTCCGGCGTCACCGATTTCCAGCCGCTGATGCCGCTGTAGCCGACCATGCGCGATTTGAGCCCGAGGGCGAGCATCATCTGGGTCATGTTGATGTCGTGACTGACGGCATGCCGGGGTGCTTCGTTGAACACCACCTGACGGTTGCAGCTCTGGATCGTCAATGGATAGCGGGTGGCTTCGGCCAGGGCGTGGGCGCTGCACAGCAGCAGCGGCAGGAGCAGCAGGGAACGCAGGGTCATGGTTGGGTTATCCAGGTGATTCGTGGGTAGCCAGCGAGGGGATGTTCATCCACCAGGGCTTCGACGCCGAAGACGTCGTGCAGCAGCGTGGTGGTCAGTACATCCTTGGGGGCACCGCTGGCGACGATGCGGCCGTGTTCGATCACATAGAGTCGGTCACAGAAGGCGGCAGCCAGGTTCAGGTCGTGGATGCTGGCGAGGGTGCCGATCCCCAGGCGCTTGATCAGTTGCAGCAGTTCGAGTTGATAGCGCGGGTCGAGGTGATTGGTCGGCTCGTCGAGGATCAGCAGTTGCGGTTGCTGGGCCAGGGCCCGGGCCAGGATCACCCGCTGCTTTTCACCGCCCGAGAGGGTGGCGAAGGCATGTTCGCCGAAGCCTTGCAGCCCTGCCGCTTCCAGGGCCTGGATGACCAGACGCCGGTCCTCGTGGTTATCGCCATCGAACAGGCCTTTGTGAGGCGTGCGGCCCATGGCGACCACTTCCTCGACCGTCAGGCCAAAGGCGTCGGGAAATTCCTGCAGTACCACGGCGATACGTTGCGCGCACCAGCGTGACGACTGGCGCCAGACGTTGTGGTGGTCGAGTTTCACCTCACCGCTCTCCGGCGGGTTGAACCGATAGGCGCAACGCAGCAGGCTGGTCTTGCCACTGCCGTTGGGCCCGATCAACCCGACGAACTCCCCGGTCGCCACCTGCAACGTGGCGTCACGCAGTTGGAACTGGTGATGGCAGTGACCATGGCCCAGGGGTGTCCAGGCGAGGTGGGAGAGGGTCAGCGAGGTCATGCGTGTACTCAAAGATCGGGTTAAAACACAATCCCTGTGGGAGCGAGCCTGCTCGCGATAGCCGTGGATCAGGCGCCTCTGTGCTGGCTGATCCAGCGCTATCGCGAGCAGGCTCGCTCCCACATTGGCGGGTTATGTCTACAGTTCGGCAGCGGGCGCGATTGTAGAGGTTTCGCGCCGCCTTCCGTTAACACACTGTCTTCAACTTGAAGATGAAGCCACTTCAGCCTGGCGGTTGAAACGGGTGAAGAGCCGATCGAACAGCCACACCACCACCAGCGACGCCCCCACCAAGGGAAACACCACGGCCAGGGTCAGCATGATGAACACCCCGGTTTTCCACGTTGGCAGGTCGTGACGCAGGGGCGGTACGCCGAACTTGCCCTGTGGCCGGCGCTTCCACCACATCACCATGCCGCTCACCGCGCTGAGCAGGATCATCAGGCAGATCAGCAGCACGACGATCTGGTTCGCCGGGCCGAACATCTTGCCTTCGTGCAACATGACGCCGGTTTCGGTGGCGCGGGCGACGACGCTGTAATCGGCCCAGCGCACATCAGCCAGGACCTTGCCGGTGTACTGGTCCACGTGAAGAGTCGCGTCATTGCGCGGATCGTCGGCGAACACGGCAATGGTGAACACTCCCGTGGCTGTGGTCGGCAGGGTGATGCTGTAGCCCGGCGTGACCTTGTGTTCGGCGGCGATGTCCTGCACCGCTTGCAGGCGGATGGTCGGCGCCGCGGGACCCTCGTGCATGCCACCGTGGGCCATGTGTTCGGCATGATCGCCGGACATCGGCATCGGTGTGTTCTCCACGGCCCAAGGCACGGTCTGGCGGTGGGCGTTGTTGAGGCTGCCGGCTTCGACGTCGGACTTGGGCATGTCGTTCCACATCGCAGCCGGGAAGCGATTCCAGAGCTCGGCATACTGCTTGCCCCAGAGGCCGGTCCAGGTCATGCCGCTGAGCAGCATCACCAGCAGCAACGCCGCGCCCCAGAAGCCGACGACCACATGCAGGTCGCGCCAGAACAGCCGACCGCGAGCGTTCCAGCGCGGCCACAGGACCCCGGCCGAGGATTGCCCACGGGGCCACCACAGGTACAGCCCCGACACCACCAGCACCACGCCCCAGCCGGCGGCCATTTCCACCAGCCGATCACCGACGGTGCCGATCAGCAGTTCGCCATGGATGGCCCTGGCCATGGCTTGCAAGTTGTTCTTGGCGTCCTGTTCGCCGAGGACGTCACCGTGATAGGGATCGATGAAGACGTTCAGCTCCCGACCCTTGTCGATCACCACGAACTGCGCGCTGCGCTCGGCGTCGGCCGGTGGCAGGTACTGTTTGACCCGCGCTTCGGGGTAGGCCTGGCGGACCTGTTGGAGCAAGTCGTCCGCGGCCATCGTGTGATGACCGGCCGGTATGTTAAGCAGGCTACCGTACATCAGTGGATCGAGTTGCGGTTTGAACAGGTAAATGATGCCGGTCAAGGCCAGCATCACCATGAACGGGGCGACGAACAGCCCGGCATAGAAATGCCAGCGCCAGGCCAGGTTGTAGAAATTCGGTTTCGGTTGGCTCATCGAAAAGCGCTCCGCTTGGCAAATGTGTTTGTTATGTAGTCGCTGTGCGACCGAGCGCGGGCAAGCCTTGCTCCCACAGGGTTGGGTAGTGCCTGTGGGAGCAAGGCTTGCCCGCGATGTTGTCAGAAACTCATGTCCACCTTGGTCCAGAGCGTGCGCCCCGGTTCGTTGATGGCTTGGGGATCACTGGCCGGATAGCCGAATCCGGCGTTGCCGGCCAGGTTCAAGTGTTCCGCGTAGGCTTTGCCGAACAGGTTGTCGACGCCGCTGCTGACCTTCCAATGCGTGTTGATGCGATAGGCGCCGTTGAGGGAGAAGACCCCGAAGCCCGAGCTCGTGCCGTAGTCCTTGCCCACCACGTTGCCCCTGTTCTCATCGACCCGGTGCTGCGCCGCCACCACGCGCCACAAGGCTCCGGCGCTCCAGCGGTCGGCGCTGTAGGTCAGGCCCAGGCGCGCATCCAGCGGCGGCATCTGTGCCAGGGCACTGCCGTCGCTGCTGTTCTTGCCCCAGGCATAGGCCAGGGTGGCGTCGGCCTTCCAGCGTTCAGTCAGTTGGTAGGCCGCCCCCAATTCGCCGCCCATGATCCGTGCGTCGATGTTTTCAGCCCGGGAGGTACTGCCCATCATGCCGGGCGTGTAGTCGAACAGGATGTAGTCGCGCACCTGCCCGACATAACCCGAGGCCCAGGCTTCGAGGGTTTCGGTCTTGTACTGCAGGCCGAAGTCGAGCTGGGTGGTTTTTTCCGGCTTGATCGAATCGAAGGCATTCAGCGAGCCGGTGGGTCCGTTATCCGGCGAGAACAGCTCCCAGTAGTCAGGGAAGCGTTGCGCGTGGCCCAGGCCGGCATAAACCGTCGTGGGACTGTCGGCCAGATCGTGCTCGTAGCGGACGAAACCGCTGGGCAGGGTATCGGCGCGGGTCTCGTCGGCAGTGGGGTTGGGCTGGACCATCATGCCGGAGCCGACGCTCTGCCGGTAATCCTTGGCCGAGGCCCGGTCGAGGCGGGCGCCGGTCACCAACCTGTCGCGGTCGGCGGCGTACCAGGTCAGTTCACCAAAGACACCGTAGTTGTGAAAGTCGGCGTCCTTGGTGCGCGGCAGTTCCTTGTAGGTATCGATCCCCATGCTGCTGCGTTGGCGATGTTCGTTGGTCTGGGCATCCAGGCCGCTGATCAATTGCACATCGGCCCAGCGCCAGGTGGCCTTGATGCGTGCGCCAAGCGTGCGTCGGTCGACGTTGGACGCCATGGGCCCGGCCATCATCCCGGTGCCCGAAGGCGTGCGCAGCGTGTAGTTGTCCATCACGTGGTCGGCGTAGTTGTAGTAGACCTGTGCCTCGATCTTATCCAGCACTTCGCCGAGGTTCGACCGTTCGAAACGCAGCCCTAGGCTTTCACGCTTGAACTGTGCGCCGTCCATGCCTCGCCCGGCATAGCGCGCCTCGCCGTCGCCCTTGCCGGCGGTCAGCTCCAGCAGCGTATCGGTATCCGGCGTCCAGCCAAGGGTGACGTCACCGTTCCACTTGTCGTAGCGCGACGGCACCGTGTCGTTATTGCCATCGCGGTAATCGTCCGAATGAGCGGTGTTGCCGATCACTCGTACGTAGCCCAACGACCCGCCCGCAGCAGCATCCAGCACTTTGTCGAAACGACCGTTGGAGCCGGCCAGCACACTGGCATTGACCCTCGTGCCCAGTTCGCCGAACTGTTCCGGCTTGCGGTCGAACAGGATGGTTCCGGCCGACGCGCCGGGGCCCCACAGCACGGTTTGCGGGCCCTTGATCACCGTGAGCTGATCGTAGGTTTCCGGTGAGATGTAGGAGGTGGGCGCGTCCATCCGGCCGGGGCAGGCGCCCAGCAGCGTGCTGCCGTTGGTGAGGATATTCAGTCGCGAGCCGAACATGCCTCGCAGCACCGGATCGCCATTGGTGCCGCCGTTGCGCACCAGGGCGAAGCCGGGAATGGTCTTGAGGTAGTCACCGCCGTCACTGGCCGGGACCGGTTGGCGCGGGTCCTTGGGGTTGGTGACCACGGTCAGAGGGGAGCTGGGCGCGATGGCGGTGATGACCGTCGGGCTCAGTTCCTCGACTTGGCTTTCATGATGGTCGTGCTCATCGGCCAGTGCTTGAGACGTGAGCAACAGGCCGCACACGGCGGCGACGGCAGGGTGAAAACGCACCCGTGCCTCATTTGGAGGGCAACTGGCCTGGGCAGTGCCCAAAGCGATGCCGGCAGGAAACCTGGACATGATGATTCCATCGAACAAACGTAGACGACACGGTCGGGCAGCCTGGGGCTGTCTTGTGCGACCGGGTTGGTAAGTGTCGGGTTTACGCGTCGAGGGGCGGTGCGCGGGGACGGGCGCCCGGGAAGAAGGCCGGCCGGGCATGGCCCAGACGTGGAGAAGGGCTGGTGAAGGTGTTGGCCGTTGGGGTGTCGAAAACGGCGAGGGACTGCCCTCCGGGCAAGGCCGGGCAGTTGAACAGCAGGCTGCAATAGCCGCATTTTTCCCACAGCGCGTGGTGCTCGTTCTGGGACGGGCAGTGTTCGGCTGCCGTTGCCTCATCTCCGGTGTGAGCACCTGCGGACATGTCCATGCTCATGTCCATATCCATGGTCATAGGCATGGACGAAGACATGCGTTGATCCATCGGCATCGACTGAGAAATCAGTGGACCGATAAAGATCATCAGCATGGCGAACAGGCTGATCCAGCTGCCGCGTGCCAGTCTCATCGGCTGGCGGCGGGGCATGTCAGGCCTGGCGCGGAGAAGACCCATGGCCGGCTATCAGTGCATGTGGGCTTCGGTTATGGTGCCGTCGGGGGCTTTTTTCTGCACCGCTACGTCGACCGTGACATCCCCGGCTTTCTCGAAGTGCAGGGTCATGGCGAAGCGCTTGCCGTCGCTCAGCAGGCTGCGGTCCTTCAGGTCCAGCAGCATGACGTGGTAAGCCATGGGGGCAAAAGTGACGGTGGCGCCAGGAGCAATCGCAACCACAGGCACGGGCTGCATCTTCATCAGGTCGTCCTGCTTCACGTGTTCGTGGAGCTCGGCCTTGCCGGCAATCGGCGAGTCGACGCTAAGCAGTTTGTCCGCCGTTGCCCCGGTGTTGTGGATCACGAAATACGCGGCCACGGTGGGCGCGTTGGGCGGCAGTTCCTGGGACCAGGGATGGGCAATCTCAAGGTCGCCGACCTTGTACTGATGAGCATGGGCGAAGCCGACGGGAAGCAGCAGGGCTGCCAGCAGGATGAGTCTGTTCAACATGGGTGATTCTCCGGAACGATTCAGGACGCAATTGTTTTTATGCGGTGGGAATCAGACCAGAGGCGAGGCGCGGGGGTTGAGACTCGGCCATTGTTGGCGTGGCGTGGGGCTGTCGAACGCCAGGTGGACAAGGCCGTGATGGGCAGGCTGTGGAGTCAGATACAGCCGCGGAGCCTGTCCAGTGAGCGCCACCAACGACGCCGAGCCTGCGCAGCACCAGCAATGCTGCATGGTCGAATGGTCGTCGTTGCGGGGCGTGCCCTGTTCGAGCTTGCCCAGGGAAATCGCCACCAGCTTCGTGCCGCTGGAGGAGCAGAAACTGCCCCACAACAGCTGCTCGACCGGCGCATCCTTCTGCACCGCCCCGCTGCCGGAAAGCGGCATGGCAAGCATGTTGAACAGCATTGCGAAGCAGGCGATCCAGGCAAATGCAAGCCGTTGTCGGGACATGGGCGAATCCGCTCGGTTGGGCGATCAGGTGGCGGTATTTAGCCTGATCGCAGGCTGGAAGTAAAAAAGCCATGTGCGGTGTAGGGTCGCAGGGCTGGGGTTAACAATAGCAACAGATCGCCATATGAGCGCTGTCGTGGCGAGATATCAGGCAAGGCGATGTAGTCTGGGTTCGTAGTCTCAGTGCGGCCGGATCGTGAAGGTCGGTAGAGTTACATCGACAGCGCCGACAACATCTCATCCAGCGTCCAGAATTCCCGATCCACCCCCGCCAACACCGGCCGCCTCAACACCAACACCGGCACCCCACGCTCCCGCGCCACCTCCAGTTTCGGCTCGGTCGCGGTGCTGCCACTGTTCTTGCTGACCAGCACATCGATCTGCCGCCGCTCGAACAGCACCCGTTCGCCGTCGATATGGAACGGCCCTCGCGCGCCGATGACTTCGCAGCGTTCGTTGCCGGGGTACACGTCCAGGGCGCGCAGGGTCCAGAATTGCTCCGGGGGAATTTCATGCAGATGTTGCAGTGGTTCGCGGCCGAGGGTGAAGAGGGGGCGGTGGAAGGGTTTCAGGGCCTGGATCAGTTCGGCCCAGTCGGCCACTTCGCGCCAGTCATCGCCATGGCGGGGCTGCCAGGCCGGGCGGCGCAGGGCCCAGCAGGGGACGCCACAGGTGCGGGCGGCGTGGGCGGCGTTGTGGCTGATCTGGGCGGCGTAGGGATGGGTGGCGTCCAACAGCAGGCTGATGCTCTGGTCGCGGATGAATTGCGCCAGGCCCTCAGCGCCGCCGTAGCCGCCGACGCGTACCTGGCAGGTCAGGTCAGTGGGGACACGGCCTACGCCCGCCAGGCTGTAGATGTGTTCAGGGCCGAGTGTGCGTGCGATGGCCAAGGCTTCGGTGACGCCGCCCAGCAGCAGGATGCGTTTCATGTAAAGGCTCCGGCGTGGCCGACGATCCCGCCTTGGCGGTCGATGGCGAAGACTTCGACTTGAACCTGGGGCGGCACGACGCTACGGGCGAAGGCCAGGGCGTGCTCGCACACCGCGTCGCCGAGGGCGATGCCTGCGGCACTGGCCATCGCCAGGGCCTGTTGGCTGGTGTTGGCCTCGCGGATGCCTTTCTGCAAGACTTCGCCGGCGCCGATTGCGGCGGCCCAGTCGGCCAGTTGTGGCAGGTCGATGCTCGAATGGCGGCTGTGCAGGTCCATGTGACCGGCGGCGAGTTTGCTGATCTTGCCAAAGCCGCCGCAGAGGCTGAGCTTGTCCACTGGAACCTTGCGCACATGCTTGAGCACGGCCCCGACGAAGTCGCCCATTTCGATCAAGGCGATTTCCGGTAGGTTGTAGACCCGGCGCATGGTGTCTTCGCTGGCATTGCCGGTACAGGCCGCGATGTGCAGGTAACCGTTGGTTTTCGCCACGTCGATGCCCTGATGGATCGAGGCAATGTAGGCCGCGCAGGAGAAGGGCCGGACAATGCCGCTGGTGCCGAGGATCGACAGTCCGCCGAGGATGCCCAGGCGTGGGTTCATGGTCTTCAAGGCCAGGGCTTCACCGCCCTCGACGTTGACCGTGACTTCGAAACCGCCGGTATAGCCGGTTTCTTCGGCCAGCCGGTCCAGGTGATCGCCGATCATTTTGCGCGGCACCGGGTTGATCGCCGGCTCACCGACCGCCAGCACCAGGCCCGGTCGCGTCACTGTGCCGACGCCGCGCCCGGCAATGAAGCGCACCCCCGGTTCGGCGGTCAGCCGCACCTGGGAAAACAGCAACGCACCGTGGGTCACGTCGGGGTCGTCGCCGGCGTCCTTGATCGTCCCGGCCTCGGCGCCCTGGCCGGTCAACCGGCAGAACTCCAGGCGCATCTGCACCTGTTTGCCCTTGGGCAACACGATCTCCACGGCATCGGCGCAATGACCTTGCAGCAACAGGCGCGCCGCCGCCAGGCTGGTGGCCGTGGCGCAGCTGCCGGTGGTCAGGCCGCTGCGCAGGGGCGCGGGTTGTTCGGCGGTTTCGTCACGCATCGAGGGGCTTTACCAGGTCCAGCAGGGTAATCGGCAACGCCTGGCGCCAGGTGTCGAACTCGCCCAATGGTTGGGCCTGGGCAATGTGGATGCGGGTCAGTTCGCCGCCATGGAGTTCGCGCCAGTTCATGAGCGTCATCTCGCTTTGCAGGGTCACGGCATTGGCGACCAGCCGACCGCCGGGCTTGAGTTGGGCCCAGCAGGCTTCCAGCACGCCTTCACGGGTAACGCCGCCGCCAATGAATACGGCGTCCGGTCGCTCCAGTCCCTCAAGGGCCTGGGGCGCTCGTCCGCGAATCAGTTGCAGGCCGGGTACGCCGAGGGTATCGCGGTTACGTTCGATCAAGCCTTGGCGGCCTTCGTCGGCTTCGATGGCCAGGGCTCGGCAGGCCGGGTGCGCGCGCATCCATTCGATGCCGATGGAGCCGCTGCCTGCGCCAACGTCCCAGAGCAATTCGCCGGGCATCGGGGCGAGACGGGCCAGGGTGATGGCGCGCACATCGCGCTTGGTCAATTGGCCGTCATGTTCGAACGCGGTGTCCGGCAAACCGGCCAGGCGTGACAGGCGCAACGCCGCAGGGTCGGCCCGGCACTCGACGGCGATCAGGTTCAGGTCGGTGACGTCTGGCTCGGACCAGTGTGCTGCGCAGCCTTCGATCCGCCGTTCTGCCGGGCCGCCAAGGTGTTCCAGCACAGTCATGGGGCTGGGGCCGAACCCGCGCTCGCGCAGCAATGACGCCACTGCACCGGGACTGTGGCGGTCATTGCTCAGCAACAACAACCGGACGCCTGTGGATAAATGGGCATTGAGCGCTGCCAGAGGACGCGCCACCAGCGACACAGTGACCACCTCCTGCAGCGGCCAACCCATGCGCGCCGCCGCCAACGAACATGACGATGGGGCCGGGATGACCAGCATCTGCTCGCTTGGCAGGTGTTTGGCGAGGCTGGCGCCGACGCCATAGAACATGGGGTCGCCGCTGGCCAGCACACACACCGGCTCGCCCCGTCGCGCCAACAGTGGTTCCAGGGAAAACGGGCTTGGCCACAGCTCCCGTTCGCCGCGAATGCACACCGGCAATAACGCCAGTTGGCGAGCGCTGCCGAGAATGCGCGTCGCTCGCAACAGGGCATGGCGAGCCGTTCGGCCCAGACCCTTGAAGCCGTCTTCGCCGATGCCCACTACGGTCAGCCAGGGGGTCATCTCTGTTCCTCGAATGGGTAGGGTTGCTCGACGGGCACATCAGTCCCGCGAACCGGGCCGCCATCATACCGCGCCGGTGGGAGCAAGGCTTGCCCGCGATGGCGGTGCCCATTCAACATCACCGTCACAGACGGCCCGCTATCGCGAGCAGGCTCGCTCCCACATTTGAATGAGGTTGCCCCCTTAATTTGTACCAGCCGCGGATCCTTTGTGGGAGCAAGGCTTGCCCGCGATGGCAGTGTTCCGTTCAACATCATCATCACAGACGGCCCGCTATCGCGAGCAGGCTCGCTCCCACATTTGAATGAGGTTGCCCCCTTAATTTGTGCCAGCCGCGGATCCTCTGTGGGAGCAAGGCTTGCCCGCGATGGCGGTGCCCATTCAACATCACCGTCACAGACAGACCGCTATCGCGAGCAGGCTCGCTCCCACATTTGAATGAGGTTGCCCCCTTAATTTGTGCCAGCCGCGGATCCTTTGTGGGAGCAAGGCTTGCCCGCGATGGCAGTGTTCCGTTCAACATCATCATCACAGACGGCCCGCTATCGCGAGCAGGCTCGCTCCCATATTTGAATGAGGTTGCCCACTTAATTTGTGCCAGCCGCGGATCCTCTGTGGGAGCAAGGCTTGCCCGCGATGGCGGTGCCCATTCAACATCACCGTCACAGACAGACCGCTATCGCGAGCAGGCTCGCTCCCACATTTGAATGAGGTTGCCCCCTTAATTTGTGCCAGCCGCAGATTCCCTGTGGGAGCGAGCCTGCTCGCGATGGCGTCGGACCATTCAGCCCCACCTTGCCAGCCACACCGCTATCGCCGGCCAGCTCGCGCCTCACATTCCTGGCGACGCTGCACATAATCCGACGGGCAAGCTTTTCATGCCCCCCGGCAAAGCAGGCATAATGGCGGTCCTTCGCCGATGCTGACCGGTTTTCCCTTGAACGAACGTCCATCCTCCAACGCCATACGCCCCTCGGGTTGCCCGGGGTTGCTGCGTGTCGTCCAGGCGCTGGACGGGGGCATCTGCCGGATCAAGCTCGATGGCGGTGCTATCCAGGCGGATCAGGCCGAAGCCGTGGCGTTGGCGGCCGAGCGGTTCGCCGGTGGCGTGATCGAGGCGACCAACCGAGCCAATCTGCAGATCCGCGGGATCGGCCCTGAGCACGCCGCGTTGATCGAGTCATTGCTGGCCGCCGGACTCGGCCCGCACACGCCGGCCGGCGACGATGTGCGCAACCTGATGCTCAGCCCCGCGGCCGGCATTGACCGGCAGATGCTGCTGGACACCCGCCCGTTGGCTGCGCAGATCCTGCTCAGCCTGCAGACCCACGAACGATTCCATGAACTGTCGGCCAAGTTCGCCGTGCAACTGGACGGCGGCGAGGCGCTGGCGATGCTCGATCATCACCATGACCTGTGGTTGTCGGCGTTCATGCGTCACGGCGAGCCCTGGCTGGCGTTCGGGTTGGCGGGCTCGCCCCTGGATGAGCCGGCAGGCGCGGTCCCCCTGGCCGAAGGACATGGGTTGGTGCTGGCGGTGCTGGAGCTGTTTCTCGACCTGGCCCGCCCAGACCAGACACGCATGCGTCACCTGCTGGCAGAGCTTCCTGACACTGGATTCAGCCAGCCACTGGCCCGCCGGGTCTCGCTGCAACCGTGTTCCGGTTGGCAGCGCGAGGGGGCCATCGATGGATTGCACCTCGGCATCCAACCCCAACATGACGAACGTGTCTACGTGGGCGCCGCGGCGCCCCTTGGCCGACTCGACGCCGTCATGCTGCGAGGACTGGCGCAACTGGCCCGGGAGAAGGGTGACAGCAGCCTTCGTTTCACCCCATGGCAAAGCCTGTTGTTGCCCAACGTACACCGCGAGGACGCGGATGAAGTGCTGGCGCGGCTCGAAGGGTTGGGCCTGCTGTGTTCGGCGGAACAACCGTTGGCGCATCTCATCGCCTGCACGGGCTCCAGTGGCTGCGGCAAGGCGCTGGCCGACACCAAGGCCGATGCCCGGCGCCTGGCCGACGTGCTGCAACGCCAGGGCCACGGGATGAAAGTCCATTTATCCGGGTGCCCGCGCTCATGCGCGGCGGCCCATATCGCGCCCGCCACCTTGCTGGCGGTCGCTCCCGGTCGTTACGACCTCTATTTTCGCGATGCCACGCAGCCAGGTTTTGGCGCGTTGCAGGCGCACAATCTGACTATTGAAGCGGTCGGCCAATGGCTCGACGCTCGCCCCCGGAGCCCCCTTTGATGCTTGATTACATCCGCGACGGTCAGGAGATCTATCGCAACTCCTTCGCGATCATTCGCGCCGAGGCCAACCTGGCGCGCATTCCGGCCGATCTGGAAAAACTCGCGGTACGGGTCATCCATGCCTGCGGCATGGTCGAGGCGGTCGATGGGCTGCAGTTTTCCGAGGGCGCGGGCACGGCCGGGCGTCAGGCCCTGGCTGCCGGCGCGCCGATCCTGTGCGATGCGCGGATGGTCAGCGAAGGTGTGACCCGTGCACGCCTGCCGGCCAACAACCCGGTGATCTGTACCTTGCGCGACGAGAGCGTGCCGCAGTTGGCTCGCGACTTGGGCAACACCCGTTCGGCGGCGGCCCTGGAGCTGTGGCGCCCACATCTGGAAGGCAGCGTCGTGGTGATCGGCAATGCACCCACCGCGCTGTTCTACCTGCTGGAAATGCTCGACGCCGGCGCCCCGAAACCCGCGTTGATCCTGGGCTTCCCCGTCGGGTTTGTCGGCGCCGCCGAGTCCAAGGCGATGTTGGCGGCCAACAGCCGTGGCGTGCCGTTCGTGATCATGCAAGGCCGACTCGGCGGCAGCGCCATGGCTGCGGCTGCCGTCAATGCCCTCGCTACGGAGATTGAATGATGCAGCAGCGTGGACGTCTGATCGGCCTCGGCGTGGGCCCCGGTGACCCGGAACTGATCACCCTCAAGGCCTTGCGCCTGTTGCGCGAGTCCCCCGTGGTGGCGTACTTCGTCGCCAAGGGCAAGAAGGGCAACGCCTTCGGGATCATCGAAATGCACCTGCAAGAAGCGCAGACGCTGATGCCGCTGGTGTATCCGGTCACTACCGAAGTGCTGCCGGCGCCGCTGTCCTATGAGCAGGTGATCGCCGACTTCTACGACACCGCCGCCGAACAGGTGGCCGTGCATCTGGATGCCGGTCGCGACGTGGCCGTGATCTGCGAGGGCGATCCGTTCTTCTACGGTTCGTATATGTACCTGCACGATCGTCTGGCCGAGCACTACGACGCCGAAGTCATTCCCGGCGTCTGCTCGATGCTGGGCGGAGCCTCGGTGCTCGGCGCGCCGCTGGTGTACCGCAACCAGAGCTTGTCGGTGCTCTCGGGTGTGCTGCCCCATGACGAACTCAAGCGCCGGCTGGCCGATGCCGATGCGGCAGTGATCATGAAGCTGGGGCGCAATTTCCCCAAGGTCCGCCAGGTGCTCGGGGAACTGGGCCTGGATGGCCGGGCGTTGTACGTCGAACGGGCGACCATGGCCAACCAGAAAATCGTGCCGCTGGATGAAGTCGAGCCAATGTCCTCGCCGTATTTCTCGTTGATCATCGTGCCGGGCGAACGGTGGCAGGGATGACGTTCAAGGCACCGGCAATCGTCATCCTCGGCCCGGGCAGCCTCGCAACGGCCCGGCGGGTCCAGCAGTGCTATCCCGATGCCTTGATCCACGGCCTGGCCGGGCGGGTCGAGGGCGTGGACCGTCACTACCTGGAGTTCGGCGCGACGCTGCGCGAGCTCTATCAGCAGGACACCCCCATCATCGCCCTGTGCGCGGCGGGCATCGTCATCCGCACCCTGGCGCCGCTGCTGCTGGAAAAAGGCGTCGAGCCCGCCGTGCTGGCGGTGGCCGAAGACGGCAGTGCCGTGGTGCCATTGCTCGGTGGCCTGGGCGGGGTCAACGTCATGGCCCGGGACATCGCGACCGCCCTGCAAGTCGCCCCGGCGATCACCACCAGCGGCGAATTGCGTTTCGGCACTTGCCTGCTCAATCCGCCGAGTGGCTACCGTCTCGACGATCTGGAGCAGGGCAAGCGCTTCGTCTCCGATCTGCTGGCCGGTGAGCCGGTGCGCATCGAAGGGGCCGCGCCGTGGTTGGATCAGGCGCACTTGCCCCAGGACCAACAGGCGCGCCTGGCCATCCGTATCGACAGCGCTGCCGGTGTGCCCGCCGTTGATGAGTTGCGTATCTATCCACGCAACGTAGCCGTGGCGCTGGACGTCGGGATGACGGACATAGCGGTCGCCATTGGCGATGCCCTGGGTCAGGCCGGCCTCGCGGTGCAGTCATTGGCCTGCCTGGTGGCGGCGGACAGCGACATGACCCGTCCGGAGTTACACGAAGCCGCTGCGGGCCTGGGCGTGCCGCTGCGCTTCGCTTGCGCCAGCGGCGACATCGCCGGATGGTTGAGCGAGACCCTCGGCCAGCCGGCCTCGATTCGGCTCATGGGCAGCCTGGCCATCGCGGTGGCCGAACAGCCCCTGGATCCGCAACGGATCGGCCGTCCACGGGGGCGCCTGGCGGTGATCGGCCTGGGCCCGGGGGCAGCCGAGTTGATGGTGCCGGCGGTGCGCGCCGAACTCGACCGCGCCAACGACGTGCTGGGCTACGAAACTTACGTGCGCATGGCCGGGCCGTTCCGGGCCGATCAGGTGCAACACTGCACCGACAACCGCGAAGAGCTGCAACGCGCCCGCCATGCTTTCGAACTGGCGGCCCAGGGACGCTCCGTGGTGGTGGTGTCGTCCGGCGATCCGGGGGTGTTCGCCATGGCCGCGGCGGTGCTGGAAGCGCTGCATGAGTCGACGAATGCCCATTGGCACGCTGTCGACCTGCAGATCCTGCCAGGCGTCTCGGCTTCCCTGGCCACGGCTGCCCAGGCCGGCGCGCCGCTGGGTCATGACTTCTGCGTGCTGTCGCTGTCGGACAACCTCAAGCCCTGGTCGATCATCGAGAAGCGCCTGGATCTGGCGGCACAAGCGGATCTCGCGCTGGCTTTCTACAACCCCATCTCCCGTTCCCGGCCCTGGCAACTGGGGCGGGCGCTGGAGATCGTCGCCCAGCATCGAACCGCGCAAACGCCGGTGGTCCTGGGGCGTGACATCGGCCGTCCGGGCCAGACCCTGCGCGTCACGACGCTGGGGCAGTTGACCCCGGACCAGGTCGACATGCGCACCATGGTCCTGGTCGGGTCTTCGACCACCTGCGTGTTTCCCCGTGCCGACGGCGGCGAGTGGGTGTACACGCCGCGCTGGTATGGCAACAAACCGCTCTGATACAACCCGGCAGTCCGCTCGGGCTGCCGTCGTTTCTCGAAAATGCTAGTAGCCTGTGTGGCTAATTCGTTTACTCAAATTAACCGTAGGCTACTAGTTACTGATGGTCTTTGGTTATATATAGCCGGTCTTTGCCCTCAAGTTGCAGGTATGGTGCGCCTGTAACATGAAGTTTGTTTTTATTTGGAAATTTATTGGATTGCTTATTAGTTGAGCCGTAACCGGGTGCCAGGTTACTTTTATTCGCGCTTATCGAGAGCGTTGCATTTTTTAAAGTTTAATGCCCAGGTGCCTGGATGCACGGGTGGGCTGTCGTTGCCTGAAAATGGCTTCGGCTATTCATATACGATAAATGGAAGTGTTGTTATGAGTGAGAGCGGGTTTTCATCGACGGCGGGTTATGTCGATTTCAAGGGTGTACTGAAACTGAAGGATCTTGAACAGGCGTTAGCGCCCTACAAGGGCGATGATCAATATGATGCGGTGCTCCGATATTACTCCGGCTGTACCGCCGTGCAGGATGCGTCATACCTGTTGGAGCCGCTGGGGCTGCTCAAGCAGGCGTTGACGGTATTGCAGGGCAGTCGTCGGCGCCGTGCGGCAGAACTGACGCCAACTGGCGGCTCCGCTGCTGGGGATCTGGCGCACATTCAAAACCAAGTAGAGGATTTTGAAGCGCGCCTGCAAAACAGTCTCGATCAATTGAAAGTAGCGGCCACGGAAGTACCGAAAAAATTGCACTTTGCCTGGCTCGGCGGAGGTATTGGCAGTATTCAGCGCGACTACATCAATATCTGGAAGCACGTGATGGGCGCTGCCGACCATCAACTTTATCTTTGGTATGACAGTGATGCACTGCTGGCCTATGAAACCAACCGGATTATTGTCGAAGCCGCCAAGGCGGATGCCATGTCCAACGGTGGGAAGGACAGTACCGATGCATCTGAATTGGGTGACCTTTATGAAGAGCGTGCCATCGTCCTCAAGCAACAGATGTATGCCCATATCAAGAAGGCGGTGGAAAACGGCGGCAGTGCCGATGCTGCGAGAGTGGACCTGCTGGTTCGAGCTTATGGCCAGGACAAGGCGCGACTCGATACCCTGAAGGCCGATAACCGGCGCAGCCTCCAGGCATTGGCCGAAGGGAACTTGGCGTTGCGTGATCTGACCCGGGGTGAAGGGCTTCAACTGAAGGATATCTACGAACGCGAGATCAGCCTGCGTGGCAATTTTGCCTCAGCCTCCGATGTCGTGCGCGCCGAGGCGCTGCTCATGGAGGGCGGCCGATATGCCGACGTCGACTGTCTGCCACCCTTGCTGGAGAAACTGGGGTCAGTCGATATTCGCGGGTTCAAGACCGATGCGCTTCTGGGCACGTTGCAGCTGCTGCTTGATCGCAATCCCGACTGGATGCCGGGTCGCCAGGCCTTGCGCAACCAGTACATGGACTACCTGGAGCAGATTCCATTGGAAAGTCGTGAGGCACTCAAGAGCTTCGCGGACAGCAAACCCGAGTTGGAGCGCGTTTTTCGCATGCCGGTGGAGCGCTTGGCTCGCCCATACGAGCTGCGCGCCGTTGTGGTACGGAACTCGCTGAGCAACGCATTTCTGATGGCCCACCCGGGGTCGGCGATGCTCAAGGCCGTGCTCGATCGTTTCAGGCTCAACTATGAAATCGTCGATGCCACTGCCCGCCTGGCCGATGAGCAGAACGTCGCCTTTACCGATGTCGACGCCATGGCTCGTGTTGCAAAGCAGGCGGCGACCCAGGTGTTTGGTGCTTTGCATGAGTTGCCACCGGAAGTGGAAATGACCACGTCTTTGCTGGTTCAGGCTGCCGCCACCTACTACAGCGATGGAATCCGCCCCCAGAGCGAAGTGACGATCTACCTGACCGGACCTGGCGCCATGCTCGAGGGCATGGCGGCCCACCTGAGGGCGCATTTCACGCCTCGAACGGCTGAACGGTGGCGAGCGGAAGCCGCCATCCCGGCGGTCACCAGCGTTAACCTGGCCACCGAGGAAGAGCAGGACCATTCCTGGAAAGAGAACGAAAGTGACACCACCCAGTGGCTCGACAACGAGAAAAAGCGCTGGAAGGAAGGCCGCTTCAAGGCCCGTTATGCCGGTGACGTGGCAGAGCTGCTCAAGTACCGCTCGCTGCAGTTCGACGAAGGCTGGCCGCTGCTGGAAGGGCGTCATGTGTTATCCACCGAGCTGCTGCAGCGTCTGGCCGATGAGCTGGGCGACACCTTCATGAGCACGATGAATCGCAGTCATACCGGCGTGGTGACTTTCGATAAGGCCATCGTGTTGAGTTTTGCAGAGCGCCAGTCGATCCGCGACCAGAGCGCGAAGTTGCTGCCCCCGGCCTCCTTGAGCGATGCGCAGACCCAGCGCTTGTCTATCGTTGAACTGTTGGGCCGTCTGGCCAAGGGCAGTTTCGAAGTGGCTCAACTGAGCCCGTTGCAACGCCTGCTGGTAGGGGCGTTGATCGGCGCGCAGGCGCTGGATAACCGCAGCTTCGAGGCGGCTCGCCCACAATTGGACAACCTGGCCAACAACCTCGACGAGCGCGGCATCGCGGGCAACTACGCGACGATCGAGCGTGTCCTGTTCAAGCTTCAGGCGCCGGCTTTCCAGGCCGGGTTGGCCGACCCGAGCGGTGGGCCGCCCGGGCATTCCGAAACCGCCCTGGGCTTGAAGAAGCAGGCGCTGGAGCAGCCCCTGACACTGCGCCAGTGGGGGCGGCACGTTGCCCGGATCCAGCAGGTGGCGAAGCTTGAGTACCGTGACCGGATCACCGAGCGCCTGGCGACTGTCCTGGACGGCTTCGAGGCCGACACGATCAAGCTTGTCCCCCAGGATTTGCTGCTTCAGGGCGAAGGTGACAGGGTGGGTGGGCGCTGTTATCCACTGGCCCTGGTCATGGCGGCGGCCATGACATCGGGGAAGGCGGCGGTCAACACCCTGCGCGAACGCTTCTACCTGGGTGCCATCGAGCCTGAGGCAGGCGATTGCGTGTCGTTTCTGCAAGGTGTGGAAGCGTTGCGTGAAGTGCAGCTCAGTGACGTCGGCAATGCCTTGGGGCGCTCGGATCTGAAGCGGGTCGTGGAGACGCTGCAAGCCAGGACAACCACCGGCACGTTGATGCTCAATTCCGACAACCACGCCATGCTGGTGGCCAGGACCTTCGACGGTGAGCGCAGCACCTATCACTTCTACGATCCGAATTTCGGCGTCTTCGAGTTCGAGCATGCCACTCGATTCAGGCAGTCGCTGGAGCGGTTCTTTATCCAGCAGGAAATGGCCGTTCACTATGCGGCGTATGGGGAGGCGGCCCGTCCGACGTTCGAGCTGATCGAGCTGGACGGTGAGCGCGTTTCGAAAGCCTCATTGCCCGGTTCGATCCGGGTCTCGGAACTGCTGCAACCGGGTGCCCTGCCTGGACATTCGCAACCCCCAGTCAGGCAGCGCTGGGCCAGTGCCCGCGGGCAATCGCTCATGAACAATTCTCGACTGGGCAGCAGTCTGTTGGCCCTGGATGGTCACTGGTGGGGACAACGCATTGCGGAGGTCACGAGCCAACTCCGGCAGCAGAACCAATTGGCGCCGCAACTTGTGCCGTTGTTCGAAACCCTGGAAATCACCTCGGACGGGTCGTATCGGATCAACCTGATCGATCCGAAAGACCCCGGGCAACTGGTGCGGGTCATGTCCGACGACCATCGACTCCTGCGAATCAAGAACTACCTCTCGGAGCGTTTTCTGGCCTTGGCCAACAAACCCTTGGTCCCGAGCGAGCCTGCCGAAGTGGGCAGCGTTCACACCCTCAATGCCGGTTTCAGCATACAGGCGCTGATGTCCGCGTTGACTGAGCGGGAAGGGCCGGACCGTCCTCTGTCCCTGGCGGTGCGGCTGCATGTCTATGTCAATTACGCACAACTGGTGCATGGCAACGTAACCGATGTGGCAGGCTTGGTAGGCCTGGTCCGGCAGGCGTTGGCGGAAGAGAAGTTGATTGCCCGCACGGTTGCGCCAGTGGTCAAGGCGGCGGTGGGTTCCAGCGTGAGCGAGGCGACCGGAGGCGTGCTGCAACTGGCGAATGTCGGGTTCGATATCTATCAGTTGTTGACCGCGTCCAATGAGATCGAACGTACCCGGTTCGGCACTCAACTGGCTTTCGATTCGGCCGGGCTGATGTTGTCGGCGGGAGCGCTCACGGTCGGCGCCACCACTGCCGGAGCGTTTCTTGGCGGGGCTGCCGTGATCCTGGGCGGCTTGGCGGTAGGGGTGACGGCCGTGGCCCAGGGGTTCGCCGCCGTTGCCGAAGAGGCCAGGCAGGTCGGGCTGTTCTTCGACGAACTGACCAAGGCCCATCTCCAGGCCTACCGGTTTGACGCTCGCAGCGACGCCTGGTTGCCACGTCCGTCACTGATTGTCGGCACGTTGGATCTGGTCCGCGGCGAACTCGCCCTGGACAGCCCGAGGCTGTATCCGTTGCGGGATCATTTCGGCGTGCCGACGTTCGATGACGATTATGACCGGGCGATCGATATCCGTTGGGAGCTGCGCCTGACCGAGCGAGTCAAGTTCACCCCGTCCGCCGGCCAGGCCATCGTACTGCCTTGCGTGCCGAGAACCTGTTACCGCTATGAGTACAAGGCGCTGCCATTCGCGGGGTTGCGCCATGACACCGGGTTCGACACGGCACGGCGACTGGAGAAAAAGAAGGCGGATGGTGGATGGCTGTTCCTGTTTTCGTTCTATTCGTTTCCGAGCGACTACATCCTGTACCGCATGCTCCCGGATTACCGGCCAACCGTGATCGACGTGTTGCTCGATGAGACCGAGCGTTCGCTGGTGGTGCCGGTGCTCCCAACGGTGTGGCACGGAAAAGTCAGCTACCGGATCCGAGGCGCGGGCAAGCGTTGCGCAGTGGGCCTCAATCCCGGCGTGAGCCTCACACTCGAGTCGTTGAACCGACAGCGCTCGGGTTGGGTGCTGGATGCGCCCTGGGCCACTGAGGGCGATATCCGGATCGAGCGCTACGCGAAACTGTTCGTGGGCGCCGTCCAGGTGAGCTTTACGGGAACGGGCTTTCATGACGTGCTGCTGCGGATCGCTGGCAACCAGGTGTTCCAAGTCGAGCTGAGCGAACGCAAACTCACGCTTATCGAGCAGGACGTGCCTGCGGGCATGGATCGACAGGCGTTGCAGCCACACCTCAAGCGCCTGGCGCAAGGTCACCGCCTGGCGATGCCCTACACGCCGGTCCACCGCTACCTGATTCCCTTCGAGAAGCCCGACGAGCCCCGTTACGTCACGGCCTGGTATGACGCGAAGGAGGACCGTTTCCTGTACATCCGTAACGAGATCCCCGGTACCGATGACGCACTGCTGGGGGCGGTGGCAGGCGACAGTGCCTATTTCCATGAACCGGAGGGCCTGATCATCTGGCAGGTCGATGCGAACACTGGACTGTTGAGCCATCGCTATTGGCTACGGGGCGCAAAGAATGCGGCTACCAGCATCCGCAGCGTCGAGGCCGACGCCCAGGGGGTGATTCATGTCGCACAGCAAATCACCCGTGCGGACCAGACCCGCGATGTGCTGGTCTATGTCATCCATGATGGGCAATTGCTGCTGAGTTCGGTGACTCGGGAGGAAGGGCCGGCGCTGGAATCGGTCTTCAGTGCCAGCGAAACACTGGCCGACTGGACCCAGGTTCTGGGCAGCGGTTACCCCTCTACGCCGTATGTCGATAATGAGGCGACTTACGCCACCGTCGATTGGCAGCCGGCCCCCTTTGTGTCGGTCTGCTGGAAAATCGACGCGCAATGGCGGGATATGGCCTGGGTTCGCCGCAGTGACCAACTGATCATCCGCCCCGCGCCGAAACACAACCATCTGCGTGGCTGGCCGGACTCGATCAAGAACATGACGGATCTGACGTTGCTCACGCCGGAGGACGGCAGCGATGTGTTCATCGTGTACGACAGGCTCAGAAAGGAACTGTGCCGTCGGCGACGGACCCTGGTGGCCGGTAAGTGGCAGTGGTCGAGCAAGTGGAAGCAGTACGAGAAGTTGGAAAATATCATCGCCATCGACGGAGGCTACCTGGTGCTGACTTCCAATGGGTTGTTCTACACCCTCACGGACCAGGGTGAACTGAGCCTGGGGGGCATGAACGCGCCCTGGTTCAAGAATCGGGCGCATTGGTGGTCTGCATTGGAGCCGCTGGCCCGACGACACGCCACCGAGCGTCTGGCCCTTGTCGGCCTGACCAGCTTCAGCGGTGACGCGACGTTGTGTGCCTGGTACATCGGCAGCAGGCTGCTGCTGGCTGAACCGGGGCATGGGAAGGAAATGCGCCTGCTGAGCGTCACTCCGGATGGCGAGGCGGCCTGGCTGTTCGATGTATCCGAGGGGGAAGTCCATCGTCAGGCGTTCATCGATCCGCAGCAGCTTGAGTCGGTCTTTGGACTGGGCACGCAAGTGTTGCAGGCCGACGCGTTACCCAAGGCGCAGCGTGAATGGGCACCCTGGCGATTTGTCGAGGTGACGGTCGACGGTATCGGACTGCGTGGCGTGACGCCCGAAGGTGTCGTGGTTTCGTTGCGGAGTCGGGAGTCAGCGTTGATCACGGGTGTGACTCGTGAGTGGGTCATTGCCCAGGATGGCCGGAAGCAGGAGATGCTCGAGCAATTGGCGAACCAGCCGTTTCGTAACGCGTTGCTGACTGTGGAGGATCCTGGCGACCTGCAATGGTTCGTCACTGAGCGTAAGCGCTTGATTCGGGTGCCCAGGACCGAGGTTCCAGGGGCCTTCGATTTACTGGGGACCCAGCGGCAGGACAACGTGCTGCTTCATGAGCACAGTAATGGCAAGTTGTTGAGCTACCCGGCCATGGTAGAGGCGGGGCCCCTCGGTTACGTCCGGCGTGATGGCGAGGTACTGGTTGTCGGCGGGGAAAAGATGAAGATCGACGATCTGCTACCGGACGATGTCACGACCTTGGTCCTGTGCCTGGGGCAGGGAAGCGTGAGTTACCGGCTGACGAAGGCGGCCTGGTTGAGGCTCGAATCGGTCGTCCTCAACTGCCGGCCCTCCCTGGACGGCGTGTCTGCAGAACCTGGCAAGTTGATCTGGGAGCTGGATGACCCAGACCGGTTGTTGCTGAGCATTGTCGATGAGCACTTGGTGATCATTGATCCTGATAGTGGACACAGTGTGATTATTCGTGAGGTGTATGCCAGCGATATCAACTTGCGGGGTGAGGTCTTGCTCAGTTTCGAGGGGCATCGACGTTATGCCGTTTCAAAGTTGATACGGCGCTTGGACGCCCAGCCGAATCCCCGCAATAGCATCTTGCTGAAAGATCTGCTGAGCGTTTCGAAGAAGTTGGAAAGTAATGCGGTGGATTAATCAGGTCGCTCAATAAAGCGGAGCCGATTATTGAACGCTCATGGGGCGATTCCTTTTCAAGTTGAATCGCCTCATGAGATGTTCGTCCAGCTTCTTCTTTATGAGGGTTCTTTTATTGTTCAAATGAATCCTGTCCAGTTTGAAGAATGCCTGTTGCTGGATGATTTTTGCCGAGCGCTTTTCCCAGTCCCAAAATAGAAAGTTGTGTTTTTTTATATCCACGCTCAGTTCGAGCTTGTAGACGGCGATATGGACGTCGTTCCGCGAGTCGTAGCGGGCCGGGATGATCTGAAACGTTTCGCCGTGCCGGGTTTCCTTGTCGAAGGACAGCATCGCCGGCTGATCGGCTTTCAGGGCATCGAGGGTATCGATCATTGCGTTCGCCTGCCGTGAATCCTTCATGGCCTGGGCGCCCTGAACCAGGAAGTCCGCCACCGAGCCGGAGACGAGGTGCCGGGTACGGGTGAAGATGGTGTCGTCATACAGCGACCAGCCGAGGAAATTCAACGTGCGTACATACTCTTCGAACCAGCCTTTCGAATCGGTATAGCGGTGATGACCAAGGTCGGCTGAGCGGGTGGCAATGTTATTGCAGTCCGCGATGTCGTTGTGATCCTGCAGGGAAAGTGTCTCGATATAGGAGAGCAGGTTAGGACCTGTGACCAGGCCGGTCAGCGATGGGTTGTTCATGGGTGAGTCTCCGTAGAAGTTGTCTTTTATAAATACAGCGGTGGTCGGTGGATTCAAGTAAGTAAATGAGTTGATTTAAATCAGAATGTTGTTGGGAGGCCGAGGCTAGGAAGGCTACATATGTTGTAATGGGCCTGAAGTTGCAGTTTTACTAAAGGGTAAATTAGATTGCAGCTTGTCCGCAGGAGCGGTCATTACATAACCAAGGAAGTTATATGGAACAGTTTGAAAGTGAAGTGAGTATTGAACAGAGCATTGAGCTGATCGGCGCGCGCATCAACAGGCGCAAGGCGCTGGTTTCTCCCAGTCGGCGTGTGCGTCGATCCGCAGCACTACTGGACAGCCCGACCAGGGATCTGGACGCGCTGATGTTGGGAAACGCGCTGGTAGGCTACGGCAGCAACATGTCGCTCACCAACATGGCGATCATGGAGAATCTGATGACCATGGCCATCATGGAGGCCAACTTTGAAGTGCCGGGCGGCAAGAACACCTTGGCGTGGTACGACGCATTTATCCGGTGCCTGCATGACCTCGGATGTTTCGTGGCCGATGACGGCTATACCCGCTACTCCGAGAGTTCCCAGCGCGTGGACATGGACTTCGTGATCAGCGATATCGTCAAGGGGATCATCGATGGCGTGAAGGCCAGTGTCCCGGCAGCATCGGTGCTCGGTGCTGTGGTGAACACCACGATCGACGGGCTGAAGCAGGATAAGCAAACCATCAATCTGTTCAACAGCCAGGTCAAGACACCCGAGGGCGCTCGCCTCTCCGTCATTCCCTGCGAGCAGTTGGCCAACGGCATCCTGATCGCCTCGTCCGCCTCGATCAGGCAGACCGGCACTTCGAATAACGGCGGTGTCCTTTTCGTGAACTGGCAATCGTCGGCGCGGGACATCTTTCGCGGTAAATCCTTCGTGACGTTCAACCCGGCTCGTTACGAAGAGTTCAGGTCGGACATCGAGGAGTACCTGGGGGAACATCGCAGGGAAGTGCTGCGAAAGCGCTTCAACCGCCGCAAGCAAGGCTGACAGGTCAGTGGTGTTATGGCACCAGGTAGCCTTTCACGCCGGTAAAGATGATCTGGGCCGCCAACGCACAGACGAATAAGCCCATCAGGCGGCTGACGATCTGCAAGCCCTGGTCACCCAGGATCCGTTCGATGCGGCTGGACAGGTAGAGCACGACACCGACGGTGAAGCTGGCCAGGGCGATGCTGATGATAGCCATGAGTTTGTCGTCCCAGTGCGGCTGGCTCACGCCCATCACCAGCAGCGCGCCGATGGTGCCGGGGCCGACAGTCAACGGAATGGTCAGCGGGACGATGGTTACGTCCTGCTGGACATTGTCGGTCTGTACAGCCGACTTGCCTTGGGCCATGCCCAGCGCTGAAATGAACAGCACGCTGCCAGCGCCGATACGGAATGCATCCACGGTGATGCCGAACACAGTGAAAATCACCCGCCCGAACAAATACAGCAGGACGCTGGAGATCAGTGTCGCGATCGCGACCTTCCAGGCCAGGCGTCGCTGCTCCTTGCGCGAATAGCCACGGGTCAGGCCGATAAAGCACGACAACACGAAGAAGGGGCTGTAGAGCACCAGCATCTTCAGGTAAACGCTGAACAGCACATGGAGCATGGTCGGGGCTCAAGGCGGAGAAAGAGGACGGAAGTCTATCAGGCAGTGTGACGTCTGTCGGCTCAGGACGTTTGCGCCGTGCGGTTCTGTTGTTCGCGTTGGGCCACCCAGTGCTCGATCAGCTCGCGCAGTTGCGACAACTCCACCGGTTTGGCCATGTGGCCGTCCATCCCGGCCTGACGGGCCCGCTCCTTGTGCTCGGCCAGGATGTGGGCCGTGAGCGCCACGATGGGCGTGCGGGTTCGCTGGTTACCCATTTCCCAGGCTCGCAGCTGCTGGGTGGCGGAAAATCCATCGAGGATCGGCATTTCGCAATCCATCAGGACCAGGTCGTAGCGCCGTTCCTTCATGGCCTTGAGGGCTTCCTCACCGTTGCTGGCGGTGTCGGGTTGCAGGTTGAGCTTGCCGAGCATGCCGCGGATGACTTTGGTGGAAATGCTGTTGTCTTCGGCCACCAGGATGCGGAAGTCGCTGGGGACTTTCACCGGCACGGCGGGACCGGCATTCAATGGGACATTGGGGGCATGGCCTTTGTTGCGCTGGTTCAGTTCGTCCGCGAGGGTGGTCTTGAGGGTATAGCCGGCCACCGGCTTGGCGAGGATGCGCTTGACCCCGCTGTTGCGCGCCACGATCTTGCTCGGTGCGTTGCTGATGCCGGTGAGCATGATCAACAGGATGTCGTGGTTCAGGCTTGGGTCTTCCTTGATCTTGGCCGCCAGCTGCATGCCGGTCATGCCGGGCATGTTCTGGTCCAGCAGCACCACGTCGAAATAATCCCGCAGGTGAGCCTTGGTGCGCAGCAGCGCCAGGGCTTCCTTGCCCGATGGCACCGCGCTGACATTCAAGCCCCAGGCGCTGCATTGCTGCACCAGCACCTTGCGGCAGGTCTCATTGTCATCGACGACCAGCACCCGCGCGCCTTGCAACGGACTGTCGAGATCGGAGGTCGGGTGCTCCAGGCGATCCGGATCCAACGGCAGGGTCAGCCACAAGGTGCTGCCCTGGTTGCTTCCGCTCTTGATGCCGAACTCGCCGTGCATCAGCATGATCAACTGGCGGGCGATGACCAGGCCCAGGTTGCCGCCCAAGCGCGTGGCCGACAGGAAGTTCTTGCTGTGCAGCTCGGCGTGCATGAGCGTGTCGCGCTCTTCGGCGTCCATGGGCACGCCGCTGTCTTGCACGGCAATGCGCAGGCGCGGTTCGCTGCTGCGCTCGTCAAGGGCCACGACGATCAGCACCTCGCCTTCGTCGGTCTTCTTCAAGGCGTTTTCCAACAGGCTCAGCAACGCCTGGCGCAGCCGCGTCGGGTCACCGCTGATCACCCGCGGTACCTGGGGCTGGATGAAACTGATCAGCTCGACATTCTGCTGCTCGGCCTTGGCGCGGAAGATGCTCAGGCAATCCTCGATCAAGGCATTGAGATCGAACTGCACATCGTCCAGTTCGATCTGACCGGATTCGAGCCGGGAAATGTCGAGGATCTCATTGATCAGCGTCAGCAGCTCGTTGCCGGCGCTGTGGATGGTCTGCACGTAGTCGCGCTGCTTGACCGACAGCGGCGTGCCCAGCAGCAGTTCGGTCATGCCCAGCACGCCGTTCATCGGGGTACGGATCTCGTGGCTGATCTTGGCCAGGAATTCCGCCTTGGCATTGATCTCGGCATTGCTCGCCGCCAGGTCGCGACTGATGCTGAAACGGCTTTCGTTGATGGAGCGCTGGCGTTCGCCCAGGGCGACGCTCATCAGCAGGCCGCTGATGCAGATGAACACCAGCAGCGTGACGATCAGACCTTGGGGCGCGACTTCCGTGAGGCCTTGCAGGGCGGGCAGGATGATCAGCGTGCCCAGGTTGAAAACCACCATGGCCGCGACAAACAGCCGTGCGGGGCGGTAGCCCTTCTGCCAGTGCCAGGCGCTGACGAACAGCATGCTCAGGCCGGCCAAGGCCACCAGCGCGTAGGTCATGATGTTGAGCGGCAGGGTGTTGACGAACAACAGCAACAGACTGCACAGCATGATGAACACGATGCCCCCCAGCAGCAGCCGGTTCAGCGGGTGCGGTC
This sequence comes from Pseudomonas sp. MAFF 730105, assembly GCF_055380705.1. NCBI lineage: Bacteria > Pseudomonadati > Pseudomonadota > Gammaproteobacteria > Pseudomonadales > Pseudomonadaceae > Pseudomonas > Pseudomonas sp. MAFF 730105. Next base: position 711,039 of record NZ_AP018438.1, read on the forward strand.
CCAGGGGGGCAAAAAAGCGGTAGGCGAGCATCAGGCCGCATGGCGCGGTCAGCAGCAGGGCCAGATAAGCGCCAGGAGTCTGCACCGCCGGCCAGTCGGGTAACCAGCCCCCCGCCAGGTTCAGCAGCAATGCCAGGCTGAGCATCAGCAGCCCCTCACAAGCCGCCAACCACAGGCAACTGCGTGAGCGGGTGTAGGCGTAGCGGGTGAGGTTGTGCAGGATCAGCATGGCGATGCAGCCGAACAACCAGCCATAGATCAGGGTCTGGTTCTGATCCGCCGCGGCCACGATTGCCGGCTGCAGGGTGATGTGCGGGCGCAGCTCATGCCGGGATGCCAGTCGCAGGTAGACGTCCAGCGGTTTATCGCTGCGGGGCAGGGCCAGCATGAAATCGCTGCTGGGCACCGAATGCTCGCTGCGGGGCAGGGCATTGCCGGTGATCTGTTGATCGATCAGGGCGTCGCCGTCCAGCACATAGAGATTCAAGCGCGACAGGTCGGGCGCAAAGATGCGCAGGATCTGCTCATGCTTGTCGGGTGCCAGCCGGAAGCGCAGCCACAGCGCGCCATCAGGCTCGGCGGCGCGGATACGGTCGAGGTCGATGGGGCTGAATTGGTTGGTGTAGCGGGCGGAGCGGATGTCGCTCAGCTTCAGGTCGCCCTGTTCGTCGAGCAATACCGCCCAGCCACTGCCTGGCGCGGCCTGGGCCGAAAGCATGCAGAGCAGCGTAAGCAGGGTGACGGTAAAGCCTATGGCAATCCTGAGCCAGCGCACGGCGAAATCCCTTCTTAGGTTGATGCCAGATTATAACTATGCGCGGCGCCCGGACAGACAGGCAAGGGCCACGGAGCCCTGCCTGGCTGAAAGGCCGGGTTATTCCAGATTTTCGCCACGCTCGCGGGCAATGGCACGATAACCAATGTCCTTACGGTAGAAGCAACCTTCCCAATCGATCTCGGCGGCAAGCTTGTAGGCCTGCTGCTGAGCGGCGTCGACACTGGCTCCCATGGCGGTGGCGCACAGCACGCGACCGCCTGCGGTGACGACCTGGCCGTCCTTCAGCGCGGTCCCGGCGTGGAAAACCTTGCCTTCCAACTGGGCCGCAGCCTCCAGGCCACGGATCGCGCTGCCCTTGGCGTAGTCGCTCGGGTAACCGCCGGCCGCCAATACGACACCAACGCTTGGGCGCGGATCCCACTGCGCTTCGACCTTGTCCAGCGCCTGGGCCAACGCGGCTTCGACCAGCAGGACCAGGCTCGATTGCAGGCGCAACATCACCGGCTGGGTCTCAGGATCGCCGAAACGGCAGTTGAATTCGATGACTTTTGGGTTACCAGCCTTGTCGATCATCAGGCCAGCATAGAGGAAACCCGTGTAAACGTTGCCTTCCTCAGCCATTCCGCGCACGGTTGGCCAGATCACCTGGTCCATGACACGCTGGTGCACCTGGGCGGTGACGACTGGGGCCGGGGAATAGGCACCCATGCCGCCGGTGTTCGGGCCGCTGTCGCCGTCGCCGACGCGCTTGTGGTCCTGGCTGGTGGCCATCGGCAAGACGTTCTTGCCGTCCACCATGACGATGAAGCTGGCTTCTTCGCCGTCGAGGAATTCTTCGATCACGACCCGGGAACCGGCGTCACCGAAGGCATTGCCGGCCAGCATGTCGCGCACGGCGTCTTCGGCTTCGGCCAGGGTCATGGCCACGATCACGCCTTTACCGGCCGCCAGGCCATCGGCCTTGATCACGATAGGGGCGCCTTTCTCCCGCAGGTAGGCCAGGGCCGGCTCGATTTCGGTGAAATTCTGGTAGTCGGCGGTCGGAATCTTGTGCCGGGCCAGGAAATCCTTGGTGAAGGCTTTCGAGCCTTCCAACTGTGCGGCGCCGGCGGTCGGACCGAAGCAGTCCAGGCCACGGGAGCGGAACAGGTCGACGACACCGGCGACCAACGGCACTTCCGGACCGACGATGGTCAGCGAGACATTCTTCTCGGCGAAGTCGGCCAATTGTTCCAGGGCCAGCACGTCGATGGCGACGTTCTCGCACTTGGCTTCGATGGCGGTACCGGCATTGCCCGGCGCCACGAAAACCTTCTGCACGCGCGGATCCTGGGCCACTTTCCAGGCCAGAGCGTGTTCACGGCCACCGCTGCCAATGATCAAAACATTCATTTCAAAAACCTCGGATGACGCTGATTGGGGCTGATCGTTCCCACGCTCTGCGTGGGAATGCCTCTACGGACGCTCTGCGTCCAGGGACGCGGAGCGTCCCGGGCTGCGTGCCCACGCAGAGCGTGGGTACGATCAATAGGTGTATCAGTGGCGGAAGTGGCGCATGCCGGTAAATACCATCGCAATGCCGGCTTCGTCGGCGGCAGCGATGACTTCTGCATCACGCATCGAACCACCCGGCTGGATCACCGCAGTGATGCCGACCTTGGCCGCGTTGTCGATACCGTCGCGGAACGGGAAGAACGCATCGGACGCCATGACCGCGCCCTGGACCTGCAGGCCGGCGTGCTCGGCTTTGATGGCGGCGATACGGGCCGAGTTCACGCGGCTCATCTGGCCGGCGCCGACACCGATGGTCTGGCGGTTCTTGGCGTAGACGATGGCGTTGGACTTGACGTACTTGGCGACTTTCCAGGCGAAGATCAGGTCGTTGATTTCCTGCTCGCTCGGGGCGCGCTGGGTCACGACTTTCAGGTCGGCGCTGCCGATCATGCCGATGTCACGGCTCTGTACCAGCAGGCCGCCGTTGACACGCTTGTAGTCCCAGGCCGGAGCACGGTCGGCCGACCATTGGCCGCAGGCAAGCAGGCGCACGTTGGCCTTGGCGGCCACGATGGCTCGAGCTTCTTCGCTGACCGAAGGCGCGATGATCACTTCGACGAACTGACGCTCGACGATGGCTTTGGCGGTTTCGGCATCCAGTTCACGGTTGAAGGCGATGATGCCACCGAAGGCCGATTCGGTGTCGGTGGCGTAGGCCAGCTCGTAGGCCTGGCGGATACCGCCCTCGGCGTCCGGGCTCACGGCCACGCCGCACGGGTTGGCGTGCTTGACGATCACGCAGGCCGGCTTGACGAAGCTCTTCACGCACTCCAGCGCGGCGTCGGTGTCGGCCACGTTGTTGAACGACAGTTCCTTGCCTTGCAGCTGGGTGGCGGTGGCGATGCCGACTTCGGCAGGCTTGGCTTCCACGTAGAACGCCGCGCTCTGGTGCGGGTTCTCGCCATAGCGCATTTCCTGGGCCTTGACGAACTGGGTGTTGAAGGTGCGCGGGAATTCGCTGCGGCCTTCGGTCGACAGGGTTTCAGCGGCCTGGTTCACGGTGCCCATGTAGTTGGCGATCATGCCGTCGTAGGCGGCGGTGTGTTCGAAGGCCTTGAGCATCAGGTCGAAACGCTGGGCGTAAGTCAGGCCGCCGGCCTTGAGGTTTTCCAGCACATTGGCGTAGTCGCTGGCGTTGACCACGATGGCCACGTCTTTGTGGTTCTTGGCCGCCGAGCGGACCATGGTCGGGCCGCCGATGTCGATGTTCTCGATGGCGGTCGGCAGGTCGCAGCCCGGCTTGTTGATGGTGGTTTCGAACGGGTAGAGGTTGACCGCCACCAGGTCGATCGGCTTGATGCCGTGTTCGTTCATGATGGCGTCGTCGATGCCGCGACGGCCCAGGATCCCACCGTGGATTTTCGGGTGCAGGGTCTTGACCCGACCGTCCATCATTTCCGCAAAACCGGTGTAGTCCGCGACTTCCACTGCGGCGACGCCATTGTCCTGCAGCAGCTTGAAGGTCCCGCCGGTGGAGAGGATCTCGACACCCAGCTGTTGCAGCTCGCGGGCGAATTCGAGGATCCCGGTCTTGTCGGAGACGCTGATCAAGGCGCGGCGGATCGGCAGGCGGGTGGTCTGGTCGGTCATTTCAATTTCCATCAAAAGCAAGGGAAGTCAGCAAAAAAGGCGACCGTTTTTTATGCGGGCGCCTTTCTGGTTTGATTGAATGCTTACAGCAGATCGTACTGCTTGAGTTTCTTGCGCAGGGTACCGCGGTTCAGGCCCAGCATCTCGCTGGCCTTGGTCTGGTTGCCCTTGACGTAGTTCATCACGCTTTCGAGCAGTGGCGCCTCGACTTCGGAAAGCACCAGGTTGTACACATCCGTGACGGCAGCGCCCTCAAGGTGGGCGAAATAATTGTGCAGCGCCTTCTCGACACTCCCGCGAAGGGTCTGACCCTCTTCGCTAGGCGTATTGAGGTGCTGTTTCAAATTCACGTTGTCGCTCACGGGTGTTATTCCACTCACTAAAGTCTCGGTCATCATCGTCATGCGGCCACCCCTTCGTCCCCTGTCAGGCTCTTGTAACGTTCAGCGAAGAAGGCCTGAACGTCGGCGCATTGTGCTTGCGTACCATCCAAACGATTGAAGCGGGCGCGAAACTCCCTGGCGCCCGGCAGGGTTGCGAGATACCAGCCCACATGCTTGCGCGCGATGCGTACGCCCATGACTTCTCCGTAGAAGGCATGCAGCGCGGCCAGATGCTCCAGCAGAATTCGTTCCACCTCGGACATTTGCGGCGCAGCGAGCTTTTCGCCAGTGCGCAGGAAGTGTTCGATCTCACGGAAAATCCAGGGCCGCCCCTGGGCGGCCCGGCCGATCAACAGGCCGTCGGCACCGGTTGCGTCCAGCACATACCGGGCCTTCTCTGGCGAGTCGACATCGCCATTGGCAAACACCGGTATCGACACCGCCTGCTTGATCGCGGCGATGGTGTCGTACTCGGCCTCGCCGGTGTACAGGTCGGCACGGGTGCGGCCATGGACTGCCAACGCCGTGATTCCCGCCTGTTCGGCGATCTTCGCCACCGTCAGGCCATTCCTGTTCTCCCGGTCCCACCCGGTGCGGATCTTCAAGGTCACCGGCACATCGACTGCGGCGACGACCGCCTGCAGGATCTCGGTAACCAGGGCCTCATCCTTCAACAGCGCCGAGCCGGCAGCCTTGTTGCAGACCTTCTTTGCCGGGCAGCCCATGTTGATGTCGATGATCTGTGCCCCCAGCGCCACATTGGCCCGGGCCGCCTCTGCCAGCATCTGTGCATCGCCACCGGCGATCTGTACCGAGCGGGGCTCGGGATCGCCTTCGTGGATCATGCGCAGACGCGACTTGCGGGTGTTCCACAGGCTCATGTCGCTGGTGACCATTTCCGAAACCACAAGACCGGCGCCCAGCCGTTTGCATAACTGACGAAAGGGCTGATCGGTGACGCCCGCCATGGGGGCGAGAACCAGACCGTTCTGCAGTGTGTATGGGCCGATGCGTACCGCCGACATAGGACTTCCCTGAAGTGGGGCCGGATCATGAGACTTCGAAAAAGGGTTGGCATGATACCCGCTCTCGATGACTGGATAAAGATCGAATTGGATAAAATCTGAACAGCTATTTTGTTATCGCCAGCGGTTTGGTCCGGCTGGGGTGGGTCAGAAAGCTGCCGTCAATCGACTGGCCCCCGGTGGCTTCACTCGGGCGAGTGGAAGCTCAAACTGTAGTTCACCGCTTTGGGGCCCGGATCCAGAATGTCCAGGGCGATATGAATAGGGGTCTGCGGCGGCATTTCCCCCAGGCCTTCCAGATCGCCGCCCAGGTATTCTCCGGGCTTGAAGCGACGGCTGGCGATCAAGTGCCCGTTAAGGTCGGCGAAGCGCAGTTCCAGCAGCGGAAAAGGCTGGGAGAAGGGCGCACGATTGTAGATGATCGCGTCCACCACCAGGGCGCCGCTGAAGTCCGGATGACTGCGCACCACCAGGTTGCTGCTCTTGATCTTGGCGATGTCGACTTTGGATGGCACGTCGCAGCCAATGGTCGGGCAAATCTGCAGGAACCACGGGCGGTACTGGTCCTGGCGGGCCAGTTCGTCGAAATGATAGGCGATGTACTGGCCTGCCAAGGCCCCGGCGGCGAGCAGGATCAACAGGCTCCACAGCAGGCGCCGCCCCCAGGGCGAGCGGCGCTTGCGCCAGTCCAGTTGCAACGGATCGTCGTCAAGGTCCTGAAGGACTTCGGCGCGTATTCCAGGCTCCTGGCGTTCGCGTTTCCTGCGGGACTGGACCGGCTCTTCGTCGGCGTCGTCGATATCGTCGGTGGCGGACAGGCGCTCGAGGCGTTCGTCGGGCTCATCGTCCGGCGCCAGGTGCAGCGGCGCGCCAGGTTCATCGTCCGGGTCCAGTGGTTCCAGCGTCAGAGGTAGGGACAGGGACGGCTCGGTGCGTGGTGGCCGGACGGGCTCATGGGGCGCGAACGGTTCGATAGGGACTTGGGCCACTGCTTCCGCGCGCTCGGCGGGAGACTCGCTGTACAGGCTGTCGGACCAGGGTTCCTGCTCGTCGGAAAGGTGGTCCCGCTGTGCGCTCAGGTTATCTTCGCGGCGTCGGCCGAAGGAGTCCGGTGCCCGTTTGTCGCGTCGCTCCAGGCGAGCCAGTTCCTTGTCCAGGTCATCCAGGTCCAGCTCCGCGGCGGTCCACTGCTTCTGGCTGATCGCCCGGGGTGGTGCTTCGACGACGGCAGGCCGAATGGGCGCGGGAGCGGTGGGAGCGGGTTCCCTGGCTGTCCGTTGTTCCAGCAGTTGCCGTGCGGCATTGAAGACTTGCAGGCACGAGCCGCAGCGAACCACCCCGCGGGCCACGCTCAATTGAGCATGGCTGACGCGAAAACTGGTGTGGCAATGCGGGCACTGGGTGACGAAACTGTCGGTCATGCGGCTATCCGGTGGATACAAGCGGCCATTCTAGCGCCGACGGCCGGTGATGCGCACCCAGCCATCACGATTGGCAATAGGGTCCAGGTCAAAGTCGGCGGCATAAGCGGCGGCGACTTCCTCGCCCTGTTCGGCCAGGATGCCCGACAGCGCCAGTCGTCCACCCGGCTTGACCAGGCCCGACAGTTGCGGCGCCAGGGAGACCAACGGTCCGGCGAGGATATTGGCCACCAATACGTCGGCCTGGACCTGGGGCAGGTCCTGCGGCAGATAGAGTGGGAACAGTGCTTCGGCAATGTTATTGCGCCCGGCGTTGTCGCGGGACGCTTCCAGGGCCTGGACGTCGATGTCGGTGCCGACCGCTTCTTTGGCACCCAGCAGCAGCGCGGCAATGGCCAGGATGCCCGACCCGCAGCCGAAGTCGAGTACGTCGCAGCCCTTGAGATCCTGACCGTCGAGCCATTCCAGGCACAGCGCGGTGGTCGGGTGGGTGCCGGTGCCGAACGCCAGGCCCGGGTCCAACAGCAGGTTGACGGCGTCCGGCTCCGGCGCCGCGTGCCAGCTCGGAACGATCCACAGCCGCTGGCCAAAGCGCATCGGCTGGAAATTGTCCATCCAGCTGCGTTCCCAATCCTGGTCTTCGATCACTTCGCTGTGATGTTCGGGCAACGGGCTGCCGGTCAGCAGTTCCAGATGGGCCAGAACGCTGGCCGCTTCGGTGCCGCCTTCGAACAAGGCCAGCAGATGGGTGTGGGACCACAGCGGGGTGGTGTTCAGTTCCGGCTCGAAGATCGGCTGGTCTTCGGCGTCCATGAAGGTGACCGATACGGCGCCTACTTCAAGAAACGCATCTTCGTAGGTTTCGGCTTGTTCCGGGCTGATGGCCAGACGTACTTGCAGCCAAGGCATGGCGGGCACCTTTGGAAATAAATCTACAGGAAGCAGGCTTAATGACCTGTGTGGCTAATTTGAGTAGCCGAATTAGCCACGCAGGTCACTAGGCTGCGAAAGCTGCGCAGTGTACGCCAGGTCGCCGTCAAAGTGGATAAGCCCGGTGGCCCGTGGCAGGCCGCGGCTGCCGTCCGGCGTGGTGTTTCGAGATATATATGTATGACATGGAGGTGTTGTACGGCGGATAAGGTGAGGGTCCACACAACAGGGAGGAACGTGATGGACAACACTGCCGAGGGGCAAAGCAAGGTGAATGGCGCAGGACCGGTATCTGTTCCGCAAGCGGAAACCGCACACGCCGTTCTGGAAAGACTGACACGCTGGAAGGCCGTTATCGACACGCGACTACAAACCCAGATGACCTTGCTGGAGGTGCTGGAGGAGTATCTGTTGGTCGAACTGCGTACCCGTTACCAGGAAGGCAACATCGATCCGTATTTCATCGGCACCCTGCTGGACACCGTGCTGCAACGGATGATCGATGACAGGCCGATTGCGCCTGACGAGGAATACGACGTGGCGTTCCGTTGGCCTGGCGGGCCCGACTCGGGTTTTACGGACGAGCGTCGGGAGGTCATTGTCCAGGTGGTGGAGTCCGTCGCCTGGGGGGGCATTCAGCACTACAAGGACTACCTGCGTCGTTATTGGCGGATGACTGCTGGTGACGCCTCGCTCGAGGGCGTGGTCCAGCGCAAACTTAATGAACACATGGCGGCCATCGACAGGATTTTTCAGCCTGACCAGTTGGCAGGCCTGGACGTCGAGGCGCTGCGGGAGCGCATCGAAACGCTCCAGGATGCCTGGCGTCGCGTAAGTGAAGCGACTGCGCTGGCCACTGAGCAGGAGCGCCGGGATCTCGATGCGTTGGCACGCTTGCAACTGCCTCATTGGCTGCGGGTGTTGGATGAACCCGGGCGAGCATCGCTACGGCTGCTTCAGGAGCGGACTCAGCAGGCGCAGGCGCTGGTCGATGAGTTGCTCGATGGCGTGGGCTCGTTGCGGGCCTTCGCCCGGCAACAGGCCAAGGCGTATATCAGGCATGAGCTGGACATGGACGTCGAGCCGGACAACGTTCGGGTGACGTTGCAATGGAGAGCGGTCGTTGATCAGCCCATACAACGTTACAGCCTGAGTGACCTGCTGGTGGCGGGGCCGGTAAGGTCGGATGCCGTGTCGGTACTGTTGGTGGAAAACGGCGCGATGCTACGCAATCAGCCCCTTTCATCGGCGTTCGTCAGCCGTTTGTTGGCGGATGTGGATGCGCCTGCCGGGTACTTGCAAGCGCTGACCGATCGATATGGTCGGGCTGATCTGAAGCCCGCCATGTTCGATTGGCTGACGGCCCGACTGCAGCAAAGCGCATTCATTGCGCGTTGCGCGGGTCATCTGAAGGCGGTCAATCATGACGCGGTCAAAGCCCTCTGGGACGGCGAGGCGTCGGTCCTGTCCGCCAACCCGCTGCATGTCACCGGCCTGGCACTACCAAACGGCTTGCGATGCGCCGATCTGCTGCTGTTTTTCCGCGAGGGTATGCAGGGTGACCTATTGCTGTATGCGCCCGCCAAGCCCGATGGCCAGGAGTGGATCGAGTTGCCGTCGCTGTGGGCCGTAAGTGTGGAAATCGGCGCATGGACCCGAAATGAGGCAGGGCGCGAATACCTGGTGCAGCAGCTGTCCCCGAATGATCGCGATGTGGCTCGGGAATACTTTGCCCGTGTGATGGACAAGCCGATTTCATGGGACATGGGCAAGGATCTAAGGGCCGGAGCGACGGGATTCAGGGCGTGCCTGGAAGACGCCGTGGCCATGGGGTTGGCCCATAACCTGGCGCAGGTGCAGTTGGACGAGTCGCCTCGCTGGTACGCCGCACTGCCGCTTGATTCCCGTCGAAACATCAGCAGTTTGAGTCAGGAGCTCCTGCTGCATCAGCGGGCATTCAACGAGCTGCTTGCGGACTTCGAAGTCTTCGTGGACTTCGCCAAGCGCACCGTCGCCCAGGCGATCACGCCTTACCTGCGCAGCAGGGGCGTACTTGAGTCGGTGGATCCCGCGACGATCCTCATCGACTACAGCCCGGGGCTCGCGGGCCGTAACACGAAGACCGCGAGCCTGCTGGATCTGGTCATCCATGGATACGACGATAACTCGGGTATCGACGACCCTCGCAAAGGTGTGCGTTCCTCTGTCGGGCAGGACCTGGGGCAGGTCCGCAGTGCCGAGCTGGCGCTCTATATCCGACGGGCTTATGTGGGCGAGCACTATGGGGCAGAGACCCGCACCAGGTTCCTCGACGTCGATTCGCCTGCCTACATCAAGCGCCGCAATACCTACCGCCACATGCTGCTGATCCGAATGGACCGTGACCTGCGCGTCGCGAAGGGGATGGGGCTGTTGAACGATTCGGAATTCTGGTGGCTCACCCGGCAAGTCACCCTGCTGGGTGAGTTGGTGGCAGTGTCGGGCCCTGAATATCCGGGGACGCTGGTGAGGCGCGAGGGCGTGGTCAGGTTTACTGTCGATGGGCATGTCGTATTGGGCGTTTACGTTTTCACCTACTTCGATCCGAAACGTGCATCCTGGCTGTACACGCCAGACGCGCCGGACGGCGTTACCTTTCGCCGGTACCGGGATTTTTCCGGAGGGGTCGCTGCGCGACTGCATGATTATGTCGTGGGGCGGGTGGCGCTCACCGCCAGGGAAAAGGTAAGGCGTTCGCTGGTGGCCCTGGCGACGACGAGTGCTCGCGTCGATGCGCTGCGCGAACTCAATCGGGTGATCGACATCCGGGCCGAATTCGATGCCTATATCGAGCGCAGCATCACTGATGTGGAGGATGTCACCACCAGCCGTATCGAAGTGATCGAGGGCCAGGTCATCAAGGGCCTACTCTTTGCGTCAGCGCCGGTATGCATGGTGTATCCCCCTTTTGTCCTGCTGCTGGATATCGCCCTCATTACCGTCAGTTCCGGGCAGGCCATCGAGGCGCATGTCCAGGGCGACACGGAAAGCGCGCTGTGGCATTGGATGTTCGCGACCTGGGGAGCGTTGTTCGCCGCGTTTGGGCTACAGATCGTGGGCGCTGTCAGGCGTCTGGGGCAGGTGGTGAAGCCTGCATCGTTGTCGGCCCGGCGCTTGAGGCATGCAGCCCCCGCCGCCAAAGAGACTGATCCGACGCTACGACCCATACGCTTCAAGGCGCATCAGTCCATCAGGAAAGTGCCTGCAAATCTGGTGGAGGTGACTGAGAAGGGCATTTTCAAGGGCACCTGGCGTAGCCCGTCCAGTGCTTCACAGCCGCGGGACACCTACTTTATCAAGCATAAAGGCAGGTACTACCAAGTGAAGAAACATCCCTCTCTTGACGGTCTGCGCCTGGTGGATGCCAGGAATCCCGGGGCGCTTTATCAAGAGCCCCTGCGCAGGATGTCGAATGGCAAGTGGGTCTACGATAAGCCGGGCTTGCTGGGTGGAAACGGCGAGGTGGCTTATCTTGGGCGAGTGGATGACTTGCGGGCGGCGTTTCCTGGGCATGTCTTCCCGGATGTCTCAAGGGGCGCATTGCAGGGCGAGGCGGTAGTGGCGAGGTTCAGCGAGGCCGTCGCAGACAATTATCTGTTCTCCCTGAACGCGCAGACCTGCGTGATCGCTTCGCTGCACAACCCGACCACCGGAATGGGCGCTGTCATTCACTTTGATCACAATATCCGCGCGCTGATCGAACGCTGTCTGCGGGACATAACGCAGCGTCTGGGCGGCGTGGCTAAGGATATCCGTGCCACCCTGGTGGGTGGGGATTGGCTGACTGGCACTGACATCGGCGGGCGGGTCAGGTCGGCGATGCGGCGCCAGGGCCTGCAACCCACGTGGGATTACTGGTCGTACTCTTCTTGTTTTGGCAGTACCTATGGTGTCGCGCTGGACCTGCGCAGTGGTGTGACGTCGGTGTTCAAGACAGGGCGCGGCCAAGTCGAACGCTACTACATACCGGTGCTGGCGCGAGCGAAAAAGAGCTCCGATCCGGTGTCGGTACGGGCACGGGGGTTCATGAGGCGCGTGCGAAACGAGCCCCTGGTCGCCAATCCCAGCGGTGCCATCAGCACTGGGCAGGGGAGGCCGGTGACTTCGGCGCAGATCGAAGCGCAAGCTTTCTCGACGGTGCTGCTGAGCTGATCGGTCGGCAGGCAAAAAAAGACCCCGGCCAACGGACCGGGGTCTTTTTACATCACTTGGGACATCAAGCCTCGTGGGCCAGTTTGTGCTCCAGGTAATGGATGTTGACGCCGCCTTCGCAGAAGCCTTTGTCACGTACCAGATCGCGGTGCAGCGGGATGTTGGTCTTGATCCCGTCAACCACGATTTCTTCCAGCGCATTGCGCATGCGCGCCATGGCTTCGTCGCGGGTCGCCCCGTAGGTGATCAGCTTGCCGATCAACGAGTCGTAGTTCGGCGGAACGGCATAACCGCTGTACAGGTGCGAGTCGACGCGAACGCCATTGCCGCCCGGTGCATGGAAGTGCTTGACCGTGCCTGGGCTTGGCATGAAGGTTTTCGGGTCTTCGGCATTGATCCGGCATTCCAGCGCGTGACCGCGGATGACCACGTCATCCTGGGTGAACGACAGCTTGTTGCCGGCGGCGATGCTGAGCATTTCCTTGACGATGTCGATACCGGTGACCATTTCCGAAACCGGGTGCTCCACCTGAACACGGGTGTTCATTTCGATGAAGTAGAAGCGACCGTTCTCGTACAGGAACTCGAAGGTGCCGGCGCCACGGTAGCCGATGTCGATGCAGGCCTTGACGCAACGAGCCAGGACTTCCTGGCGGGCCTTCTCGTCGATGCCCGGTGCCGGCGCTTCTTCGAGGACCTTCTGGTGACGACGTTGCAGCGAACAATCGCGGTCGCCCAGATGGATGGCCTGGCCTTGGCCGTCGGACAGCACCTGGACTTCGACGTGGCGTGGGTTGGTCAGGAATTTTTCCAGGTAGACCATCGGGTTGCCGAACGCCGCGCCTGCTTCGGAGCGGGTCAGTTTCGCCGAGGAAATCAGGTCTTCTTCCTTGTGTACCACGCGCATGCCGCGACCACCGCCGCCGCCGGCGGCCTTGATGATCACCGGGTAACCGACTTCGCGACCGATGCGCAGAGCGGTTTCTTCGTCTTCAGGCAGCGGGCCGTCGGAACCCGGAACGGTCGGTACGCCGGCTGCGATCATGGCGTGCTTGGCCGAAACCTTGTCGCCCATCAGGCGGATGGTCTCGGCTTTCGGGCCGATGAAGGCAAAACCGGAATTCTCGACCTGTTCGGCGAAGTCGGCGTTTTCCGCCAGGAACCCGTAGCCTGGGTGAATGGCGGTGGCGCCGGTCACTTCGGCAGCGGCAATGATCGCCGGGATGTGCAGGTAGGAGTGCGCGGCAGAAGCCGGGCCGATGCAGACGGACTCGTCTGCCAGGCCCAGGTGCATCAGCTCTTTGTCGGCCTTGGAGTAAACGGCGACGGTCTTGATGCCCATCTCTTTGCAGGCACGCAGGATCCGCAGAGCGATCTCACCGCGGTTCGCGATCAGGACTTTTTCCAGCTTCGCAGTCATCAAAGGCTCTCCGCGGTTCAAACGATGGTGAACAGCGGTTGGTCGTACTCAACCGGCTGGCCGTCTTCAACGAGGATGGACTCGATCACACCGCTGGTTTCAGCTTCGATGTGGTTCATCATCTTCATGGCTTCGACGATGCACAGGGTGTCGCCTTTCTTCACGGTCTGGCCCACTTCAACGAAGGACGGCGAGGTTGGCGAAGACTTGCGATAGAAAGTACCTACCATCGGCGAACGGGCCACGGTGCCGTTGAGCGCTGGAGCGGCGGCAGCGGCTGGAGCAGCGGCGGCGGCAGCAGGTGCGGCTGGCGCTGGAGCGGCGGCCGGAGCCTGCATCGGTGCCGGAGCGTAGAACTGCTGGGCTGGCGTCTTGCTGTGGCGGCTGATACGTACGGACTCTTCGCCTTCCTTGATCTCAAGCTCGTCGATGCCGGACTCTTCCAGCAATTCGATCAGTTTCTTAACTTTACGGATATCCATGAATCATCAACTCCCAAGGGTCGGTCAGGGGCGTTTAACGCTTGTTGTTCAAGCTGTTGCCTGTTTTTCAAGCTGCTCTAGGGCGGCCTCCAGGGCCAGTCGGTAACCGCTGGCGCCAAGGCCGCAGATCACTCCCACCGCTACATCGGAGAAGTAAGAGTGATGGCGGAAAGGTTCGCGTTTGTGCACGTTGGACAAATGCACTTCGATGAATGGGATGCTCACCGCCAGCAACGCGTCACGTAATGCGACACTTGTATGTGTAAAAGCTGCTGGATTGATCAAAATGAAGTCCACGCCTTCGCCACGGGCGGCATGAATGCGGTCGATCAATTCATATTCGGCATTGCTTTGCAGATAGAGCAAATGATGGCCTGCGGCGCGGGCTCGCTGCTCCAGGTCCTGGTTGATCTGGGCCAGTGTCACGGCCCCATAGACGCCCGGTTCACGGGTGCCCAGCAGGTTCAGGTTGGGTCCGTGCAGGACCAAAAGGGTCGCCATCTGCTGTTCCTTGTTATCTGTGAGCAGGTATCAGAACCCGGCGACTATGCCGCAAAGCCTTAATGACTGTCCAGTTCTCGGCAATAGCCAGCACGATGAGCGATGTTTGCGAGAAATTTGTGACCATGTCTAGAGATCCGGTCACCTATGCCGGCGCAGACCATCCTGAACCTGTGGAGGCACCCCGGACTAGGGTGGGAGCGAGCCTGCTCGCGAAGACGGCGCTACATCCAACATCCATGCAAGCTGACCCACCGCTTTCGCGAGCAAGCCCGCTCCCACAGGGGATTGGTGGTGGGCATGGAGATTGTGTTCACCCGAGATCAAGGGTGGGAGCGAGCCTGCTCGCGAAGACGGCGGTACATCCAACATCCGTGCAAGCTGACCCACCGCTTTCGCGAGCAAGCCCGCTCCCACAGGGGATTGGTGGTGGGCATGGAGATTGTGTTCACCCGAGATCAAGGGTGGGAGCGAGCCTGCTCGCGAAGACGGCGGTACATCCAACATCCATGCAAGCTGACCCACCGCCATCGCGAGCAGGCTCGCTCCCACAGGGGATTGGTGGTGGGCATGGAGATTGTGTTCACCCGAGATCAAGGGTGGGAGCGAGCCTGCTCGCGAAGACGGCGGTACATCCAACATCCATGCAAGCTGACCCACCGCCATCGCGAGCAGGCTCGCTCCCACAGGGGATTGGTGGTGGGCATGGATATGGTGTTCACCCGAGATCAAGGGTGGGAGCGAGCCTGCTCGCGAAGACGGCGCTACATCCAACAGCCATGCAAGCTGACCCACCGCCATCGCGAGCAGGCTCGCTCCCACACGGGATTGTCGGTGGCAGTCAAACACGAAACGCTTGTACTGCCGTATGCAGGCGCCCACCCAGCACCAGCAGATTTTCGCCCTGTTCCCGTCCCTGGCCGATACGCAGCAGGTTTTCCCCACCCAGTTGGTGAATCCGCTCGCTGTGATCGCGGATTTCGCTGACGGCACCGCTCTGTTGGGCGGTGACTTCGGCGATGCGCACGGCGGTGTCGGCGATGGTCTGGATGGCATCGACGATTTTATCCAGCGCGCCGTCGGCCGCTTGTGCCTGGTTGGCGGTGGCTTCGGCGTGTTCGACTTGGGCGCGCATGCCATCGACTGACTGGCGCGCGGCCAATTGCAGACGAGCGATCAAGGTCTGGATTTCGGCCGTGGCCCCTGCCGTGCGTTGGGCCAGGGAACGGACTTCCTCGGCCACGACCGCAAAACCCCGGCCCATCTCCCCGGCGCGGGCGGCTTCGATGGCGGCGTTGAGGGCCAGCAGGTTGGTCTGGTCGGCAATCGAGCGAATCACCGTCAGCACGCCGCCGATGGTGGCCGATTCTTCGGCCAGTTGTTCGATCATCTGCGCGTTGCCTTGTACTTCGCCCACCAGTGCGTGCAGTCCGGTGAGACTCAGGCCGATGACTCTCTGCCCTTGTTCCACGGCATGCCCGGCGCTGCGGCTGGCGTCGGCGGCCTGGCTGGCATCGCCGGCCACCTGCTGAATGGTCGCTTCAAGCTCGCCCAGGGAGTCGCGGATCAGCGCCGTGTCGTCGGCCTGATACTCCGCGCCGCTGTGCATCTCCGCGCTGAGTTCGGCCAGGGTCCGGCTGCTGCCAGCGACCTGTTCGGCGTTCAGGTGAATGGTCCCCACCAGGTCCGCCAGATAGGCTCGCAGCCGATTGAGTGACGCTTCGATGTCTTGCAGCTCGCGGTTGCTGGCGCCTACATGGATATCTCGGCTGAAGTCGCCTTCGGCCCAGGTCGACAGGGCCGGCGCCAGATGCGTCAGGGTCCGGGCCAGGCGTCGTTGCAAGGTGTCGATGAGCAGTGCGATCAACAGGATCAAGCCGATCATCACACCCTGGATCAAGCGGACCTCGCCCTGGATCTGCCCGTGTTGGGCACGCACCACGGGCTCCAGGGCATCGATCGCCTGCTGCACATCCGCGGTTTTCACATGGGTGGCATTGCTCAGTTCGGTGCGCTTCTGGATCAGTTCGCGGGTGCGCGCCAGCTCCGCAGGGTAGCGTCCGAGCAGGCTGTTGAGCTCGCGCTTGAGAGCGATGCCGGCGTCTTCGGCGACGGTTTTCTCCTGATTTTCCAGGCCCATCAGCGCGGCGAAATCGTCGCCAGCGGAATCGCTGCTGGCTGTCACGCCCAACAGCGGCAGGCGGTCCAGTTGTTCGGCCTGCGCGCGGATGCTTGCCAGCTCCCGCTCGACATCGGCGGCCAATTCGCTGCGTCCGCTGCTGACCAGCTTGTCCCGCGCAAGGGACAGTCGCCCCAAGTGCTGCGATGCGCTGAACAACAAAGGCAGGTAACTCGGGGCCCCGTTGGCATATTGGGCGAACTGGTCCAGGTTGGCGCTCAGTTCACGTTCGGCCTGCAACAGCAGGGCCTGGGGGTCGCCGGCCAGCTTGCCGGCGGCCAGCAGGTCGGTCTTGCTGAAGTCATCCAGGCTCGACAGGCTCGGCCTGAGCGTGTGGGCCAGTTGCCCAGGGAACTGATCCAGTTCTGTCTGCAGAGTGTCGAGGGCCTGGCTGGCGGCGCTGAGGCGCAAGGCGTCGCCGCTGGCCAGGTAATCCTCGATGTTGCGCGTGACCTCGCCCTGGAATTGCCGTGACAGACCCAGGTAGCGCTCCATCAACAGATAAGGACGTTCCAGGGCGGCCTGGGACCACCAGAGCGTGGCGCCCAGGCCCAGGCACACGGCCAATAAAAGCAGGGTATTGAGGTTGGTCAGCAGTTTCAGGCGCATCGAAGGTCTACCGCGGGCAGAATCGTAAGTGTCTGAATTTATTGCGCTTGAGTTACAGGTTTATGACTGTGTCAGTCGTTTCCGATGAAAAAGTGGCACTTTGCCTTGCGCTTTGTACCCGGTTGCGACCGGCATGCTTGGCGCGATACAGCGCTTCATCCGCCTCGCTGGCCATCATCAGGCTGTCGGCGTCCTCGCTCATCTCCACCAGGCCGGCACTGAACGTGCACCACAGGTCATGGGGCTGGGCCGGATAGTGGATTTCGGCAAAGCGTTGGCGGATTTCATCCAGCACCGCGCAGGCGTCGTTGATGTTGGTGTCCGGCATGACAATGGCGAATTCTTCGCCGCCATAACGGCCGATGAAATCGGTCTTGCGCAGGCGCTGCTTGAGAAACAGCGCCAGGCTCTTGATCACCCGGTCGCCCATGGGGTGGCCGTGGCTGTCGTTGACCCGTTTGAAATGGTCGATATCCAGCATGGCGAAGCTCAGGGGCTTGCCTTCGCGGCGGGCGCGGAAGCAGCAGTCTTCGAGCAGTTGCAGGATATGGGTGTGGTTGTACAGGCCGGTGAGGCTGTCACGCACCATCCGCGCCTTGAGGTTACGGGCCCGGGCCGCACGGTTGCGCACCGTAGTGATCAGGTGGCGAGGCTTGATCGGCTTGGTCAGGAAGTCATCGCCACCCTCGCTCATGGCATCGAGCTGCTTGTCCAGGTCATCCTCGGCGGACAAGTAGATGATCGGTACGCTGACGTAGCGGTCATTGTGGCGGATCACCTTCGCCAGCTCCGTACCGGTGCAGGCGGGCATGTACATGTCGAGAATGATCAGGTCCGGCTGGAAATCGGCCAGCTCGGCCATGGCCTGGATCGGATCGATCAGCGTGCGGGTCACGATGCCGGCACTGTTGAGCAGGCGCTCGGTGTGCAAGGCCTGGGCGCGAGAGTCATCGATGATCAGCACTTTATAGGGTTCGTACTGGGCGACGCAGGTCAGCACCTCGATCTTTTCCAGCAGGCTCGAGGCCTCGAGGGTGCCGGTAAGGAACTCCTGTCCGCCGGCGCGCACGGCCGCCAGACGTGTCGGGGTATCGGTTTCCAGCAGGCTGAAGAACAACAGGGGCAAGGGCTGTTCCAGGCCTTGCTGGGCTTCGGCCGCCAGTTTCAGGCCGATGCCGGGGCCACTGAAATCCACATCCATGACAATCGCCGCCGGCAAACGCTCGATCATCGAGGCGCGGAATGCCGCGACACTCTCCAATGCCTGGGCGCTGAGGCCGAAGAACTCCAGTTGCTTGGCCAGCCGCTCGGCGCGGTCATGGTCTTGCAGCAACACATAGATGGGTTTGCGCAACGGCGGCAGGAAGGTTTGTTCGAGCTGGTCCCCATGGCGCAGGCCGGTACGGGACAGGCGCTGCATCAGGCGATTGATTTCGGTGATCAGCTGGCTGCTCAACCGCCCGCGATTGGCGTCCACCGCTTGCAGTGACTGGCTGATGCCCTGGGCCAGTTGGGAATGCTCGGGCTGTTCGAAGCGCTCGGCGAAACGCAGCAGGCGCAGATTGGCTTCGCTGAGCTCCGACAGATCGGTGCTGGACCACTCACTGCGTTGCAGGCGCTGCCATATCTCCAGGATCTGACGAGCCTGATGAATTACCCGCTGGGCAAAGTGGTGCTTGAGGCGCTCACGGCTGGGGTCTTCTGGCTCGGTCATATCCTGACTACTAGGTTAGTGGTCTGTGTGCATGCTGAGGTCGACTGGTGGCTCTATGCTAGCACCTCTTTTCATGCCCATGAGTGTCGTGCGTCAATAATCTGCCCAGTAGCGACATTCAGTTTGTGACCAGTCGGTTTCGTAGGCCGATTGCCGCGCTTCCTTTATAGTTGCCATCCGACTGCTCCGCCTGGGCCGGAATGATCTGAGCAGGATTTATCGCGTTTCAAATCAGGCACGATGGCGTAGGGTTGTGGTCGAACCGTGAACTCAAGTGATTGAAGGAACATCGCCATGCTGGACTGGAAAAACCGCGCGGGCAGCGCACCTGAACGTGCCGCCGAGCCGAAATCGGACACCCGCAGCTACCTGGGTGGGCTGTTTTTCAGCCGCGCGCTGGCCACGCTGATCGGCCTCTACCTGCTGGTGACCATTGCCATCGGCTGGTACTGGAGCCAGGAGCCCGCCCTGTTTCCCGTGCAGCAGAATGCCCAGGCGGCGGCCGAGAGGGACGGCCGGCAAATGGTGGTCGGTTATACCACCGTCGAGACGCTCAAGACCGTGGCTGGGACCCTGCTGACCAAGCCGGGCGGCTACATTTCCAACGACCGTTTTCCGCCAGGCCTGTGGA
The DNA here is from genome assembly GCF_055380705.1 of Pseudomonas sp. MAFF 730105. NCBI lineage: Bacteria > Pseudomonadati > Pseudomonadota > Gammaproteobacteria > Pseudomonadales > Pseudomonadaceae > Pseudomonas > Pseudomonas sp. MAFF 730105. The sequence goes on from NZ_AP018438.1 coordinate 730,447, forward strand.
TGGACAACATGCCAAGCTGGGAATATGGCGTGCTGGTGCAGGTCCGCGACCTGAGTCGTGCCTTGCGCAAGGACTTCGCCCGTTCCCAGTCCCAGTCCGCCGAGGACGCCGACCTGGCCAAGGCCGAGCCGCGTTTCAACTTCGATAACCGCAGCTGGGTGCTGCCCTCCAGCGAATCGGAGTATCAGGAAGGCATCAATTCCCTGAGCCGCTATCAGGCGCGCCTGTCCGATCCCGCTCAGAAAAGCGCGTTGTTCTACGCCCGCGCCGACAACCTGAACAACTGGCTGGGCGACGTCGGTACTCGTCTGGGTTCGCTGTCCCAGCGCCTGTCGGCCAGTGTCGGCCGGGTCAAGCTCAACACCTCGCTGAAAACCGAAGTCCCGGCTCCGGGCCAGGTACCGCAGGTGGATGAAGAAGTCGTCGAGACCCCGTGGTTGCAGATCGATAACGTATTCTACGAAGCGCGCGGCCAGGCCTGGGCCTTGTCCCACCTGTTGCGCGCCATTGAAGTGGACTTCGCCGATGTGTTGGCGAAGAAGAACGCCACGGTCAGCGTGCGGCAGATCATTCGTGAGCTGGAGGCCTCCCAGGAACCGGTCTGGAGCCCGATGATTCTCAATGGCAGCGGCTTCGGTGTATTGGCGAACCACTCCCTGGTCATGGCCAACTACATCTCCCGGGCCAACGCGGCGGTGATCGACTTGCGGCAATTGCTGAACCAGGGCTGATCCATGAGCGAAAGTCACCGGGAGGCCGCTCACCGAGTGGCCTCGGATGCCGAGCTGATCGCTTGGGTCGATGAACACGACAACCTGCTTGGCAGCCTGGTGCGTTCGGACCTGCGCGAGCGTGGCCTGATCGGGCGTGGCACCTACATCATGCTGTTCAACTCGGCGGGTGAACTGTGCGTCCACCGCCGAACCCTGAGCAAGGCGATCTATCCGGGCTTCTGGGACGTGGCGGCGGGCGGGATGGTGCAGGCCGACGAGACCTATGCCGAGTCGGCGGCCCGTGAGCTGGAAGAGGAACTGGGGTGAGCGGTGTGCCACTCACCGCCCATGACCATTTTTACTTCGAAGACCCTGGCAGTCGCCTGTGGTGCTCGGCGTTTTCGGCGGTGTGGGACGGCCCCCTGGTATTGCAGCCCGAAGAGGTGCTCGAAGCGCGCTTCATGCCGATCGAACAGGTACTGGATGAAATCCGGTACAAGCCTTATTGCCCGGACTCGTTGGCGGCGCTTGAGCGTTATCTGCGTGGTGTCGCAAAGAAGCTGTAAATTGGCGCGGATTGGCCCTTAGCAAGTCTGCTTTTTGCCGTTACACTGCGCGACTTTTCAAGCTGAACCGACGTCTGCGGTTCAGTAGCGCTGCCCCTGCCTGAGTGGGGCTTCGCGGTCGAGGCACTCCCCGACCAGTCTTTGTCCTCCCGAGAGGATTGCCGGTGGCCAAAAAAGCCGCATCCTTCGCCGCCCTGGGCGGCCTGGTATTTTCTACCGACGCCGGTCGTCATTGCCCCGATTGCCGTCAGCCGGTGGATGCCTGCATCTGCAAACAGACCGTCATCCCTGCCGGTGACGGTGTGGCCCGTGTGCGCCGTGAAAGCAAAGGGCGCGGCGGTAAGACGGTGACCACGATCACTGGCGTGCCGTTGGCCGAAGACGCGCTCAAGGAACTGGCCACCACGTTGAAGAAACGCTGTGGCACCGGTGGCGCGTTGAAAGACGGCGTCATCGAGATCCAGGGTGATCACGTCGAGCTGTTGCTGGCGGAACTGGTCAAGCACGGCTTCAAGGCAAAAAAATCCGGCGGCTAGCAGCCTCTGTGAAAACCACTCCGGCTTGATCCGAACCCGATGTTCGAGGTCGCCCATAGGGTTTTCACAGAGCCTGTTCTGAACGGGTTTCTAAACTCAGCGTTGCAGGCAGGGTCTACCCTGCTTGCAGGCAAATCGTCATTTCCATTCTCTAGACTGCGCCAGCCTCCGACCGGATGGTGCATTTTGACTTCTTTATAGGGGACTTCGATGTCCGTACGACGCACACGCAAAGACGATGGCAGCCAATGGACAGTTGCGGACAGCCGCAGTGTTTACGGGATTCGCCATTGGGGGGCCGGGTATTTCGCGATCAATGACGCCGGTCGCGTCGAAGTTCGTCCGAACGGTCCCGATAGTTCGCCCATCGATCTGTTCGAACAGGTCGATCAACTGCGCCAGAGCGGTCTGTCGTTGCCCTTGCTGGTGCGCTTCCCCGATATCCTGCAAGACCGCGTACGCCAGCTCACCGGTGCGTTCGACAGCAACATCGCGCGCCTGGAGTATCAGAGTCAGTACACCGCACTCTACCCGATCAAGGTCAACCAGCAGGAAGCGGTGATCGAGAACATCATCGCCACCCAGAACGTCTCCATCGGCCTGGAAGCCGGTTCCAAGCCCGAACTGCTGGCGGTGCTGGCCCTGGCGCCGAAGGGCGGGACCATCGTCTGCAACGGTTACAAGGACCGTGAGTTCATCCGCCTGGCGCTGATGGGCCAGAAGCTGGGCCACAACGTCTTCATCGTGATCGAGAAAGAATCCGAAGTCGGCCTGGTGATCGAAGAAGCTGCTTCGCTCAAGGTCAAGCCACAGGTTGGCTTGCGGGTGCGCCTGTCCTCCCTGGCGTCGAGCAAATGGGCCGACACCGGTGGCGAGAAGTCCAAGTTCGGCTTGTCTGCTGCACAGTTGCTGTCGGTGGTCGAGCGTTTCCGCGCTGCTGGCCTGGACCAGGGCATTCGCCTGCTGCACTTCCACATGGGCTCGCAGATCGCCAACCTGGCGGACTACCAGCACGGCTTCAAGGAAGCGATCCGTTACTACGGCGAACTGCGCAACCTCGGCCTGCCGGTGGATCACATCGACGTCGGCGGTGGCCTGGGCGTGGACTACGACGGTACACATTCGCGCAACGCCAGTTCGATCAACTACGACATGGACGATTACGCCGGTGTCGTGGTCGGTATGCTCAAGGAATTCTGCGATGCCCAGAGCCTGCCGCATCCGCACATCTTTTCGGAAAGCGGTCGCTCCCTGACCGCGCACCACGCGATGCTGGTGGTGCAGGTGACCGACGTGGAGCGACACGTCGACGACATGCCGGTGATCGACAACAAGCAGGAGCTGCCGGAAACCGTGCAGTGGCTGGTTGACCTGTTGGGCCCGACCGATATCGAGATGGTCACCGAAACCTACTGGCGCGCCACCCACTACATGAGCGACGTGGCCACCCAGTACGCCGACGGCAAGCTGACCCTGGCGGAAAAAGCCCTGGCCGAGCAGTGCTACTTCGCCGTGTGCCGTCGCCTGCACAACTCGTTGAAGGCCCGCCAGCGTTCCCATCGCCAAGTGCTGGATGAACTCAACGACAAGCTCGCCGACAAGTACATCTGCAACTTCTCGGTGTTCCAGAGCCTGCCGGATACCTGGGCCATCGGCCAGGTGCTGCCGATCCTGCCGCTGCACCGTCTCGACGAGGAGCCGATGCGCCGTGCCGTGTTGCAAGACCTGACCTGCGACTCCGACGGCAAGATCAAGCAGTACGTCGACGAGCAGAGCATCGAGACCAGCCTGCCGGTCCATGCGCTCAATCCCGGAGAGGACTACCTGCTGGGGATCTTCCTGGTCGGCGCCTACCAGGAAATCCTTGGCGACATGCACAACCTGTTCGGTGATACCGACTCGGTGAACATCTACCAGAACGCCGACGGCAGCGTGTACCACGCCGGTATCGAAACCCACGACACCATCGAGGACATGCTGCGCTACGTGCACCTGTCGCCAGAGGAGTTGATGACCCACTACCGCGACAAATGTGCCAGCGCCCGTATCAGCGCCGCCGAGCGCACCCAGTTCCTCGATGCCCTGCGCCTGGGATTGACGCGTTCGTCGTACTTGTCGTCCTGATGCGCAGATGAAAGCCGGTTGAACACGGGGCTCTGCGGCTGATGCCAGTCAGTTAAGGATCAAACGGCACAAACCCTGTGGGAGCAAAGCTTGCTCCCGCAGGTTTGTGGCTTGACTGATCGGCATCAGGGCTCTGTGGCAGCTCTTTGATCGATCGGCATCGCCCTCCGGGTCTGTCAGAAAATTCATCGCGCATTGCGAGTTTTTTCAGATAGTTCCGGAGGGCGTTCTTATTTGTGCCGCTGTTAATTCCGAGCGTTGGGTCATTTCCTCAATACTGTCCTCATTTCATGTAGTCCCTTTCCTAACTTGTACTTGGGCTCTCTACTCCGCCATGGCTCTCAGCGAGAATCCCCGGCCGCCCCTCCTGTAGAGATATGCCGATGTCCGATCCAGCCAACGAGCCATCATTTCGTCTGGAGATAGCCGGTCTGCCCGAACCCTTTGTCGTGTCGGCCTTCATGGGTAGCGAAGCCATCAGCGAGCCTTTTGCCTATGAGGTGGAGTTGTCGCCCGGCGACACGCCGCCGGACCTGGCGGGCTTGTTATACCGCAGCGTCTGGCTGAGTTTCGGGGAGGCGGGCGGGGAGATTCACGGGCAGCTTCTCGCGCTTGTGCAGCAGCGTCCCGGCGCCGGCTGTCGCCTGCGTATCGGGCCGAAGCTGGCTGGCCTGGCGCAGCGCTTCAACCAGCGGGTACTGAGCGACTGCACGGTGCCGCAGATCATCCGCCAGGTGCTCAAGGGCCATGGCATCGGCGGCCGCCAGCTGTGCCTGGACTTGAAGGGGGATTACCCTCCGCAGGATTTCTGTACCCAGTACCGCGAGTCGGATCTGCAATTTCTCCAGCGGGTGTGCGCCCAGGCGGGCATTCACTTCTATTTCGAACAGGCTCGGGACGGGCGCTGCCTGGTGTTCGCCGATAACGCGGGCGGCTTTTCTCCAGTCGACGAGGTTGCCTACGGGACGGCTCCGGGTGTTCAGGCTTTCAACGTGCAAACCACGGCCTCGGGGAACAGCTCGCCCAAGGCAGCAGTGACCTGATGGGGCTGTACAGCGGGCAGGTACTGTTGCTCACGGCGCATCCTTTTAGCGATTGGAACCAGCGCTGGCTGCTGACGAAGGTCGAGCATCGCGCGGATGCCTGGGGGTATGGCAACCATTTCCAGGCCGTTCCCTGGGGCTTGCCATTCGTGGCGACCGGGCTCCCTGCCAAGCCGCGCATGGTGGGCCGGCAGCGTGGATGGGTCGTGGAAGTGGACGAACCGGCGTTGCAGATGGCCGGGCGCGTGGCGGTGCAGTTCGATTGGGTGTATCAGGGCGAGGGGGCCAGCCCCAGTCATTGTTGGCTGCCGTTGGCGCCCGAGTTGGCCGCCTGCGCGATGGGCACCTTCGGTGCGGGCACCGAGGTGTTGGTGAGTTTCTGCGAGGGCGACCCGGATCGCCCCATGATCAGCGCGCTCCTTGATGCGCCGGCTACTGCGGCAATGGCCGATGCGGCGCCGTCGGACGCGACGACTCATGAAGCACCCTGGCCGTCCGGAGCCGATCCAGCGTTGTTGTCCGCGATCCAGGCGGCCGAGCCGCTGGTATTGCTTTGCCTGCTGCCCGGCGGGGGCAGCTTCAGTGCCTGTGACCAACCGGTATGTACCTGCCGACTGGTTACCCGGCGCGACATGGGTGCCGCGCCATGAGCGCTGCATCTCTGTCCGGAACCACGCCTCAGTGGTTGCTGCTCGACCTACCTGGCGTCCCCAAGGCGGCGCAGCGACTACAAGAGCAGTTTGCAGAAGCGCGGTGCTTTGCCTTGTTCGAAGACACCGAATGGCATGGGCTCAAGGAGCACGGCCCGCTGCTGGTGGACTTGCAGCAATCCCCAGCGCTGGCGAGCCTGTGTCATGTCGACGCGGGTGCCTGGCCGGGACTGTTGTTGGTGAGCGAGTCACCGCCTACGCAATTGCTGGCGCATCTGCGACGCATGCTGACGGTGACCTTGGGTCCTCACTACAAGGCGTTGTTGAGCTATTACAACCCTCACACCGCCAGCTATTTCTTCGACGGCTGCGACCCAGGGGAGCTCAGTTGCTGGCTGGGGCCCATTCGCTTGCTGCGTTGGTTCGGCGGCACCTGGGCCGACCGGGCCATCGGCAGCCAGGGCTGGCAGCAACTGTCCAATCCGGGGTTGCCCGTGACGCCGCTGGAGAACGAGCACAGCCTCAGCGATCGACAACAGCGCAAATTGCAGCAATGCCTGCTGGAGCGTCATGCCTGGCATTGGTCCCGTGCCACCGGGCGTGATTATCGCGCGCTCTGGGATTGCCTGGAGCAGGGCTTGAAACTGGGGTTTACCGAACGGGAAGTGCTCGACGGCTGGCTGTGGCTGCGCCTGCAATACCCCGACGCCCGGCCAACACCAGCGCTGGCCGGCGGCTCTCAGCGCGAGCGGCTCGAGCATCTGCGGCGGTTGTGGCAAGGCGATGAAGAATAAAGCATCACTCGGCGCGGACTGCGAGCCAGCGGTCCTGCCGATCCAGGTGCCAGGCGAAACCACCGAGGGTCAGGCTGCGCAACGCCATGAACAACAGGAAGGTGATCCACAGGCCATGGTTGCCCAACCCTTGCAGCGCCCAGGCAAAGGGCAGCACCAGCAAGAGGGTCAGTAACATGCCGTTGCGCATTTCCCGGGCGCGGGTGGCCCCGATGAACAAGCCATCGAGCACATAGCTCCAGACCGCAATCAGTGGCAGGGCGGCGAGGTAAGGCAGGTAGCGGTAGGCGGTCTCGCGCACATCGGGGATGTCGGTCTGCATGTTGATGAACAGGTGCCCGGCGAGCAGGAACAACAGCGCAAACCCGATGCTTGCAATCAGCGACCAACCGCAGGCCACTACCAGTGAGCGACGTAGCGCCAAACGGTCGCGAGCGCCAATGGCGTGTCCGCACAGCGCTTCGACGGCGTGGGCGAGGCCGTCCAGGGCATGGGCCGTCAGCAACAGCCCGTTGAGCAGCAGCGCGTTGGCCGCAACGGTTGCGTCCCCCAGGCGCGCGCCTTGTACGGTGATCAGGAAAAACACCGACTGCAGGGCCAGGCTGCGAATGAAAATGTCCCGGTTCACCGCCAACAGCGGCCGCCAGCTCTGCCACAGCCCCAGAGTCGCCCAGACAATCTGTCCGGGCCAGGCCCGCAGGGTTTTGTGGGCCAGGGCCAAGCCGACCAGTGCCCCGGTCCATTCGGCGATCACCGAGGCCCGGGCCGAACCGGCCACGCCCCAGTCCAGGCCGAGCACGAACCACAGGTTCAGGACGATGTTCACCAGATTGGTGGTCAGCAAAATCGCCAGCGGTGCCCGGGCATTCTGGGCCCCGAGAAACCAGCCCACCAGCGCATAGCTGGCCAGCGCCGCCGGAAGGCCGAAGAGCCGCGTGTAGAAGAAATCCCGGGTCAACTGGTTGAGTTCGGCGGACGGCTGCATGAAATGCAACGCCACGTTACTCAATGGCACCCCGACGATTCCGAGCGCCACAGCCAACCCTATCGCCAGCAGCAGGCCTTGCAACAACACTTGCCGCAATGCCGCGCCATCACCCCGTCCGGCCGCCTGGGCCGCGAACCCGGTGGTGCCCATGCGCAGGAAACCCACGGCCCAGGCCAGCACCGTATACAAACTCGCCCCGACCGCCACCGCACCCAACTGATGGGCATGGGGCAAATGGCCGATGACGGTACTGTCCACCAATGCCACCAGCGGCACGGAAATGTTCGAAAGAATCATCGGCGCGGCCAACGCCCAGACCCGACGATGGGTGAGACGGTCGCGCCAGTCGGCGAGCAGGTTGGACATGGGGGCTCCTTGGTGGAGCGCCATTGTAGCGGGTTCTCTGAGTGATCGTTTCCAGTGCGTGCCGAACACGCGAGATGCTCCGAATTCAGTGTGGCGAGGGGATTTATCCCCGCTCGGCTGCGCAGCAGTCGTAAACCCGGCTGACGCGGTTTACCTGATGCACCGCAGAGCCTGGTTTTGGGGCTGCTGTGCAGCCCAGCGGGGATAAATCCCCTCGCCACAAAGGTGATGTGTTGCTTCGGTTAGCGTGGGTCGACGTTGTCCAGCGCCCGGTTGGCCAGTAAGCCACCCAGCTCGATTAGCTGCTGGATGCCCAGGGCAACGTGGCGTCGCGAACCATCTAGATCGAAGGCCAGGTCACCGGCCATGGCGTTGGCCGAGGCCAGGGTTTCGCTGAGGTTGGCGAGCAGGCATTCGGTGTCGATGCCGTTCGCAACGGTGAACAGTTGGTCTGGTTGGGCTTCAGGCGGTTCGGGCTTGAGGTAGAAGTCGAGGGCGCGTTTGGCGGCTTTGTCAAAGGCTGTCGAGTCGGTGGGGTCGTTGGAGGATGCGGGATCGGTGGCCGGTGGGTTGGGGGTGACCTTGAACATGGTGAATCTCCTTGATGAGTGGAGCCGTCATCCTTCGCTGCTAAACGAGTTGGGTGGCGGCTGTACGCGGGTTAGCAGACCAGGCATCAAGGAACCCGGCGCACCGAAGTGCCCCACGCATAGCCGCCATAGTGCTGACAATCCGATGCGGATTGGCTGTTCTGATGGCGACACTGGCGTGCCTTGATGTTATCCGAGCTGCTAAACCCGATCGCTGATTTGTCAGCGACGGAGAAACAATAAAACCCGGCCCCAAGGCGCACAAGCCGGCGGATTCTGGCGTAGTTGTAGGCAGCGGCGCAAGGCGGTGTAGCCAGGACCTACACCTGAAGGAATGGAATAAACAGAAGGCTTTTGTGGTGAGGGGATTTATCCCCGCGGGGCTCAGTAGGAGCTGTCGAGCGGAGATAAATCCCCTCGCCACAGAGACGCGCGATTCTAGTGAATGATCCAACTCAACAACCACAACCCCAACACCAGCCAGATGATCCCCAGCACAATCGAGGCACGCATGAAGGCGCGGATCGCCGAGTACAGCAACATCAGCCCGAGGATCAGCGCGATGATGCTGATGATCGAGGTGTCCATGCCCAGCGCCCGTGACAGGCCGTCAACAAAGTTGCCGCCGGCGTTGGCCAGGGTGTTGAACAGGCCGCTCAGCAGGTCGACGATGAAACGGATTATCGAGCCGAGTGCCTGGCCGAGCCATTCGAAAAAGCTTTCTACCTGCATGTTTGCATCCTGATGGAAGAGAATCGAGTCGAGCCTTGGGTTCCTGATTGTAGGAGCTGTTGGCGCCGCGATCGTTCGATTATGAGGTAAATTGCCGCTTCGTATCGAGACGCTTGCCTTCCCCCGTCATCCCCCGGAAGCTATGGGCATCCAGGAGAGCCCGATGAACCTTGTTGAACTGACTGAACGCCTGCACGCCATTCGTGATCGCAACGATTGGCGGCCATTCCACAGCCCGAAAAACCTCGCCATGGCCGCCAGTGTAGAGATGGCCGAGCTGGTGGAGATTTTCCAGTGGTTGACCGAGGATCAGTCGCGCCAGCTGCCGGCCGACAAACTGGCCCACGCCGGGCAGGAAGTTGGAGACATCGTCTTGTACCTGTTGCTGCTGTGCAGCGAATTGGGCTTGGACATGGACGCCGTGGTGCGCAGCAAACTGGCCGACAGCGAGCGGCGGTTCGGCCAATGAGCGACCGTCATTTCGATCAGTTGGCCACGCGCTTTGCCGAAAAAATCTATGGTGGGGCCAAGGGCGCGATCCGCCTGGCGGTGCTCCAGGCCGACCTGCTTGAAGTATTGCCGGAACGCCCGTTGCGTGTGCTCGACATCGGCGCCGGCCTGGGCCATATGTCGTTGTGGCTGGCCGAGCGCGGTCATCAGGTCACCCTGGCGGAACCGGCCGCGCCCATGCTCGAAGGCGCCCGCCAGCGGTTTGCCGACGCCGGCCAGGAGGCAACCTTCATCCAGGCGCCGTGGCAGGCACTGCCGGGCCAGCTCACCGAGCCGTACGACCTGGTGCTGTGTCATGCGGTGTTGGAGTGGCTGGCGGAGCCTCACACGATCCTGCCGGTGCTGCATCAACTCACGGCGCCCGGCGGCTGGCTGTCGCTGGCATTCTACAACCGTGACGCGCTGGTTTATCGCAACTTGCTCAAGGGGCACTTCCGCAAGCTGCGCAAAAATGACATGGCCGGTGAAAAACAGAGCCTGACGCCGCAACAACCCCTTGATCCGCGAGAGCTGGCGGCGCAACTTGAGGGTCTGTGGCAGGTCGAAAGCCAGAGTGGCGTGCGGGTTTTTCACGATTACATGCCGGTGGAGTTCCAGGGCCGTGTAGAGCTGTCGCAGTTGCTGGACATGGAGCTGGCCCACCGTCGCCATCCCGCGTTTGCCGGGCTGGGACGTTACCTGCACTGGATCTGCCGTCCCCTCTGATCGGAGAGTGAAATGCAAGGCCGTACAGGGTTACTGATGTTATGTCTGGGGCTGGCGGCCTGCCAGGGGCCCAACCCCTATGTCGCCACCTCCAGGCCGCTGCCGCCGGCCCCGCCCGAGGCCGCCACGGTGTTCGACCGCAGCGCATACCCGGCGGCCCCCCGTGACTATGGACGCTATCGCAGTTGGGCCTGGCTCAACGGCCGCCTGCCGCCGGGTACCGCGTGGGCGGATTCGGCCCAGGTGGCCGAGGCGGTGAGCAATGCCCTGGACCAGCGTGGCTTGCGTCCGCTGCATGACAACCGGCCGGCCGACCTGTTCGTCAGCGCCGACCTGCGGCTGGAGACCCGCCTGCGCCAGGTTCGGGAAGATTATGATTCGGGCTACTACGGAGGCTACAACCGCTACGGTCCTGGCTATGGCATGTACAACACCGTGCCGGTCGTGCGCACGTATCAGGAGCAGGTCGTGGTGGTGCGCGTCGACCTGTTCGACGCCCGCAATGGTCAACCGGTGTGGAGTGCCAGTGCCGAAACCCCTCAGGCTGGCCGTCCGGGCGATAACACCGATGCCATTCGCGAGGCGGTGGAAAAAGCCATGTCGGCCTATCCGCCAAGTTGATTACGCAACAGGAGAAGCGTGATGTTCCGTCGTCTTGCTCTACTGGGCCTTGCCCTGCTGCTCAGCGCCTGTGCGACCAACCAGGTCAACCATGATTTCGATACCAGCCGCGACTTTGCAGCCTATCGAAGCTGGAGCTGGAAAGAGCCGGCGTTGCAATACCGCCCCGATGATCCGCGGATCAGGAGTGACCTGACCGAACAGCGCATCCGTCAGGCCGTAGCCGATCAACTCGACCAGCGCGGCCTGCGCCCTGCCGCCGGAGGGCACGGCGATGTCCTGGTCCAGGCCTACCTGATCGTCGAGGATCGCCAGCAACAAGTGACCACCAACTATGGCGGCGGTTGGGGCGGGCCCTGGAATGGTTACTGGGGTGGACCGATGTACAACGAAACCCGCAACGTCAGCTACAAGGTCGCCACGGTGCAGATCGACTTGCTCGATGGCAAGGACGGCAAGCTGGTCTGGCGTGGCAGCGACGAGCAACTGCTCAGCAGCTCCCCCAACCCCGCTGACCGCGACAGCGCGGTGCGTGAGACGGTCGGGCGTATCCTGTCCAATTATCCGCCGCGGTGACCACCGCTATCGCGAGCAGGCTCGCTCCCACAGGAGATTTGTGTCGAGCACAGATGTTTGGTCACCGCAGATCCAATGTGGGAGCGAGCCTGCTCGCGATGACGGCAGTCCATTCAACATAAGTGCAGGCTGACCCATCGCTATCGCGAGCAGGCTCGCTCCCACAGGAGATTTGTGTTGAACACCGATGTTTGTTCGCTGCAGATCCAATGTGGGAGCGAGCCTGCTCGCGATGACGGCAGTCCAGTCAACATGGATGCTGGCTGAGCCACCGCCTGGCTCAGGCAATCGGTCGCCAGCTTCCTACCATGTGTTCCAGATCTCCCGACCCCACCAACCGCAAATCCCCACTGGACCCCGCCGCGCTCGCCAGCAGCGTCACTTCGCTGGGTAGGCGTACCGGCTTCTTGAAGGTCACCGCGATTTCAAGGTTGGCTTCGGGCAGGTGATCGTCCAATGCCGCCAGGGTCCGGGCTTTGTTCCACAGGCCATGGGCAATGGCAGTGGGGAAACCGAACATTCGCGCACTGATGGCACTCAGGTGGATAGGGTTGTAGTCGCCGGACACCTTGGCGTATTGCCGGCCGATGTCCGCAGGGGCAGTCCAGCGCGTGACTTCGGTCAGCGCCGGAGCCATCTGCGGTGGCGGCTCCACCAGCACACCCTCAAGTTGCACGCCCTTGCAGAGCATTTCGCTCTCGGCTTCCCACAACGGCCCCAGTTGATCCTCGATGCGGGTCACGAGGTTGAACACCGCGCCCTTGGGGTGAGGCTGCAGTTGTTCGACATTGACACTGGCCCGTACCTGGCTGACGCCACCCATGGGGCGGAGCACGCGGATGCGGTTGCTCAGGTGGATCAACCCCAGCAGCGGGAACGGGAAGTCCCGGGCGGTGAGCAGTTGCATCTGCAGGGCGAACGCCAGTACATGGGGGTAGGTCGGTGGCAGCAGACCGTTGTCGACAAAACCACAAACCTTGCGATAAGCCGCCAGGCGCTGCTGATCCACCTGGAGCATCTGGCGCAATCCGGTCTCCGGCAAGGTCTTGCCGGTGATCTTGCGACGTGTCGCGGCTTTCGCGTAGAGCCCCGACATACTCGGCGCGCTGCTGACCTCATGCCATTGGATCGTCATGGTCAGGCTCCCAAGAGGCTTTGTCCGCAGACCCGCAGGGCCTGCCCGGTGACGGCCCCGGTGCCCGGCTGCGCGAGCCAGGCCACGGCTTCGGCGACGTCCTGGGGCAAGCCACCCTGGCCCAGGGAGCTCATGCGCCGTCCGGCTTCGCGCAGGGCGAAGGGGATTTCGGCGGTCATGCGGGTCTCAATGAAGCCGGGGGCCACGGCGTTGATGCTGATGCCCCGCGTTTGCAACAGCGGCGCCCAGGCCTGGGCCAGGCCGATCAGCCCCGCTTTGCTGGCGGCGTAGTTGGTCTGGCCGCGATTGCCGGCGATACCGCTGATGGAAGCCAGCAGAACGACTCGGCCATTGTCCCGCAGGGTGCCGCTGTCGAGCAGGGCCTTGGTCAGCACCTGCGGTGCGTTGAGGTTGACCGCCAGCACCGCATCCCAGAACTCCGGCGTCATGTTGGCGAGGGTCTTGTCCCGGGTGATGCCGGCGTTATGCACCACGATGTCGATGCCGTCTGGCAGGTGTTCGATCAACTGGCTGGCGGCGTCTTCGGCGCAGATGTCCAGGGTCACGGCGCGCCCGCCCAGGCGTGCGGCAAGGGCTTCGAGATCGGCCTTGGCCTGGGGAACGTCCAGCAGGATCACGTCGGCACCGTCACGGGCCAGGGTTTCGGCGATGGAGGCGCCAATCCCGCGGGCCGCGCCGGTGACCAGTGCCTTGAGCCCGGTGAGCGGTCGCGTCCAGTCCTGGACCTGGGTCTGGCATGCATTGAGGCGAATGACCTGCCCGGAAACGAAGGCGCTCTTGGGCGACAGGAAGAACCGCAGCGCTCCCTCCAGCTGGGTTTCGGCGCCGTCACCGACGTACAACAGTTGCAAGGTCCCGCCATGGCGCAACTCCTTGGCCAGGGAGCGGCTGAAGCCCTCCAGCGCTCGCTGGGCACTGGCGGCGAAGGGATCCGTGAGACTTTCCGGGGCTCGACCGAGGATGACGACATGGGCGCTGCGGTCGAGATTCTTCATCAACGGCTGGAAAAATTCCCGCAGCTGCTTGAGCTGATCGGCCTGGGTCAGATGGCTGGCGTCATACACCACGGCCTTGATTTTCGGGCCGTGGCCGGGGATCCACTCGGTGGCCAGGGTCGGTTCGGCGCCGTAGACGAAAATCGCGTCGGTCAGGCGCTTGGCGAACGCACCGATCGGTTCGATCAGCGGCCCGCCGCCCAGCAACAGCGCGCCCTCGATTGGCCGCAGCCGCCCGGCCTGCCAGCGTTCCAGACGTACCGGCGATGGCAGGCCGAGGGCTCCGACCAGGCGCAGGCCAATGGGCGAATTGGCGAAGTCGATATAACGGTCAGACATGGAACGTACTCCGGCGGATGAGCTCCCAAGTGTGGACCATGATCGGCAATCAGTCGTTCGATTGGCGAGATAAAGCCTAAGCTTGTGCGCAGGTAGTATTTTTTTCGGGATCGCCAGCGCATTGCAATCTACTCGGGGAGTTCTTCATGACACAGCTACGCCGCGTCGCGATCATCGGTGGTAACCGCATTCCTTTTGCCCGTTCCAATGGGGCTTATGCCAGCGCCAGCAACCAGGTACTGCTGACGGCTGCCCTTGAGGGGCTGATCGAGCGCTATAACCTGCATGGTCTGCACATCGGCGAAGTGGCCGCCGGCGCGGTGCTCAAGCATTCCCGGGAGATGAACCTGAGCCGTGAATGCGTGCTCGGCTCGCGGCTGGCACCCACCACTCCTGCCTATGACGTGCAACAGGCCTGCGGCACGGGACTGGAGACCGTGCTGCTGGTGGCCAACAAGATTGCCCTGGGCCAGATCGACAGCGCGATTGCCGGCGGGGTGGACACCACCTCGGACGCGCCCATCGCCGTCAACGAAGGACTGCGCCGGATCCTGCTGCAAGCCAATCGCGCCAAGACCACTGCCGAAAAGCTCAAGGTATTTCTGCAACTGCGTCCCCAACACCTCGTCCCCGAACTGCCGCGCATCAACGAGCCGCGCACCGGCCTGAACATGGGGCAGCACTGCGAGCTGATGGCACAGACCTGGCAGATTCCCCGGGAGGAACAGGACCAACTGGCCCTGGAAAGCCATCAGAAAATGGCAGCGTCCTACGCCGAAGGCTGGCAGAACGATCTGATGACGCCGTTTCTCGGCCTGACCCGGGACAACAACCTGCGCCCGGACCTGACCCTGGAAAAACTTGCCTCGCTCAAACCGGCCTTCGAAAAGAGCGCCAAGGGCACGATGACCGCCGGCAACTCCACGCCACTGACCGACGGCGCGTCGTTGGTGCTGCTGGGCAGCGAGGAATGGGCCAAGGCGCGGGGGTTACCGATTCTGGCGTACCTGCGTGACGGCCAGACCGCGGCGGTGGATTTCGTCAATGGCGCCGAAGGACTGCTGATGGCGCCGGTCTATGCCGTGCCCCGGCTGCTGGCGCGCAACGGGCTGATGCTGCAGGACTTCGATTACTACGAAATCCACGAAGCATTTGCCGCCCAGGTGTTATGCACGCTCAAGGCCTGGGAGGATGCGGACTACTGCAAGACCCATCTGGGCCTCGACGCGGCGTTGGGCGCGATAGATCGCAGCCGGTTGAATGTGAAAGGCAGCTCCCTGGCCGCCGGTCACCCGTTTGCCGCCACGGGTGGGCGTATCGTGGCCAATCTTGCCAAGTTGCTCGATGCCGCAGGGCGGGGCCGGGGACTGATCTCCATCTGCGCGGCCGCCGGCCAGGGCGTGACGGCGATTATCGAGCGTTGAGCAGCGTTTCGTTCTGCCGGGTGACCGACGCTCGCTGACGGCTGGCGTAACGCTCGGCCAGGATCGAGCAGACGATCAACTGCATCGGGTGGTAGATCATGATCGGCAGCAGGATCAGCCCCAGGCCTGGGTTGTTGCCGAAGATCAGCGCCGCCATCGGCACCCCGGCGGCCAGGGATTTCTTGCTGGCACAAAACACCGCGGCGATTTCATCGGCGTTGTCGAACCCCAGGGTACGGGCGGTGCGGGTGGTCATCCAGAGGATGATTGCCAGCAGCACGGCGCTGCCGAGCACCGCACTGAGCAGCACACCGTTGCCTTGCTGTTGCCAGATCCCGGACACCATGGAATTGCAGAACGCTGCGTAGACCAGCAGCAGGATCACCAGCTTGTCGATGATGCTGGTGTAGCGTTTGTAGCGGCCGAAAAAACCGGCCAGCCAGCGCCGCAGAAACTGCCCGAGTACCAGCGGCAGCAGCAACATCAGGCACAGGTCGAGCAGGGTCGAACCCAGGTCGATACCACCATCGCCGCGACCGACCACGAGACTGACCAGCAGCGGTGTCAGGAATACCCCCAGCACGCTGGACAGGCTCGCGTTGAGAATCGCCGCCGGCACGTTACCCCCTGCACTGCCGGTGAGAGCCACCGAGGAGGAAATGGTCGAGGGCAGGGCACACAGGTAAAAGAACCCCAGCATCAGCAGTGACGGCACATGACTGCCCAGCAGCTTGTTGCTGGCGAGCCAGATCAAGGGGAACACGACGAAGGTAAACACCTGCACCATCACGTGCAGCCGGGTGTTCTTCAGGCCGTGCCGGATCTGTTCGCCGGACAGGTTGACCCCGTGCAGGAAAAACACCACGAAGATGCCGATATTGACGACCCACTCGGCATGCATGGCGCCGCCGGTGGCGCCAAAGCCCGGGAAGAAATACGCCAACAGTGTGGCGAGCAACATGCCGCACAGGAACCAGTCGGTCACCATGCGCTTGAGGTGTCTGAAAATAGCCATAGGGCACCGCAGGTTGTCAGAAGAGGTGACTTAGCCTAACGTCGGTCCTGACAGTCGTCTTGCGACATAAGGCCAATCAATGCCGACTAACGGACATCAGCAGCTCGAACGTCGTATTCCTGACCTGACGCAACTGCCCAGGCCGTTGTATGCCCGTGTCGAGAGCTTGAGCGCCGGTTCGTGGACCCAAGCCCATCGGCACGACTGGGTGCAGTTTTCCTACGCCATCAGTGGCGTTCTCGGCGTGCACACCGCCGCTGGCAGTTTCTTCGCGCCGCCGCAGTGGGGCATCTGGATCCCGGCCGACCTGGAGCATCAGGTCGTGACATCGATGCGGGCGGAAATGCGCAGCCTGTATATCCACCGCGACAGTTGCCCATGGGCCGATGATCGCTGCCGGGTGCTGGAGGTCACACCGCTGGCCCGGGAGTTGATCAAGGCGTTTTGTCAGTGGCCGGCCGATTATCCACAGGGCGATACGCAGGAGGCACGGCTGGTGCAGGTGTTGCTGGATCAGTTGGCGTTGCTGCCGGAAGTGGGTTTCTCCCTGCCGTTGCCACGGCACGATCGGCTGCTGGGGTTGTGTAACGAGTTGATCGAACAACCTGAGCGGAACGTTACCCTGCAAATGTGGGCCGAACGAATGGGTACCTCGGAAAAAACCCTGATGCGCCTGTTCCAGCGTGAAACCGGCCTGAGCTTTCGTGCCTGGCGTCAGCGCATGCGGTTGCTGTCGTCACTGAGATTGCTGGAGGATGGCGAGAGCGTGACCGGTGCGGCGTTGTCGTGTGGGTACGATTCCACGTCGGCTTTTATCGCGGCGTTCAAGGGGATGTTCGGGGTTACGCCGGGGGAGTTGTTCAAGCCCTGAATCCGCTCACCGGGTTTCAGCCCGGCGTAAATTTTGTCGCAAATACAGACGCATCCAAATGCCAACGGCGTCGCGGCTGTCAGCTATGATTCGGCTTGGTCGATTATCGGCACAGTGTGTGCATCGAAGGTTCATAGGTCGGCAACCCCTCCCCGTAGAGGAAGGATTGCCGTATAACGGCTGTCATTCGCGTGTTTGGTCATAAAGGACCCAGAATAAAAGCTGATGAAGACTCCAAAACGCATTGAACCCCTGATCGAAGACGGTCTGGTCGACGAAGTGCTGCGCCCACTCATGAGTGGTAAAGAAGCAGCTGTTTATGTGGTGCGCAGCGGCAATGAGCTGCGTTGCGCCAAGGTCTACAAGGAGGCGAACAAGCGAAGTTTTCGTCAGGCGGCCGAGTATCAGGAAGGCCGCAAGGTCCGCAACAGTCGCCAGGCCCGCGCCATGGCGAAAGGCTCGAAGTTCGGGCGCAAGGAGACCGAGGATGCCTGGCAGAACGCCGAAGTGGCGGCGCTGTTCCGCCTGGCCAACGCGGGTGTGCGAGTGCCCAAGCCGTACGACTTCCTCGAAGGCGTGCTGCTGATGGAGCTGGTGGCCGACGAGTACGGCGATGCCGCACCGCGCCTGAACGATGTGGTGCTGGAGCCGGATCAGGCCCGTGAATACCACGCGTTCCTGATCTCCCAGATCGTGCTGATGTTGTGTACCGGTCTGGTGCACGGAGACCTGTCGGAGTTCAACGTGCTGCTCACCCCGACAGGTCCGGTGATCATCGATCTGCCACAGGCCGTGGATGCGGCCGGTAACAACCATGCCTTTAGCATGCTAGAGCGGGACGTGGGCAACATGGCCTCCTACTTCGGCCGGTTTGCACCGGAGCTCAAGCGCACTCGGTATGCGAAGGAGATGTGGGCGCTATACGAGTCAGGCACCTTGCATCCGGCCAGCGTGTTGACCGGCGAGTTCGACGAGTCGGAAGAACTGGCGGATGTCGGCGGGATCATGCGCGAGATCGAGGCCGCTCGCCTCGACGAGGAACGGCGCCAGGCCGTACGCGCGGCGGACGACGCTCCCCCCGGCAAAACCGAAGAACCGCCTCCGCCCTGGATGCAATAATCGGTTGACCCGAAACCCGGCCAAGGCCGGGTTTTTTGTGAGCCCACCATGGGGCTCGGCGGTGTCGACGGACTATCGGTTTGCCACAGGCCCTGTGGGAGCGGGCTTGCCCGCGAAAGCGGCGGGTCAGTTGGCATGGATGTCGAATGTGCCGCCGTCTTCGCGAGCAAGCCCGCTCCCACTCTGATCTGAGGCGAGCACACCATCGATACTCACCACCCGTCTCTTGTGGGAGCGAGCACGCCATCGATGCTCACCACCCATCCCTTGTGGGAGCGAGCCTGCTCGCGATAGCGGTGGGTCAGCTTGCATGGATGTTGACTGTACCGCCGCCATCGCGAGCAGGCTCGCTCCCACCCTGATCTGGGGCTGGCACACCATCGAGGTTCACCACCCGTCTCTTGTGGGAGCGAGCCTGCTCGCGATAGCGGTGGGTCAGCTTGCATGGATGTTGACTGTGCCGCCGTCTTCGCGAGCAGGCTCGCTCCCACCCCGGATCTTGGGTGAATAGAACATCCGTGTTCACCGCCAATTCCTGTGGGAGCTGGGTGTCAGGCGTTGGCCGTTTCCTTGCAACACCCCGACGCCAGTTCCTTGAGGATCGGGCAGTCCGGGCGGTGGTCGCCGTGGCAGTGTTCCACCAGGTCCTGGAGGGTATCGCGCAGTTCGGCCAGTTCGCGGATTTTCTGGTTCAGTTCGTCGATGTGTTGCCGGGCAAGGGCCTTGACGTCGGCGCTGGCTCGTTGCCGGTCCTGCCAGAGGGTCAGCAGCTTGCCGACCTCTTCCAGGGAAAAACCCAGGTCCCGGGAGCGCTTGATGAAGGCCAGGGTGTGCAGGTCATCGGCGCCGTAGATCCGGTAGCCGCTGTCGGTGCGATGGGCCGCCTTGAGCAATCCGATGGACTCGTAGTACCGGATCATCTTCGCGCTCAGGCCGCTCTGGCGGGCCGCTTGGCCGATGTTCATCGTTTGTCCTCCAGGTGCTCGGGGGTCCAGAACTTCAACAGTAACGCATTGCTCACCACGCTGACGCTCGACAGCGCCATGGCCGCCCCGGCCAGCACCGGGTTGAGCAGGCCGAAGGCCGCCAACGGGATGCCGATCAAGTTGTAGACGAATGCCCAGAACAGATTCTGACGGATCTTGGCGTAGGTCTTGCGGCTGATGTCCAGTGCGGCCGGCACCAGTCGCGGGTCGCCGCGCATGAGGGTGATGCCGGCGGCGTGCATCGCCACGTCGGTGCCGCCACCCATGGCGATGCCGATGTCCGCGGCGGCCAGGGCCGGGGCGTCGTTGATACCGTCCCCGACCATCGCCACCACGGCGTTTTTCTTCAGTTCAAGGACAATGGCGGACTTGTCCCCTGGCAGCACTTCGGCGTGCACGTTGACGATCCCCAAGGCCTGGGACACCACCTGGGCGCTGCCCCGGTTGTCGCCAGTGAGCAAGTGGCTGGCGATGTGGCGCTCATCCAAGGCTTGCACGGTCGCGAGAGCGCCAGATTTGAGGGTGTCGCCGAAAGCGAACAGGCCCAGCACCCGCGGCGTCGCGCCTTGTTCAAGCAGCCAGGACAAGGTCCGGCCTTCAGCTTCCCAGGCCTGCGCCGATTCGGCCAGCGAACCGGCGTCCAGGTCCGACTCATCCAGCAGGCGCCGATTGCCCAGGGCCAGGCGGCGTCCATCGAGGTTGCCGGCAATGCCGCGTCCGGGCAGGGCCTGGCTGTCGCTGACATCCGGCACGTTCAGGCCATGCTCGGCGCAGGCATCCAGCACGGCTTTGGCGAGGGGGTGCTCACTGCCGCGTTGCAGGGCGCCGGCGATTTGCAACAGCCTGGCTTCGTCACCGTCCAGGGCTTTTGAATGAGCGATGCGCGGCGTGCCGGAGGTCAGGGTTCCGGTCTTGTCGAACACCACCGTATCCACTTCATGGGCGCGTTCCAGTGCCTCGGCGTCCTTGATCAGGATCCCGTGGCGCGCCGCCACGCCCGTGCCGGCCATGATCGCCGTGGGGGTCGCCAGGCCCAGGGCGCAGGGACAGGCGATCACCAGTACGGCGACGGCGTTGATCAGCGCGGTTTCCAGCGGCGCACCGTAAAGCCACCAGCCGATCAGCGTCGCCAAGGCCAGCATCAGCACCACCGGTACAAAGACCTGGCTGACTTTATCCACCAGTTTCTGGATTGGAGCCTTGGCCGCCTGGGCGTCTTCCACCAGGCGGATGATGCGCGCCAGGACTGTTTCGGCGCCGAGGGCCTGGGTACGCACCAGCAGGCGTCCTTCGCCGTTGATGGCGCCACCGGTGACCTTGTCGCCGGGCTGTTTGGGCACCGGCAGGCTCTCGCCGCTGATCAGCGCTTCGTCGGCGTGGCTCTGGCCCTCCAGCACTTCGCCGTCCACCGGAAAGCGCTCACCGGGCTTGACCAGCACCAGATCGTTTACGCGCAGGGCACTGATGGCGACATCCCTTTCCTCGCCATCGACCACCTGGGTTGCCCGCTCCGGCCGCAAGGCTTCGAGGGCGCGAATGGCGCTGGCGGTCTGGCGCTTGGCGCGGCTTTCCAGGTATTTGCCCAGCAAGACCAGGGCAATCACCACCGCCGACGCTTCGAAATACAGGTGCGGCATGCTGCCGGGGCGGGCAATGACCCATTCATACAGGCTCAAGCCGTAGCCGGCGCTGGTGCCCAGGGCCACCAGCAGGTCCATGTTGCCGGCCCCGGCCCGCACGGCTTTGAAGGCCGCGACATAGAAGCGCGCACCGAAGATGAATTGCACCGGTGTCGCGAGGGCGAACTGCGCCCAGGCCGGGAGCATCCAGTGCACACCCAGCGGTTGCAGCAGCATCGGTAGCACCAAGGGCACGGACAGCAGGATCGCCAGCGCCAGGATCAGGCGCTCACGATTCAGCTGACGGGGCTGAGTGTCATGGGGCTGCTCGGTCTGCCAGACGCTGGCTTCGTAGCCCGCGCGTTTCACCGCATCGATCAGGATTTGCGGATCGACCTGTCCGAGCAGTTCGAGGTGGGCCCGCTCATTGGCGAGGTTGACGCTGACGCGGTTAACGCCGGGGATTTTGCCCAGGGCGCGTTCGACTCGACCCACGCACGAGGCGCACGTCATCCCCCGATGCTCAGCTCCAGGGTTTGGACAGGAACATGGTAGCCGGCTTGTTCAACGGCCTCTATCAAGGCTGGCAGGCTCTGCTCGGAGGCCTGGACTCGCGCCTGCTCGGTCGCCAGGTTCACACTGACGGCACGGGTTCCGGCGACTTTGCTCAAGGCCCGCTCGACCCGCCCGGCGCAGCTGGCGCAGGTCATGCCGGCAATCGGCAGGTCGAAAGTGTTGGATTCGGACATGGGTCGGGCTCCCTGTAGTGAATGACTACAGGATCAACCTTGCCATGCTGGTAAGGTCAAGCGCCAATCCAAAAGACTTCTCCCAATCTTTGTGGGAGCGAGCCTGCTCGCGATAGCGTTTTGTCAGGCAGCACGTTATTACTGATATACCGCTATCGCGAGCAGGGCTCGCTCCCACAGGGGATCAGGGTGGGGTCAGTAACCGAGCCCTGCCTGCTTGAGGTACATCCCTTGTTCATTCATGGCGATACGGTATTTCAGGATGTCACCGGCCCTGATCGTAATCTCCTGGGAACCCGGTGCGAGCATGCCCGGATTGCAACCCGGTGCCTGGCCAGGCAACAACTTCAGGCGCAAGGAGAACTGGCCCGGAGGCAAGTTGAAGGAGGTGCTGTCTTCCTGGAAGAGCCGGGCGGTGAGCTGATCCTGGATGTAGATGCCGATCTCGCAGGACGTCGACACTTCCAGTCGTTCCCGGGAAATGATCAGCACACCGTAATCTTCGCCGGCGGCCGATGCCTGGGGGGCCATCGCTGATAAACCTAACATGCAAAACAGGCTGAACGCTGACCAGCGCATGGCCGAACCTCCGGTGTGGAATCCTTGATAGTGGCAGCTTGGCCGAGCGCGACGGCAATTGCCAGCCCGGCAGTTTTTATCAGAACTTGACCTTGCCATGATGGCAAGCTTGAAACTGCCCGCAACGTCCATTCTCAAGGAGTCACCTGATGCAAACTTTCAATGTCCAGGGTATGTCCTGTGGTCACTGCGTCAAGGCCATCACTCAGGCTGTACAGACCAGGGATCCGGCCGCCGATGTACAGATCGACCTGGGCGCCAAGACCGTCCGGGTCCAGAGTTCGTTGCCGGCCAACACCCTGATCGAGGTTATCCAGGAAGAAGGCTACGAGGTCAGCCCCACTTGAATATTTTTAATCGTTAGCGACCTATCGGAATGTTCAAGAGCGCCCGGCAGGGCTAGACTGTCGGGCTGCTGACTGATGCCCGACGGACGCCCGATGAACCTTCGTACGATTCTGATTCTTGGCGCCTTGAGCGCTTTCGGTCCCTTGGCGATCGACTTCTACCTGCCTGCCTTCCCGGCCATGGCAACCGCCTTCGGCACGGACGAAAAACATATCCAACTGACCCTGGCCGCCTATTTCCTCGGGCTGTCCATCGGGCAGCTGGCCTACGGGCCGGTGGCGGATCGCTTCGGGCGACGGATTCCACTGCTGGTCGGGGTCGGCTTGTTCACCCTGGCCTCCCTGGCCTGCGCCTACGCGCCGAGCCTTGAATGGCTGATCGGCGCACGCTTCGTACAGGCCCTGGGTGGATGTGCCGGGATGGTGATTTCCCGGGCCGTGGTCAGCGACAAATGCGATGCGGTAGGGTCGGCCAAGGTGTTCTCGCAGTTGATGCTGGTGATGGGCCTGGCGCCGATTCTCGCGCCGATGCTTGGCGGGTTGCTGGTGAACCTGTATGGCTGGCAATCGATTTTCATCGCCCTGACCCTGTTCAGCGCCATGGCGGCAACGGCCGTGGCCCTGTGGCTGCCCGAGAGCCTGCCGGCCCACGTACCTCGACCACCGCTGTCGGGGGCGTTGCGCCAGTACGGCAGGCTGCTGACCGACTCGGTTTTCCTGGGACATGCCCTGACGGGCGGGATTGCCATCGCCGGGATGTTCGCTTACATCGCCGGCTCGCCTTTCGTGTTCATCAAGCTTTATGGCGTACCGGCCGAACACTTCGGCTGGCTGTTCGGTACCAACGCGGCTGGCTTCATCCTGGTGGCGCAGGTCAACGCGCGGTTGTTGTCCAAGCGTGGCCCGGCTTTCCTGCTGAGCCGTGCAGTGTGGGTCTATTTCACGGCGGGGTTGTGCCTCCTGGCCGTCAGCGCCTTGCACCCCGAACGTCTATGGCCATTGCTGATTCCATTGTTCATCTGCATCGCCAGCCTGGGCTGCATTCTTCCCAACGCGTCCGCCTGCGCCATGAACGGGCAGGGTGTCCGGGCCGGCAGTGCCTCGGCGATGCTGGGAAGCCTGCAGTTTTCCGTGGCCGCCGGGGCCGCCGCGCTGGTGGCGGCATTGCATGACGGCACCGCGGTGCCCATGGCGATGGTCATCAGCCTGTGCGGACTGTTGGTGGTGAGCGCAGCCATGCTGACCCGCCGCCTGCAAAATGCCCGGGCGCTGGCACAAGCCAGCCGCCAGGGCTGATTCAGCAGGCCGCGCGTTGTTGCTGTTCGGGGAAGTGGTGCGGCGCATGGATGCGCGCTTGCAGCGTGGTAGCGAAGGCTTTGGCTTCGGCCTCGGTGCGGAAGGTGACGGCGTGCTGGTCAAGACGCACTTGCCATTGGGATTTTGCCACTTCTTTTATCAGGATCTTCATTGCTGACCTCCTCACGTAAAAGATTGCGTTGCAAAGGCCTCGAGTGTAGACCGGAATGCGATCGCAATTGTGACAATGGTCAACTCTCGGACTGACGGTCCGATCTTTTTTCAGTAACCGTTGTGGCGAGGGGATAAATCCCCTCGCCACAGGCTATCTCTTGAGGCTGAGTGCCAGGTCAGAAACCTTCGAGCACGATCTTGCCCTTGGCCGTCCCACTTTCCAGCAGCGCGTGAGCCCGGCGCAGGTTCTCGGCGTTGATGGTGCCGAAATGCTCGCCAACGGTGGTCTTCAAGGTGCCGGCGTCAATCAGTTCGGCAACCCGGTTGAGCAGGTTGTGTTGCTCGATCATGTCGGCCGTCTCGAACAGCGAGCGGGTGTACATGAACTCCCAATGCAAGGACAGGCTCTTGCGCTTGAGCTTGGTCACGTCCAGGGACTTGGGATCATCGATCAGTGCCAGTTTGCCTTGGGGCGCCAGGGCCTCGACCAACTGATCCAGGTGCTGGTCGGTCTGGGTCAGGCTGGCGACGTGAGTGACCTGGGGCTGGCCTGCTTCCTTCATGACCACGCTCAGTGGTCGGCTGTGGTCGATCACCAGGTCGGCGCCCAGGCTTCGCACCCAATCCTGCGTCTGCGGACGGGAAGCGGTGCCGATGACTTTCAGCGCGGTGAGCTGGCTGGCCAATTGGGTCAGGATCGAGCCTACGCCGCCGGCGGCGCCGACGATCAACAGGCTCTGGTCCGAAGCGTCCTGGCTTTCCTGGATCTGCAGCCGCTCGAACAACAGCTCCCAGGCGGTAATGGCGGTCAGTGGTAATGCGGCCGCTTCGGCGAAACCGAGGGTCTTGGGCATGTGGCCGACAATGCGCTCATCCACGACATGCAGTTCGCTGTTGCCACCCGCGCGCGCAATGGAGCCGGCATAGAACACCTTGTCACCGGCCTTGAACAGGGAGACTTCGCTGCCCACGGCCTTGACCACGCCGGCCACGTCCCAACCCAGCACTTTGGCTGCGCCGCCTTCGGGCTGGACGTTCTGACGGACCTTGGTGTCTACCGGGTTGACCGAAATGGCTTTGACTTCTACCAACAGGTCGCGCGGACCGGCGACGGGCTCCGGTAATTCGACATCCTGCAGCGATTGCGGGTCGGTGATCGGCAAGGAGTGGTAGTAGGCGATGGCTTTCATGAAACGGGCTCCGTGAGGTGAGTTCGATGGCATCCATGTTTAGCTATTTATCACCGCGATAAAACCCGCTAAAAGAACAGGCTCTTTCAATATTTTTTTGATAATGGAGTCGCCATGCTTCGATTCGATGACCTGCAGCTGTTTGTCCGGGCGGCAGATCTGGGCAGTCTTTCTGCCGCTGCCAGGGTCATGGATCTGTCGGCGGCGGTGGCCAGTGCCGCGTTGAAACGGATCGAGCAGCACCTCGGTGCCCGCCTGCTGGCGCGCTCCACCCGCAGTCTGCGCCTGACCGCCGAAGGAGAAGGCTTTCTCGAATATGCCCGGGCGGCGTTGGGCAGTCTGGATGAGGGGCGACGGCTGTTGACCCGCGGGCAGGACCAGGTCAGCGGTGTCTTGCAGTTGTCCGCGCCGTCAGACCTGGGACGCAACCTGCTGCTGCCCTGGCTGGATGACTTCCAGCGCGAGCACCCCCGGCTTACGGTGCGGCTGTTGTTGGGCGACCGCATTGCCGACTTGTTCAAGCAGCCGGTGGATATCGCGCTGCGTTACGGCGATCCGGAGGATTCGAGCCTGGTGGCCTTGCCTGTCGCGGCGGACAACCGTCGGGTGCTGTGTGCCTCGCCGGATTATCTGGCCCGTCATGGAGAACCCCATCAGCTTGAGCAACTGGCTCAACACAATTGCCTGTTGTACATGCTCGGCACCCGGGTTCATGACCGCTGGTGCTTTCATGACGGCAAGCGGGAAGTGAGCCTCACCGTCAGCGGTGACCGCTTCAGTGACGATGCCGATGTGGTGCGGCGCTGGGCAGTGGCCGGTGCTGGAATTGCCTACAAGTCGTGGATGGACGTGTCGACCGATGTGCTGGCCGGACGTTTGAAGATCCTTTTGCCGCACCTGCACTGCGAGCGAGCGCCGCTCAATCTGTTGTGTGCTCATCGGGCGCAGTTGAGCAAGCCCGTCAAGCTGTTGCGGGAGATGCTCCAGGCCCGTTGTGGTGAATTGACGGCGCAATTTCCGCTCTCGACGGCAGTCGGCCAATAGTCGCGGGTAAATAGAGAATTTTCCCTCACGAACAATCGCCTCCAAAGGTTTCCTGAGGACAGGAAAGCTTGATCTGCACGCTTATACTAGCGGCCGCCTGAATCGGCGCGGCATCGCGCATCAAGAGCAGTAGACGAATGATTCAACAGGGAGTGAATACATGGAACATGCACCTTGCATCAGCCAGATCGCCACGCTGCTGGCCGACCCCAAGCGCAGCTCAATGATGTGGGCCTTGATGGACGGCACGGCCCGGCAGGCTGAAGAACTGGCCTTGCTGGCCGGGTTGTCGCCATCCTCGGCCAGCGCCCATCTGGGACGCCTGTCCGCCGGTGGCCTGTTGAAAGTGGAAGCCAGGGGGCGCAAGCGGTTTTTCCGTCTTGCCGCGCCGGAGATCGGCGCGGCTGTCGAAGCGCTGGCCAGCGCGACCCTGGCCAGTGCACCACGGCAGATTCCGGATGTCTTCAAGCGCGGCGTCATATCGAACAAGGCGCCGTCGGCCCCCGCCTCGTTGTTGCGAGCCCGGCTCTGCGACGATCACCTGGGCGGCACCCTGGCGGCCGATCTGTACCAGCGCCTGTTGGACGCCGGGTGGATCGAACAATGCGAGCAGCGGGTGATCGTCACCCACAAAGGCGCAAGCCAGTTGGCCGGGCGAGGGTTGTTTATCCAGGCCCTGGCCCATCGCAATGCCCGCATCGCCTGCGCGTGCCCGGATTGGAGCGAGCGCCGCCCGCACCTGGGGGGCGCGCTGGGGGCTGCCTTGCTGCAACTGTTCATGCAGTCTGGCTGGCTGAACCTGCCCAACGACTCGCGGGCCTTGCAGGTAACCGTGCTCGGCCAGCAGGAAATCCATCGATTCGCCCGGCAGGATTCATTGGAAATGGCGCTCTAGGCCTGTCGACAGGTCGCATTCAGCAATAGCCACCCGCAAGGTTCGCGCACACTCGCCCGAGAAACTATCGGACTGGGGGGATGCAACATGGACAATCACGGGTACAGCGCGGCCGAACGCCTGGAGCGGCTGCCCATCAGCGGCTATCACCGGGTCATCTTCATCATTATCGCCCTGGCGTTCTTCTTCGACTCCATGGACCTGGCGATGATGACGTTCCTGCTCGGCTCGATCAAAACCGAGTTTGGCCTGAGCACGGCCCAGGCAGGTCTGCTGGCCAGCTCCAGCTTTTTCGGCATGGTGGTGGGCGCTTCGCTGTCGGGCATGCTGGCGGATCGGTTCGGACGTAAACCGGTGTTCCAATGGAGCATTGTGCTGTGGGGTGTCGCCAGTTATCTGTGCTCCACGGCCCAGGACGTCGAGACACTGACGCTGTTTCGCATCCTGCTGGGTATCGGCATGGGCATGGAGTTTCCGATTGCCCAGTCGATGCTTTCGGAACTGATCCCGGCCAAGCGTCGGGGCCGTTACATCGCCTTGATGGACGGGTTCTGGCCGCTGGGCTTCGTCGCGGCGGGCGTGCTCTCGTATTTCCTGCTGCCGGTAGTCGGCTGGCGTGACATCTTCCTGGTCCTGGCCGTACCGGCGGTGTTTGTCCTGGCTATTCGTTTCTTTATCCCCGAGTCACCGCGTTGGCTGGAGCAGGCCGGGAGGAATGACGAGGCGGATGCCGTGCTGCGCCGGATCGAAGACAAGGTCCGGGCCTCGCTGGGGAGCCAGCACCTGCCGGAGCCGGTTCGCCTGCCGAGGCTGGCGACTACGCCGGGCACGTTCTTTTCGGCGCTGGGACAGATCTGGTCGCCGTTGTATCGCCAACGCACGATGATGATCTGGAGCGTCTGGTTCTTTGCCTTGCTCGGCTTCTACGGGCTGACGTCCTGGCTCAGCGCGTTGTTGCAGCAGTCGGGGTTTGCCGTGACCCAGTCGGTCTATTACACCGTGCTGATTTCCCTGGGCGGGATTCCCGGTTTCCTGATGGCTGCCTGGCTGGTGGAGCGCTGGGGCCGTAAGCCGGTGTGTGTCATCACCCTGTTGGGTGGCGGCGCGATGGCCTTTCTATATGGGCAGAGCGCGGTGTTCGGCGGCAACGTCGGGCTGCTGATCGGTAGCGGATTGCTGATGCAGTTTTTCCTCTTCGGCATGTGGGCGGTGCTCTACACCTACACACCGGAGCTGTATCCCACCTCGGCACGGGCAACGGGTTCGGGTTTCGCCTCGGCGATTGGTCGCATCGGTTCGTTGCTGGGGCCTCTGGTGACCGGGCTGGTATTCCCCATCACCGGGCAAGGCGGCGTGTTTGGCCTGGGCGCACTGTGCTTCGCGGTGGCGGCTGGCGTGGTCTGGTTGTTTGGGATGGAGACGCGGGGCAAGACGCTGGAGGAGTTGAGCGAAGGCGTGGGCGGTTAAACACCATCCCCTTGTGGGAGCGAGCCTGCTCGCGATAGCGGTGGGTCGGTGGACACTTGTCTCACTGACATACCGAAATCGCGAGCAGGCTCGCTCCCACAGGGATAGTTGATGAAAGCTAAGGCTTCACCAACCGCGCATCCAGGCTGTTCTGGGCCAAGCGTTTGGCCTGGTCCTGGGTCATGCCCAGGTGGGTGTGCAGGGCGTGGAAGTTTTCGGTGACGTAGCCGCCGAAGTACGCCGGGTCGTCGGAGTTCACCGTCACCTTCACACCGCGTTCGAGCATGTCGAGGATGTTGTGCTGCGACATGTCGTCGAACACGCACAGCTTGATGTTGGACAACGGGCATACCGTCAACGGGATCTGCTCGTCGATGATCCGCTGCATCAGTCGTTCGTCTTCGATGGCCCGGACACCGTGATCGATGCGCTGGATCTTCAGCAGGTCCAGGGCTTCCCAGATGTATTCGGGTGGACCTTCTTCGCCGGCGTGGGCGACGGTCAGGAAACCTTCGTTGCGGGCCCGGTCGAACACCCGCTGGAACTTGCTGGGCGGATGGCCCATTTCCGAACTGTCCAGGCCGACGGCGACAAAGGCATCGCGGAACGGCAGCGCCTGGTCGAGGGTTTTCTCGGCCTGTTCTTCGCTCAGGTGGCGCAGGAAGCTCAGGATCAGGCCGCTGGTGATGCCCAGTTGCTGTTCTCCGTCCTTGAGGGCGGCGGCGATGCCGTTGAGGACCACTTCGAATGCAATGCCGCGGTCGGTGTGAGTCTGAGGGTCGAAGAACGGTTCGGTGTGGATCACGTTCTGCGCCTTGCAACGCAACAGGTAGGCCCAGGTCAGGTCGTAGAAATCCTGGGAGGTGCGCAACACGTCGGCGCCCTGGTAATACAGGTCGAGGAATTCCTGCAGATTGTTGAAGGCGTAGGCCTTGCGCAAGGTGTCGACGTCGTTCCACGGCAGGGCGATTTTGTTGCGCTCGGCCAGGGCGAACAGCAGCTCGGGCTCCAGCGAACCTTCCAGGTGCAGGTGCAGTTCTGCCTTGGGCAGGGCGTTCAGCCAGTCGTACATGTGCTTTTCTCATCAGTGAATCGATGGTGGGCATTCTACAGGGGCTGACCGCAATGTCTGGAAAAACCTGACCGGCCGATCCACTGTGGAAGCAGAACCGGCCCGCGAAGAGCCCTGGGCCGATCCATAAGGGGACGTCACAGCAGACGAAACGTTCACGGCCCCCTACAGTCTAGTAGGTCATACCCCCGTGCACGGTTATAGGCCTGTGATGTTCACATTGATCAAGCAAGAAAAGCTGCTGGTGCTGGCCCTGCTCGCCGCCGTAGTCGCCTACCCGCTGGAGCACTGGCTGTTGGGCAGTGGGCAGGTCGTGGCGTTGGTCGGTGGCTTGCTGCTGATTGGCTTCATCGTCGCGGCCTCGATGCGCGTGGCTCATCACGCCGAGTTGCTGGCGGAAAAAGTCGGCGATCCTTACGGCACGATGATCCTGACCCTGTCGGCAGTGTTGGTCGAGGTGGTGATCCTGGCAATCATGATGAGCAACGAAGCATCGCCGACCCTGGTGCGCGATACGATCTATTCGGCGGTGATGCTCGACATCAATGGCATTCTCGGGCTTGCCGCGCTGATGGGCGGGCTCAAACATGGCGAGCAGGTCTACAACGATGATTCGGCGCGCAGCTACAGCGTGATGATCCTCACCGCCATGGGCGTATCGATGGTGGTGCCGGAGTTCATTCCCCAGGAACACTGGAAGCAATATTCGGCGTTCACCATTGGCGCGATGCTCGTGCTGTATACGCTGTTCCTGCGTATGCAGGTGGGTCCCCACAGTTACTTTTTCAGCTACAGCTATCCGGAAAAACGTCGCCGCAAAGAGCCGGTGGAGACCGAGCCGAAGCCCATCAGCCTGGCGTTTTCCATCGGTGCGCTGGTGTTTGGCGTGGTAGTGATCGGTGCGCTGGCCGAAGTCATGTCCAAGGCCATCGACCTGGGGCTGGAGGGCTCGGGAGCGCCGCCGGTGGTCACGGCCATTCTGGTGGCGGCCATCTCTGCGGCACCGGAGATTCTCACCGCCCTGCGCGCCGCCCTCGCCAATCGCATGCAGTCGGTGGTGAACATCGCGCTGGGGGCGTCGCTGTCGACGGTGATCCTGACGGTGCCGGTGATGGAAGCCATGGCGCTTTACACCGGTCAGCCTTTCCAGATGGCCATGACGCCGGTGCAGACGGTGATGATCTTCATCACCCTGATCGTCAGCGCGATCAATCTCAATGACGGCGAGACCAATGCCATTGAAGGCATGACCCACTTCGTGCTGTTTGCGACGTTTATCATGTTGTCGCTGCTCGGCCTTTAGAAGCGCATCGCGGGCAAGCCTTGCTCCCACAGATGTGTCCTGATACCCGTGGGAGCAAGGCTTGCCCGCGATAGCATCCGATCAGACGCCCGCGATCAATTCCCGCGCCGCCTGGCTGTGATTGGCAATCAGCCCCTTCAAATCCAAGCCTTCGATCTGACCATCGATCACCCGCCACTGCCCAGCGACCATCACCCGATCCGCTCGATCCGCGCCACACAACAACAGTGCTGAAACCGGATCGTGGCTGCCGGAGAAGCGCAGCTCATCGAGCTTGAACAGCGCCAGATCGGCCTGTTTGCCGACTGCCAACTCGCCGATATCGCTGCGCCCAAGCAATGTTGCCGAGCCCTGAGTTGCCCAGCCCAGTACCCGTTCCGGTGTGATCGCTTGCGCGCCATAGTGCAGGCGTTGGATGTACAGCGCCTGGCGGGTTTCGAGGATCATGTTCGAGGCATCGTTGGAGGCCGAGCCGTCCACGCCGAGGCCCAGCGGGGCACCGGCGGCAGTCAGTTCGAGGGTGGGGCAAATGCCCGAGGCCAGGCGCATGTTGGAGCTTGGGCAATGACAGATACCGGTGCCGGCAGCGCCGAGGCGGGCGATCTCCTCGGGGTTGAAGTGAATGCCGTGGGCCAGCCAGGTACGCGGACCGAGCCAGCCGACGCTGTCCAGGTAATCCACGGTGCGCAAGCCGAAGCGTTGCAAGCAGAAATCTTCTTCGTCGAGGGTTTCGGCCAGGTGGGTGTGCAGGCGGACGTCCAGTTGATTTGCCAGCGCGGCGCTGGCCTGCATGATTTCGGGGGTGACCGAAAACGGCGAGCAGGGCGCCAGGGCTATCTGGATCTGCGCACCGTCGCCGCGTTCATGGTAGCGGTCGATCAACCGCTGGCTATCGTCGAGAATCACCTGGCCTTGCTGCACGGTCTGCTGTGGCGGCAGGCCGCCGTCGGCTTCGCCCAGGCTCATGGAACCGCGGGTCAGCATCGCTCGCATGCCCAGTTCGCGCACACTTTGTACCTGCACATCGATGGCATTTTCCAAGCCTTCGGGAAACAGGTAATGGTGATCGGCCGCCGTGGTGCAGCCCGACAGGAGCAGTTCAGCCAAGGCCACTTTGGTCGCCAAGGCGAGTTTTTCCGGCGTCAGCCGCGCCCAGACCGGGTAGAGGGTTTTCAACCATGGGAACAGCGGCTGGTTCACCACCGGTGCCCAGGCACGGGTCAGGGTCTGGTAGAAGTGGTGATGGGTGTTGATCAGCCCGGGAAGAATCACATGCTCACGGGCGTCGAAGACGTGGTCACAAGGTTGGGCGGGGCGCTGGCCGATGCTCAGCAGCTCGGCAATGACGCCATCCTGCAGCACCAGACCGCCACGGGCGTCGAGACCGTTGGCAGTAAAAATGGCGAGGGGATTTTTTAACCAGGTACGGGTCGCAGGCATGGTGGCCGGCTCCTCTGAAAGTGGGTTCAGGTTAGCCAGCTCAGTGATGCCCTGTCTGCTGATCCAGGGTCGCCGTGGGGGCGAGGTGCAGAGTTTACTCAGGTTGCGGCGCACATATCCAGTGCTCCAATTGAGTTCAAATGTGGGAGCGAGCCTGCTCGCGAAGGCGATGTATCAGTCGACAGGGCGGTTGAATGACACTCCGCTTTCGCGAGCAGGCTCGCTCCCACAGGTTGTGCGTGGAATTACCAGGGAATCATCTCACCCTTGTAGTTGACGAAGTGATGCCCACCCCGGCCGGCAAAGGCATTGACCTGGTCGATCAAGCCGCGGGTACTGGTTTCGACATCGATGTCCGCTCCTTCACCCCCCATGTCGGTCTTCACCCAGCCCGGATGCAGCGACAGGACGGTCAATGTCTGGTCGCCCAGTTGGGTGACGAAGCTGTTGGTCATGGAATTGAGGGCCGCCTTGCTTGCCTTGTACAGCGCCAGTTCCGGCGCGTCGGGCATGGTCACGCTGCCCAGCACCGAACTCATGAACGCCAGGACGCCGCTGCCGTCGCGGATCTGCCCGACGAATCGCTGAGCCAGGTTGATCGGCGCCACCGCGTTGGTGAAGAACAACTGGCCGACCTCGGCCAGGGTCGCGCCGTCGGGAGCCTGGTTATCGGGGCCTTTGACACCGGCGTTGACGAATAACAGGTCGAAGGTTTCGCCCTTGAGTTGTTGGCTCAAGGCAATGACGGCTTGCTGGTCGCCCATGTCGAGTTTCTCGATCCGTACCGGGCCCAGCGCCTTCAATGCCTCTGCGTTCTGCAAGTTGCGCACGGTGGCGATCACGTTCCAGCCATCGCTCAGCAATGTCTTCACCAGGCCAAGGCCCAAGCCCCGGGAGGCGCCGATGATCAATGCGTTTTTTGCCGAATTCATGGAAGGTATCCTTGAAAGAAGGGTCACGGATTTAATGGACAGCGTCGCCCGAGCCGTTGTTTCAGCTCATGACGCAACGCGTCGAGTTCGGTCATGCGGGTTTCGATCAGGTTCAGTTTGTTCAGCAGCAGCTGAGCCACGGCGTGGTCCGGGTCGGGTGCCTGCTGCACGGAGGCGACACTGCTGCCGATCTCGCCGAGGGTAAAGCCCAGGCGTTGGGCTGTCTTGATATAGAGCACCAGTTGCACCATGTCTTCGGGGTAGTCGCGATACCCATTGGCGCTGCGTCCCGCCGCAATCAGCCCGAGCTGCTCATAGAAGCGCAGCGTGTCGCGGCTGACGGCACAGGCCTGGGCTAGTTCACCGATCCGCATGGCAATCTCCAGAAAGCTTGACCTTGGAGCATACCCCAGGCTTTAGTCTTTTTGCTCCTTGATTAGATGGAGCAATGCCTATGTGGACTTCACCGCAATATCGTCGCGTGGTGCTCGGTAGCGCCTGGTACGACCTGATCGTAACCGCAGCGTTTGCCACGCCATGGAGTTTCGCCGCCCTGCACGGCTGGTTGCTGGGTGTGACCCAAATGCTCGACCTGCCTGGCGAGCTGCCAACGTTTGCGCCTATGCATCTGTTGATGGCCAATCTGCTGGGCTCGATCGTTTGCGTATGGGCGGTGCTGCGGATTCGGGATCCGCGCGCCCTGTATGGGCGGTATGACGCGGCAGGGCGGTTCCTGTTTGCGTCCTGGATGTTTTACGCGCTGCTGCACGGCGCCAGTGCGCTGGTGTGGATATTTCTGTTCCTCGAGCTGGTGTGGGGTGTTGTCCAACTGTTACCCGTGCGTGGCGAGAACACGGGTTCAAGCTGGAAGCGTGAGCAGTCGTTAACGAATGGTTAAAAAATGAACAAGCGCCTGGGAGCCATGCTCTCCTTGGGGTCGCGTGAGCCATGAACGGGTTATCCACAGCTTGCTCCACAGTTATTGTGCGCAAGCCGCAAACTCGGGCATAAGCGCGGGGCGACTTTCTTCCAAAGGTGATAACTCGCTGCAAGCGTTTGTTTTGCTGGCTTATTTAGCCGACAGGCGAGGCTTTGGACGAAAAATGAACAACCCCCGCAAAGCCGCATGACAGAAGGGTTACAGGCGGATGTGCTCAGGTTATCCACAGCCGGGTGCACAGCAGGTGTGGGCAAATAAAGGTTAACGCTCCAGCAGGATCCGGCCGCGACTCAAATCGGCCAGTTGCTTTTGCAGCGTATCGATCTGACCTTCACCCACCGCCAACTGCAATTCCACGCCGTTGGCGGTAAACCCTTCCGTATTGACCAGGCCACCGCACTCGGCAACCCGCAGTTTCACCAGGGGCAGTTCCGCGAACCCGCAAGTGCAATGCAGGGGCACGCGACTGATCAGTTCCAGCTTCTCGGCACTTTGCAGGCACTTGTTCGCACCACCGCCATAGGCCCGGGCCAGTCCGCCGGTCCCCAGCTGGATACCGCCATACCAGCGGATCACCAGCACTACGACCTGGTCACAGGCTTGGGCTTCAATGGCCGCCAGGATCGGGCGTCCGGCGGTGCCCCCCGGTTCGCCATCGTCGTTGCTGCGGTATTGATCGCCCAGCTTCCAGGCCCAGCAGTTGTGCGTGGCGTTCAGGTCGCTGTGCTGTTCGATAAAGGCCTGGGCATCGGCGGGGCTGGTGATGGGGGCGGCGAAGGTGATGAAGCGGCTTTTACGAATTTCTTCGCGGTATTCGCAAAAGCCAACGAGAGTAAAAGGCATGAGCGTCTTAGAGGGTGGGTGTCAGGCCGCAGCCTTTGAGAATGATGCGGATCAGGTTGTCGCCGGCATCGATCATGTCTTGCTTGCTCAATTTGCTGCGACCGGTCACGCGGCAGATCTGGGTGGCGAAGTCGGCGTAATGCTGGGTGCTGCCCCAGAGCAGGAAGATCAGGTGCACGGGGTCGATCGGGTCCATCTTGCCAGCGT
The DNA here is from genome assembly GCF_055380705.1 of Pseudomonas sp. MAFF 730105. NCBI lineage: Bacteria > Pseudomonadati > Pseudomonadota > Gammaproteobacteria > Pseudomonadales > Pseudomonadaceae > Pseudomonas > Pseudomonas sp. MAFF 730105. The sequence continues at coordinate 765,963 of NZ_AP018438.1, forward strand.
CGATCCAGGCCTGGAACACCGCCGCGCGGCCCTTGAACCAGGCGCGGTAGTCCTGGTTGAAGTACTCGGTCAGGCACTCGCCGCCGCTGATCACTTCCATGGCGAAGATCCGCGACGCCTGGGGTTGGCGACGGGAAAACTCCATCTTGGCGCGGATATAGCGAGTCAACGCCTCGGCCGGGTCATCCTCGGCGGTGAGGGTGTTGAAGGTGCTGTCCCACAACTCGATGATGTTGCTCAGCACCGCCACGTATAGCCCGAGCTTGTTGGTGAAGTAATAGTGCAGGTTCGCCTTGGGCAGCCCGGCGTTCAGCGCGATGGTATTCATGCTGGTGCCTTTGAATCCGTGACGAGCGAATTCATCTTCAGCAGCCTTGAGGATGGTCTCTTCGTTCTTCTGACGAATGCGGCCAGTGGGCTTGCCACCGTGTGCTGGGACTTCAAAGGTCATGGACGTTTCCGGGCTGGGTCTGTGGGCAAGCAAATGCGTTGATAGCGCACCGGCACCGATCCGACAAGTGCTGTTGCCACAAAAGGCGAATGCACTAGCGAGTCGCGGCCAGACTCTCGAGAAAACTCTCCAGCACCAGATGAGGACGACGGCCCTTGCGCGTTACCGAAGCCAGGCTCAGGTCATAGAATCGCGTCGTGGGTTTCAGGGCTCGTAATCGGCCTTGCTGGACCCAGAGGTTGGCGTAGTGATCCGGCAGGTAGCCGATGTAGCGACCGGTGAGAATCAGGAATGCCATGCCTTCGCGGTCCGATGCACTGGCGGTGCAGTTGAGCGCCTGGTAATGGGCCTGGATGTCGACCGGCAGGCGAAAGGTGGGGGCGATGGCGTCCTGGCTGTTGAGGCGGGTTTCGTCGAGCTGCAAGTCGTCCACATAAAACAGGGGATGTCCGACCGCGCAATACAACAATGAACGTTCGCTGTAGAGCGGCTGGTACTCCAGCCCGGAAAGGGCGCTGGCCTGAGGGACCACGCCGACGTGCAGGCGGCCGTCGAGAACACCTTGTTCGACTTCATTGGGAGCGATCATGCGAATCTGGATTTGCACGTCGGGCCCGCGCTCCTTCAATTGAGCCAGGGCATGGGTGATGCGCATGTGGGGGAGAGTGACGAGATTGTCGGTCAGGCCGATGTTCAGTTCGCCGCGCAAGTGTTGATGCAGGCCGTTGACCTCGGTGCGAAAACTTTCCAGCGCGCTGAGCAGTTGCAGGGCCGACTGATAGACCTCACGACCTTCTTCCGTCAGTGAGAACCCCGCGCGTCCACGCTGACACAGACGCAGGCCCAGGCGCTGTTCAAGATCGCTCATCTGTTGGCTGATGGCCGAGCGGCCGATACCCAGCACCGTTTCTGCTGCGGAGAATCCCCCACATTCCACTACGCTACGAAAGATGCGCAGCAGACGAATATCGAAGTCGCTGACCTGGGCCAGTGGATCGGGGCGGCGAGCACTCATAGTTTAGTGGTCCACTGACTGAAGGTTAGAAAAGTTGGATTTCACCGACTTTATCGTCGTGGCAACTTAGCCGCAACTAGGCTTTTCGCCCCGATACCGTTCATATCTTGCGAGGTTTTGTCGATGAACATGCCCGAACACGCGGCCAGTTCCCTGGCCAGTCAGCTCAAGCTCGATGCCCACTGGATGCCGTACACCGCCAACCGCAACTTCCAGCGCGACCCGCGTCTGATCGTCGGTGCCGAAGGCAGTTGGTTGATCGATGAACACGGACGCAAGGTGTATGACTCGCTGTCGGGGCTGTGGACCTGCGGAGCCGGGCACACTCGCAAGGAAATCCAGGACGCGGTCGCCAAACAGCTGGGCACCCTCGATTATTCGCCGGGGTTCCAGTATGGCCATCCGCTGTCGTTCCAACTGGCGGAAAAAATCACCAGCCTGACGCCAGGCAACCTCAATCATGTGTTCTTCACCGACTCCGGTTCCGAGTGCGCCGATACGGCGGTGAAGATGGTGCGCGCCTACTGGCGTCTCAAGGGCCAGGCCACCAAGACCAAAATGATCGGCCGTGCTCGCGGCTACCATGGCGTGAACATCGCCGGGACCAGCCTGGGCGGCGTGAGTGGCAACCGCAAACTGTTCGGCCAGGCGATGGCGGACGTCGATCACCTGCCCCATACCTTGTTGGCGGGCAATGCCTATTCCCGTGGCATGCCGAAGGAAGGTGGCATTGCCTTGGCCGACGAGTTGCTGAAGCTGATCGAACTGCACGACGCTTCCAACATCGCGGCCGTCTTCGTCGAACCGATGGCCGGGTCCGCCGGTGTCCTGGTTCCGCCTGAGGGCTATCTCAAGCGTCTGCGGCAGATTTGCGACCAGCACAATATCCTGCTGGTATTCGACGAAGTAATCACCGGTTTCGGCCGCACGGGTTCGATGTTCGGTGCAGACAGTTTCGGCGTAACGCCTGACTTGATGTGCATCGCCAAGCAAGTCACCAACGGTGCGATTCCCATGGGGGCAGTCATTGCCAGCACCGAGATCTACCAGACTTTCATGAACCAGCCGACGCCTGAGTACGCGGTGGAGTTTCCTCACGGCTATACCTATTCGGCGCACCCGGTGGCGTGCGCGGCGGGGCTGGCGGCGCTGGATCTGCTGCAGAAGGAAAACCTGGTGCAGAGCGTGGCCGAAGTCGCGCCACATTTCGAGAAGGTTCTGCATGGGATCAAAGGCGCGAAGAACGTGATCGACATCCGCAACTTTGGCCTGGCCGGCGCGATCCAGATCGCACCGCGAGACGGCGATGCGATCGTCCGTCCGTTCGAGGCCGGCATGGCGTTGTGGAAGGCCGGATTCTATGTGCGCTTCGGTGGCGACACGCTGCAGTTCGGACCAACGTTCAACAGCAAGCCACAGGATCTGGATCGTCTGTTCGACGCGGTCGGTGAAGTGTTGAACAAGCTCGACTGACTGCCTCCCTATCACCTTCAACGACAGGCGTCCGGTCGCGGGCGCCTGTGGATAAAAATTCTGGAGTCCCCATGAGTCTCATCCCGCATCTGATCAATGGCGAACTGATAAGCGACAACACGCGTACAGCGGACGTTTTCAATCCGTCCACTGGCCAGGCCATCCACAAGGTGTCGCTGGCCGATCGCGCGACCGTGCAACAGGCCATCGATGCCGCCACCGCAGCGTTCCCGGCCTGGCGCAAGACACCGGCGGCCAAGCGTGCCCAGGTGATGTTTCGTTTCAAACAGTTGCTGGCGCAGAACGAGTCGCGTATTGCGCAAATGATCAGCGAGGAGCACGGCAAGACCCTGGAGGATGCCGCCGGTGAGCTCAAACGGGGTATCGAGAACGTCGAGTTCGCCTGTGCGGCTCCGGAAGTTCTGAAGGGTGAATACAGCCGCAACGTAGGGCCGAACATCGATGCCTGGTCGGATTTCCAGCCGTTGGGCGTCGTGGCGGGTATTACCCCGTTCAACTTCCCGGCGATGGTTCCACTGTGGATGTATCCGCTGGCGATCGTTTGCGGCAACTGCTTCATTCTCAAGCCATCCGAGCGTGACCCGAGCTCGACACTGCTGATTGCACAATTGCTGCTGGAAGCCGGATTGCCCGAGGGCGTGTTGAGTGTCGTGCATGGTGACAAGGTTGCCGTGGATGCGCTGATCGAGGCGCCGGAAGTGAAGGCGCTGAGTTTTGTCGGCTCGACACCGATTGCCGAATACATCTACGCCGAGGGGACCCGTCGCGGTAAACGCGTCCAGGCATTGGGCGGGGCGAAGAACCATGCGGTGCTGATGCCGGATGCCGATCTGGACAACGCAGTCAACGCGTTGATGGGGGCGGCCTATGGTTCATGCGGCGAACGTTGCATGGCGATTTCGGTGGCTGTCTGTGTGGGCGATCAGGTAGCGGATGCGCTGGTAGCCAAGCTGGTGCCGCAGATCCAGGCGTTGAAAATCGGTGCCGGTACTTCTTGCGGTCTGGACATGGGGCCGTTGGTGACCGGTCAGCATCGCGACAAGGTCAGCGGCTATATAGAAGACGGTGTTTCGGCGGG